>NZ_CP146091.1:1252984-1879476 GCF_037023145.1 Ralstonia sp. RRA | reverse complement strand
ACGTAGCGGCCGCAAGCAGGGGGTTGTTTGGCCAAGAGCAAGACGGTCTATACGTGCACCGAATGCGGTGGCACGGCACCGAAATGGGCGGGGCAGTGCCCGCATTGCCAGCAGTGGAACACGCTGGTGGAAACCGTGGCACAGCCGGCATCCGGCGCGGGCGCGCGCTTCCAATCACTGGCATCGAGCGCGACGGTACGCAAGCTGTCGGAGATCGACGCGGAAGACGTGCCGCGCTTCTCCAGCGGCATTGATGAGTTTGACCGTGTACTGGGCGGTGGCCTGGTCGGTGGTGGCGTGGTGCTGATCGGCGGCGATCCGGGCATCGGCAAGTCGACGCTGCTGCTGCAGGCGCTGTCCAACCTGTCGGCCACGCGGCGTGTGCTCTATGTGAGCGGTGAAGAATCCGGCTCGCAGATTGCGCTGCGTGCGCATCGCCTCGGCATCGAAAGCCAGAATCTGGCGCTGCTGGCGGAGATTCAACTCGAACGCATCCAGGCAACCATCGAGACGGAAAAGCCGGAAGTCGTCGTTATCGATTCCATCCAGACGCTGTATTCGGAGGCGTTGACCTCCGCGCCGGGCTCGGTGGCGCAGGTGCGCGAATGCGCGGCGCAACTCACCCGTATTGCCAAGCGGCTCGATGTGACCACCATCCTGGTCGGCCATGTGACCAAGGAAGGCGCGTTGGCGGGCCCGCGTGTGCTGGAGCACATCGTCGATACGGTGCTGTATTTCGAGGGCGATACGCATTCGTCCTACCGGCTGGTGCGCGCGTTCAAGAACCGCTTTGGCGCCGTCAACGAGTTGGGTGTGTTTGCGATGACGGAGCGCGGGTTGCGCGGCGTGGCGAATCCGTCGGCACTGTTTCTGTCGCAGCATGAGCAGGTGGTACCGGGCTCATGCGTGCTGGTCACGCAGGAGGGCACGCGGCCGCTGCTGGTGGAAATCCAGGCATTGGTGGATACGGCCAACGTGCCGAACCCGCGCCGCCTGGCAGTGGGCCTGGAGCAGAACCGCTTGGCGATGTTGCTGGCGGTGCTCCATCGCCATGCCGGCATTGCGTGCTTTGACCAGGACGTGTTCCTCAATGCTGTGGGCGGGGTGAAGATCACCGAGCCGGCAGCCGACTTGGCGGTGTTGCTGGCGATTCATTCGTCGATGCGCAATAAGCCGCTGCCGCGCGGGCTGGTCGTGTTTGGTGAGATTGGCTTGGCCGGAGAGATTCGCCCGACGCCGCGCGGCCAGGAGCGGTTGAAGGAAGCCGCCAAGCTGGGTTTCTCGATCGCCGTCATCCCGAAAGCCAATGCGCCCAAACAGGCGATCGATGGGCTGGAGGTGATTGCGGTTGAGCGTATCGAGCAGGCGATTGACCGCGTGCGGGCGTTGGAGGCTTGAGGGGTAACCAAGCGGAATATGCGTGCCGCGATGACGTGCTCCATGTGATACTGAATGCTTGGTAAGCGTGTAAAAATCAGTATTTCATTATTTTTTATTGTTAAACCTGAACTCTATTTACTGATTTTTTTTGTGGCTCTAAATTGCCTGCTCTTTTCAAGCGGAAATGGAGTAAGGCGTGGAGGTTTCGCAGATTTTTAGGGCCGCAGTTGTTGTTTCGGCTTCTGCTATGTTCGCTGCGTGCGGTGGTGGGGGTGATGCAGTTGATGATGCTGGCGTCGTTAAGGACGCGGTGCCCGTTGTTGGAGGTGGGGGCGGAGCGCCAAGTGAGGGAACTCCGCCGGTGAAGGAGCCAGGCTCCCCAGGTGAGCAGCCGGGCTCGGGTGGTGAGGCTCAGCCGCCCGTGACGCAACCTCCAGTGGGAGGCGGGGAGGTTCAACCACCCGAGGAGTCAAAATACGCGCGTATTGTCGATCTGCCGCCAGGTCCGATTGGCAATGTCGACAGTGTCCTGATGGCAGCTGATTCAAGGCACAGCACATTTCCCCCGCCAAGCGGAACCGAGGTTATCAACAATATAAAAAATCCAGTCACTGGACAGGTCGTGCTTCGGGTGGCCGGTGAGCCGGGGGCATCGAGCGGAAACCTGGGCCGTATTGGTATTCAGGCAAGCCAACTTGAAACATTGAGGTCCAGTGCTACCGGGTTTGATGAGAGAATCGTTTCATTGACAACTCGTACGATCAGGATTGGTCAATTTGACTATGACGTTTCTAGCGGAAATAGCCTGCGCTTTACGCTTTTCGGAGCCAAAGGTGGTACTGGATATGCCGCTATTGGTGCGTGGGAAGCCGTTTTTACTGGCTTGTATGTAACTGATTATTCGCCGGTAACCGGCGCGTTTGTCTTTGGTTTACCCACGATCGCCACAGAGCTAACCACGATTGATCGGCACGGCTATGCGGGGGTAGCTGTTGGCAAGTTGCGCTACTCAGGTGATTGGATCGGCTCACCCAGCTACCCTGTTGCTGGAGCAGTGGTCAACGCCACGGTTGATATGGCTACGAACAAAGTTGCCGTGCGAGTTGCGAAGATGACCTCAATCAGGGATCAGGCTGATTGGGGGAAGCTGAACGCGCAACCTTCGGATGCACTGTTCGCCTGCGAGGCGGACATTGATGTTCAAGCAAATCGATTCTCTTGTGAGCTCCGATCGCTGGACGATTACACGTTGTTATCTGGTGGAAAAATCAGTGGTCGTTTTTATGGGCCTAGCGGCAAGGAAATCGGTGGTGTGTTGAGCTACTGGGATTGGTCAAACTTCCCGGCCAATCAGGTTGTCGCAGGATTCGTGTTGGAAGCGCAATAGCCCTGAGGCGCCTGAACCCGTCGCTCTGCGGGTTCAGGCATGCTAGGCGCGGTCTTGATGCGATAATCGCGCGTTCCTACTGATTCGCTAATGCCATGCAAGCCAATTCGCGTGCCTTTTTCCTGCTAATTGCCGTGATCTCCTTTGGGGTGGTCGGCTATGCGTTGTACCTGCAGCACGTAGAGGGGCTGCAGCCATGTCCACTGTGCATCCTGCAGCGGTTTGCTTTCCTTGGCATTGGGGTGTTCTCCTTGCTGGCGGCGCTGTCGTCGGCCACGCGGCTGCTGTGGCACGGGCTGGGGATGCTGTCCGGGCTGGCTGGCCTGTGCGTGGCGGGGTACCACGTATCGCTGCTGCTGAATCCGAAGGCGACGTGCGGTATCGACCCGATCGAAAACTGGGTCAATGCGCTGCCCACAGCCAAATGGCTGCCGCAGGTATTCGAGGCCGATGGCCTGTGCGTCGGGCCGATGCCGCCGGTGCTGGGACTGTCGGTGCCGGTATGGTCGCTGATCTGGCTGGTGATTCTGTCGCTGACGCTGGTGGTGGCGATGATCCGCCGCGAGCGTCGCTAAGCCGGAGCCGCACATCATGCAACGCGTACTGGTGAGTGCCTGTCTGCTGGGCCAGCCGGTGCGCTATGACGGCGGCACGGTTGTCACAGAGGGCGGCATTCTGGCGCGTTGGCAGATGGAAGGTCGCATCGTGCCGATGTGCCCCGAGATGGCCGGCGGTTTGCCCGTGCCACGGCTGCCCGCAGAAATCCATGGCGCGGGTGGCGGCGCAGCCGTATTGCAAGGAATGGCTCGCGTGGTCGAGCATCACGGCCATGATGTGACCGAAGCCTTTGTACAGGGCGCGCAATGCGCCCTGAAAGCTGCGCAAGAGGCCGGTGTACAAGTCGCGGTACTCACCGAGCGCAGCCCGTCGTGCGGTTCCACATTTCTCTACGACGGTTCGTTTTCCAGCCAACTGCAGCCCGGCGAGGGCGTGACGGCGGCGCTGCTGCGTGAGCACGGCATTCGCGTGTTCAGCCAGCACCAGTTGGAAGAAGCCGCGCGCCTGCTGGACGATCTGGATCGCGCCGACGCGGCGTCAGTCGGCAAACCGTAGCGGCAGGGCGAGCTGAACGGGCTCGCCGTTCTCCTTCACCACGCTGTTGCGCTCGGTAAAGAGCGGATGCTGCAGGGCTTCTTCCATGCGCAGCACGGGCGTGACACAGCAATCGGCACCGGCAAAACGTGCGGTCCATTCAGCCTGTGTGGCCGTGCGGAACAGCGCAGCGAGTTCGTCGCGAAGGGCGAGCGCATCATCGCCGCCGACGCGCTGGCCGAGGGCCCAGTGCTTGCCTTTCCATTCGGGCTTGCCGAGCACATCGCACATCGTCTGCCAGAACTTCAATTCGAGCGCACCAACAGCCATGAAGCGATCATCTGCCGTGCGGTAGACGCCGTAACACGGTACGCCGCCGTTGAGCAGATCCGCACCGGCCGGGCTGGCCTTGCCGCGCGTGCCGACGGCAAAGAACGCCATCAGGTTGTGCGCGAAGACCGAGTCCGTCATCGATACGTCGATGTAGCGGCCACGGCCGGTGGCGCGTGCATCGACTAGCGCGGCCAGAATGCCGACCACCGCCGTCAGTGCGCCGCCCAACAGGTCGCCGATCTGCACGTTCGGGACGATGGGCGTGCCGTCCGCGCTGGCCAACTGGTCCAGCATGCCCGCATAGCCGACGTAGTTGATGTCGTGCCCGGCGGCCTGCGCGAGCGGGCCATCCTGGCCGTAGCCGCTGATGGAACACATCACCAATGCCGGGTTGGCGGCGCGCAGCGTCTCCCAGCCGACGCCAAGGCGCGCCATGACGCCGGGGCGGAAGCTCTCGATCAGCACATCCGCATGGCGCGCGAGTTCGATCAGGGCTTCGCGGTCTTCGGCGAGTTTCAAGTCAAGCCGCACTTCGGTCTTGCCGCGATTGAGTGAGCGGAAAAACAGGCTCGGGCGTTCGGCCGCGCGGTCGGCGGGCGAGCGCATCATGTCGCGGGCGTAGTCGCCGGGGCCGGGATCTTCGATCTTGATGATCTCGGCGCCAAGGTCGGCCAGGTGGCGTGTGGCGGCGGGGCCGGGTAGCAGGCGTGTGAGATCGAGCACGCGCACGCCGGCCAGCGGCTGGCTGGTGGAGGTGGCGGTGTCCGGCGACGGGGTTGTCTTCAACAAGGTCTCCTTGGCCGGACATGCCGGCATTAGCCGATTTGTTCGAGTTGTTCGTGCAGCTCAAGCCAGCGTTCTTCCAGCTGGTCGAGCTCGGTGTTGATCTCGGCCTGGCGGCGCAGGCTTTCCATCATGCGCGTTTTATTGGCCTCCTCATACGCGGCGCCGTCGGCCAGGAAGGCTTCGAGTTCTGCCTTCTCTTTCTGCAGTGGCGCCATGCGCTTTTCGATCGTGTCGACGTTCTTCTGCAGCGGCTTGCGCAGCGCATTCAGGCGTTGACGTTCGGCGGCTTCTTCGCGCTTCTGGTCTCGGCGATTGGTGGCAGGTGCGCCATCTGCATCGGTTGATGCCGTTTGCGCGCTGGCTGCCGCACGCTTGGCGGCGGCCTGCTTGAGCAGCCAGTCGCGGTAGTCGTCCAGATCGCCGTCGAACGGGGCGACGGTGCCTTGGCCGACCAGCAGGAACTGATCTGTCGTGGCGCGCAGCAGGTGCCGGTCGTGCGAGACGAGGATCAGCGTGCCGTCGAATTGGGCGAGCGCCATGGTCAGCGCTTCGCGCGTGTCGAGATCCAGGTGGTTGGTCGGCTCGTCGAGCAGCAGCAGGTTGGGGCGCTGCCAGACGATGAGTGCCAGCGCCAGGCGTGCCTTCTCGCCGCCCGAGAACGGGGCGATGGGCGCGGTCGCCATGTCGCCGCGGAAGTTGAAGCTGCCGAGAAAGTCGCGCAGCTCCTGTTCGCGCACGTCAGGTGCCAAGCGCGCCAGATGCAGCAGCGGGGAGGCGTTGTCGTCCAGCGTTTCCAACTGGTGCTGCGCGAAGTAGCCGATTTGCAGACCCTTGCCGCGGCGGATCGTGCCGGAAAGCGACGCCAGCGTATCGGCCAGCGTCTTCACCAGCGTCGATTTACCTTGGCCGTTGGCACCCAGCAGGCCGATGCGCTGGCCGGTCTGGATCGAGAACGTCAGGTGCTTGAGGATGGTGATGGGCGCGTCTTCGCTCGGCCCCGGATAGCCGCAATCGACGCCCTCGAACGTGAGCATCGGGTTGGGCGCCGCATCGGGCTCGCGGAACTCGAACGAGAAGCCGGCCGCCGCATGCACGGGCGCAAGGCGCTCCATGCGCTCCAGTGCCTTCACGCGGCTCTGCGCCTGCTTGGCCTTGCTGGCCTTGGCCTTGAAGCGCGTGATGAACGATTCGAGATGCGCAATCTGCTTCTGCTGGCGCGCGTACGACGCTTCCTGCAGCGCCATTTGCTGCAGGCGCTGCGTTTCGAACTGCGTGTAGTTGCCGCCGTAGCGCTTGAGCTTCTGGTGCTCGATATGCAGCGTGACGTTGCACACGCCGTCGAGGAATTCGCGGTCGTGCGAAATCATCACCAGCGTGCCGGCGTAGCGCGACAGCCAGTCTTCCAGCCAGACCACGGCGTCCAAGTCCAGGTGGTTGGTCGGCTCGTCGAGCAGCAGCAGGTCGGACGGGCACATCAGCGCCTGCGCCAGGTTCAGCCGCATGCGCCAGCCGCCGGAGAAGCTCGCCACCGGCTGCGTGGTCTGCGCCATCGTGAAGCCGAGGCCGAGCAGCAACGCCTGCGCGCGCGCCGGGGCGGTGTAGCCATCGGCATCGGCAAAGGCGGTGTGGGCTTCGGCCTGGGCGTGGCCGTCGTGCGCGGCTTCAGCGGCGGCGAGGCGCTGTTCGATGTCGCGCAGGCGGGTGTCGCCGTCGAGCGTGTAGTCCAGCGCGCTGCGGTCCACCGCCGGCGTTTCCTGCGCCACGTGGGCGACCTGCCAGGTGGGCGGGATGGCGACTTCGCCGCCGTCGGCATGCAGCTCGCCGCGCAGCATCGAGAACAGCGTGGATTTGCCGCTGCCATTCACGCCGACGAGGCCGACGCGCTCACCAGGGTTGAGGGTGGCGGTGGCGTGGTCGAACAGCACCTTGGTGCCGCGCTGGAGGACGAGGTCGTCGAATCGGATCACGAAAAACTGCGCTTTAGACAATCGGAGAAGGGTGGGATTGTAGCGTGCTGCGCCGCACGATCCTGGCGCGCGCTGAGTGTTTGGACTGGTGCATCGCACCGTGAGGAGGCGGCGCTCGCCCGCAATCTGTGCACCCGCTTTCGGCCTAGGGAAAACCATAGGTCGTCATGAAAGTTTTTTTCTTTACATGGTCGATTCGTGAAAATACATTTACACAAAATTTTCACGGCCCAGAACGATGGCGAAATCCACCAGCAAGCGTACGGATGTGTCGAAAGGCGCATTTGCCGCCGATGCGACGGTCTCCGAGCGCATTGGGGCGGCGCTTGCCACGCTCACGCCCGCGCACCAGCGCATGGCGGAATACGTGCTGGCGAACCCGTTTCGCGCAGCCACCATGCGCATCGACGAGTTTGCCGCTGCAGTGGACATGTCGATTGCCACGGCCAACCGCTTTGCGCTGGCGCTGGGCTTTGACGGCTATCCGCAGTTCCGCGCCGGACTGCTGCGCGGCTTCGAGGCGACCCTCGCGCCAGTCGAGAAACTGCGCCACGAACTGGCGCGCCCGGCCACCAGCGCAGAGATCTTTGCCGCCTCGCTCAACGAAGACATCGCCAATCTGGACGCCACGCGCCGCATGCTCGACCCCGCCGCCTGCGAGCGCGCGGTGGATGCCATCCTGGGTGCGCAACGCATCTACGTGATGGGCTTTGGCGCCAGCGGTTATCTGGCGGGCCTGCTGCGGCATGGGCTGGATCTCTACTGCGACACGGTGATCTCCGTCTCGCAGGCGGGCGGGGCGTCGGACGCGGCGCGCCAGCTGCGGAAGATTGGCGCGAAGGACTTGCTGATCGCCATCGCCTTTCCGCGCTATGCCTCGGACACGATCACCCTGGCCAAGCAAGCCGGTGATCAAGGCTGCCAGGTGCTCGCGCTGACCGACAGCCCGACTTCGCCGCTCGCGCCGCTGGCCGACATTGCGCTGTATGCGCGCCCGGAGCGGCAGTTTTCGGCCACCTCCGACACGGCGGCTGTGGCGCTGTTTGAAGCGCTGTGCGGGGCGGTGGCACACCGGTCTGCGCATTCGCTGGAATCAGCCGAGCGCCTGACTGAATTCGTGCTGCCGTGGCTGCATACCGGCCAGGCCTCGCGCGCCAATGCTGCGCAAGGCAACGACGCGGCCAATGCCCCCACCACCACTCGACGCGGCCGCAAGCGCACCGCTGAAAACTGATTTTCACCGAGCCACGCATGACCACGCCCATTCTTGCCATCCACGGTGGCGCCGGCACCATCACTCGCACGGCCATGAGCGCCGACAAGGAAGCCGCCTATCAGCAGGCGTTGAACGACATCCTGGCAGCCGGCCAACGCATCCTCGTCGATGGCGGCAGCGCGCTCGACGCCGTGACCGAAGCGGTGCGCTTGCTTGAAGAATGTCCGCTGTTCAACGCCGGCAAGGGTGCGGTGCTGACCAGCGCCGGTACGTACGAACTCGATGCGTCGATCATGGATGGCGCCACGCTGGCTGCAGGCGCAGTCACCTGCGTCAAGCGCGTGCGCAACCCGATCCTGGCCGCCCGCGCCGTGATGGAGCACAGCGAGCATGTGCTGTTCACCTCCGAGGGCGCGGAGGCCTTCGCGCAGGCACAGGGGCTGGAGTTCGTCGAGCCCGACTACTACTACACCGAAGCGCGCTACGCCCAGTGGCAGCGTGCCCGTCAGCAAGACGGCATGGCGCTGCTCGATCACGACGCGGCATCGCTCATGGCAAAGGAAAACGCGCCTATCGACCCAGACAGCAAGTTCGGTACCGTAGGCGCCGTGGCATGCGACGCGCAAGGCCGCCTGGCAGCCGCCACCTCCACCGGCGGTGTGACCAACAAGAAGGTTGGCCGCGTGGGCGATACGCCGATCATCGGCGCAGGTTGCTTTGCCAACAACGTGGCGGCTGTGTCGTGCACCGGCACGGGTGAGATGTTCATCCGCGCCGTGGCTGCCTATGACGTGGCCGCGCAGATGGAATACGCCGGCAAGTCGCTGGCCGATGCGAGCGACGACGTGGTCATGCGCAAGCTGATGGCCATCAACGGCCGCGGTGGCCTGATCGCCGTAGATGCGCACGGCAACGTCGCCTTGCCGTTCAACACCGAAGGGATGTACCGCGGGTTCGCACGCGGCGCTGAGGCGCCTGTCGTGTCGATCTACCGCTAAGCAGGAGAGTTGCCGTGACAACAGCCAAACAGCACAGCGCCATTGCGATGCCCGACCAGCGCATCGTGCAGGTGCAGGACCTGAGCGTGCGCTTTGCCACGTCCGAGCGCGTGGTCGACGCGGTGCGCAACCTGTCGTTCCATGTGGATCGCGGTGAAACGCTGGCCGTGGTCGGCGAATCGGGTTCGGGCAAGTCGGTCACGTCGCTGGCACTGATGCGGCTGGTGGAGCACGGCGGCGGCAAAATCGTCGGCGGACAGATGCACCTGCGCCGCCGCAATGGCGAAGTGCTGGACCTGGCAAACGCCAGCCAGTCGGCCATGCGCGGCGTGCGCGGTGCTGATATCGCGATGATCTTTCAGGAGCCGATGACTTCGCTCAACCCGGTCTTCACCGTGGGCGAGCAGATTGCCGAATCGATCCGCCTGCACCAGGGCAAGTCGCCCAGCGAGGCCAAGGCCGAGGCGCTGCGCATGCTGGAGCTGGTGCGCATTCCGGAAGCGCGCAATGTGCTGGGGCGCTATCCGCACCAGCTGTCGGGCGGCATGCGCCAGCGCGTGATGATTGCGATGGCGCTGTCGTGCAAGCCGTCGCTGCTGATTGCGGACGAGCCGACCACCGCGCTGGACGTGACCATCCAGGCGGAAATCCTGCAACTGATCCGCGCGCTGCAGCAGGAGCTGCACATGGCGGTGGTGTTCATCACGCACGACATGGGCGTGGTGGCCGAGGTGGCCGACCGCGTGCTCGTCATGTACAAGGGCGACCGCGTGGAGGAGGGCCCATCGGCCACCGTGTTTGCGCAGCCCGCGCATCCGTACACGCGCGCGCTGCTCTCCGCTGTGCCGCGTCTGGGCTCGATGCAGGGCACCGATGGCCCGGCGCGTTTCCCGTTGTTGCGCGTGGATGGCACTTCTGCTGCGGTCGATACCACGCCGCAGCCGGCGGCCTCGCACGATGTGCAACCCATTCTGCGGGTGCGTGATCTCGTCACGCGCTTTGACGTGCCCACCGGCATCTTCGGCCGCGTCACGCGCCGGGTGCATGCGGTGGAGCAGGTCAGTTTTGATCTCTACCCTGGTGAGACGCTGGCGCTGGTCGGCGAATCGGGCTGCGGCAAGTCGACGACGGGACGGTCGCTCTTGCGTCTGGTGGACAGCCAGAGCGGCAGCATCGAATTTGCCGGCCAGAACATCGGCGAGCTGAAGGGGCCCGCGCTCCAGACGCTGCGCCGAAACATCCAGTTCATCTTCCAGGACCCATTCGCCTCGCTGGACCCGCGCGTGCCGGTCGGCTACTCCATCATGGAGCCGCTGCTGGTGCACAAGGTGGCGTCCGGCAAAGAGGCGCAGCAACGTGTGGAATGGCTGCTCGACAAGGTGGGCCTGCAGCCCGCGCATGCGTCGCGTTATCCGCACGAGTTCTCCGGCGGGCAGCGCCAGCGCATCTGCATTGCGCGCGCACTGGCACTGAACCCGAAGGTGGTGATTGCCGATGAATCGGTGTCGGCGCTGGATGTGTCCATTCAGGCGCAGATCGTCAACCTGATGCTCGATCTGCAGAAGGAGTTTGGCGTTGCGTTCCTGTTCATCTCGCACGACATGGCCGTGGTTGAACGCATCAGCCACCGCGTGGCGGTGATGTACCTGGGCCAGATCGTCGAGATCGGCCCGCGCCGCGCGATCTTCGAGAACCCGCAGCACCCGTACACGAAGAAGCTGATGTCCGCCGTGCCGATTGCGGACCCGGCGCGCCGGCACCTGAAGCGCGAGCTCTCTACGCACGAAATCCCCAGCCCCATCCGTGCCATCGGCGACTTGCCGGTGGTGCAACCCTTGGTGCAAGTGGCGCCAGACCACTTTGTTGCACGCCATTCGATTGGCGGTGCGTATTAACCCAAGACAGAACGCAGTCAGACGTCATCTTTGTTGAGGAGGTAGGAAATGTTCAATCGCTTTGCTTTCGGCCCGCGCGCAGCCATGGTTGCCAGCGGCCTGGCCCTGGCGGCATTCACCATGCCGGCCTTTGCCGCCAAGGACGCCGTGATGGCGGTCTACTCGACCTTCACCACGATGGACCCGTACGACGCCAACGACACGCTATCGTTCAGCGCCGCCAAGTCGTTCTATCAAGGCCTGTTCGGCTTCGACAAGGACATGAAGCTGGTCAACGTGCTGTGCGACAGCTACGAAGTCAGCAAGGATGGCCTCGTCTACACGTTCAAGCTGAAGAAGGGCGTGAAGTTCCACGACGGCACCACGTTTGACGCCACCGCCGTCAAGGCCAACCTGGACCGCGTGACCGATCCGGCCAACAAGCTCAAGCGCTTTGTGCTGTTCAACCGCGTGGCCAAGACCGAGGTGGTGGATGCCAACACCGCACGCGTGACGCTCAAGGAGCCGTTCTCGCCGTTCATCAACGTGCTGGCCCACCCGTCGGCGGCCATGATCTCGCCCACCGCGCTGAAGAAGTACGGCAAGGACATCGCCTTCCACCCGGTCGGTACCGGCCCGTTCGAGTTTGTCGAGTGGAAGCAGACCGACTACCTGAAGGGTAAGAAATTCGACGGCTACTGGAAGCACGGCTTGCCCAAGATCGACACCATCACTTGGAAACCGGTGGTGGACAACAACACGCGCGCCACCGTCATGCAGACGGGCGAAGCGGATTTCGCGTTCAGTATTCCGTTTGAGCAGGCCGCAGTGCTCAAAGCCAGCCCGAAGGTGGACCTGATCGCGGCGCCGTCGATCATCCAGCGCTACATCACGTTCAACACGCGCGTGAAGCCGTTCGACAACCCGAAGGTGCGCCAGGCGATCAACTACGCCATCAACAAGGATGCGCTGACCAAGGTAGCGTTCTCGGGCTACGCCGTGCCGCAGGATGGTGTGGTGCCGCAAGGCGTCGACTACGCCACCAAGCTGGGCCCGTGGCCGTACAACCCGGCCAAGGCGAAAGAACTGCTGAAGGAAGCGGGCTACCCGAACGGTTTCGAAACGCAGTTGTGGTCGGCCTACAACCACACGACGGCGCAGAAGATCATCCAGTTCGTGCAGCAGCAGCTGGCGCAGGTTGGCATCAAGGCGCAGGTGCAGGCGCTGGAAGCCGGCCAACGCGTCGAGAAGGTCGAGAGCGTGCAGAAGCCGGAAGACGCTGGCGTGCGCATGTACTACATGGGCTGGTCGTCTTCGACGGGGGAGTCCGACTGGGCGCTGCGTCCGCTGCTGGCCTCGGAATCGATGCCGCCCAAGCAGTTGAACACGGCGTACTACAAGAACGACGAGGTGGATGCGGACATTGCCGGCGCCTTGCGCACCACCGACCGAGCCGAGAAGACCAAGCTCTACACCGACGCACAGAAGCGCATCTGGGAAGACGCACCCTGGGCCTTCCTGGTGACCGAGAAGATCGTCTACGCGCGTTCCAAGCGCCTGTCGGGTGTGTATGTCGCACCGGACGCTTCGTTCAGCTTTGACGACATCGACATCAAGCAGTAAGCCTCAATGCTGTACCGGCCCGCGTGCAGCCTGTGCGCGGGCCATTGAATTGCCGTCTGTGGTGGATTTGCCATGCTGAACTACTTCGTAAAACGTGTGCTGGGCGTGATCCCGACACTGCTGATTGTGGCGGTGCTGGTGTTCCTGTTCGTGCACCTGCTGCCGGGGGATCCTGCGCGCCTGGCTGCCGGCCCCGAAGCCGACGAGGCGACCGTTGACCTCGTGCGCCGCGACCTGGGCCTGGACAAGCCGATGCCCGAGCAGTTCGTGCGCTTTTTCACCAACGCCGTGCGCGGCGAGTTCGGTTCGTCGCTGCGGAGCAAGCGTCCGGTGAGCGAAGAGATCGGCGAACGCTTTTGGCCCACGCTGAACCTAACGATCGCCAGCATGGTGTGGGCGGTGATTTTTGGCATGGTGATCGGCATTACCTCTGCCGTGTGGCGCAACAAATGGCCGGACCGCCTGGGCATGACGCTTGCCGTGTCCGGCATCTCGTTTCCTGCCTTCGCGCTGGGCATGCTGCTGATGGAGGTGTTCTCCGTGCAGCTCGGTTGGCTGCCGTCCATCGGCGCGGATACCTGGAAACACTACGTCCTGCCGTCTCTCACGCTGGGCGCCGCAGTGGCCGCCGTGATGGCGCGCTTCACCCGCGCCTCGTTTGTCGAAGTGCTGCAGGAAGATTTCGTGCGCACCGCCCGTGCCAAGGGCGTGCGCGAGACGGTGGTGGTCATCAAGCATTGCCTGCGCAACGCGATGATCCCGGTGGTGACCATGATGGGCTTGCAGTTCGGCTTCCTGCTGGGCGGCTCGATCGTGGTGGAAAAGGTGTTCAACTGGCCGGGCCTCGGGCGCCTGCTGGTGGACGCAGTGGAGATGCGCGACTACCCGGTCATCCAGGCCGAGGTGCTGCTGTTCTCGCTGGAGTTCATCCTGATCAACCTGGTGGTGGACATGCTGTACACCGTGATCAACCCGACCATCCGCTACAAGAAGTAAGGGGGCCACCATGACGCAGGCATCCAATCCGGCAATCGCCGCGCAAGCCGCCACCGAACCTGTCCGCACCCCGTGGACGGAGTTCTGGCGCAAGTTCCGCAAGCAGCATCTGGCGATGGGCGCCGGTGTGTTCGTGATCGCGCTGGCGTTGATCGCCATCCTCGCGCCGCACATCGTGCCGTTCGATCCGGAGAACTATTTCGACTATGACGCGCTCAACGCAGGCCCGTCGGCACAGCACTGGTTCGGCGTCGATTCGCTCGGCCGTGACATCTTCAGCCGCATCCTGATGGGCACGCGCATCTCGCTGGAAGCGGGCTTCGTGTCGGTCATCATCGGCGCGATCATCGGCACCGTACTGGGCCTGCTGGCCGGCTACTACGAAGGCTGGTGGGACCGCATCGTCATGCGCATCTCCGACGTGCTGTTCGCCTTCCCGGGCATTCTGCTGGCGATCGGCATCGTGGCCATTTTGGGCAACGGCATGATCAACGTGATCTTTGCCGTGGCGGTGTTCAGCATCCCGGCGTTTGCACGGCTGGTGCGCGGCAACACGCTCATGCTCAAGCACCTGACGTATGTAGAGGCCGCACGCAGCATTGGCGCGTCGGACTGGACGATCATCATGCGGCACATCCTGCCGGGCACGATCTCGTCCATCGTCGTGTATTTCTCGATGCGGATCGGTACGTCGATCATCACCGCCGCCAGCCTCTCGTTCCTGGGCCTGGGCGCACAGCCGCCCACGCCGGAGTGGGGCGCGATGCTCAACGAAGCGCGTGCCGACATGGTGACGGCGCCGCACGTGGCGATCTTCCCGAGCCTGGCCATCTTCCTGACCGTGCTGGCGTTCAACCTGCTCGGCGACGGCCTGCGTGACGCGCTGGACCCGAAGATCGACCGTCGTTGAGATGTTGCGGATGTCCATCAGTCTTCCCACCATCGGCGCACTGCCGGCCGGGCCGCGTAACAGCATCACGGATGTGACGGGCGTCACCGTTGGCCACGCCACGATTGCCGGCGGCGACATCCAGACCGGCGTGACCGTGGTACGCCCGCATGCCGGCGACCCGTTCGTCGACAAGGTGCCGGCCGCATGCGCGGTCATCAACGGCTTCGGCAAGAGTGTCGGCCTCGTGCAGGTGGAAGAGCTGGGCGTGCTGGAAACGCCCATCGCGCTGACCAACACGTTTGCCGTGGGCGCCGTGGCGCAAGCGCAGATCCGCCAAGCTGTCGCGGCCAATCCGCAGATCGGTCGCGCATGGTCCACCGTCAATCCGCTCGTCTTCGAGTGCAATGACGGCTTTCTGAATGACCTGCAGGCGTTTGCCGTGCAGGACGTGCACTACGAGGCCGCGTATGCCGCTGCTGCCGAGACGTTCGAGCAGGGCGCGGTTGGTGCAGGGCGGGGGATGTCATCGTTCGGCGTAAAAGGCGGTATCGGGTCCGCCTCACGCGTGGTGCTGCTGGCTGACGGCACGCAACGTACAGTCGGTGCGCTCGTGCTCTCCAACTTTGGCGTGACAGGAAACCTGACGCTGGCAGGACGCCATATCGGCGCGGAGCTGGCGAAGGCCTTGGCTGCCCGCGCACCCGAGCCAGAGAAGGGCTCGATCATCATGCTGCTCGCCACCGACGCGCCGCTCGACGCGCGCCAGTTGCGTCGCCTCGCCTTGCGCGCAGGTGCGGGCCTGGCACGCACCGGCTCCGTCTACGGCCACGGCAGCGGCGATATCGCACTGGCGTTCTCCACGGCCTACACCGTGCCGCACCAGGGCACGCGTGCGATGCCGGCCCTCGCCATGACACACGAATCGCATCTCGACCCGCTGTTCCAAGCCGCCGCCGACAGCGTGGAACAAGCCATCGTGCACGCGCTGTTCCATGCCGAAGCCGTCACCGGCCGCGACGGCAACACGCGCCGCGCATTGACCGAACTGATTTGACCCACCAAATGCGAATCCTGATTTCCGCCGACATTGAAGGCGTCGCCAACGTGTTCCACCCCGAGCAGACGCGCGCCGGTAATGCCGAATACGAACGCGCCCGCCGCTGGATGACCGCCGAAGCCGACGCCGCTGTACGCGGTGCCTTCGACGGTGGCGCGACGGAAGTCCTCGTCAACGATTCGCACGGCGGCTTCCGCAACCTCATCCCCGATTCGATCGACCGCCGCGCGCGCTTCGTGCTCGGCAAACCGCGTTACCTGAGCATGATGGCCGGCGTGGATGGCTGCAATGCGGTCTGCATGATCGGCTACCACGCCCGTGCCGGCAGCCGTGGTGTGCTGGCGCACACCATCAACAGCTTCGCGTTCACGCGCGTCTGGTTTAACGAGCAGGAATTGGGCGAGGCAGGCCTCTACGGCGCCCTGGCCGGCGAACGCGGCGTGCCCGTGGCCGTGGCCAGCGGCGACGACGTCTTCATCAAAGAGACCAAGCCGCTGCTGCCGCACACTACGTTTGTCGAGACCAAGCAGGCAGAAGGGCAAAACGCAGGGACATCGCTCTCGCCCGAGCAGTCGTGCGAAGCGATCTATGCGGCCGTAAAGGCTACCGTGCAGCGCGGCCACTTCAGCATGCCGCTGCGCATCCAGGCGCCCATCGTGTGCCGCCTGCAAACGCAAACGCCCGCACTGGCCGACCTGTTCTGCCAATGGCCCGCGTTGGAACGCGTGGATGGAACGATGCTGCGTTTCGCAGCGGATTCCGTCGAACACGCCGTGCGCATGCTCAACAGCCTCTCCGCCATGTCGGCGATGCTGCGTTGAGAAAGACGCAGCGCGAGCTATAGCGCCAACCCACGCACCCAGACGGTTTGGCCGTACCTGCCCTAGATGGCGCCTTGAATTTCTGTAAGCGGGCGGAAACAAGGCGGGGAACTGTCTGAGCGAAGCGAGTTTTCCCCGCCTCCGCACGGTTACATAAATTCAAGGGGAAGTCGCCATCTCGGGCGCGCCTTTCTTTGCCTACCTTTCTTTGGCAAGACAAAGAAAGTAGGTCGGCCCCGGCAGGGGACGAAACAAGGGATGGACCACAAACGCGCACCCCAGCGTAAACTTCAGGGTATCCAACCCCGAAGGAGCCCCCCATGACCCGCGCACTCACACTCACCACACTGCTGTGTGCGCTAGCAGTAACGGTAACGGCCTGCGACCGCCGCCCATCCCCGTCCAGCCCCCCACACCGCAGACCACCAAAGCCGAAAAAGCCGCCGCCGCCCTGGCCAAGGCCGCCGCCGATTTCAAATGCCCCGCGCCATCTGCCCGCTTCATGGTCGACGACGGCACCAACCGCGGCCCCAAGCAACCCGTGCGCACCAACTGCACCACGGCGTACGCTACCTGCGACGCCCAATTGCAAGCGGTCTTCGACCACTGCCCAAGCGGCCAGGTATTCGATAAGCGGTTTTCCATCTGCGTCGTGAAAGACGCGTGCGACGAGGTTCGGTCCTGACGCCAGCGCGGCAACGCCGGCTTCCTCTGACTGTTGCACTCGACGCGCTGCGTTCCGAACGCCGAACGTGAGCTTCTGAACAGCAGTCACGGAGCCCCGAGTGGGGAATGCGAGGTTCCAAACGCAGCCCCTGAAGGGTCAGAACCCTATGCACCGAGTCCGGAACCTCAACCACGGCGTCTGGAACGCAAAACGCCGAGCGTAGAGCCCGGCGTCTGGTGTTCCTGAACCTCAAACAGCGGGTTCCGAACCTGAAATATCGAGTCCGGAACGCCGCGCGCTTATAGCGCCTCGCGCGTGACCAAGAAGACTTGGTCTTCGCCAGCGCTGGTCGGCAGCCAAACCAAGTCCAGATCCGGGAACGCCGCTTCGACGTTCTCGCGCTCATTGCCGATCTCCACCACCAGCACGCCGTGCGGCTTCAGGTGGCGCGGGGCATCAGCCAGGATGCGGCGCACGATGTCCATGCCGTCATTGCCGCCGGCCAAAGCCATGCGCGGCTCGGCGAGGTACTCCGGCGGCAGCGCCTGCATCGAGGTTTCGTTCACATACGGCGGGTTCGTCAGGATCACGTCGTAGTGCACGCCCGGCGGCAGCGGCGCATACAGATCGCCTTCGTGCAGGCGGATGCGGTCTTCCAGCTTGTATTCGTCGACATTGCGATTGGCCACCACCAGCGCATCCGGCGACAGGTCCACCGCATCGATCGTCGCATTGGGCCATTGCAGCGCCGCAAGGATCGACAGGCAGCCGGAGCCGGTGCACAGCTCCAGCACGTCGGTCGGACCGTCTTCCTGGTCGAGCCACGGTTCCAAGCCTTCTTCCAGCAATTCGCCGATGAAGCTGCGCGGCACGATCACGCGTTCGTCCACGTAGAAGCGCATGCCGTGCATGAACGCCTCGTGTGTGATGTACGCGGCGGGCACGCGGTCGACGGCGCGGCGCTCGATCACCTTCAGCACGGCGGCCACCTCCTCGGGCAGCAGGCGCGCGTCCATGAACGGCTCCAGCGTGTCGATCGGCAGGTGCAGCGTGTGCAGGAGCAGGTAGGCAGCTTCGTCGTAGGCGTTCTCGCTGCCATGGCCGAAGACGAGGCCAGCAGCAGTGAAGCGCGACACGGCGTAGCGCAGCAGATCGCGCACCGTGGTGAACGGGTGGGAGGCGGGGAGAGTGTGGGAGGTCATGTTTGGCTCAGTGTTGTTTGGCAGCCAGCAGGTCGACGTAGGCAACGTCGAGCAAGTCGGTTTCGGCAATGCCGAGGGCGTGCATCAGTTGATGGGCGATGGCTACGCCGTCGTCTTCGGATTGGTCATCGCGCAGCACGACTTCGAGTTCGACGAAATCACCGAGGTCTTTGACGGTATCCACATGAATGCGCGTCTGGCCGGCGAGATACAGCTGTCGCACCTTGATGACGCGGCCGGCGGTACCGATGGCAGCGGCCAGCGTGTCACGCAGCGCATCGGGCGCGTTGGTCGGCACGATGTTGTAGCTGGACACGCACGGGCCGGCGCTGTCGGCGCGGAAGTAGTGGATCAGATCACCGCGCTCGGGCGAGAACTGCCGCAGCTTCAGGCGCCCATTCGCGCAGGCGAAGAAGGTGTCGTCTTGATCGATGCGCTCAGGGCCTGAATCGGCGATGGCCGCGGCGCGTTCCAGCAGCGCTGCCACGTCGCGTACACGCGCCTTGATCTCGACGTTGCGGGCCATCAGGCGATCAACGTTTCCAACACGCGGCGATACACGTTCTTCAGCGGCTCGATAAAGGCCACTTCGACGTGCTCGTCGATCTTGTGGATGCTCGCATTCGGCGGGCCGAATTCGATTACTTGCGGGCAGATCTTGGCGATGAAGCGGCCGTCCGACGTGCCGCCGGTGGTCGACAGCTCGGTGGTCACGCCGCATTCGGCCTGGATGGCGGAGGCGAGCGCTTCGGACAGGTCGCCGCGCTCGGTCAGGAAGGGCTCGCCGCCCAGCGTCCAGTCGAGCGTGTAGTCGAGGCCGTGCGCATCGAGGATGCCTTGCACGCGCGCCTTCAGGCCGTCCGGCGTGCTCGCAGTCGAGAAGCGGAAGTTGAAGTCGATGGTGACGTGGCCGGGAATGATGTTCGTCGCGCCCGTGCCGCCGTGGATGTTCGACATCTGCCACGTGGTCGGCGGGAAGTATTCGTTGCCGTCGTCCCACTTGGCGGCGGCCAGTTCGGCCAGCGCGGGCGCGGCCAGATGGATCGGGTTCTTGGCCAGATGCGGATAGGCGATGTGACCCTGTACGCCATTCACCGTGAGCTTGCCCGACAGCGAGCCGCGTCGCCCGTTCTTGACCATGTCGCCGAGCGTGGACACCGACGTCGGCTCGCCCACCACGCAGTAGTCCAGGCGCTCGCCGCGCGTGCGCAGCAGGTCGCACACCTTGACGGTGCCGTCGTGCGCCGGGCCTTCTTCGTCGCTGGTGATCAGGAAGCCGATCGAGCCGGCGTGGTCCGGATGCTTGGCCACGAATTCTTCCGATGCGACCACGAAGCCAGCGATGGACGTCTTCATGTCAGCCGCGCCGCGCGCGTAGAGCTTGCCGTCGCGGTGCGTGGGCTCGAACGGGTCGGAGTGCCATTGCTCGACGGGGCCGGTGGGCACCACATCGGTGTGGCCGGCGAAGACGAGCAGCTTGCCCTCTGTGCCCGCGCGGCCGCGCTTGACGGCCCACAGGTTGGTCACGCGAAAGTGGTCCGGGCCGCTGACCACGGTTTCGCATTCGAAGCCGGCGGCGGTCAGGCGTTCGATCAGCACGTCCTGGCAGCCCTTGTCTTCGGGCGTGACGGAGCGGCGGCGGATCAGGTCTTCAGTGAGGGCAAGCGTGGGCGACATGTCGGTCACGGTGATGTTGTTTGGGTTAGAACAGGCCGGCGTATTGGTCAGCCGAGAAGCCTACGTTGACGCTCTTGCCATGCACCAGCACCGGCCGCTTGATCAGCGATGGGTTGGCTTGCATCAGCTCGATGGCACCGGCTTCGTCTTCGGCGCGGGCCTTGTCGGCATCCGACAGCGCGCGCCACGTGGTGCCCTTGCGGTTAAGCAGCGTCGTGAGTGGCACGTGCTTGAGCCAGCCGGCCAGCATGTCGGCGCTCACGCCTTGCTTCTTGAAATCGTGGAACGTGTACGCAACGCCGTTCGATTCGAGCCACGTGCGGGCTTTCTTCACGGTGTCGCAGTTGGGAATGCCGTGCAGGGTCGTCATGGTGGGATTCGAGATCAGTGTCGAGAGGCTTGCTGAGCGATGACGAGTGCAGCGATTGCCAGCGCAAAGCCGATGGATGCAAGCCACGTCATGCGCTTCAACCGGCGTTCGAGCCGTGCGGCCTCATCGCGCAGGGCGTCGATCGTGATGGCGTGTTGCTCGGCCAGGAGCTTGACCGATTCGGCCTGCTGCAGGATTGCCGCTTCCAGCTCGGCAATCCGGGTATTCGGGTCGGGCGCGGCACCTTCTGCGCGTGCAGCTTCGGTGCCGGCTTTCTTGCGGTTCTTGAACTTGTCGATGGTCTTGTTGGCCTGCTCCAGGATGGTGGGCAGCAGAGACAAGACGGTACCGATGGTGTTTGGATCAAGACCCATGATGCGTTGGCGCAGTTTGTCGAATTTTCCGGACATGCTGCGTTCAGGTTGGTTGGCGTGCCGGTCAGACTACACGACACGCCCACCGTTCCTATTTAGTCGCCGCGCAGCAGCTCGTTCAGGCCAACCTTGGCGCGCGTCTTGGCGTCGACCTTCTTGACGATCACGGCGCAGTACAGGCTGTGCGTGCCGTCCTTCGACGGCAGGTTGCCCGCCACCACCACCGAACCCGCCGGGATGCGGCCGTAGCTGACTTCACCGGTTTCGCGGTCGTAGATCTTGGTCGACTGGCCCAGGTACACGCCCATCGAGATCACCGAGTTCTCTTCAACGATCACGCCTTCCACCACTTCCGAGCGCGCACCGATGAAGCAGTTGTCTTCAATGATGACCGGGTTGGCCTGCAGCGGCTCCAGCACGCCGCCGATGCCCACGCCACCCGACAGGTGCACGTTCTTGCCGATCTGCGCGCACGAACCGACGGTGGCCCACGTGTCGACCATGGTGCCTTCATCCACATAGGCGCCGATGTTCACGTACGACGGCATCAGCACGGCGTTCTTGGCGATGAACGAACCACGGCGCGCCACGGCCGGCGGCACCACGCGGAAACCGCCAGCGGCAAAGTCTTCGGCCGTGTAGTTGGCGAACTTGCTCGGCACCTTGTCGTAGAACTGCGTGAAGCCACCAGCGGCCATCGGCGCGTTGTCTTCCAGGCGGAACGACAGCAGCACGGCCTTCTTGATCCACTGGTTGACGATCCACTCACCGTCCTTCTTCTCGGCCACGCGCAGCGCGCCCTTGTCGAGCTGGCCGATCACGTTGGCCACAGCTTCGCGGACATCGGCCGGAGCGGCCTTGGGCGACAGGTTGGCGCGGTCTTCCCACGCTTGATCGATCAGGGATTGCAGTTGTTGCGTCATGGCTTGTTGGCTCTAGGAGAGATTCAAAAAAGGGGTAGAGGATCAGCGTTGCTGGCAGAACTCGACAATGCGGCGCGCGCCTTCCAGGCACTCGTCCACACCGGCCACCAGGGCGATGCGCACGTAGTCCTGGCCCGGGTTCGTGCCGTGCGCCTCGCGGGCGAGGTAGCTGCCCGGCAGCACGGCGACGTTTTTGGCAGCCAAGAGCTGACGTGCGAATTCAGTGTCCGACAGGCCCGTCCGATTGACGTTGGCCCACAGGTAGAAGGCCGCGTCAGGCAGGGCTACGTCCAGCACTTCGGCCAGCATCGGCGTGACTTGCTGGAACTTCTTGACGTACTGCGCGCGGTTGTCGCGCACGTGGGTCTCGTCATTCCATGCGGCGATGCTAGCGGATTGCACCGACGGGCTCATCGCGCTGCCGTGATACGTGCGATACAGCAGATAAGCCTTGAGCAGCTTGGCGTCACCCGCCACGAAGCCCGAACGCATGCCTGGCACGTTGGAGCGCTTGGACAGGCTGGAGAACATCACCAGCCGATCAAAGCCACGGCCCAGTTGGTGCGCAGCCTGCAGCGCGCCCAGCGGCGGGTTGGCCTCGTCGAAATAGATTTCGGAATAGCACTCATCCGACGCGATGATGAAACCGTATTCGTCCGACAGCGCGAAGAGCTGCTTCCAGTCTTCCAGCGTGAGCACAGCGCCAGTCGGGTTGCCCGGGCTGCACACGAAGACGAGCTGCACGTTGCGCCATTCTTCCGGCGTGATCGAATCGAAATCGGGAGCGTAATTGCGCGCCGGGTCGCTGTTAGCGAACAGCGGCGTCGCGCCGGCCAGCAGCGCCGAGCCTTCGTAGATCTGATAGAACGGATTCGGACACAGCACGCGCGCGCCGGGCTTGCTGCCGTCGATCACGGTCTGGGCGAACGAGAACAGCGCCTCGCGCGAGCCATTCACGGGGATGACCTCGGTGGCCGGGTCGACCTTCGGTAGGCCGTAGCGGCGCTCCAACCATGCGGCGATGCACTGTCGCAGTGCATCGGAGCCCAGCGTCGTGGGATAATTCGCCAGCCCGCCGAGCGCGGCCACGAGCGCATCTTTGATAAGCGCTGGCGTCGGGTGCTTGGGCTCACCGATGCCGAAGCTGATTGGCGTGTGGACGGCGCTGGGCGTCACGTCCTTGACGAGCGCTTTCAGTTTCTCGAACGGATACGGCTGCAGGGCGGACAGGCGCGGATTCACAGTGCTGGGCGGGTTAGGTGGGCAAGCTCGGTGCTTGCGGGCGGAGCCCGAAATTATACGGCCAACGTGTGTTGGCCACGCCAAGACATTGCTGGAAGCGGCGGTTTTCCGCCGTTTTTTATTGGATTCATGACAACGATTGCCTCTTCGGCGCCCTCGGCAGACGGCGCCACCCATCACGAGCCGCAATGGACGGCGGCACTGTTCATCCTCGTGGGTGCCTCGGTCTGGGGGATTTCCTGGTATCCGTACCGCCTGCTCGCCGGCTGGGGGCTGGGCAGCATGCTGGCCTCGTCGGTGACGGGCGCCGTGGCCGCCGTGATCGCGGCCGTGGTGCTGCGGCGGCACTTTCCCACTTTCCAATGGTCCTGGGTGATCCCGGCGCTGGGGCTGGCGGCAGGTATCACCAACGCTGGTTTTGTCTGGGGGACGGTGCACGGCACGGTCATGCGCGTGCTGCTGCTGTTCTACCTCACGCCGGTGTGGACGGCCCTGTTGGCGCGCTTCTGGCTGCATGAGCGCCTGGGGCTGCGCGGCGGTGTTTTGCTCGCATTGGCCTTGTCGGGTGCCATGCTGATGCTGTGGTCAGGGCAGGCCGGTACGCCGTGGCCGGGTTCGGCGGCGGAATGGGCAGGGTTGATTGCCGGCCTGGCTTTCGCGTGCAACAACGTGCTCTCGCGCCTGGCCGGGCAGCGGCATCCGACCATGCGGCCGGAAATGCGTACCGTGGTCGTCTTTACCGGTTGTGCCCTGGTGGGCTTGCCGGCGGCGGTTCTGCTCGATGGCGTGCAGGCGGTGCCTGCCGCAATCACGCAACTCAACACGTGGATGCTGCTGCTCGGCATGGCATGTGTGCTGGTGGGCGGCAATGCGATGGTGCAGCGCGGTCTGCAGCGGTTGCCAGCCAATCGCGCCGCGCTGTTGATGCTGTTTGAGATCGTGGTGGCGGCCGTATCGTCGGCACTGCTCACGTCGGAGCGCCTGTCGATGCAGGAGATGGTGGGCGGTGCCTGCATCATCCTGGCGGGCGCGCTGTCGGGGCTGTCGCGACGCAAGTAGTGCAGGCGTTTCACGAATCCATCAAGGAGTGTGCTGATGTTGCTTCGCTCGATTTCCGTTGCGCTGGTTGCCGCCTTGGCAATGTCGGGTGTGTCCGCGCAAGTCGCCACCGCTGAGAGCGGCCCCGCGTATGGCCCCCGGCTGGAGGGCTTCGACTATCCGGCGCCGGTCCACCTGTTCAAGTTCGAATCCCAGGGCAATGCGCTGGAGATGGCCTATCTGGACATCAAGCCCGAGCAGGCCAACGGCCAGGTCGCAGTGCTGCTGCACGGCAAGAACTTCTGCGCGGCCACCTGGGATGGCACGATCCAGGCGTTGACGAGCGCCGGCTATCGCGTGATCGCGCCGGACCAGATCGGCTTCTGCAAATCGAGCAAGCCGCGTGCGTATCAGTATTCGTTCCAGCAACTGGCGAGCAACACGCATGCGCTGCTGGCCTCGCTGGGCATTCAGCAGGCCATCCTGATCGGCCACTCGACCGGCGGCATGCTGGCCACGCGCTATACGCTGATGTATCCGACCGAAGTTTCGCGGCTGGTGATGATCAACCCGATTGGCTTGGAAGACTGGAAGGCCAAGGGCGTGCCATCCATGACGGTCGACCAATGGTTTGCACGTGAGAAGCAGACCACCGCCGAGCGCATCCGCGCCTATGAGCAATCCACTTACTACGCGGGCCAATGGCGCGCCGACTACGAGCCCTGGGTGCAGATGCTGGCCGGCATGTATCGCGGGCCGGGGCGAGACCTTGTGGCCTGGAACTCGGCCCTGCTGTACGACATGATCTACACACAGCCTGTGGTGTACGAATTCGGCCAAGTGCGCCCCTGGACACTGCTGCTGATCGGCCAGAAGGACACCACCGCCATCGCCAAGGACGCGGCGCCCCCGGAAGTGCGCGCCCGCCTGGGCAACTACCCGGAACTGGGTCGGGCCGCTGCCAAGGCGATTCCGCGTGCGACGCTGGTGGAGTTTCCGGATGCGGGCCATGCGCCACAAATTCAGGACGCTGCTGCGTTGCACAGGGCATTGCTGGACTGGCTGGCCAGCCCGGATGTTTCCCGCACGCGCAGGCCGGATTGATGCCGGCATGTCCGAAAGGTGAAATTGCTGACAAATCCTCAGCAATTTGCCTTCTGGGATCGCAAATTTCGTCCATTTTTGTGCCGTTCGGATTGGCTGGAGCCCGGGTGCCCGATGGTATGATGACGCCATCCGCGCCCCCGGCGCGCGCCTTGCAATCCCGCGCCCCGTGGCGTTGGTGTGATTGCGACGGCGCATGTCTTGGGTGCCCGCTTCATCACTCTTACTGATCCCTTCGAGACGACCTCAACGTGCGCCTCTCCTCGATCAAGCTCGCAGGCTTCAAGTCTTTCGTCGATCCGACCAATTTCCACGTTCCGGGCCAGCTCGTCGGCATCGTCGGCCCGAACGGTTGCGGTAAATCCAACATCATCGACGCCGTGCGCTGGGTGCTCGGCGAATCACGCGCTGCGGAACTCCGTGGCGAGTCGATGCAGGACGTCATCTTCAACGGCTCCACCCAGCGCAAGCCGGCTGGCCGGGCCAGCGTCGAACTCGTGTTCGACAACGCCGAAGGCCGGGCCGCAGGCCAGTGGAGCCAGTACGCCGAAGTGGCGGTCAAGCGCGTCCTGAGCCGCGACGGTACGTCGTCGTACTTCATCAACAACCAGGCGGTGCGCCGCCGCGACATCCAGGACATCTTCCTCGGCACGGGCCTGGGCCCGCGCGCTTACGCCATCATCGGGCAGGGGATGATCTCGCGCATCATCGAGGCCAAGCCCGATGACATGCGCATCTTCCTGGAAGAGGCCGCGGGCGTCTCCAAGTACAAGGAACGCCGCCGCGAAACCGAAAACCGCCTGTCCGACACGCGTGAAAACCTGACCCGCGTGGAAGACATCCTGCGCGAACTCGGCACCAACCTCGAGAAGCTCGAGGGCCAGGCCGAAGTCGCGCAGCGCTTCCAGGCCCTGCAAGCCGATGGCGAAGAGAAGCAGCACCTGCTGTGGCTGCTGCGCAAGCGTGAGGCGCAAGGCGAGCAGGAACGCCATCAGCGTGCCATTGAACAGGCGCAGATCGATCTCGAAGCGCAGACTGCGCAGTTGCGCCACATCGAAGCCGAGCTGGAAACGCAGCGCGTTGCGCATTACGCATCGTCCGATGCCATGCACGCCGCGCAGGGCGCACTGTACGAGGCCAACGCCGAAGTCAGTCGCCTGGAAGCTGAGATCCGCTACGTGGTGGAGTCGCGCAACCGGATCCAGCAGCAGATCGCCACGCTGACCGCGCAGCAGGATCAATGGCACACGCAGGGCGAGCAGGCGCAGGAAGACCTGGCCGCCGCCGAAGAAGAGCTCGCCATGGCTGAGGAGCGCGCAGCGCAGGCGGCCGAGGAAGTCGCTCGCAAGTCGGACGAGCTGCCTAGCCTGGAGGCCCAATGGCGCGATGCGCAGACCACGCTGAATGACCAGCGTGCAGCCATTCTGCAGTCGGAACAGGCGCTCAAGCTGGAAGCCGCGCACCAGCGCAATGCCGATCAGGCGTTGCTGCAACTGGAGCAGCGCCGCGAGCGCCTGTCGCAAGAATCCAGTGGTCTCGACAAGCCGGACGACGTACAGCTCGAAACACTGCGTGCTGAACTGGCCGAACAGGAAGAAGTCCTGGCCGAAGCGCAGGCCGCGCTGGAAGACGCCGAGATCCAACTGCCGCAACTCGACGAGGCCCGTCGCACCGCACAGGACCGTGTGCAAGCCGAAGCGGCCGCCATCGCCACCCTGGAAGCCCGCCTTGCCGCGCTCAAGCAACTGCAGGAAAACGTGCAGACCGACGGCAAGGTCCAGCCGTGGCTCGCCAAGCATGAACTGAGCGAACTGCCGCGCTTCTGGAAGAAGCTGCAGATCGAGCAGGGTTGGGAGCCCGCGCTGGAATCGGTGCTGCGCGAAAAGCTCGGCGCGTTGGAGGTTTCCAACCTCGATTGGATCAAGGCGTTTGCCGCTGACGCACCGCCCGCCAAGCTGGCTTTCTATGCGCCGCCGCCGGCTGCGAAGCCCATCGAGGCACCAGCAGGGCTGCGTCCGCTGATGTCGCTGGTGCAGGTGACGGAGCCGGGCATTCGTGCCGTGCTGCAGGACTGGCTGGCCGACGTCTATATCGCTGACGACATGCAGGCTGCGCTTACCGCGCGCCAGACGTTGCCGGAAGGCGGTACGTTTGTCGTCAAGGCTGGGCACCTGATTGGCCAATCGTCGGTGCAACTGTATGCGCCGGATTCCGAGCAGGCCGGCATGCTGGCCCGCGCGCAGGAAATCGAGAATCTGCACAAGCAGGTGCGTGCGCAGATGCTGCTGTCGGACGAGGCCAAGAGCGCTGCCGTGCGCGCAGATGCGGCTTACACGCAAGCCAGCCAGGCACTGCTACATGTGCGTGCTCGCGCCGATCAGGCAACGCGTCGTGTGCACGTGCTGCAGATGGACGTGCTCAAGCTCTCCCAGGCGATGGAGCGTTACAACGCCCGCAGCGGCCAGATCGACAGCGAGCTGGAAGAAATTCGCGCGCAGATCGAAGAACAACGCGCCATCCGCGCTGAGTCCGAGGCCACCTTCGAGCAGCACGACGCGGCACTCGCCGACATGCAGGCGCGCTTTGAAGACAACCAGCAGGCGTTCGAAGCACTGGAAGCGCGCCTGGGCGATGCCCGCAACGCACTGCGCGATCTGGAACGCGGCGCACAGGAAGCTCACTTTGCCGAGCGCAACCTGGGCAACCGCATTGCCGAGTTGAAGCGCAACATCCAGGTCGCGACCGACCAGGCGCAGCAGATCGTGCTGACGCTGGAAAACGCCCGCGCCGAACTCGAAACCATCAACGAGCAGACCGCGCACACCGGCCTGCAGGAGGCGCTGGAGCGCCGTGCCGAGAAGGAAGAAAAGCTCGGTGCAGCGCGCATTGAACTGGATGCGCTGACGGCCCAGCTGCGCACCTTCGATGAACAGCGCCTGACCGCTGAACGCGCCCAGCAACCGCTGCGTGACCGCATCACCGAACTGCAGTTGAAGGAGCAGGCTGCGCGCCTGAACCAAGAGCAGTTCTCCGAGCAGCTCACCACGGCCAACGTGGATGAGGCCGTGCTGGCAGAACGCCTGACCGGCGACCTGAAGCCTTCCTACTTGCAAGGCGAAGTCACGCGCATCAACAACGCCATCAACGCGCTGGGTCCGGTCAACATGGCTGCGCTGGACGAGTTGGCCGCGGCACGCGAGCGCAAGGGCTTCCTCGATGCGCAATCGGCCGATTTGAACGACGCCATCACCACGCTGGAAGACGCGATCCACAAGATCGATCAGGAAACGCGCTCGCTGCTGCAAGGCACCTTCGATCAGGTCAACCATCACTTTGGCGAGCTGTTCCCGACGCTGTTCGGTGGCGGCCAAGCCAAGCTGATCATGACCGGCGAAGAGATTCTCGACGCGGGTGTGCAGGTGATGGCACAACCGCCGGGCAAGAAGAACTCGACGATTCACCTGCTGTCGGGCGGCGAGAAAGCGCTGACCGCGATTGCGCTGGTGTTCGCGATGTTCCAGTTGAACCCGGCCCCATTCTGCTTGCTGGACGAGGTGGACGCGCCGCTGGACGACGCCAACACCGAGCGCTACGCCAACATGGTCAAGCGCATGTCCGACAAGACCCAATTCGTTTTTATTTCTCACAACAAGATTGCGATGGAAATGGCGCAACAGCTCATCGGTGTGACCATGCAGGAACAAGGCGTGTCCCGGATCGTGGCGGTGGATATGGATGCCGCACTGACCATGGCGGAGGCCGCGTAAATGCAAGACAACAACCTGGTCATGGCGCTGCTGGGCGCTGGTGTTGTTTTCGTACTGGTGATCGTGGTCTACAACCAGTGGCAGATTCGCAAGGCACGCCGTCCGGAAGCCTACAACCCGTCTGTTGACGAGGCCCCACGCGGTGAAGGTTGGACAGGAAACGAGCGCCACGAACCGGCGCTGGGTGGCGAGCGAGATGAGGCTGGTCGCGTCGAGCCGCGCCTGGAACCCGGCCTCGCGCCGCAACCGCATGCACCGTCCACCGGCAGCGCGGAAACCGAAGCTGGCGTGATCGGCGCTGAACTCACACCCACCAGCGAAGAGGCTGCGCGGGAGGCCGCCGAAACGGGTCAAGCGGAAAAGGCGGTCGAGCCCGCACCCGGCTCGCTGGAGCCGGCCAACGGCGTGATCGACCCGCTGATCGATTGCATCGTTTCGCTGCATCCCGAGCGCGAAGTGTCGGGGGATCGCCTGCTGCCGGCGCTGTCCAAGCTGCGCCGTGCAGGGACCAAGCAGATCCACGTGGAAGGCCTGAACCCCGCGGCAAACGCCTGGGAAGCCATTCGCGCCGGCCAGCGCTACCTGGATCTGCAGGTGGCCGTGCAACTGGCCAACCGCACCGGTCCGCTCAACGCGCTGGAGTTCTCGGAGTTCATCACCGCGATCGACCCACTGTCGGACGCGGCGGATGCCGTGCCCGAGTTGCCCGACATGAACGAGACCATCGCCAATGCGCGCGAGCTCGACGCGTTTGCCGCCGAGTGCGACGTGCAGCTTGGCGTGAGCGTGATCTCCGACGGCGCACCGTGGTCGGCCGCCTACGTGCAGACCGTGGCCACGCAGGACGGCCTGGTGCTCTCGCGCGATGGCACGCGCTTCACGCGCTACCACGCCGGCACCGACGGCGTGCAGCGCGCGCTGTTCACGCTGCAGTTTGGCGACACCAACTTCCTGCGCGATGACCTGACCGTCAAGGCCGGCCGCCAGATCACGCTGCTGCTGGACGTGCCAGTGGCTGAAGAGGCATCCAAGCCGTTCAAGCTGGTTTGCGAGTACGCTTACACGCTGTCGCAGCGTATGGGCGCGCAGGTGGTGGACGACAACCTGCGTCCGTTGACGGAGCAGTCCTTCGTTGCCATCCAGAAGCATCTGCGGGTGCTGTACGACAAGCTTGAATCGCGCGGCGTGCCTGCCGGTTCCAGCGCCGCGGTGCGCTTGTTCAGCCACTGACGCGTTCCCCAATTCCCATGAGCAAGACCGCAGAACCCGCGTCCGGAGCAACGCCCGAGACGCGGGCAGCGTGGCTGCGCGCCACGCTCAACCACTACGCCCACGAGTACTACGTGCTCGACCAGCCCAGCGTGCCGGACGCCGAATACGACCGGCTGTACCGCGAGCTGGAAGCACTGGAAGCTGAACATCCCGAACTGAAGACACCTGACTCGCCCACGCTCCGTGTGGGCGGAGGGATCCTGCCGGAGTTCGCGCAGGTCCGGCATGTTATTCCGATGCTGTCGATCCGCACCGAGACCGACACCACCGAACACGGTGCCCGCGCGTTCGATGCCAGCGTGCGCCGCGAGTTGGGCCTCGATGAGACCGATCCGCCCGTCGAATACGCCGCCGAACTGAAGTTCGATGGTTTGGCGATCAACCTGCGCTACGAGCGCGGCTTTCTCGTACAGGCAGCCACACGCGGCGATGGCACCACAGGCGAAGACGTCACGCAGAACATCCGCACGATCCGCCAGATTCCGCTGGGGCTTACGCCTGTGGCCGGGTCTGTGCCCGAGGTGTTGGAAGTGCGCGGCGAGGTCTATATGCGCCGTGACGATTTCGAGAAGCTCAATGCCCGTCAGCGCGAGCGTGGGGACAAGACCTTCGTCAATCCGCGCAATACCGCTGCCGGTGCCGTGCGTCAGCTTGACCCGAAGATGGCCGCCGAGCGCCCGCTCTCGTTTTTTGCTTATGGCCTGGGCGAAGTCGTTGGCTGGCATGGCCAGCCCAAGACGCACTCCAGCATGCTCGATGCACTGCAGGCATTTGGTTTCCCGGTCAGCAAGGAGCGTGCGGCGGTGAAGGGCGGCGAAGGCTTGGTCGAATTCCATGCCGCCATTGGTGCCAAGCGTGACAGCCTGCCGTTCGATATCGATGGCGTGGTCTACAAGGTCAATGATCTGGCACTACAGCGCGAGCTGGGCTTCCGCACGCGCGAGCCCCGCTGGGCGGTGGCGCACAAGTATCCGGCGCAGGAAGCACTGACCACCGTCGAGAAGATCGAAGAACAGGTTGGTCGTACGGGCGCTATCACACCAGTGGCGCGCCTCGCGCCGGTGTTCGTCGGCGGCGTGACGGTCACCAACGCGACGCTCCATAACGAAGACGAAGTCCGCCGCAAGGATGTGCGTGTGGGCGACACCGTGATCGTACGGCGCGCTGGCGACGTGATCCCCGAGGTGGTGAGCGTGGTGTTTGAGCGGCGCCCGATGGTGGAAAAGCCCGGTAGCGATCTATTCAACGCGGAGCGGGTGCCCGAGCACGGACCTTACCTGTTGCCGAAGACGTGCCCGGTGTGTGGTTCGCACGTGGTGCGCGAAGAAGGCGAAGCGGTAGCCCGCTGCTCAGGCGGGCTGTTCTGCTCGGCGCAGCGCAAGGAGGCGATCCGCCACTTTGCCGGGCGCCGCATGATGGACATTGAGGGCCTGGGCGAGCGCTATATCGACAACCTGGTCGAGCTCGACTACGTGCATGGCATCGCCGATCTGTACAAGCTCAAGCTCGAAGACTTTCTCGAGATGAAGCGCCGCGCCGACGAGCGCGACGGCGTGACCCCCGAGACCGTTGCCGCCGGCAAGATCGCCACCAAGTGGGCAGAGAACCTGCTTGAAGGTATTCAGGCCAGCAAGACGCCGCCACTGGCGCGCTTCCTGTTTGCGCTGGGTATTCGCCACGTGGGCGAATCGACCGCCAAGACACTCGCCGATTGGCTGGGTAGTCTGGCCATGATCCGGCGTGCACCGGCACCGTTGTTGTTGGCGTTGCCGGACGTGGGCGCAACGGTGGCAGAGGCCATCGCCGATTTCTTTGCCGAGCCGAAGAATCAGCAGGCATTGGATGCGCTGCTCGAAGCCGGCGTCACCCCTCAAGGCGAGCACGCGCCCAACGCCAAACTACGAGAAAAACTGGAGCCGGCGGAGTTGTACGCCACGCTCGGCGTGCCCAAGTTGACGGCGACGCGCGCCAAGCAACTGGCGGTGGCGGCCCCTACGCTCGCGCAATTGGCGGCAGTGGAAGCCGGGCAGTTGGCCGGCCTACCGGCGGACGTGTCCGCATCGCTGCTCGAATGGCTGGGCGCGCATGATCATCGTGCGCAACTCGTGCAGCTTGATGCACTGCGCAACGAACTGCTCGAAGTCATGCCGGCCGAGGTGGCGGAAGAGGGCATCCTTGCCGGCAAGACCGTCGTGCTGACCGGCACGCTGCCCAACCTCACGCGCGATGACGCCAAGGCGATGCTGGAAGCCGCCGGCGCCAAGGTGTCGGGCTCGGTATCGAAGAAGACCGACTATGTCATCGCTGGTGAAGAGGCCGGCAGCAAGCTCGCCAAGGCGGAAGAACTGGGGGTGAAGGTTCTGGATGAAGCGGGTATGCTCGCGCTGTTGCAAAAATAGCCAGAAATCGGCGGGAGACTCGGCATGATCCGAAACATCCTCAAAATGGGCGACAGCCGCCTGCTGCGCGTGGCAAAACGGGTCGAGCGCTTCAATACGCCCGAACTGACCGCGCTGATCGAAGACATGTTCGACACGATGGACGCCGCGCGGGGCGCCGGCCTGGCGGCTCCGCAGATCGGCGTGGACCTGCAGGTCGTCATCTTCGGGTTCGATCGCAACGAGCGCTATCCGGATGCGCCGGCTGTGCCCAAGACGGTGCTCATCAACCCGACCATCGAACCACTCACCGAAGAGACGGAAGAGGGCTGGGAAGGCTGCCTCTCGGTGCCCGGCCTGCGCGGTGTAGTGCCACGCTACACGCGGCTGCGCTATACCGGCTTTGACCAGCACGGCCACACCATCGACCGCATTGCCGAGGGCTTCCATGCCCGCGTCGTGCAACACGAGTGCGACCACCTCCAGGGCGTGCTGTACCCCATGCGCGTGAAGGACTTCACCCGCTTCGGCTTTACCGAAATCCTGTTTCCAGAACTGCCTGCCAATCACGACGACTGAGCCGACGGCGGATCGTGACTGTGGGAGCGCCGCACCCGTCCGTGGGGGCGGGTGGGTGCATTTTTTCATCCACGACGGAGATGATATGAAGCGTGATGGTTTGAGGGGGTGGCGCCGGCTGGCGCTTGGGATGGCCGCGGTAGTCTTGCTTGGGTTGGCGGCGTGCGCCGGTCCTCAGACGACGGACACGGCCACCGCACCGGCTGCCGAGAAGCCCCAGGGCCCGGTCTGGCAGCGCGTGCATCTGGGCAGCGATGCCGCTGCCTACGACTTCCCGGTCTTCGCCAACCATCCGCTTGACGGCGACCTGAGCGGCATTCGCGAGGTCGTGCTCGTGCAACACGGCCTGCAGCGCAACGGCAACGACTACTACAAAGCTGGCGCTGATCTGCTCGCGGCCAGCGGCCGCAATCCCGATGAAGTCCTGCTGATCGCTCCGAACTTTCCCGGTGAGCCGGATGCTGGCAAAGGCTTTGACGGCATGCCAGTGTGGTCGGTGGACGGCTGGATCGGCGGCTTCAACGCCACCAATGCGCCGTACACCGAGCTGAGTTCGCTCAAGGTGCTAGATGATTTGATCGGCTACGTGACCGACCCAGCGCGTGCACCCAGCGTCAAGCGCGTGACGGTGGCTGGCCACTCGGGCGGCGGCCAGATCGTGCAGCGCTACGCCGTGCTCAACAACGTGGACGAAGGCATCCGCAAGCGCGGTATCGATCTGAACTACGTCGTTGCCAATCCATCGTCGTATCTGTACTTCACGCCGGATCGCCCGCACGGCAAGGGCTTCGCCCGCTACAGCACGCGCACCTGCCCGGACTACGATCACTACAAGTACGGCATGGTCGACATGGTTCCGTATGCCGCCGGCAAGAGCGGCAAGGTGCTGTTCAGCCGCTATGCACAGCGCCACGTGACGTATCTGGTCGGCACGAGCGATAACGACCCGAACCATCGCGTGCTCGACAAGACCTGCGGCGCCGAAGCCGAAGGTCCGACGCGTCTGGATCGGGCCCGCAACTACTGGCGCTACGAGCGTCACCTTGCCGGCCCGCGCAAGCGCATCAATCACCAGTCGCACGAGGTGATTGGCGTGGGGCACGATCAGGCAAAGATGTTCGGCTCGCGATGCGGTGCACAGGCCGTGTTCGGCACGCCGGCATCGGCCAACACTACGGGCGCAGCCTGTCAGCCGCCACAGCGTTGATCTAGCTGCAGTGGTCATAAAAAAACCGGTCAGCGCGTTGTGCGTTGACCGGTTTTTTATTGGGGCAGAGGCGTGCCTTAGAACTTCTCGAACGGCCCCAGGAAGCGCCACTGACCGACCGGCAGGTCACCCAGCACGATGCGACCCATGCGGATGCGCTTGAGGCCAACCACCTCCAGACCCACCTGTTCACACATGCGGCGGATCTGACGCTTCTTGCCTTCACGCAGCACGAAACGCAATTGCTCCTCGTTCTGCCAGCTCACCTTCGCGGGCTTGAGCTCTTCGTCATCGAGCCACAGGCCAAAGCGCAACTTTTCCAGCAGTTCTTCCGGGAAGACCTTGGAGATGTCGTGCTCGACCCGGCCTTCCGGCGAGTCCCACACCACGCGCACCAGGTACTCCTTCTCGACCGTCGAATCTTCGCCGATCAGGTGGCGCGCCACGCGGCCGTCCTGCGTCAGCACCAGCAAGCCGGTGGAGTCGATATCGAGGCGGCCAGCCGGGGCCAGCGCCTTGCGTTGCCACGGTGCGAAGCGCTTGCGTGTGGGGTCTTCTTCCCACTGGTTTTCCGGCACGAACAGCGCGGCAGCAGGCTGGTAGCCGTCTTCCGCCTGGCCCGACACATAGCCGACCGGCTTGTGCAGCAGCACGGTCACACGTTCGCCTTGCTCAGAACGCGCAGCCTGATGGATTTCGATGATCGCATCCGGCTTCACACGCGAACCCAGCTCGGTGACGGGCTCACCGTCCACCAGCACCCAGCCGCGCGGAATCCACTCATCGGCCTCGCGGCGCGAGCACAGGCCCAGCTCGGACATGCGCTTGGACAGGCGGACCAGTCCGCTCTCGTCGGCTTGCGGGGCTTGGCGTGGTGCCTCTTCCTCGGTGCGACGCGGTGCACGCTCTTCGCGCTCCGGACGTTGCGAACGCTCTTCAAAGCGACGTGGAGGACGGTCGTTGTCAAAACGGCGCGGTGCACGGTCGTCACCATAGCGACGCGATGGCCGTTGCTCGTCATCGAATCGACGCGGCGGGCGCTCGTCGTCAAAGCGTCGCGGAGGACGTTGATCGCCATCACGGCGCTGCGCGCGTTGATCGTCGCCGTAGCGGCGTGGGCGCTCGTCATCGAAACGTCGTGGCGGGCGATCCTCAAACCGACGCGGCGCACGTTGATCATCGCCGAACTTGCGCGGCGGGCGTTCATCGTCAAACCGGCGTGGTGGCCGATCTTCGAAACGACGCGGCGGACGCTCGTCATCAAACCGGCGTGGCGGGCGATCTTCGAAACGACGCGGCGGACGCTCGTCATCAGAGCGACGGGGCGGACGTTGGTCGTCGCTGAACCGGCGCGGTGGACGTTCATCATCAAACCGGCGCGGTGGGCGATCTTCGAAACGACGCGGCGGACGCTCGTCATCAAAGCGACGGGGCGGACGTTGGTCGTCGCTGAACCGGCGCGGTGGGCGTTCATCATCAAACCGGCGTGGCGGGCGATCTTCGAAACGACGCGGCGGACGCTCGTCATCAGAGCGACGGGGCGGACGTTGGTCGTCGCTGAACCGGCGCGGTGGGCGCTCATCGTCAAACCGGCGCGGAGGACGGTCTTCAAAGCGGCGCGGTGGTCGCTGGTCGTCGCCAAACTTGCGCGGCGGACGTTCGTCGTCAAACCGGCGGGGCGGGCGATCGCTCTGCGCGCGGCGCGGTGGTTGAGCGGTGTCGTTGTTGCCGTCGCGGCGCGGTGGGCGCGGTTTGCGCTCACCCTCGGCCGGCTCGGGGCGACGTTGCGACGGGCGCAGCGGCAGGCGGTCGCGGTTCAGGTCGGAGGCGCGCAGAGGCTTGCCGGTGGAGCGCACGGTATTGCCTTCGTCGTCGCGGCGTACACCGAGCGTGGTGCGCTTGCCCGGGCGGGTGGCACGTTGGGTCGGGTCGCTGCGGCGCTTGTCGTCGTCGCTCGGGAAATCGTCAGAATCGGTAGTCATGAATCAAAACCGGTAAGGCTGGCGCTCAGATGGCGAGCGCATCAAGCAGCTCGCTTTCCAGCGCGAGTTGCAGTTTGGTGTCCTGGGTCAGGCGTGCGCCGTCGACCAGGAAAATGTCTTCCACGCGTTCACCCAGCGTGTTGATGCGCGCGGTGTGCACCGACACGCGATGGTGGGCGAGCACGCGGGCAATGGCATACAGCAGGCCGGTGCGATCTGTGGCTGAGATGGACAGCAGGTAGTACTGCCCACGCTCATCCGGGCGCAGATCGACGCGCGGCTTGATCGGGAAGCTGCGGGACTGGCGCGAGATACGTCCGCGCGGCGGTTCGGGTAGGGCGGTTTCGCGTGAGATCTGCTCGGCCAGTTCGTGCTCGACCAGTGTGATGATGTCGCGGTAATGGCCAGGCTCCACCAAGCCGGTGCCCGTGTCGGCCACCTGGAAGGTGTCGAGCGCGTAGCCGTGCTTGGTGGTGTGGATCTTGGCGTCGAGAATCGTCAGGCTCTTGCGCTCGAAATAGCCGCAGATGCGTGCGAACAGGTCGGGTCGGTCGGGCGAGTACACCGCCACCTGTAACCCTTCGCCCACCGGCGAGATGCGTGCCCGCACGATCGGGATGGTGGTGTCCATCCGGTGATGGAAGTGCCGCGTGAACCAGGCGATGTCGCTCGCGCCATGGCGCAGGAACACGCCCACGTCGAGCTGTTTCCACAGCGCGTCATAGGCAGTGTCTTCCACCGTGGCCAGGCGCAGGAGGGCGCGCGCGCGTTCCTTGCGGCCTTCCAGCACGGCGTGCGGGTCGGTGGTTGCGCCGCCCAGCGCACGCAGCGTCATGCGATACAGGTCTTCAAGCAGCTTGCCCTTCCACGCATTCCATACCTTGGGGCTGGTGCCGCGAATGTCGGCCACCGTCAGCAGATACAGCGCAGTCAGGCGCCGCTCATTGCCCACCAGGTCGGCAAAGCGGCGAATCACATCGGGGTCGCCCACGTCCTGCTTCTGTGCCACCTGGCTCATCGTCAGGTGATGCTCGACCAGCCAGACGATCAGATCGGAATCTTCCTTGGCGAGGCCGTGGTCCTTGCAGAAGCGCCGCGCATCGGTCATGCCGAGCACGGAATGGTCGCCGCCGCGCCCCTTGGCGATGTCGTGAAACAGCGCAGCGATGGTCAGCACCCACGGCTTGTCGAAGTTCGCCATCAACTGGCTGCAGAACGGGAACTCGTGCGTGTGCTCGACGATGGCGAAGCGGCGGATGTTGCGCACCACCATCAGGATGTGCTGGTCCACCGTGTAGACGTGGAACAGGTCATGCTGCATCTGCCCGACGATGCGCCGGAAGTTGAGCAGATACCGCCCCAGCACGCTGGTCTGGTTCATCAGGCGCAATGCGTGGGTAATGCCCTGCGGTTGCTGCAGAATCTCCAGGAACAGCGCGCGGTTGGCCGGGTCCTTGCGCCATTTCACGTCCATCAGCGTGCGGGCGTTGTAGAGCGCGCGCAGCGTATTGGCCGATAGCCCCTTGATGCCGCGCACCTGCTCATACAGCAGGAATGTCTCCAGGATGGCCGTCGGCTCGCGCTGATACAGGTCGGGGTCGCCAATCTCCAGCATCCCCTGGCGCTCGACAAAGCGTTCGTTGATCTTGCGCGTGATGCCAAGCTCGGTCGGGAACAGGCGTGCCTCGATGTTCTGCAGTACCACCGTGTTGAGCTGCGTGACCGCCTTGGCCGCCCAGTAGTAACGGCGCATGATCTGCTCGCTGGCGCGCTTGGCGGTGGTCGAGCGGTAGCCGAAGGCCTCGGCCAGCTGTGTTTGCAGATCGAAGACGAGCACATCCTGGCGGCGTCCAGCCAGCATATGCAGGCGCGCGCGAATGGTCTTGAGCAGACGTTCGTTGCTCGCCAGTTCCTGCGCTTCACGGCGCGAGAGCAGCCCGTTGGCAAGCAGCTCGTTCCAGCTTGATCCAAAGCCCGCCGCCCGCGTCATCCACAGGATCACCTGCAGATCGCGCAGGCCTCCCGGGCTTTCCTTGCAGTTGGGCTCGAGCGAGTAGGGTGTGTCCTGGTACTTGGCGTGCCGCTGGCGCATTTCCAGCAGCTTGGACTGGAAGAAGTCGGTGGCGTCGAGGTGGTCTTGGTAGTGCGTCTCGAACGTGCGGTACAGGCCCTCGTCGCCGGTCAGCAGACGCGCTTCCAGCAGCGACGTCTGCACCGTCACATCCTGCGCGGCTTCCTGTATGCACTCGTCCACCGTGCGCACCGAGGAGCCGATATCCAGCCCCATATCCCAGCAGCGGCCGATGAATGCCTCCAGGCGTGCTTGAAGGGACTCGGGAGCCTTGTCTGCGGCCTGAGGCAGCAGCAGGAGGATGTCGACGTCGGAGTGCGGGAACAGCTCGCCGCGCCCGTAACCGCCCACCGCGATCAGCGCGCAATCGGCGGGCATCTGCTCGTCTTGCCAGAGTTGCACCAACGCGTGGTCCACCGCGCGGGCCAACTTGGTCACAAGTTGGTGCACGTTGGCATGTTGGTCGAACTGCGCAAACAGGTGCGTGCGTTCGGCCTTCAGGGTGTCGCGCGGTGAAATCTCGGGGTTGATGGCAGCGGCGGTGTGCATGAATGGAGCGCGAATGAAACAACGACCGGAGGAAATATCCGGTCGCTGCAAGAGTCGGGCCGGCGCTGCGCCGGCCACTGCAGTGCACTCATGGGCGAGCGCACTGCCAAGTTCAATCAGGCCGTGGCCGGCGTGCCTTCGTGCACGAATTCCGGTGCCGGCGGCGTCAGCGCCGAGACGGTCAGCACTTCATAGCCGGTTTCCGTCACCAGCAGGGTGTGCTCCCATTGAGCCGACAGGCTGCGGTCACGCGTCTTGACGGTCCACTGGTCGGGCATCGTGCGGATGTCGCGCTTGCCCGCGTTGATCATCGGTTCGATCGTGAAGATCATGCCGGCCTTCAGTTCCATGCCGGTGCCCGGGCGGCCGTAGTGCAGGATCTGCGGATCTGCATGGAACACCTTGCCGATGCCGTGGCCGCAATATTCACGCACCACGCTGTAGCCGGAGGCTTCGGCGTGCTGCTGGATCACGTGGCCAATGTCGCCCAAGCGCGCACCCGGGCGCACGGCGGCAATGCCCTTCCACATGCACTCGAACGTTACCTGCGTCAGCCGCTTGGCCAGGATCGAACCTTCGCCGACGATGAAAGTGCGGCTGGTATCGCCGTAGTAGCCTTCCTTGGTGATGACGGTGATGTCCAGGTTGACGATGTCACCGTTCTTGAGCACCTTGTCGCCCGGAATGCCGTGGCAAATGACGTCGTTGACCGACGTGCAAATCGAGGCGGGGAAGGGGGGGTAGCCCGGCGGTGCATAGTTGAGCGGTGCCGGCACAGTGCCTTGCACGTCACGCATGTAGGCATGGCACAACTCGTTCAGCTTGCCCGTGGTTGCGCCCGGTTTGACGAACGGGGTGATGTAATCCAGGACTTCGGACGCAAGCCGGCAGGCCACGCGCATCTGCGCAATGTCTTCGGCGGTATGAATGGTAACGGCCATGCTGTGACTCTTTCTGCACGCAAGCGGACGAAGCGCCGCGTTGTATCTAAAGCATGGATTATCGCACCAAAGCGGCCCGGACGGGTTTTTTGGGCGCCCGGTGCCGGTCTCGGTTCGTTCGCTGTCAATGCTTGGAAGGTATTGAGTTGATTGGGTTTTTGGGGCTATAATCGCTGGCTGAGCAGATTGCCGGCCATGTGGCTGGCGGTGCTTGAAATCGCGAGCCGCTTCACCGCGGGTGCTTCTCGTATCGCATGCGAGGGGTGTCTGAGGCGGCTTTAGACCTAACCCGACTGGAGAATTTCATGTCCGTGACCATGCGCGAAATGCTGGAAGCTGGTGTCCACTTTGGCCACCAAACCCGCTTCTGGAACCCGAAGATGGCCCCCTTCATTTTCGGCCATCGCAACAAGATTCACATCATCAACCTGGAAAAGACGCTGCCGATGTACCTGGACGCACTGAAGTATGTGCGCCAACTGGCAGCCAACCGGGGCACCATCATGTTCGTCGGCACGAAGCGCCAGTCGCGCGAGATCCTGGCTGAGGAAGCCGCTCGTGCAGGCATGCCGTTCGTCGATAGCCGCTGGCTCGGCGGTATGCTGACCAACTTCAAGACGGTCAAGACCTCGATCAAGCGCCTGAAGGACATGGAAGCCGCCAAGGAAGCTGGCGCGACGGACACCATGAGCAAGAAGGAAGCGCTGATGTTCGAGCGCGAAATGGACAAGCTGCAAAAGTCCATCGGCGGTATCAAGGACATGGGTGGCATTCCTGACGCCATCTTCGTGGTGGACGTTGGCTACCACAAGATTGCCGTGACCGAAGCTGCCAAGCTGGGCATTCCGGTCATCGGCGTGGTTGACACGAACCACTCGCCGGAAGGCATCGACTACGTTATCCCGGGTAACGACGACTCGAGCAAGGCTGTTGCGCTGTACGTGCGCGGCGTGGCCGACGCGATCCTGGAAGGCCGTGCAAACGCGGTCCAAGAAGTGGTTGAGGCTGCTCGCGGCGGCGACGACTTCGTCGAAGTCCAAGAAGGCTAAAACATAAGAAGGCGCGCGCCCGCCGCATTGTCGAGCGGGAAGCGCGTCAGGCCGCTTCGATGCGCTGCATCGGAATCAATGGCCAGACAGGGGCGCGTAACAAACGCCCCTTTTTTTTGAAATTTGTCATCCGGATGTCCCGCGCGCGTCGTATTTCGTGGGGCGGCCGGATACAACCCGGACGACAGGCCGGCATAGCGTGACGACGGGCGAAAACCAATTCGCGCGCAGCTGGACGACGATCTGAAACAAGGAGCATGAAATGGCGGCAATTACCGCAAGCATGGTGGCAGAACTGCGCGCGAAGACCGACGCGCCGATGATGGAATGCAAGAAGGCCCTGACGGAAGCCGAAGGCAACCTGGAAAAGGCCGAAGAAATCCTGCGCGTGAAGCTGGGTAACAAGGCTGGCAAGGCTGCCGCCCGTATCACCGCTGAAGGCGTGGTTGCTGCTGCAGTGGACGGTTCGACCGGCGCGCTGGTCGAGATCAACTGCGAAACCGACTTCGTTTCGAAGAACGACTCCTTCCTGGCATTCGCCAACTCGGTGGCTGCACTGATCGCGAAGAACAACCCGGCTGACGTGGCGGCTATCGGCGCGCTGCCGTTGTCGCAAGACGGCTTCGGCCCGACGGTTGAGGACGTGCGCGTGGGTCTGATCGGCAAGATCGGCGAGAACATGACGATCCGCCGCTTCAAGCGATACGAAGGCAGCAAGCTGACGTCGTACCTGCACGGCGCCCGTATCGGCGTGATGGTGGCGTTCGAAGGCGACGAAGTGGCGGCTAAGGACGCAGCAATGCAAGCGGCAGCCATGAAGCCGGTGTCGCTGTCGGCTGATGACGTGCCGGCCGATCTGGTTGCCAAGGAGCGCAGCGTTGCTGAGCAGAAGGCTGCTGAATCGGGCAAGCCGGCTGAAATCGTTGCCAAGATGGTGGAAGGCAGCGTGCAGAAGTACCTGAAGGAAGTTTCGCTGCTGAACCAGCCGTTCGTGAAGAACGACAAGCAGACCGTTGAGCAGATGCTCAAGGCTGCCAACACGACCGTGAAGGCTTTCACGCTGTTCGTGGTGGGTGAAGGCATCGAGAAGAAGCAAGACGACTTCGCTGCTGAAGTGGCCGCCCAAGTGGCTGCTGCAAAGCAACAGGCGTAATGCTGCAGCGATTGCTTCCGATGGAACGGAGATCCGCCCGCCGGCGCAGGCCGGCAGGGCAACTTTTCTCCATCGGCGCGATCGTATAATGCCGAGCAAACAGGGCACCGCAAGGTGCCCTGTTTGTAGGTGCAGCCTGCTTGCGCGGGCATCGTTTGGCTGAACTGAGCCCAGACGGCTTCCGCGCAAGAAGGTTGCGAGATGAGCGAAGCCCCGCCGCTTCGTCTGTCGCAGCTGTCATTCCCCCTTTCCTGTCTCCCGTACCAGGAATCGTCAAGAGGATCTCCATGCCTGCCTACAAGCGCGTTCTACTCAAACTTTCCGGCGAAGCCCTGATGGGCGATGATGCCTTCGGCATCAACCGCAGCACCATCGAGGGGATGGTCAACGACATCGCCGAAATCGTGAGGCTGGGCGTGCAGGTGGCGGTGGTGATCGGCGGTGGCAACATCTTCCGCGGTGTCGCGGGCGGTGCGGCAGGTATGGACCGCGCCACGGCCGACTACATGGGCATGCTGGCCACCATGATGAACGCACTGGCCCTGCAGGATGCCATGCGTCACGCCAACCTCGAAGGCCGCGTGCAATCGGCGCTGCGCCTGGACCAGGTGGTTGAACCGTACATCCGCCCCCGCGCGATCCGCCAGTTGGAAGAGGGCAAGATCGTGATCTTCGCGGCCGGCACCGGCAACCCGTTCTTCACCACCGACACTGCAGCCGCGCTGCGCGGCTCGGAAATCGGGGCCGAGATCGTCCTTAAGGCCACCAAGGTTGACGGCGTCTACACCGCCGACCCGAAGAAGGACCCGAGCGCCACCCGCTACACCACCATCACCTTCGACGAGGCCATCTCGCGCAACCTGCAGGTGATGGATGCGACCGCCTTCGCGCTGTGCCGCGACCAGAAGCTGCCGATCAAGGTGTTCTCGATTCAGAAGCCGGGTGCGCTCAAGCGCGTGATTCTGGGTGAAGACGAGGGCACGCTGGTGCACGTCTGAGGCCCGCGAGAAACTGTCTGGTAATCGCCTTTTTACCGTTCGCTGACCCCGCGTAAATGGCGTTGGCGAGCGGCTTCCATGTAAAATCGCCTATTGTCTTTTTGGTTTTGCCGGTGCCCTGTGTCGAACTCCGGGGCGCATGTCCGGCAGACCGCCGTTATCGTTCGGAGGAAGTATGAGCGTCGCCGATGTCAAGAAGAATGCCGAGCAGAAGATGCAGAAGTCGATCGAGGCTCTCAAGACGGATTTGGCCAAGATTCGCACTGGGCGTGCCCACACCGGCCTGCTCGATCACGTGCAAGTCGACTACTACGGCTCGATGGTGCCGATCAGCCAAGTCGCTAACGTGACCTTGGTGGACGCACGCACGATCGGCGTGCAGCCGTGGGAAAAGAAGATGGTGCAGGTCGTGGAGAAGGCCATCCGTGAGGCGGATCTGGGCCTGAACCCCGCCACCATGGGTGACATCATCCGCGTCCCGACGCCTGCACTGACCGAAGAGCGCCGCAAGGAGCTGACCAAGGTCGTCAAGGGCGAAGGCGAAGACGCCAAGGTCGCCGTGCGCAACCTGCGCCGCGATGCGAACGAGCAACTCAAGAAGCTGGTCAAGGACAAGGCCATCTCGGAGGACGACGAGCGTCGCGGTGGCGATGAGGTGCAGAAACTGACCGACAAGTTCGTCGCCGAGATCGACAAGCTGGTTGCCGAGAAAGACAAGGAAATCATGACGGTGTAAGGCCGTCTCCCAAGCCTGGCGCGTTGAGTGCCGGCTGCGGGAAGCCCGATTCATGCATATCAGTTCCACACAGGCGGTGCCGGACACCGCCGATACCCCGCGCCACGTTGCCGTCATCATGGATGGCAACGGCCGCTGGGCCACCGAGCGCCATTTGCCGCGCGTGGCGGGGCACAGCCGTGGCCTCGACGCCGTGCGTGCAACGGTTGAAGCTGCGGCGCGCCGAGGAGTCGGTTACCTGACGCTATTTGCGTTCAGCTCCGAGAACTGGCGCCGCCCGGCCGAAGAGGTCACCTTCCTGATGAAGCTGTTCATGACAGCGCTGCGCCGCGAGGTGAGCAAGCTGCATGACAATGGCATCCGCTTGCGCGTGGTGGGCGACCTGTCGGCATTCAGCCCGCGCATTCAATTGCTGATCCGCGAGGCGGAGGCCAAGACGGCTGCCAATCCGGGCCTGACGGTCACCATCCTCGCCAACTACGGCGGTCGGTGGGACATCCTCCAGGCCATGCGTGCATTGATGGTGGCGCAGCCGGGCATCGCGCCCGAGGCCATCACGGAAGACGTTCTGGCGCCGTACATGGCCCTGGCCTATGCGCCCGAGCCGGACCTGTTCATCCGCACCGGCGGCGAGCAACGCATCAGCAACTTCCTGCTCTGGCAACTTGCGTATTCGGAGCTGTATTTCACTGATCGCTACTGGCCCGATTTCGACGCCGCCGAGCTGGACCGTGCCTTTGCTTGGTATCGCAATCGCGAGCGCCGCTTCGGGCGCACCAGTGCGCAGCTTGAGCCCAATGTTCCCCCCGCGCTGTCTGCCGGAGCCTGACACATGCTGCTGACTCGCGTCATTACCGCTGTCTGCCTGCTGATTGTCATCCTGCCCATTCTGTTCTTCGCCCCGCCAGCCGGCCTTGCCGGGCTGGCGACGGTGTTTGCCGTGCTGGCAGCCTGGGAGTGGGGGCGGCTCGTGCGCTTGCCGGGCTGGTGGGGGCCGCTATTGTATGCCGTGATCGTGGTTGTACTGACGATTGCCTGGCATGACATCCCGGTGCGTGGCGATGTGCAGCCGCTGTTCCATGGTGCGGTGATCGCGTGGGTGGTCGCCTGGGGCCTGCTGGCTGGCGGCGTACGTGAACTGCGTGGTACGCGCAAGGCCATCTTTACCCTGCTTGGCTTGGTGATCTTGCCGGCGTTCGTGCATGCGGCCATCGCGCTGCGCGCACAGGGGGTCGCCTTCCTGCTCTCCGTCGCGGTGCTCGTATGGGCGGCCGATGTGGGCGCCTATTTCGTTGGCAAGGCCATCGGCCGTCGCAAGCTGGCGCCGACCATCAGCCCCGGCAAGTCATGGGAAGGTGCGATCGGCGGGGCTGTGCTTGTGGCAATCATCGCGACGGTGGCCGGCGTTACCCATTGGTTTGCGCCGACATGGTTCTCGCGCCAGTTCGACCAGAACGGTGCAGTCGTCGCTCTGGCGCTGACGATCGTGCTGGTGGCCGCAAGCATCGGCGGTGACTTGTTTGAGTCCCTGCTCAAGCGTCAGGTCGGCATGAAAGACAGCAGCCGTCTGCTGCCTGGCCATGGCGGCGTGCTCGACCGTATCGATGCGCTGTTGCCGGTGTTCCCGCTGGCCGCGTTGCTGATTTCCTGAGGCGTCTTCCGAACATGATGCGTTTGACCGTTCTTGGCGCAACCGGCTCCATTGGTGACAGCACGCTCGACGTGGTGCGCAGTCACCCCGACAAGTACCGCGTGTTCGCGCTCACGGCCCACGCACAGGCCGACAAGCTCGCCAAGCTGTGCCGCGAGTTTCGTCCGCAGATGGCTGTGCTGGGCTCGGCGGTAGCGGCTGATGCGCTGCGCGAGCAGCTTGGCGCTGATGCGACCGGCATCGATATCCGTTTTGGCGCTGAGGCGTTGGAAGAAGCGGCGGCGCATCCCGATTGCGACGGGGTGATGGCGGCCATTGTTGGCGCCGCGGGCTTGCGTCCGACGCTGGCCGCCGTGCGAGCTGGCAAGCGCGTGCTGCTGGCGAACAAGGAAGCGCTGGTGATGTCCGGCGCGCTCTTCATGGACGCCGTACGCCAGCATGGTGCCACCGTGCTACCGATCGATAGCGAGCACAACGCCATTTTCCAGTGCCTGCCGCAGCAGGCCCCTAAGTTTGGCCATGGCGTGTCGCGTATCGTCTTGACCGCCTCGGGCGGCCCATTCCGCACGCGCGCCGTTGACACGCTCGCTGACGTCACGCCCGACCAGGCTTGCGCTCACCCCAACTGGGTTATGGGACGCAAGATCTCGGTCGACTCCGCCACCATGATGAACAAGGGGCTGGAGGTGATCGAAGCGTACTGGCTGTTCGGCGTGCCGGTCGAGCGACTCGAGGTGCTGATCCATCCGCAGAGCGTGATCCATTCAATGGTCGGCTACGACGATGGCTCGGTGCTGGCGCAGCTCGGCAACCCCGACATGCGTACGCCGATTGCATACGGGCTGGCGCACCCGGAGCGGATTGAAGCCGGTGTACCACTGCTGGACCTGGCCGCCACCGGCACGCTGACTTTCGAGGCGCCGGACCTGCGCCGCTTCCCGTGCCTCGCACTCGCATTTGATGCGCTACGTGCGGGTGGTACCGCACCTGCTGTGCTGAATGCGGCCAACGAGGTGGCGGTCGATGCATTTTTGCAGCGCCGCATCCGTTTTACCGATATTGCCGCTGTGGTGGGCGACACGCTGGCGCGTGCTTCCATCGTGCCGGCGGACTCGCTCGACACCGTGTTTGCCGCTGATGCGCAGGCGCGCGGTCAGGCAGAGCGCTACATTGCGACGGCGTGCGCGCATCTGCCGGCGGCGTGACAAGTGCTCCGTCAGCGCGAGCGGGTAACATAGTGCGCTCGCACGGGTTGCACCCGTGCGCACCCATCAGTGCATCCGGAGAAGGTTCTTGCAGACCGTTTTAGCGTTTGTTTTTGCGATCGCGGTACTGATCGTCATTCATGAACTGGGCCACTACAGTGTCGCGCGCTTGTGCGGCGTGAAAGTGCTGCGGTTCTCGGTCGGCTTTGGCAAGGTGCTGTTCCGTCATGTCGGCCGAGGCCCGGACCGTACCGAATGGACCGTCTGCGCCATCCCGCTTGGCGGTTACGTCAAGATGCTGGGCGAGGGCGCGAGGGACCCCGAAAAGGACCCGCCCATCCTGCCCGAAGAGCTGCCGCGCACCTTCGACCACCAACCCGTCTATAAGCGTTTCGCGATTGTGGCCGCTGGCCCAGTCGCCAACTTCCTGCTGGCGATCGCTCTGTATGCCGTGTTGGCGTGGGTTGGCGCGGTCGAGCCGTTGCCCATTCTCGGTGCGCCGCCGCCGGGCAGCATAGCCGCGCAGGCTGATCTGCGTGCGAAAGATCAAGTCATTGCCGTCGGTACTGACGCTGAAGCACCGAGCCCCGTACGCAGCTGGAGCGATGTGCGCATGCGCCTGTATTCGGCCGGCATTGGCGGGCATGATGCGCTCGTGCAGGTGCGCGGCACCGATGGCACAGAGCGTACGGTTCGCCTGCAAGGCCTGCCGAGCCCGGCACGCACGCCCCAGGCTGACGTGATCGACCAGATCGGTTTGCGCCTGCTTGGTGGTCCGGTCACCATCGTTGCTGTTCTGCCAAATAGCGCTGCCGCGCGTGCCGGGTTACGTGCCGGCGACCAGATCGTCCGTTTTGCAGGTCAGCCTGCCGACCAAGCGACGGATCTCATTCGCCAGATTCGCGCCATGCCGGAGCAGAACGCCTCGATCGACATTCTGCGCAATGGCGAACCGATGACCCTGCCGGTGCGCCCCGACGCCGATACCGATCCGAAGGCTTCCAATGGGGCGAAGGTCGGCAAGCTGGGCGCTCAGCTCAACCAGAAGGTCGAGACGGCGCTGATGCGTGACGCGCCGGGCGCTGCATTGGTGCATGGATTGCGCCAGGTCTGGCAGACGTCGGTGCTGTCGCTGCAGGTGCTGGGCAAGATAATCGTGGGGCAGGCCTCGCTGCAGAACCTGAGCGGGCCGATCACGGTGGCGGACTTTGCGGGCAAGGCGGCAAGCCTTGGCTGGCAGACGTTTGTGGGCTTTCTCGCGTTGATCAGCGTCAGCCTCGGTGTCCTGAACTTGTTGCCCGTTCCGGTATTGGATGGGGGGCATTTGCTGTATTATTGCGTGGAATTTTTGACAGGCCGACCCGTGCCGGAATCCTGGCAAGCAGTACTCCAAAAGATCGGCGTCGCCTGCATTCTGCTTCTCACTTCGCTCGCCTTGTACAACGATTTGAGTCGGCTGTTTCTGACTCGAGGCTAGGCCGTATTTGTTTTTGTCGGCAAGCCGCATCGCTGCCACAAGCGTGAGCGGGCAACCCAAGATTTTGAAAACACTCGGAAGTGGATTCCAACCGGATCCAATTTAGGGGATTAGATTGATCAGACAACATCGCTTCCCGCTCAGCGTGCTGGCGGCCTCCGTGCTGACCGTGACTGCCGGTCAGGCTCATGCAGTGGAGCCGTTCGTCGTGAAGGACATTCGCGTGGAGGGGGTACAGCGCGTCGAACCGGGTACCGTGTTCGGCTATCTGCCCGTGAAGGTAGGTGAGACCTTCACCGACGAGAAGGGCGCCGAGTCGATCCGCGCGCTCTACAACACCGGCTTCTTCAAGGACGTGCAGATTCGCGCCGAAGGCAACGTGCTGGTGGTGCGTGTTGAAGAGCGTCCGGCCATCTCGCAGCTCGAGTTCATCGGCTTCAAGGAGTTCGACAAGGACGCACTGCGCCGCACACTGCGTGGCGTGGGCGTGGCCGAAGCGCGCTACTACGACAAGTCGCTGATCGACCGCGCCGAGCAGGAAATCAAGCGCCAGTACGTCTCGCGCGGCTACTACGCCGCCGACGTGTCGACTACCGTTACGCCGGTCGACGCCAATCGTGTGTCGATCACCTTCACGGTGGACGAAGGCCCGACCGCCAAGATTCGCCAGATCAATATCGTCGGCAACAAGGCCTTCAAGGAAGGCGACTTGCGCGACGAGATGCAGCTGTCCACGCCCAACTGGCTGTCGTGGTACACGAAGAACGATCTGTACTCGAAGCAGAAGCTGACCGCCGACCTGGAAGCGCTGCGCTCGTTCTACCTGGACCGCGGTTACCTGGAATTCGCGATCGAGTCGACCCAGGTTTCCATCACGCCGGACAAGAAGGACATCTACCTGACGCTGAACATCCACGAGGGTGAACAGTACAAGGTGTCGGACATCAAGCTGACCGGCGAGCTGCTCTCCAAGCAGGCCGAGATGGAAAAACTCATCAAGCTCAAACAGGGCGATGTGTTCTCCTCGGCCAAGCTGTCGGCCACGACCAAGTCGATCACCGATCTGCTCGGCACGTACGGCTACGCTTTCGCTACGATCAACCCGCAGCCGCAGATCAACCAGAAGGACCGCACAGTTGCGCTCACGCTGGTGGTTGATCCGGGCCGCCGCGTCTACGTGCGCCGCGTCAACGTGCTTGGCAACAGCAAGACGCGCGATGAAGTGGTGCGCCGTGAAATGCGCCAGATGGAAGCTTCGTGGTTTGACGGTGAGAAGCTGCAGCTCTCGCAGAACCGCATCAACCGCACGGGCTACTTCACCGATGCGAACATCACCACCGAAGACGTGCCGGGTACGTCTGACCAGGTGGACGTGAACGTCAACGTGACGGAAAAGCCGACTGGCCAGATCAACCTGGGTGTGGGCTTCTCGTCGACGGACAAGGTGGTGCTCTCGGCCGGTATCCGCCAGGACAACGTGTTCGGTTCCGGCACCAGCCTGGGCCTGGACGTGAACACCTCCAAGGCAAACCGAACCATTGCAGTGACGCAGTTCGATCCGTACTTCACGACCGACGGCATCAGCCGTTCGACCGAGCTGTACTACCGTACGTACCAGCCGCTGTACTACACCGGCGACTCGACGTACAAGATCGTGCAGCAGGGCGGCAACATGAAGTTTGGTGTGCCGTTCTCGGAAACAGATACCGTGTTCTTCGGTATCGGCTACGAGCGCACGTCCATCGACGTGTCGACCAACACGCCGTTGGCTTATCAGAACTGGGTTGCCAAGAACGGTCGTGTCACCAACAACTTCCCGTTCACGATCGGTTGGTCGAAGGATCAGCGTGACAGCGCCCTGGTTCCGACCCGTGGCCGCTATCAGCAGGCCAATCTGGAAATTGGTGTTCCGGGCGGTGTCACGTATTACCGCGCGTATTACCAGCACCAGTGGTTCTATCCGGTCTCGAAGTCGTTTACGCTGGCCTTCAACAATGAGTTCGGCTACGGCCGAGGCTACGGCGGCAAGGACTTCCCGATCTTCAAGAACTACTACGCGGGTGGTATCGGTTCGGTGCGTGGCTATGAAACCAGCACGTTGGGCCCGCGCGACGCCAACGGCATTGCCATTGGTGGCGCCAGCAAGATTGTCGGTAACGTCGAATTCATCTTCCCGCTGCCGGGCTCGGGTGTGGACCGTACCGTTCGCCTGTTCACCTTCTTCGACTACGGTAACGTGTTCGCGGAAGCCTCCCAGCCGTACAAGCTTAGCGACATGCGCTACTCGACCGGTTTCGGCCTGTCGTGGCTGTCGCCGATTGGTCCGCTGAAGATCAGCATGGGCTTCCCGATCAAGCGGAAGGCCGAAGACCAGACTCAACGCTTCCAGTTCCAGATTGGGACGGCATTCTAATGACTGCATTCATCATGAAATCCACACGCGTCACATTGTCCCGCATGGGCGTGTCGGTTGCTTTTGCCGCGCTCGCCGCCGCCAGCTTTGCATTGCCGGCCGCTGCGCAGGAAGCACGTATCGCCGCTGTCAATTCCGAGCGCATCCTGCGCGATTCGCAGCCCGCCAAGGCGGCTCAGGCCAAGCTGGAGGCCGAGTTTGCCAAGCGCGACCGCGATCTGCAGGACACGGCCGCCAAGCTCAAGACGATGTCCGACAAGCTGGACAAGGACTCGGCTGTGCTGGCTGATGCTGACCGTACCCGCCGCCAGCGCGAGCTGTCCGATCTGGACCGTGATTTTCAGCGTAAGCAGCGCGAGTTCCGCGAAGACCTGAACCAGCGTCGCAACGAAGAGCTGGCCCAGGTGCTTGAGCGCGCCAACCGCGTGATCCGTTCGATCGCCGAGCAGCGTAAGTACGATCTGATCGTGCAGGAAGCGGTGTATGTGAATCCGCGCATCGACATCACTGACGATGTGCTCAAGGCGCTGAACGCGGCTTCGCAATCGGCGAAATGAGGTTGTTCCCATGTCGTTTTCGCTTGGTGAACTTGCCGCGTCGCTCGGCGCGACCGTCCAGGGTGACGCAGGCCTGATCGTCAAGTCGATCGCGCCGCTGGATCAGGCCGGCGCCGATCAGCTCGCCTTTCTTTCCAATCCGCTGTACCTCAATCAGGCTGTGGACTCCAGTGCGGGTGCGATCATCGTATCGCCCCGTGATCTGGAAACGCTCGCCGCCCAAGGTCATGCCGACGGCCGCAACTGGCTGGTTGCCGCCAACCCGTACGCTGCGTTTGCCCGCGTTGCCCAGCGCTTTGTTGCGCTGACTGCGCGGCCTGTGGTGCCTGGCGTTCACCCAAGCGCGAGCGTGGGTGAGGGCGCTGTGGTGCCGGCTTCGTGCTCGATCGGCCCGAACGTGACCATCGAGGCAGGCGCCGTGCTTGGTGAGCGCGTGCGTATTGCTGGCAACGGCTTTGTCGGAGCAGATGCGCGCATTGGCGACGACACGCTTCTCTACGCAAACGTCTCGATCTACCACGGCTGTGTGGTGGGGGCGCGCTGCATCTTGCACAGCGGCGTGGTGATCGGTGCAGACGGTTTTGGCTTTGCGCCGGACTTTGGCCCGCAAGGCGGCGAGTGGGTGAAGATTCCGCAGACCGGCCGCGCGGTGATTGGCGACGATGTGGAGATCGGCGCGAATACCGCCATCGACCGCGGCGCCATGGCCGACACGGTGGTCGAGCAGGGCTGCAAGATCGACAACCAGGTGCAGATTGCGCACAACGTGCACGTTGGCGCCTACACCGTCATTGCCGGCTGCGCGGCCATCTCGGGCAGCACGAAAATCGGACGCTACTGCATCATCGGTGGCGCGGCGAACTTTGCTGGCCACCTGACGATTGCGGACCGCGTGACCGTCTCGGGCGGTACGTCCATCACCAAATCCATTACCAAACCCGGTGGCCATTTCACCAGCGTTTTCCCGTTCATGCCGCATGGCGATTGGGAGCGTAACGCGGCTATCGTTCGAGGCCTGACGCGCATGCGCGAACGGTTGCAACAACTGGAACAGCGGGTCAAAGACCTGCGCAAAGAATCATGACTGAAGCATCGAATACGACCAACGCGACGACCAGCCTCGTCAGCGATTTCAACATCAAGAAAATCCTCGACCTGCTGCCGCATCGCTACCCGATGCTGCTGGTCGATCGTGTGGTCGAGTTCGAATCGGGCAAGCGCATCAAGGCCATCAAGAACGTCACGTTCAACGAGCCGTTCTTCAATGGCCACTTCCCGGGGCACCCGGTCATGCCGGGTGTGCTGATTCTCGAAGCGCTGGCGCAGACTGCCGCGCTGTTGACTTTCGGTGAGCCTGGTCACCAACGCAACGAGAACGATCTCTACCTGTTCACGGCCATTGATGGCGCCCGTTTCAAGCAGCAGGTCGTGCCAGGGGATCAGCTCTGCATGCACGCAGAACTGCTGCGAGGAAAGCGCGGCTTCTGGAAGTTCAAGGTGGTTGCCACGGTGGAAGACAAGGTTGCTGCCGAGGCCGAAATCATGTGCGCGATCATCAAGGATGAACCGAAGGGAGCCGCATGAGCACGAGCAAGATCCATCCGACCGCGCTGATCGACCCGAAAGCCGAGCTGGACTCCAGCGTCGAGATCGGCGCCTTTACCGTTGTCGGCCCGAATGTGCGCATGGGCGCGGGCACACGTGTCGGTCATCACACTGTGGTCGAGGGCTACACCACGCTGGGTCGCGACAACAGCATCGGCCACTTCGCGTCGGTGGGCGGCCGCCCGCAGGACATGAAGTACCGCGATGAGCCGACGCAGCTCATCGTTGGCGACCGCAACACCATCCGCGAGTTCACCACGATCCACACCGGCACGTCGCAGGATGCCGGTATCACGTCCATCGGCGACGACAACTGGATCATGGCCTACGTGCACATCGCGCACGACTGCCGCGTGGGCAACCACACCGTGTTCTCGAGCAACGCGCAGATTGCCGGCCACGTGGAAGTGGGCGACTGGGCCATCCTGGGCGGTATGTCGGGCGTGCACCAGTTCGTGCGCATCGGTGCGCATGCGATGCTGGGCGGTGCGTCTGCGCTGGTGCAGGACGTGCCGCCGTTCGTGATTGCCGCGAGCGACAAGGGGGGCAACAAGGCCGCGCCGCACGGCATCAATGTCGAAGGTCTGCGCCGACGCGGTTTCACGGCCGAGCAGATCACCGGCCTGCGCCAGGCGTACAAGCTGCTCTACAAGAGTGACCTCAGCTTCGATCAGGCCAAGGCCGAGATTGCCGCGCAGGTTACCCAGGCTGACGATGCCCCGACGCGTGAAGTGCTGACAGCGTTCGCAGATTTCATCGCCGCCACCAAGCGCGGCATCGTGCGTTGACCGATCAGGCCCAGGGGGCTGCGCCGGCGCGCCGCATCGGCATGGTGGCTGGCGAGGCGTCCGGCGATCTACTGGCCTCGCTGCTGCTCAAGGGGCTGCACGCACAACAACTGCCCGCCGATATTGCCTACAACGGCATCGGCGGCGCGCGCATGGCCGAGCAAGGCTTCCAGTCCAATTGGCCGATGCACAAGCTGTCGGTCAACGGCTACGTGGAAGTGCTTGGCCAACTGCGTGAGATCCTCGCTATCCGCAAAGGACTCAAGCAGGATCTGCTGTCCAATCCGCCGCTGGCCTTCATCGGCGTCGATGCGCCGGACTTCAATTTCAACGTCGAGATCGCCATGCGGCAGGCGGGTGTGCCGGTGGTGCACTTCGTCAGCCCGTCGATCTGGGCGTGGCGTGCCGGGCGCATCAAAACGATCGCCAAGGCTGTTGACCACATCCTCTGCCTGTTCCCGTTCGAGCCCGAAATCTACGCCAAGGCGGGCATTCCTGCCACGTACGTTGGTCATCCGCTGGCGGACGTGATTCCGCTGGTGCCGGACGTGGAAGGCGCACGCACGCGGCTGGGTCTTCCGCTAGGCCGCAAAATCGTGGCGGTGCTACCGGGGAGCCGTAACTCAGAGGTCAAGAACCTCGGCCCGACGCTGTTTGCCGCCATGGCGCGCATGCAGGCTGTCGAGCCGGACATCGCCTTCGTACTGCCGGCCGCCAGCGCGACACTGCGCGAGCGCGTTGACGCGCTGCGTGCGGAGCACCCGGGCCTGCATCTGTGGGTGGTTGACGGCCAGTCGCACGCGGCCATGGAAGCCGCTGACGTGATTCTGCTTGCCAGCGGCACCGCCACGCTGGAAGCCGCGCTGTACAAGAAGCCCATGGTCATCACCTACAAGGTGCCCTGGTTGACGGCGCAGATCATGAAGCGCAAGGGCTATCTGCCCTACGTGGGGCTGCCGAACATTCTGTCCGGCCGCTTTGTCGTGCCCGAGCTGCTGCAGGATGACGCGACGCCCGAGGCGCTTGCGCGTGAGACGCTGCTGCAGTTGAGTGACCACGGCAACGCCACCTTCCTGCGCGAGCATTTCACGCAGATGCATCTGACGCTCAAGCAGAACATGGCGGAGATTGGCGCGAAGGTCGTGGTCGATCTGCTGCGCAGCCGCGGTCAGCTTTAACGCCATGGCTTCCCGCAAACCCAATCCGGATCAACTGGGCCTGCTGCTGTCGCAGGAGCCGGCGGACGATGCCGGCAAGCGTGTGCACCGCATTCTGTGTGGCGTGGATGAAGCTGGCCGCGGGCCGCTGGCCGGGCCGGTGACAGCCGCTGCCGTCATCCTCGACCCACGCAAGCCGATTGCTGGGCTGGCCGATTCCAAGATCCTCACTGCCAAAAAGCGTGAGGCGCTGTACGACGAGATCATCGAAAAAGCGCTTGCCTGGCACGTGGCTGAGGCGACTGTCGATGAGATCGACCGGATCAACATCCTGCATGCGACCATGCTGGCCATGCAGCGCGCCGTGCACGGCGTGGCTGCGAAAGGCACGCTGCCGGACCTCGTGCAGGTGGACGGCAATCGCTGCCCGCAGGTGCCGTTTGCCGTGGAGGCCATCGTCAAGGGCGACGCGCTGGTGCAGGAGATTTCGGCGGCGTCGATTCTTGCCAAGGTCACGCGTGATCGGCAGTTGGTCGCTTTGCACGCTGCGTTTCCCGAGTACGGCTTCGATGTGCATGCTGGCTATGGCACGCCCCAGCATTTGGCTGCCATCGAAGCGCATGGCGTGACACTGCATCATCGCCGCTCGTTTGCACCAGTGCGCCGTGCGCTGGAAGCGCAGGCTGCAACGACTGCGGGCGGTAGCCCCGCCTGGGACGACTGATTTTCATGAAGCACATCACTTCCCGCGACAACGCCGTATTCAAGCACCTGAAAGCGCTGTCGGGTTCGACACAGCAACGCCGGCGCGCGGGGCAATCCGTGCTCGACGGCGTGCATCTGGTTGCGGCCTATCTGGATGCCGGCCAGACGCCGGACCAGATCCTGGTTTCCGAGCGTCATGTCGCTCACCCGGAAGTCACAGCGCTGCTGGATCGCGTTGATCCGCAGACTGTCATCTTGCTGGCCGACAACCTGTTTTCGCAGCTCACCACGGTCGTCAATGGCGTGGATCTGATCGCCTTGATCGAAACGCCTGAAGGCCATCTGCCGCAAGTCATTGATGCTGATTGCGTGATCCTGGATGGCATTCAGGATGCCGGCAACGTCGGCTCCATCCTGCGCTGTGCAGCGGCGGCGGGGGTGCGCGATGTGTTCATGACGGCGGGTTGTGCGTTCGCGTGGTCAGCCAAAACCTTGCGCGCTGCAATGGGCGCGCATTTCCACCTGAACATCGTCGAGCACTGCACGTTCGAGAGCGTGCATCCGCGCATTCGAGTGCCATTGCTGGCAACGTCGTCGCACGCCAAGCAGGCTGTCTTTGATGTGCCGCTGAGTGCACCCGTCGGTTGGGTCTTCGGCAACGAGGGTGCAGGGGTGTCCGAAACGTGGCTTTCCGCCGTGACGACACCAGTGACGATCCCCCAACCAGGCGGCATGGAATCCCTCAACGTGGCTGCCGCAGCAGCCATCTGCCTGTTCGAAGCGGTGCGCCAGCGTCGCGCCAACTGATCTCGTTTTCCTGTCGGTTACCGGTCACACGGCGTTTTCAAACGCCAGAAAAGTCCCGCATTGACTTTGCCATTGAGTAATGGAACATTGTGCGTGGTGCCATTGAGCACCCCTCGATAACCAGACTCAGAGCCTGTTCGCAATCCGCATCACGCGGTCGAAGCGTCAACGGGTTCGCAAGGAGACCGGCCATGCCGAACCCCACCCTGGCGCGCGTCAATGTCGACGAACTCGCGCAGTTTCGTGAAATCCAGCAACTCGCCTACCAATGCGTCGAAGCGGTCGGGGGCATGTTGCGCCCGGGCATGACGGAGAAGGATGCGGCCAGGCTGCTCACTGAGTGGCTGGGCGACCGCGGTGTCCATGACTGGCTGCACAAACCGTTCGCCTGGTTTGGTGATCGCACGGCGTTTCAGGGGTTCTCTGGCCTGACGCACATGGCAGGTTTCAACATGGCGTTCTTTCCGTCGTCGCGGCGGCTGGAGGAGAACATGCCGGTCATCCTGGACGTGGCGCCGGTGCGCAACGGGGTGATTGCCGACGTGGGCTACGCCACGTGTGTTGGTGAGAACGCCATCCTTGAACAACTGCTGGACGATCTGATGGCGCACCGCGAGCTGATCGTGCGCCTGATTCGCGAGCGCCGTCCGATGGCGGATGTCGCGCGTGCGGTGGATCAGCTCTGCATGAAGCAAGGGGTGGAGCCGCGCCACAAGGCCTATCCGTTCAAGGTGCTGGCGCATCGCGTGGCCAAGCTGGAGAAAACGTCGAAGCCGCGCTTCGTGGCGCGCTTCGGGCTGAACGCCACGCGCAACCTGATTCTCGACCAGGTGCGCAGCGGCAAGCAGGAGGGGTGGTCACCGCTGTGGTCGATCGACCGCCGCTCCGAGCACGCACCCGTACCGGGTCTGTGGGCCGTGGAGCCACACCTGGGCTTTCACGGCGTGGGCGCCAAGTTCGAAGAGCTGCTCGTCATTACCGAAGACGATGCCTACTGGCTCGACGACGACCTGCCGCACGTGCGCAGGTGGCAACAACGGCAGCAGCAACGCCAGCTCGCACAGCAGCGTGCGGCCTGATGCTTGCGGAGGCTCAGATGAAGACGCTTCTTGAAGAGGCCCCGCTGGCGCTGTTCGAGCCGGTCGCAGCCTTTCCACGTGCCGAGCGCACCGTGCAATCCGGTGATGTCGCGCTCGCCGTCAAGACCTGGGGCGACCCGGCTCGCCCGACCGTCGTGCTCGTCCACGGTTACCCGGATAACAGCGAGGTCTGGCACGAGATGGCGCCGATACTCGCGCGCGACTACTACGTCATCGCCTACGACGTTCGCGGCGCAGGGCAATCAAGCGCGCCCAAGGGGATGCGCAACTACACCTTCGCACGGCTGACCGACGACTTCATCGCGGTGATTGATGCGCTGAGCCCGAGCAAGCCTGTCCACCTGATTGCACACGACTGGGGTTCGATCCAGTCGTGGGAATTCGTGACGGAAGAGCGCCTGCGCGGGCGCATCGCGTCTTACACGTCGTGCTCGGGGCCGTGTCTGGATCACGTCGGGCATTGGATGCGCCAGCGTTTGCTGCGTCCGACGCCGTCGTCGTTGGGCAAGATGCTGGGGCAGCTTGTGCGCTCGTGGTACGTGCTGCTGTTCCATCTGCCGATTGTGCCGGAACTGAGCTGGCGCCTGTGGCTAGGCCGCGCCTGGCCGCGCGTGCTACGCCGCGTGGAGAAGACCACCATCGTGCCGCGTGCCACGCAGACGGCCGATGGGGTCCGCGGTGTCTCGCTGTACCGCGCCAACTTCATTCGCAGCCTGTTCGCGCCGCGTAAGCGCTACGCGCACGCGCCTGTGCAGGTGATCGTGCCCACGCTGGACAAGTACGTGAGCCCCGCGTTGTCCGAAGACCTATCGCGTTGGGTGCCGAACTATTGGCGGCGCGAAGTGGTGGCGCGGCACTGGCTGCCCGTGACACATGCCGGGCGCATGGCCGAGATGGCGCGCGAGCTGATCGAGCACGCCGAGGGCAAGCCGGAATCCGAGGCGTTGCAGCGCGCTCGCCAGCACGGCGAACGCAAACCGTTCACCGGCAAGCTGGCCGTCATTACCGGTGCGGGCAGCGGCATCGGTCGCTGCGCGGCGCTGGAGTTTGCGGAGCAAGGCGCGGCCATCGTCGCAGTCGACATTCGTGCGGAGGACGCCGAACGCACCGCCACACTGATCCGGCTCTCCGGCGGCAAGGCGTGGGCGCGCACCGTTGATGTGGGCAACGCTGAGCAGATGGAGGCCCTGGTCGATTGGGTCGGCAAGGCGCTGGGTGGCGCTGACATTGTCGTCAACAACGCGGGCATCGGCATGGCCGGCGGCATTGTCGACACCTCCGAGCGCGATTGGCAACGCATCCTGCATGTGAACGTGTGGGGCGTGATCCACGGCGCGCGGCTGTTCGCCAAGCAGATGGTGGCGCGTGGGCAGGGCGGGCACATCCTGAATACCGCGTCGGCGGCGGCCTTTGCGCCGTCGCGCGATCTTGCTGCGTACGCGACCACCAAGGCCGCCGTGCTGATGCTGTCCGAATGCATGCGTGGCGAGCTGGCCGCGCAGGGCATCGGCGTATCGGCCATCTGCCCGGGCTTTGCCGAGACGGGAATCATGGCCTCCACCGTCTACGCCGGCACGACGGAGGTGCAGCAGGCCCAACTGCGCGCCCGCGCGACCAAGCTCTACCAGTTGCGCGGCCTCAAGCCCGAAACCGTTGCCAAAGCCATGCTCCGTGCGGTGCTCCGCAACAAGCCGGTCGTCACGATCGGCATCGAGGCACATTCCTCGCGCTTCATCTCACGCTATGCGCAGTGGCTCAGCCGGCTGATTGCCCGCGTGAGCATGGCCGGGCATTGAGCGCGGTCCTGAACAAGAACGACAGGAGACAAACCATGACTGCGCTCGACTACTACATCAAGCCCCGGCATGTGCGCTTCGACTGGAAGGACACGCCCATCCAATGGATCCCCGGCGATCCGTCCAGCACGCACATCATCAACATTCTCAATCTGCTGTTCCCGGCCGGCGAGCTGTGGTTCTGCCGCGTCTACAACAAGGCCATGCCGCAGATCACCGATGCGAAACTGCGCGCCGATGCGGAAGGCTTCCTGCGCCAGGAGGCGATCCACTCGCGCTCGCACGGCGGCGTGCTCACGCATTACTACAAGGACCACGGCATCGACACGCAGCCCTTCACCAAGCGGCTGGATTGGTTGTTTTCCAAGGTGCTCGGCGAGCAGCCGCTCGGCCTGAAGATTGGCCACACGCGCTTCTGGCTGCGGCAGCAACTCGGCATCATCGCTGCGCTGGAACACTTCTTCGGCTATCTCGGCAACTGGGTGCTCAACGCAAAAGGGCTGGATGCCGCCAACGCCGATCCGGTCATGCTCGATTTGCTGCGCTGGCACGGCGCAGAGGAAGTCGAACACCGCACGGTGGCCTTTGACATCTTCCGGCACATGGGCGGCAACTACTTTGAGCGTTGCTTCCACATGCTCAGCACGATTCTGCTGCTGCTGTACTTCCTGGTGACGGGCTTCCGCTTCATGTACAAGCGCGATCCGGGGGCGGGGCGGTTCCCCGGGTTCATCCGCGGCTGGTGGTACGGGTCGCGCCGCGGCTGCCTGCCGTCGTTCTGGAAGATGCTGGGGGCAGCGCTACGCTACTTCCGACCCAGCTACACGCCACACCACGAGGGCTCGACCGAGCAGGCCCTGGCCTATCTGGCGACATCCCCTGCCGCCCAGGCGGCCGCGCACGGCGGCAACTGGGTGCGTGATCGCGCTTGAGCCTGGCGTCGGCGGAAAAGCAAAACGGCCGGTGTGAACCCGGCCGTTCTTTATTGTGTGAGCACGACGCTCAGTAGTTGTCGCGCTCCATCTTGACGTCCTGCAGGACCGTCGTCGCAATCTCTTCGATGGACTTGTGCGTGGACGACAGCCACTTGATACCCTCGCGCCGCATCATCGATTCGGCCTCGTTGACCTCGTAGCGGCAATTCTCGATCGCAGCGTATTTACTGCCTGGGCGACGTTCGTTGCGGATCTCGGACAGGCGCTGTGGGTCGATCGACAGGCCGAAGATCTTGCTCTTGTAGTCGTACAGCACCGTGGGCAGCTTACCGCGCTCGAAATCATCAGGAATGAGCGGATAGTTGGCCGATTTCACGCCGTACTGCATCGCCAGGTAGAGGCTGGTCGGCGTTTTGCCGCTGCGCGACACCCCCACCAGGATCACATCCGCCTCGGCCAGATTCTTATGTGACTGGCCGTCATCGTGCGCAAGTGAAAAGTTGATCGCTTCGATGCGGTTTTTGTACGCCTCGGTGTCGGCGTTCTGGTGAAAGCGGCCGATGGCGTGGGTGGACTTGAGGTTCAGCTCCTTCTCGAGCGGCTCGATAAAGGTCTGGAACATGTCCAGGATGGTGGCCTTGGCACGATGGACGATCTGGTTGGCGTCGGCATCCACCAGCGTGGTGAAGACGATCGGGCGAACACCCTCGGCGTTGAACGCCTCGTTGATCTTGCCAACCGCCACATGCGCTTTTTCGACCGTGTCGACAAACGGAATCCGCACCTGGCGGAATTTCATCTCGAACTGGGCCAGGATGGAGTGGGCGAAGGTTTCTGCGGTGATCCCGGTGCCATCCGACACGATAAATACGGTGCGGACGCCCGGCTTGGCGGCAAGGTCGGTCATCGAAACAAGGGGTTTTTCCAGCACGCAGGCAAGAAATCGTGCTGCGGCACGGTAGAATAGCGGCGATCGTTTCGCTAAGCAATTCGGGCCCGCCGCCCGCCAGACAATGTCACAGCGGCTGTCCCAGATGATTTAGCCAAGCGATTCGCATGGTCAGACGAAAAAAACATGCCCCGTGCGAATCCGACCGGTTTTTTACTTAGCTTAGGGACTTTTGTATGATTAACCTGTCGCAAGACGGCGCCTATGTGCTGCCGTTCGAGCAACTGCGGATGACCGATGTCGAGGTCGTTGGCGGTAAGAACGCTTCGCTGGGCGAGATGATCTCCCAGCTGGATGGCGCCGGCGTGCGCGTTCCTGGCGGTTTTGCCACCACGGCACTGGCCTTCCGTGACTTCCTCGCCCACAACAACCTGACCGAGCGTATCTCGCAGCGCCTGGCCGCGCTGGACGTCGACGACGTCAAGGCGCTGGCCGTTGCCGGTAAGGAAATCCGCGAGTGGGTTGCCACTGCACCGTTCCAGCCACGCCTGGAGCAAGAGATTCGCGAGTCGTACGCTCGCGTGGCTGCCCGTGAAGGTGCCGAGGCATCGTTCGCGGTGCGTTCGTCGGCCACGGCCGAAGATCTGCCGGACGCCTCGTTCGCCGGTCAGCAAGAGAGCTACCTCAACGTGCTGGGCATCGACGACGTGCTCGACAAGATCAAGCACGTGTTTGCCTCGCTGTACAACGACCGTGCGATTTCGTACCGCGTGCACAAGGGTTTCGCCCACGACGTGGTGGCCCTGTCGGCCGGTATCCAGCGCATGGTGCGCTCGGACTGCGGCGCCTCGGGCGTGATGTTCACGATCGACACCGAATCGGGCTTCCAGGATGTCGTCTTCATCACCTCCAGCTACGGCCTGGGCGAAACGGTGGTGCAGGGCGCGGTGAACCCGGACGAGTTCTACGTCTTCAAGCCGACGCTGGCCGCCGGCAAGTACCCGATCATCCGCCGCTCGATCGGCTCCAAGCTGATCAAGATGGAATTCACCGCGCCGGGCGAAGCAGGCCGCGTGAAGACCGTCGACGTGCCGGGCGAACTGCGCAACCGCTACTCCATCAGCGACGCGGATGTGACGGAGCTGGCCAAGTACGCCGTCATCATCGAGAAGCACTACGGTCGCCCGATGGACATCGAGTGGGGCCGCGACGGCAAGGACGGCAAGATCTACATCCTGCAGGCCCGCCCGGAAACGGTGAAGAGCCAGGCACACGGCAAGGTCGAGCAGCGCTTCCGCCTGAAGGGCTCGGCACCGGTGCTGACCACCGGCCGCGCCATTGGCCAGAAGATCGGCACGGGCCCGGTGCGCGTGATCAACGATCCGGCTGAAATGGAACGCGTGCAGCCCGGCGACGTGCTGGTGGCCGACATGACCGACCCGAACTGGGAACCGGTGATGAAGCGTGCCTCGGCCATCGTCACCAACCGCGGCGGCCGTACCTGCCACGCGGCCATCATCGCGCGTGAGCTGGGTGTGCCGGCCGTGGTCGGCTGCGGCGACGCGACCGATCTGCTGAAGGACGGCACGCTGGTGACGGTCTCGTGCGCCGAGGGCGACGAAGGCAAGATATACGACGGCCTGCTGGAAACCGAAATCACGGAAGTCCAGCGCGGCGAAATGCCGACGATCAGCACCAAGATCATGATGAACGTCGGCAACCCGCAACTGGCGTTCGACTTCTGCCAGATCCCGAACGGCGGCGTGGGCCTGGCGCGTCTGGAATTCATCATCAACAACAATATCGGCGTGCACCCGAAGGCGATCCTCGACTATCCGCAAGTCGACAGCGACCTGAAGAAGGCCGTGGAAAGCGTGGCCCGCGGCCATGCCAGCCCGCGCGCGTTCTACGTCGACAAGCTGGCCGAGGGCATCGCCACCATCGCAGCGGCGTTCTATCCGAAGCCGGTGATCGTGCGTCTGTCGGACTTCAAGTCGAACGAGTACAAGAAGCTGATCGGCGGTTCGCGCTACGAGCCGGACGAAGAAAACCCGATGCTGGGCTTCCGTGGCGCCTCGCGTTACATCGCCGAAGACTTTGCTGAAGCCTTCGAGATGGAATGCCGTGCCATGAAGCGTGTGCGCGACGAAATGGGCCTGACCAACGTTGAGGTCATGGTGCCGTTCGTGCGTACGCTTGGCCAGGCCGAGAAGGTGGTCGAACTGCTGGCCAAGTACGGCCTGAAGCGCGGCGAAAATGGCCTGCGCCTGATCATGATGTGCGAAGTGCCGTCCAACGCGATTCTGGCCGAGCAGTTCCTGCAGCATTTCGACGGCTTCTCGATCGGCTCGAACGACCTGACGCAGCTCACGCTGGGTCTGGACCGCGACTCCGGCATGGAGCTGCTGGCCAAGGATTTCGACGAGCGCGACCCGGCGGTCAAGTTCATGTTGCAGCGTGCCATCTCCACGGCGCTGTCGATGAACAAGTACGTCGGTATCTGCGGCCAGGGCCCGTCCGACCACCCGGATTTTGCCGAGTGGCTGGCCAAGGAAGGCATCTCGTCGATCTCGCTGAACCCGGATTCGGTGGTCGACACGTGGAAGAAGCTGGGTTCGGCCTGAGCTAGAGTGTTGTAAGGCAAGGCGCGTATCCTGACGGGTACGCGCTAACAAGAACGCGAAGTGCCCGGTGGCGTCTAACGCTGGCGGGGGCCGAGCGACATGCCCCCGCAGACGTGCAGCGTCGCGGGGGTTTTTTTCTGGGAGGGGGAGCATGTCGGCTCAGACCGTCTGGTTTTCGCTGGCTGTGCTGCTCGTCATCGGTGAACTGATGACGGGCACGTTCTACCTGCTGATGGTGGCAATCGGCTTGCTGGCCGGTGGTTTGGCAGCACTGGTTGGGCTGGCGTTTCCGGCGCAGGCCATTGTGGCCGCCATCATCGCGGTATTCGGCATCGCTGGGCTGCGGCGCTCGCGCTATGGGCGCGTGACGCGCGAAGATGCCGCCCGCAATCGCAACGTGAATCTGGATATCGGCGAAGTGCTGCGCGTAGACGCGTGGTCGCCCGAGCGCCGCGCGCGCGTGCAGTATCGCGGCGCCGCGTGGGACGTCGAGCTGGCGCCGCACGCCACGGCTTCGGGCGGCGAATTCCGCATCGTCGAGGTACGCGGCAACGTGCTGGTTGTCGCGCCCAAGCATTAAGCCTTAGCACCCAATACCAACAACCGGAGGTTCTATGTTCGAGCTGGGGACTCTCGCGCTTATCGTTCTGTTTGCGGCTATCGTGCTGATCGCGCAGGGAATCAAGATCGTGCCGCAGCAGCACGCATGGATTCTGGAGCGGCTGGGCAAGTACCATGCAACGCTGTCGCCGGGGCTCAACATCGTGCTGCCCTTTGTCGACCGCGTGGCCTACAAGCACGTGCTCAAGGAAATCCCGCTCGACGTGCCGAGCCAGATCTGTATCACCAAGGACAACACGCAACTGCAGGTGGACGGCATCCTGTACTTTCAGGTGACCGACCCGATGCGCGCATCGTACGGTTCAAGCAACTTTGTGGTCGCGATCACGCAACTGGCACAGACGACGCTGCGCTCGGTGGTGGGCAAGCTGGAGCTGGACAAGACGTTTGAAGAGCGCGACTTCATCAACCACAGCGTGGTTAATGCGCTGGATGAGGCCGCCTCCAACTGGGGCGTGAAGGTGCTGCGCTACGAGATCAAGGATCTGACGCCCCCGAAGGAAATCCTGCACGCCATGCAGGCGCAGATCACGGCGGAACGCGAGAAACGTGCGCTGATCGCTGCATCAGAGGGTAAGCGTCAGGAGCAGATCAATCTGGCGTCGGGCGCGCGTGAGGCAGCAATCCAAAAGTCTGAAGGTGAAAGGCAAGCCGCCATCAACAAGGCCCAGGGTGAGGCTGCGGCCATTCTGGCAGTGGCCGAAGCCAATGCACAGGCAATTCAGAAGATTGGCTTGGCGATCCGCACCGAAGGCGGCATCGACGCAGTTAACCTGAAGGTGGCGGAAGAGTATGTGAGCGCGTTCGGCAACCTGGCCAAGCAGGGCAACACGCTGATCGTGCCGGGCAACATGGGCGACCTGAGCACGATGATTGCGTCAGCGTTGACGATCGTGAAGCAGCAGCGACCTGGCGCCTAAGCGCAAGAATTGCGGCGGGAAGGCGGTTAGGCCTTCTCGCGCATGAGGCGCGCTTTCTCGCGCTGCCAGTCGCGGTTCTTCTCGGTTTCGCGCTTGTCGAACTGTTTCTTGCCCTTGGCGAGACCGATTTCGCATTTCACGCGGCCGCGCGTGTAGTGCAGGTTGAGCGGCACGAGCGTGTAGCCGCGCTGCTCGACCTTGCCGATCAGCTTCTTGATCTCTTCGGCGTGCAGCAGCAGTTTGCGGGTGCGCACGGGGTCGGGATGGACGTGCGTGGAGGCCGATTGCAGCGCGCTGATGTGCGCGCCGATCAGGAAGAGCTCCGCATTGCGGATGACGACATAGCCTTCCTTGATCTGGGCGCGGTTGGCGCGGATGGCCTTCACCTCCCAGCCCTCGAGTACGATGCCCGCCTCGTAGCGCTCTTCGATGAAGTAATCGAAAAAGGCTTTCTTGTTGTCGGCGATGGTCATGCGTTGGAATGTGTGGTGAGCGCATCGGGGTGACGATCCCGGCATGCGCTGCGATAAAATGGCGAGTTTAACAAATCCGCTGCAGCCCGAGGCTTACGCCCGGAGGTGCGGCGCGCAAAGCTCTCGGATGGCGCATGGCAGACGTTGAAAAAACCGTGTTGATCGGCTACTCGGCCGAACAGATGTTCGACTTGGTCACCGACGTCAAGGATTATCCGAACTTCTTGCCGTGGTGCGGCGGCGTAGAGATCTTCGAGCAGACGGAGACGTCACTCGATGCGCGCGTCGATATTGCCTTCAAGGGTATCCGCCAGCATTTTCGGACACGCAATACGCAAACGCGACCCACCCGGATCGATATGCAGTTTGCCGATGGCCCTTTCAAGGCCTTCACCGGCTTTTGGGTGTTCACGCCGTTGCGCGCCGACGCCTGCAAGATCAATTTCCACCTGCATTACGAGTTCTCCAGCCACCTGCTGGAAAAGATCATCGGCCCGGTGTTCAGCATGATCGCCAATACCTTCGTTGATTCCTTCGTCAAGCGCGCTGAGACCGTCTATGGCGAATCCTGAGCAGCTCGAGGTGATGGTTTGCCTGGCGACGGTCACGCCGCCGCGGCTGGTCAATGTGCTGGTGTCGGCGCAGTCGACAGTGGCTGATGCGGTGCGGCTCTCGGGGGTTCTGGATGGATCGGATCTGACGATCGATACATGCCGCCTGGGCATCTATGGCAAGCGCAAGACGCCGGATGCGCCGCTGCATGCGCGTGATCGGGTGGAAATCCTGGGTCCGCTGATCGCAGATCCGAAGACGGCGCGCCGGCGCCGTGTGCAGAAGGTGCGGGCAACCGGTACGCGCGAAGGCCTGAAGTGGCTGCGTAATGGGGCGCCACCCGAGGCGCCGCCCAAAGACAACGTCCTCAAGTAACGATCGTTCAGTTGCAGTTGGCGCTCAGGGCTGCCTGGTTGCGCGCTACGGCGGCGGCGCGCTGGTTGTCATCCATAAAGGCAATTGAGCCGTCGGCCTGCGCGGTACCGATGCGGCGGCCTTCCTGCATATACGTGGTTTCGTTGCGCAGGCGCGCGCATTCCGCCTGCTTGCGCTGAGCGGCTTCGGCCTGTTTGGCCTCGTCCTGCTCCTTCTTTGCGCGATCGGCCATGCGTTTGCGCAGGGCTTCGTCCGGATCAACGGCGACGCTGGAGGCAGGTTGGGTGGCCTTGGGTGCAGAGGCAGCCTGAACGGCGGAAGCCGGAGCCGGGATTGCCTCGTACGCGGTAGCCGTGCGGCTGTTCGGGTTGCGGATGATGCGGCTGGGCGGTACCGACGGCGGCGGCGCCGCGTCGCTGTACACCATCAGGCCTTTCTCATCGCGCCATTGCCAGGCCCATTGCGCTTGAGCAATCGGGCAGGCGAGGGCGATCAGGGTAGCGGTGGCGGGCAGCAGGACGTGCAGTCGTTTCATGGGGTTCTCGTTCGATGGCCTGCCGACGGCGCGCTGGCCGACCCGACGACGGCCCACGACGCGCACGGGAGCCCGGTGGCGTGATCGCCACTCGCAAATTGAGAACGATGGCGTAACCCGGCCATCGACTCGCCCCCCGGCAAGGCGCCCAGTTTATGCAGACTTGTCTTCTGCGTGCAAGCGTACGGACCAGCCGACACCCGCGATCAGCAAGGCGATTGCGGCGATTTCAAGCGGGCGCGGCCAACGCCCGTCGTACACAAAGCCATATGCCAGCGCGAACAGCGTCTCGAACACGATCAACTGGCCGGACAGCGTGAGCGGCAGGCGGCGGGAGGCCATGTTCCACAGGTTGTTGCCGATCAGCGACGCGCCGAGTGCCACGGCAGCGTTCACCGCCCAGAACGTGCCCCACACGCGCCCGCTGCCGCTGGTCCAGCCTATGCCGCCCACCAGCAGGGCAGCTGCGGTCAGCGCGGCCGACAGAGCGCCGCTCGAGATGCCGTACAGGGCCGACCATTCGTTGCTCGAAAAATGCGGATTGCGTTGCAGGTAACGCGCGTTGTCCACCGCGTACCACGTCCAGCTGCACAGCGCGCCGGCCGCGCAGACAATGCCGGCGATGCGCTGCCAGACGGGTCGCGCGGTGGCTGCAGCCGTTGCGGCCCCGTGGCCGAACAGATCGATGTTGATGCACACGATGCCTGCAGCCACCACCAGTAGCGGCCAGATCAGTCGGGAAAGCGGCACGGCGCCGTGGTCGCGGTGGCCGAGCACTGTCACGGTGATGGGCAGGATGCCGACGATGAGCGAAGTGGGCGCAACGCCAGCCAGTTGCACGCCAAACGCCACCAGAACGTAATAGACAAGGTTGCCGCTGCAGGATTGTTTGACCAGCGCCACGCAGTCGGCGCGGGTGATCTTGCGGGCAATGCGGGGAAGGATCGGGGCTGCAGCAATGGCCGCGATGGCGCCGTAGGCGAGGTAGCGGCCGAGGGCGAGTTCCCAGGGGGAGAACGCGGGCAGCGCGCGGGGCGCAATGAAGACCATGCCCCACATGGCCCCAGCCAGCAGGGCGCACAATACGCCAATTCCCATTCGAACACTCGCGAGGCTGGCACGGTATGACCACCAGCGGCGGCCGCTGGCGGCGCAGCGCGCTTTAGATGCGTGCGCGAAGAAAAATTTATCGAGCATAGCACGGCCTTCTACAACCGTGGGGCGATTTCCCGTATAATCCGATTTTGCGCCTAGAGGAAATTGCTATGCGTCTTGTCCAGAAAGCACTCACATTCGATGACGTGCTGCTCGTCCCGGCTTACTCGGCCGTCCTGCCCCGCGATACGTCCCTTCGCACCAAGCTCACCCGTTCGATCGAACTTGCCATTCCGCTCGTCTCCGCTGCCATGGATACGGTTACGGAAGCGCGGCTCGCCATCGCCATGGCGCAGCAGGGTGGTATCGGTATCGTCCACAAGAACCTGAAGCCTGAAGAACAGGCGCGCGAAGTCGCCAAGGTGAAGCGCTTCGAATCGGGCGTGCTGCGCGATCCGATTACCATCGGCCCGGACATGAAGGTCCGCGATGTGATGGCGCTGTCGGCACAGCACGGCATCTCGGGTTTCCCGGTGCTGGAAGGCAAGAAGGTGGTGGGCATCATCACCAACCGCGACCTGCGCTTTGAAGAAGAGCTGGACGCCCCGGTGCGCGCCAAGATGACGCCGAGCGAAAAGCTCGTCACCGTCAAGGAAGGCGCCTCGCTGGAAGAGGCTAAGCGCCTGATGAACAAGCACCGCCTGGAGCGCGTGCTGGTGGTGGGCGACGATTTTGAACTGCGTGGCCTGATCACCGTCAAGGACATTCAGAAGGCAACGGAATACCCGCTGGCTTCGAAGGACGAGCGCGGCTCGCTGCGCGTTGGCGCGGCGGTTGGCGTTGGCCCCGACAATGACCTGCGTATTGACCTGTTGGTCAAGGCCGGCGTGGACGTGATCGTGGTCGATACCGCGCACGGCCACAGCCAGGGCGTGCTCAGCCGCGTGCGTTGGATCAAGGACAACTACCCGCAAGTGCAGGTGATTGGCGGCAATATCGCCACCGGCGATGCGGCCAAGGCGCTGGTTGACCATGGCGCGGATGGCGTCAAGGTCGGTATCGGCCCAGGCTCGATCTGCACGACGCGGATCGTCGCTGGCGTGGGCGTGCCGCAAATCTTTGCGGTGTCCAACGTGGCCGAGGCGCTCAAGGGCACGGGCGTGCCACTCATCGCTGACGGTGGTATCCGTTACTCGGGTGATGTTGCCAAGGCACTGGCTGCCGGCGCGCACACCGTGATGATGGGCGGCATGTTTGCCGGTACGGATGAATCCCCGGGTGAGGTGTTCCTGTTCCAGGGCCGCTCGTACAAGAGCTACCGTGGCATGGGTTCGGTGGGCGCGATGAAGGATGGCGCTGCCGACCGTTACTTCCAGGAAGACAACACCGCCAACGTCGACAAGCTCGTGCCGGAAGGCATCGAAGGCCGCGTGCCTTACAAGGGCTCTGCGTTGCCGATCGTGCATCAACTCACGGGCGGTGTTCGCTCGTCGATGGGCTACTGCGGTTGCGCATCGATTGCCGAATGGCACGAGAAGAGCCAGTTTGTGGAGATCACGGCCGCAGGCATGAACGAATCGCACGTGCACGACGTGCAGATCACGAAGGAAGCGCCGAACTATCACCGCGACTGATCGGCAACTCGATCACCGCACACAAGATAGAAGGCAAGCAGTACTGCCGCCGGGGCGCGCGGGCGCTCCGGCTGATTCAACCGGTGGCCGGAGCACGGGCGGCCACCCGCAACTGGAGACACTGATGAAAGCGCTTTTGCGACTCGTTCTGTTTCTGGATGCGGCTGTCGCACTGTGCGTCGGTCTCGTCCTCCTGGCCTCGCCGATGACGTCCGTCTTCGGCGCACTGCAACTGCCGCAGCCGGAACCGGCGATGTACGGCCAACTGCTCGGCGTCACGCTGATCGGGCTGGCCTGGCTGTTGTGGCAAGCCACCATCAACGGGCAACTGACCACTGCGGTGGCGCAGGTGGTTGGCCACGTGAACCTGGCAGTAGCCGTGCTGGTGATTGCGTGGCTGCTGTTCTTCCACCTGCCGGTGGAAGGCGCGGGCCGGATCTGGCTGCCGACGTTTGCTGCAGTGCTGGCGGCGTTCTCTGCCGTGCAGATTCCCGCATCGCGCCGCGTGCGCACCAATGAGCGCGAGCGCGCGCAGAAGGCTCGCGATGAAGCCGCTGCCGCCCGCGAACGCCAGCGCACGGAAACCACCGCCGAGCGCAAAGAGCCCGCCTACATGCCGCCGCCTGGGTACGGCCCCGGCACTGAAGTCGACACGATTGCCGATTCCATTCCTCCCCAACATGCACGACAAAGTCCTCATCCTTGATTTCGGCTCGCAGGTTACGCAGCTGATCGCGCGCCGCGTGCGCGAAGCCCACGTCTACTGCGAAATCCACCCGAACGATGTGTCCGACGCCTTTGTGCGCGAGTTCGCGCCCAAGGCCATCATCCTGTCCGGCAGCCACGCCAGCACCTACGAAGACCACCAACTGCGCGCGCCCCAAGCCGTGTGGGACCTGGGCGTGCCGGTGCTCGGCATCTGCTACGGCATGCAGACCATGGCCGTGCAACTGGGCGGCAAGGTGGAGTGGAGCGACCACCGCGAATTCGGTTACGCCGAGGTGCGCGCGCACGGTCACACCCGCCTGCTCGACGGCATCCAGGACTTCGCCACGCCGGAAGGCCACGGCATGCTCAAGGTGTGGATGAGCCACGGCGACAAGGTCACCGAGCTGCCGCCGGGCTTCAAGCTGCTGGCGTCCACGCCGAGCTGCCCGGTCGCCGGCATGGCCGACGAGGCGCGCGGCTACTACGCCGTGCAGTTCCACCCGGAAGTCACGCATACCGTGCAAGGCCGCGCGCTGCTCGAGCGCTTTGTGCTGGAGATCGCCGGTGCCAAGCCGGACTGGGTCATGCGCGACCACATCGAAGAAGCCGTTCAGCGTATCCGCGAACAGGTGGGCGATGAAGAGGTGATCCTGGGTCTGTCGGGCGGCGTGGATTCGTCGGTGGCGGCTGCGCTGATCCACCGCGCCATTGGCGACCAGCTCACGTGCGTGTTTGTCGACCACGGCCTGCTGCGCCTGGACGAAGGCAAGATGGTGATGGACATGTTCGCCGGCCGCCTGCACGCCAAGGTCGTGCACGTGGATGCCTCCGAGCAGTTCCTCGGCCACCTGGCCGGCGTGACGGACCCGGAAGCCAAGCGCAAGATCATCGGCCGCGAATTCGTCGAGGTGTTCCAGGCGGAAGCCAAGAAGCTCTCCAACGCCAAGTGGCTGGCGCAGGGCACGATCTACCCGGACGTGGTGGAATCGGGCGGCACCAAGACCAAGAAGGCGACGACCATCAAGAGCCATCACAACGTGGGCGGCCTGCCGGAAACGCTGGGCCTGAAGCTGCTCGAACCGCTGCGCGACCTGTTCAAGGATGAAGTGCGCGAACTGGGCGTGGCGCTGGGTCTGCCGCACGAGATGGTGTATCGCCATCCGTTCCCGGGCCCGGGCCTGGGCGTGCGCATTCTGGGCGAGGTGAAGCGCGAATACGCCGACCTGCTGCGCCGCGCTGATGCGATCTTTATCGAGGAGCTGCGCGGCACCAAGGCAACGGCGCAGGATGCGGCTGCCGGTCTGTGCGCCGAAGCCGATGTCGGCAAGAGCTGGTACGACCTGACCAGCCAGGCATTTGCAGTGTTTGTACCGGTCAAGTCCGTTGGCGTGATGGGCGATGGCCGAACGTATGACTACGTGACGGCCATGCGCGCGGTGCAGACCACCGATTTCATGACCGCCCACTGGGCGCACCTGCCGTACGCGTTGCTCGGCCGTGTGTCGAATCGCGTCATCAATGAGGTGCGTGGGTTGAGCCGGGTCGTGTATGACATCTCGGGCAAGCCGCCTGCGACGATTGAGTGGGAGTGAGGTTGCACCTCCCAAGGTATTGAGAAGAAAGCCCGCATTGCGCGGGCTTTTTCTTGTGCTTGAAACCTTGCGTGAAACGAGTCAACCGACACACGCCCGACGTGCTGCGGTTTCCGGCGCCTCCACGTAACACGCCTCCACCGTGGCCTTGTCTTCATCGGACGGCGCGGGCCGGGCGTAGAAGTACCCCTGCGCTTCGGTGCAGCCTGCCTGGCAGATCATTCTGACGTGCGCCTGCGTCTCCACGCCTTCGGCCACGGTGGTCACACCGAGCTGGCGGCCCAGATCGGCGATGGCCTTGACCAGCACTGCGCTGTCAGATCGCTCCGGCAGGTCGCAGACGAAGGAGCGATCGATCTTGATCTTGTCGAATGGGAACGCGCGCAGATGCGCCAGCGACGAATAGCCGGTGCCGAAGTCATCGAGCGCGACACGCACCCCCATGTTGTAGAGCTGGCGCAGGTCTTCAAAGCTCTCTGCCTCGTTCTGGATCAGGGCGGTCTCCGTGACCTCGATCTCCAGGCGGTCCGCCGCGAGGCCTGAGTCGAGCAGGACGGCTTGCACCGTCTGTGCCAGCGTTGCCTTGCCCAGTTGCATGGGCGAGATATTGACGGCGACGCGGGCACCATCTTTCCAACGCGTCGCTTCGCGGCAGGCTTGGTGGAGCACGAAGCGGCCGAGCTGGTCGATGAGGCCGCTTTGCTCCGCAATCGGCACGAACTCCGCCGGCGGGACCCAGCCGCGCTGCGCATGGTGCCAGCGCACCAATGCCTCGCGCGCGGTCACTTTGCCGGTCTGCAGATTGACGATCGGTTGATAGAAGACGAACAACCGGTCCTGGCGCTCCAGCGCGGCGCGCAACTGGGCTTCCAGCCGAGCGCGTTCCTGGATGCGGGTTTCCATGGCCGTGCTGAACAGGCGTGCTGTGCCCCTGCCGGCCGCCTTGGCGGCATAGAGCGCCATGTCGGCGCGTGAGAGCAGGTTCTCGGCATCCTGACCGTGGGCAGGCGCCAGCGCAATGCCCACGGATGCCCCGATCCGCACGCTCTGATCCGTGCCGAGCGAGTATGGCGCACTGAGGACCGCAATGATGGCGCAAGCCAGCGCGTTGGCATGGTCCGCGTCGTCATGCGACACGAGCACGGCAAATTCATCGCCGCCCAATCGCGCGATGGTCGAACTGGCGTGGTTGCACACCGCGCGCAACCGCGCTGCGACCTGTTCCAGCAGCGCATCGCCCGCGCGGTGGCCCTTGGTGTCGTTGACGAGCTTGAAACCATCGAGGTCGATATACAGCAGCCCAGCGCGGGTCCCCGGTGTTGCCAGGCGGGCATCCAGCTCTTCACGGAAGTTGGTGCGATTGGCCAACCCGGTGAGCATGTCGTAGTGGGCAAGCTGACGGATGCGGTTCTCGGCTTCCACCTCTTTGGTCACCAATCCCCAGGTGAGCATGGGGCCGATGTAGCTGCCATCGTTGGCATGCACGGCTGAAACCTTCAGGTCCAGGACTTCCGGCCCAAGCTGCACGCGCGTGTTGTAGGGCAGGTTGGCCGGGTCGGCGAGCAGCCGGCGCTGAACCTCCGGGTGCGCATGGAAGATGTCAATCGACGTGCCAAACAAGGCGTCTGCCTTGACTGGCAGCAGATGCGCGATCCGATCGATCAGGCGCTTGGAGGTGTTGTTGGCGTAGTTGATGGTGAACGTGTCCGGTTTGACCGTCATGACCGCAATCGGCATGTCGTCGATCATGTGCAACAGGCGGCCCTGTTCGGCTTCTCGGCGGCGGGCCTCGGTCTGTGCGTTCACCCTGAGGGTGAAGTCCCGATAGTTGATCATCAGGATGACCAGCAGACCGAACGACACCAGGGCCATGTTGATGGCGATGGCCACGAACGTCGGTTGCCCCGTTGCTGCGAAGAACGCGATGAATGCGCCGTTGACGATCACCGTGACCGTGACGGCAGCCGGGCGCAGATGCATCAGGCAGAAGATGCATGCGATCACGGTGATGGCCATGTAGAAGGCCAGGTAGGAACGCGTATAGGGGTCGCCATAGTGAAACAGCGCCAGCGACCAGGTCGTGAAGGATACGGCGATGGCACCGGCCAGCCGATTGGTGCGTTTGAGGGCGTTGAGCGCAAGCTCAGGCGTCGGGTCGATGCGCCTGGAGCGCCACCAGTGCAGCACGCGCACGGCGCAGGCCGCGCTGAGCAGCAGCGGCACGCCGATCGACAGCCAGGCAGGGGCGACGGCGCGGAAGGTCAGCGCGACGGCCCAGGTGCTGGTGATGAGGATGAAATACATCATCGGCAACTGGCGCGAGAACGCGCGGTACTGCGCTTTGAGCAGTTCGGGGTTGTCCGAGGACACCCCCATGAAGTGCATTACGGTGCTCGCAAACGTTCTGATGTTCATTGAACGCTCCAGGGTTCGGAACGGTCGGGGTGCGAGCAGGTATCCGACACGTTGGGCAACGACAAAGTACTAGGTCGGGGCAGGGCCCTGGGCATATACGGCAGTTGCAGCGAGGGTTTGCATGACGACCATGAACGGCACGATCCCAGAACCGTTAGGCGACAGGGTTGGTGGGCCGCCAGCGGCATGACATTTCCTTTGGGTATGACAGGGCGGCCTGTTTTTGACACGGCTTATGCAAAAGAAGCGGACGATTCGTCCCTTTCTGCATAGCACATTCGTATGAGGGATGACGGCAAGAAAGGACTAGGCCTCACGTGAGAGGCCGTGGGCTCGATGCCCCCAGATGGCGATGCATCGAGCCCGTGATCTCAGGGCGTGCTTTGCCCCAACGTCGACGGCGTTTGCTGAGGCAGGTGAATCTGCTGCCGCATCACGTAAATCGCAACCGCGGCCGATAGCAAGCCTGAAAGCGCACCCACCCCGAGCGACCAGCGCGGCCCGAGATGATCCGCCACCCAGCCCACGATCGGCGCACCAATGGGGGTGCCGCCCAGCGCAATGGCCACGCGCAGCGCCATGACGCGGCCGCGCATGGCCGGCTCGGTGGACAGCTGCATCAGGCTGTTGCTCGTATTGGTGAAGGTGAGCGCCGCGATGCCAGTGATGACCAGCGCCGCCGCAAACAGCCAATAGCTCGGTGCAATGGCCGCCAGTGTGCAACCCAAGCCAAACATCGCCGCACCAATCAGCAGGGACTTGAATTCCGGGCGCTCGCGCCCCGCGGCGAATAACGCACCGGATATCGTGCCCACCGCCATCATCGACGACAGCACGCCGTAGCCACGCGCATCCGAATGAAAGACGCTGGCGGCCATCGTCGAGATGAAGATCGGGAAGTTCAACCCGAACGTGCCGATCAGGAACAGCATGACCAGCATGGCCTTGAGGTCGGGGCGGGCCCACACGTAGCGGATGGCCTCTGCGAAGCCGCCTTGCGAGCGGCGTGCACGCGCATTGGGGCGCAGTTCGGACTTGCGCAGGAAGAAGAGCGAAGTCAGCACCGCGATGAACGAGAGCCCATTGGCCAGGAATGCCCAGCCTGTGCCGAGAGTGGCAATGGCGATGCCTGCCGCTGCGGGCCCCACCATGCGCCCCGCGTTGAATGACGTCGAGTTGAGCGCCACCGCATTGGGCAAATCGCCATCGCCCACCAGTTCCGCCACGAACGTCTGGCGCACCGGCGCGTCAAATGCCGACGCGCAGCCAGACAGAAACGCCAGCAGATAGACATGCCATAGCTGAACCGCACCGGTCACGGTCAGCAGCCCGAGTATCAGCGCCAACACGCCCGACGTTGCCTGGGTGGCCATCAGCAGCTTGCGCTGGTTGTAGCGGTCGGCGGCAACGCCCGTCCAGGGCAGCAGCAGAAGCTGCGGCCCGAACTGCAGCGCCATCACCGTGCCCACTGCAGAAGCGTTGTGATTGGTGAGCTGTGTCAGGACCAGCCAGTCCTGAGCGGTGCGCTGCATCCACGTTCCCACGTTGGAGACCAGCGACCCCGCTGCCCAGAGGCGGTAGTTGTAGACGCGCAGTGAACGGAAGACGCCTGTTGACGATGTGCTCATTGGCGTTGTGGCAGGTTGCCGCCGTTGAAGCGGCCAAAGCGCCGCGCCAACGGCACGCTGAGGGCCAGGATGCCCAGACCGAGCGCTGCGGCATCCGCGGTGTCTCGCAAGTTGAAATCCCCCACGCGGAGAACGAGCACGTAGCCGACCACCAGGTTGAACAGGCTCCAGAGCACGTTCACGGTCGAGGATGAAAGGCCTTCGCCACGCGGCGTTGCAAACGGACTTTGGAACGGCTTGCCGGCGATACCGAACACGAAATGCGGTACGGCGTTGGCAAGAAATGCGCCGCCGAAGAACCACGATACGAGATGCAGTGATGCCATGTCAGGGGCTCCTTGTTCAGAATTCGGCAAGCCGTTGCAGCAGCTTGACGGCGCTGGCCAGCTCGGCTTGTTCCTGCGCAGACAGTTGGGCTTGCAGTGCACGGAAGAGCCAATCGTCCTTGGCGGCGCGGCTTTCCTTGAGCACTTTGCGGAAACCGGGTGTCAGCTCGATGAGCGTCTGCCGGCCATCGGTCGGGTCTGGCGTGCCGGCAACTGCCCCCATCCCTTCCAGCCCTGCAACGGTGACGCGCATGGACTGCGGCTTCACGCTCTCCGCACGGGCAAGTGCAGAAACCGTGGCGGGGCCGTTACGGTCCAGGCGCAGGAGCACCGACTTTTGTGCGTGGGTGAGATCGTTCGGATGCACTTGTTCGCGCAGCCGCCGGGACAGCTTGCCCAGAGCAATGCGCAGATCACCCGCCAGCGTGGCCGGCGGGGTGGGGTCGTTCGGGGGCGGTGATTTAGCCATGCGCCAAGCATAGCATTAATGCAGTTTAACTGTGCAGTTAAACTGTAATGTTTCGCAGGGTGCACAAAACGAAAAGCCCGCAGCAATACGGGCTCTTCTTCATGGGTGCGGCAGGTGCAGGTGTTACTGGAAGTCCAGCGTGTCCTCCACCTTGGTGATCTTCCACCCATCGTCCAGCTTGCGCAGGAAGACGAGCACGCTCACCTTGTCCTTCGAGCCAAACGTGACCGGCACCACGGCAACGCCCTCCAGCAGGATCGGAGCGCGGGCCACGGTGTGTTCCGCCCAGTCCTTCTCGTCGTAGTCCTGGACCTTGGTGAAGTAATCGGCGTCGCCCGGCATCTCATTGCGGCGGTAGGCTTCGCGCAGGCGGTCTACCGTGTCTTTTGCAACGTAGGTGTAGATGCCGTTGTCCGTGAGTGGGTAGACCGATTTGGTTTGCAGCTTGATGTACCACGCGTAGAACGCCTTCGTATCGGCTTCTGGCGTGGCCGCCTTGCCCTGTGCCATGACGGCTTGCATACCGAGCAGGCCGACGGCGAGAACCAGCCATGCCAGCGCTCTGGAAAGTCGTGTCTTCATGGTGGCCTCAGTCGTCGTGGCGATAGATCTTGTAGGCGGGCTGCGCGGTCCGATAGGCCTGTCCGGGGTAAAAACCTTGCGGCCCGTCGTTCTGCGTGAAATCGGACACCCATACCGTGCCGTTATAGATCGCCATGTGCCCGGACGGATGACCCGGCGCCGGCTGGATGACGACAATGTCGCCCTTGCGCGGGGCGGTCAGCACGGTGTGAAAGCCGGCTTCTTCAAGGACGGGGCCGTAGTCTTTGGCGTAGTGCGTCCGCCCAAGCGTTGCGCCACCCCATTCAATCGCCTTGCGCACGTACTTGGCACAGTTTCCGGTGCTGTTCGGCTGCACGTGGATGTCGGCGTAATTGGCGGCGCGGTTTCCATCGTAGGGCATCGTGTCTCTCCTGAAATACGAGTGTGGGCGCGGCCATCGTACAAGGAGTGCTTCAGCGGAATGTTATGGGGCTTTCAAATACGCCGGCGCGCAACAAAGAAAGCGCCCGCGCGATGGCGGGCTTGATGCTGGGGCGCCGGTTTGGCTATTCGGCGGCGCTGTCGGCCGGCGTTTTCGCCGCTTTTCCGGGGCGGCGCACGGCTCGAATCTTCCCGCTGGTGCCGCCGCCGCAGAAGAACTGGTCGGCGCCGTCCGATTCGAGCCCCGACACGCCCACACCTGTCGGCATGTCGATCTGTTCCAGCACTTCGCCCGTGTGTGGGTCGATGTGCCGGATGTCGCTGTCGTCGCCTTCCCAGGTGGCATGCCAGAGTTCGCCGTCAACCCAGGTGACGCCCGTCACAAAGCGGTTCGACTCGATGGTGCGCAGCACGGCGCCGGTTTCGGGGTCGATCTGGCGGATCTTCTTGTCCCGATAATGGCCCACCCATAGCGTACCTTCGGCCCAAGCGAGCCCGGAGTCTCCACCGGCGCCCGGCGCAGGAATGGTGGCGAGCACTTTTCCGGTTTGCGGGTCGATCTTGTGGATACGGTCTTCTGCGATCTGGAACAGGTGCCGCCCGTCGAAGGCCGTGCCGGCGTGGGCGGGCACGTCAATCGTGCGCAGCGCTTGGCCGCTGGCAGGGTCGACTTCCTGCACATGGCCCCCGGCTGCAAACCAGACGTGCTGGCCGTCGTACGTCACGCCGCCTACGTTGTCGGCACCCGGGAACGGGCCGTATTCGCGCACGATTTCGGCGGTGGATCGTTTCATGTTCGTGTCCAGTGGATTCGGTTGCGGAGTCTTCATCCTAGTCACTCGGCAGCGGCGCCGGGAGTAACAAGGTGGTCGCGAATCCGGGCACAGGTGGCGTCATCCAGCGGCGCGCGCGCCCGTGCCCGAAGCACTGCACCTTGCCTGCCGTCGCCAGGGTATCGAGCGCGCGCTGCACGGTACGTTGGCTGCTGCCCAGCGCGAGCGCCAGAGCCGAGCTGGACCACGACTCCCCATCTGCCAGGCAGGCAAGCACGGCGGCATGTGGCTCCTCAACGGGCTGCGCCAGCACGACGATCTCGTGCGCGCGCCGTGGCTGCAGTGCGAACCCTTGTTTGGTTGCGCTCACCGATGCTAGATCGCCGAGTGCGGCGCGCAGCCGCCCGATCTCGACACGCAGGCGTACGCGGTGCGATTCATCGGCGTGCCTCGTGCGGAATGCCTGGGCGATGAGCGTGTCTCTTGGCACGTCTGCCGGCCAGGCTTCGGCCAGCGCGCGGGCCAGGGTGAACAGCACCGGGCGTGTGGCGAGCGTGACGACCGTGTCGGTCTCGCGCACGGCAAGGCGGCATGCATCCACGACAAGCGTTCTTGACGCGAACAGCGCTTCCACCTCTTCGAGCCGGAGAAGGCGTGCATCGCCTCGCGAGAGCAGGCGTGCGGCAGGCGCCTGCAGGGCAAGGGCTGCGTTTTCGACTTCCGCCGTGAGTGCGGCGATGCCTGCTTGGCGCGCAGCGCGTTCAGCGTGCGCAAGCGCCGTACGTGCAGGCTGCGTTTGCAGGCGGCGCAGTGCAATGCCCGCGATGACCAGCTCATGCGCCGCCCGCAGGACAGGCGGCAGCGTGGCCGGGTTCTGCCCCTTCAGCATGCGTTCGGCGTCGTCCAGCCGGCCAATGAGAAGAAAACGTCGGATGTCGAGATACCGGGCATGTGCGGCGTTGACATGATCGCCATGCGCTTCAAGCGCGATACGTGCCGCGTCGAGCGTTTTTTCGGGCCAGCCCAGGTCACGCAAGGCGAGGGCAATTTCGGCTTCGGCAACGACGCAGCGCGCGCGGGCCAGGGCTTCTCTCGGTCCGAAGGCGCGCGCTGCGTTGCGCAGCAGTGCCCGTGCGCGCGTGAGATCGCCAAGCTGTGCCATGGCGATGCCGCGCAGCGCCAGTGCCGGCGGATCGTCGCGCAAAGCGACGCGGTTCAGCGCCCCGAACGGGTCACCCACCGCGAGCGCACGTGCGGCTGCCGTGATCAGCGAGTCCATCTGAATCCCGCCACACTTGTCACTCCCTCCGGTTGGTGTCGGCGCCTAATCTAGCACACGCGTTTCCACCCGAATTTCCATCCGAACTGTGCACCGATACGGAGGCAAGCATGACCACAACACACCTCACCCAACATGCCACCGCGACACGGCAAGCGTGGCTAAAGGCACGTCTTGAGCTGCTGGCAGCAGAGAAAGCGTTGACCCGCCGCAGCGACGAACTCGCACGCCAACGCCAGGCGCTGCCATGGGTCCGTGTCGACAAGACCTACCGCTTTGAAACCGATGAGGGGAGTGCGTCGCTGGCGGACCTGTTTCGCGGGCGTTCGCAACTGCTCGTCTATCACTTTATGTTCGGGCCGGATTACAAGGCTGGCTGCCCGTCGTGCTCGATGATTGCGGACGGGTTCAATGGCTTTGCGACCCATCTGGCGAATCACGACGTGCTGCTGCTGGCGGTGTCGCGCGCACCGCTGGAGAAGCTACAGGCCTACAAACAGCGCATGGGCTGGACCTTTCCGTGGGCGTCGTCGGTCGACAGCGATTTCAACTACGACTTCAACGTCTCGATTTCCGAAGCGCAGCAGCGCGCCGGTACGGCCGACTACAACTACGTGCGCGGCAGCCACGTGATGGACGCATCGGATCTGCCCGAACCCGTGCAGCAGTTCGCCGCCATGTGCGGCACCGATGCCCCCACCTATGTGCGCGACCGACCGGGCATGAGCGCGTTCGTGCTGGAGGATGGCATCGTGTACCACACGTACTCCACCTATGCGCGCGGGCTGGATGGCCTCTGGGGTGCGTACCAGTGGCTGGATCGCGCGCCCCTTGGGCGCAATGAGGCTGGTGTCTGGTGGCGTCGCCATGATGAGTACACGCAGCGTTGAACTGCCACGCACGCAAGCGGTGTCCGAGCGCGGTTTCCTTGGTGTCTCGGCGCTGCTTTTCGTGGCCAGCACGGTGGCGACAGTTGCGTGGTGCACGTCGATGGCGGGCGTGGGCCAGATGCCGATGCCAGGCGGCTGGACCGTGTCGATGATGTGGATGCCGATGTGCGGGCAGACATGGCTGGGCACCGCGGCATCGTTTCTCGGTATGTGGGTTGTGATGATGGTGGCGATGATGCTGCCGTCTCTGGTGCCGATGCTGCGGGGGTATCGGCACAGCGTGCGCGCGACGGGTGCGGTGCGTCTGGATGTACTGACCACCCTAGTAGGCCTTGGCTACTTTGCGGTGTGGGCTGCGTTTGGTGTGGTGGTCTTTGCGTTTGGCGCTGCACTGCTTGCGCTGGAGATGCGTTGGCCGATGCTGGCGCGTGCCATCCCCGCGCTGACGGGAATCGTTGTCCTCGGGGCTGGTGTGCTCCAGTTCTCCGCATGGAAAGCGCATCGGCTTGCGTGTTGCCGAGAGGCGGCAGGGTCCAATCGTGCATTGCCCATCGATGTTAGAGCGGCCTGGCGACATGGCGTGCGACTCGGTCTGCGTTGCAGTGGCGCCTGCGCAGGCTTGACGGCGATCCTGCTCGCTACAGGTGTCATGGACCTGCGTGTGATGGCAGTTGTGGCGGCAGCCATCACCGTTGAGCGTCTTGCGCCTGGCGGTAAGGCTGTGTCGCGCGTTATCGGTGCCATTGCCACAGTGGCGGGCGTGTTCCTGACCGTGCAGGCGGCAACGCTCGGGTGACAGGGCGCTCGCGCCCTTGCGGCCGGCTGAGCGCGTGGTGCCCGCAGTCAGTCAGCCACAAGGCAGCGCGTCAGCATGCGGAATATCCTGCCTTCCGTTCAAGCTGCCTTGTCGGAATCAGCCATGGCCCAGTCTTCAATCGAGCGTCAATCGAGCCTTGACGCGCTGCGCGGTTTTGCCCTGCTGGGCATCCTGGTCGTCAACATCATCGCTTTTGCTACGCCGTACTACGGCACGGGCGTGCCCGATCCGATGGCGCAGAGCCGCGTCAGCCACGCGGTCATGGCGGGCATTGCCTTGCTGTTTGAATGGAAGTTTTACCTGCTGTTCTCGTTTCTGTTTGGCTACAGTTTCACGCTGCAGATGCAGTCGGCCGAGCGCGACGGCAAGGCGTTTGTGCCGCGCATGCTGCGACGGCTTGTCGGGCTCTGGGTGCTCGGGCTGCTGCATGGCGTGCTGCTGTTCCATGGTGACATCCTCACCACCTATGCAGTGATGGGCGCTGTGTTGCTGGCGTTGCGCAGCCGGGCCGACAAGACGCTGACCAAGCTGGCCGTGGGCCTGATTGTGGGCACGGCCACGGTGTGGGCGATCATCGGCGTTCTCTCTGTGCTCGACGTCGATGCAACGCGCGATTCGAAGGCACTGGCGGAGGTCACCGCGGCGCTCACCGCGTTCCGCAGCACACCCTCGGGCGTCATCGCGCAGCATGTGGAAGCGCTCAAGGGAATGTGGGTCGTGACTGCCTTGATGCAGGCGCCGACCGCATTGGCGATGTTCCTGATGGGGTGCCTGGCAGGGCGGCGCGGGCTGTTCTCGGCATCGTCGCCAACCGCCGGCACCAGCAAGCTATACAAGCAATGCCTGATTGCCGGCGCCTGTGTGGGCCTACCGGCTGCAGTGGCATATGCCTATGGCACGACAAGGCTCGCTGGCACGCCGTGGGATCTGCTGGGCCTGTCGTTGAGTCTGCTGACGGCGCCATTGCTGACCGCTGCGTATATCGGTGGGATGCAGTTGCTGTTCCGCAGCCGCTGGGGCCGGTGGTGGCTGGGCGTGCTGGCGCCTGCCGGGCGAATGGCGCTGTCGAACTACCTGATGCAGTCGCTGGTGTGTTCGGTGATCTTTCTGGCGTATGGATTCCGCATGATGGGCCGGGTCAGTCCGCTGGACACGCTGCTGATCGCGTTTGCAATCTTTGCGGTGCAAACGGTCACCAGCCGCTGGTGGCTGGGCCGTTTTGCCTATGGCCCGGTGGAGTGGCTGCTGCGAGCGGTCACGCACTGGCGGTTTTCGGCGTTGCGCGCCGCACCGAAGGCGTTGAGCAGCTAGGGCAGCGCCAAGACGTTCGTGTGAGATTGAGTCATTCCTTGCTACGACGCCATTTGTGCATCTGTCGTAAGATGCCGGGGCAATTGACGATGGTGATGCAGGAGTCGTCACTTTCGCTCACACATAGCAACTCAATAGAACAATGAACGTTTCGCTCATCCTGAATATCGCCGCCTTCGCCGCCATCTTGATTGGCCTTGGCGCCTGCGTGAAGTCGAACTGGAGCCTGGCAAAGCGCGTGCTGCTGGGCATGGTGCTGGGTATCGTGTTCGGTCTGGTACTGCACCTGATCTATGGCGACGACAGCGCAACGCTCAAGCAATCGATTGCGTGGTTCAGCATCGTTGGCGGTGGCTACATCCAGTTGCTGCAGATGATCGTCATGCCGCTGGTGCTGGTCTCCGTTCTCAATTCGGTGGCCAAGCTCAACAGCACAGCGTCGTTGGGCAAAATCAGCGTGCTGACCATCGGCACGCTGCTGCTCACGACGCTGATTTCTGCGCTGGTCGGGGTGTTCGTCACCAACCTGTTTGGCCTGACCGCGCAAGGGCTGGTGCAAGGCGCGCAGGAAACCGCTCGCCTGACCGCGATCCAGGACAACTACGTTGGCAAGGTGGCGGACCTCTCGGTGCCGCAACTGCTGCAGTCCTTCCTGCCGAAGAACCCGTTTGCAGAACTGACTGGCGCCAAGCCGACGTCGATCATCGGCGTGGTGATCTTTGCCGCATTCCTGGGGGTGGCGGCACTGCATCTGCTCAAGGACGACGCGGTGAAGGGCGAGCGCGTGCTGACCGCCATCGATACCGCGCAGGCCTGGGTCATGAAGCTCGTGCGACTCGTCATCCGCCTGACTCCATATGGTGTGCTGGCGCTGATGACCAACGTGGTGGCCGTGTCCAACGTGCAGGACATCATCAAGCTCGGTGGCTTTGTGGTGGCCTCTTACCTGGGCCTGGCGATCATGTTTGGCGTGCATGCCGTGCTGCTGACGGTCAACGGCATCAATCCGATTCGCTTCTTCCGCAAGGTGTGGCCGGCGCTGTCTTTTGCGTTCACGAGCCGGTCGAGCGCCGCCACCATTCCGCTGAGCATCGAAGCGCAGACACGGCGCATCGGCGTGCCGGAATCGATCGCCAGCTTTGCGGCGTCGTTCGGCACCACCATTGGCCAGAACGGCTGCGCGGGCTTGTATCCCGCCATGCTGGCCGTGATGGTGGCACCTACGGTCGGCATCAACCCGTTTGATCCGGTGTGGATTGCAACGCTGGTCGCGATCGTTACGCTCAGCTCGGTCGGTGTAGCGGGCGTTGGCGGCGGGGCCACCTTTGCCGCGCTGATTGTCCTGCCGGCCATGGGCCTGCCGGTGACGCTGGTGGCGCTGCTGATCTCCATCGAGCCGCTGATCGACATGGGCCGTACAGCACTCAACGTCAACGGCTCGATGACCGCCGGGACCATCACCAGCCAGTTGCTGGGGCAGACTGACCGAAGCGTGTTTGATGCCGGCGACGAGCCGGAACTGATGCATCGTTGATCTCCGCGCCAAAAAAAGAAAATGCCGACCTCGTGGTCGGCATTTTGCTTTTCAGGGCGCTTGCGCCAGATCGGTCAGCATCTCCATGAATGCGCTGGCAAGTTCGCTGGGCACGCTGGCACTTCGGTGCAGCAGGCCGACGGGCTCCTTGGTGGCGGAGGTGGCAATATCCAGTCGGACCAATCCGCCGCGCTGAAGGTCATCACGCGCTGCGCGTTCAGGCGTGACCCACACCGCGTTGGAGCGGCATGCCAGCAAGCGGGCGACCGATACGGACAGCGTTTCCGTGACGCCTGTCGGCAAACGCAGGCCGTGTGTCTGAAATAGTGCTTCAGTATGATGGCGCGGCACGGTGCCCGGCGTGGCGATCACCAATGGGTAGTCCAGCACGGCCTGCAATGACGCGGATGCGCCTGGCAGCGCGAGCAACGGATGTTCCGGGCGCACTACCAGCGCCAGCGGTTCGGCGTACAGCAACGCGAACGACAACCCCTGCATGGCATCGGGCTCAGCCATGCGGCCAACCACAAGATCGAGTTCCCCCGCCTTGAGCGCTGCCAGCAATTCCGTGTTGATGCCTGTGCGCAACCGAATGCACGCATGCGGACGCTGCGCATGCAGGCGGGCAATCGCCTGCGGAAGCAGGCCGCTCGCCACCGTCGGCAGGGCACCGACGTGCACGACAGGTGCAGAGGCTTCGCCCGAACCCATTAGCGCAGCGGTGGCCGATTCCAGCGCTTGTGTCACCCCCACGGCATGTCGCAAGAACTGCTCGCCGGCCGCCGTGAGCCGCGCACCTTGCCGGCCACGCTCGACCAGTTGCACACCGGCAAGCGCTTCCAGTTCGCCCAGTGTTTTCGACACCGCCGGCTGGCTCAGGTGCAGCCGCTCAGCCGCACGCCGCAGGTTGCGCTCCTGCGCAATGGCAACAAAGCAGCTCAGATGGCGAAAGCGGATGCGTGAGGGCAGGTCACCGGGTAGGGCTGGACTATCCATAACTTGTGGTTATCGATTTTTCGATCAGAAGTCAATTTACTTCACTTTTTGGCAGAGATACAGTCATCCCCACAGATTCCAACGGAGACGCCCCATGACCCTGCCGCTTTCCGGCACCGGCGAGTTCGCCCAGCGCGACACCGCCCAACACCCGCCCGCGCTCACCCCCGTGTACAAGACCAGCGTGCTGCGCTCGCCGCGCAATGCGCTCATCTCCACGCTCAATACGCTGTCGGAGACCACCGCACCGGTGTTCCACCCGGATGACCTCGGCGCGCTCGATAACGACCTCATCCTCAACTACGCCAAAGATGGCCTGCCGATTGGCGAGCGCATCATCGTCCACGGCTATGTGCGTGATGAATTCGGCCGCCCGGTGCCGAACGCGCTGGTGGAGGTGTGGCAGGCCAACGCCGGTGGCCGCTATCGTCACAAGAAAGATCAGTACATCGCACCGATCGACCCGAACTTTGGCGGCTGCGGCCGCATGCTGACGGACGCCAACGGCTACTACGCCTATCGCACCATCAAGCCGGGGCCGTATCCGTGGCGCAACCGCATCAACGATTGGCGGCCCTCGCACATCCACTACTCGCTCTCGGGCGATGGCTGGGCGCAGCGCCTCATCACGCAGATGTACTTCGAGGGCGATCCGATGATCGCGCAGTGCCCGATCATCAAGACCATCCCCAGCGAAGAGCAGGTGCGCGGCCTGATTGCGCTGCTCGATACGGCCAACCACGTGCCGCTCGATGCGCGTAGCTACCGCTTCGACATCACGCTGCGCGGCCGCCGCGCCACGCATTTCGAGAACGCCCTGCAAGGAGCCAAGTGATGACGACGACCACGCTTCATGCCTCGCTCGAACGTGCGCAGGCAACGGCCATGACGACAACGCCGCCTTTCGCGCATTTCAATGAGACGGCCTCGCAGACAGGCGGCCCTTATGTGCATATCGGGCTTGCACCGCGCCAGGCCGGCTTCGATATCTACGAGAAGGAATTCGGCAATGTGCTGACCACGCCCGCCACGCGCGGCGAGCGCATCGCGCTTGAAGGCCGTGTGTTCGATGGTTCCGGCTCGCTCGTGCGCGACGTGCTGATCGAAATCTGGCAGGCCAATGCCGACGGCAAATACGCACACTCGGCTGACCAGCAGGACAAGCCAGTCGATGCCGCTTTCCGCGGCTGGGGCCGCGCGGGTGCCGATTTCGACACCGGCGTCTATCGCTTCGAAACCATCAAGCCGGGTGCCGTGGCAGGGCGCGGCAATACCGTGCAGGCGCCGCATATCTGCATGGTGCTGTTTGCACGCGGCATCAACCTGGGCTTGCATACGCGCGTGTACTTTGCGGATGAGGCCGCCGCCAACGGTGCCGATCCGGTACTCAATGGCATTGAGTGGGAAGTGCGCCGCAAGACGCTGATTGCCCAGCGCACCGAGCGCAATGGCGAGGTGGTCTACACCTTTGATGTGCGTCTGCAGGACACGCCCGATGGCGGTGCGGAAACAGTGTTCTTCGACATCTGATCGATCGCCGCGTCACATGAAACAACGCCCGACGGGTTCGTCCCGCCGGGCGTTGTTTTTTGGAGCAATGCGCAAGACGTCATGCGCTTGTCGATAATGGAGGCCTTGATGCTCCACACCTGACACCCGCGCTGTGACCCAACTCACTCTTCCCGGATTCGAAGCCACGCCGCAATTGCCCGCGCACCGCCTGTTTCTGGCGATCAAGCCCGATGCCGGTACTGCAGAACGCATCGTGCGGTTGGTCGAGCAGTTGCGCCCGGTAGTGGGTTTCAAAGGGAAGGCGCTACGCCCGGAGCGCTTGCATATCACGCTGTATCACCTGGGCGATTTTGTTCAACAGCCGCCGGAGGATCTGGTTGCGCGCACGCGGCAGGCTGCTGAGCGCCTTGCCTTGCCGGCTTTCGATGTCACGCTCGATCAGGTTGTGAGCTTTCATGGCCGACGCGACCATCGTCCGTTCGTGCTGCTTGGCAATGATGGCGTGAGCGAACTGATGGCGTTTCAGTCGGCGCTGGGCGAGGCCTTGCAGCATGCTGGCCTGCCTGTGCCGCTTGGGCATTTCAAGCCGCACATCACGCTGTTGTACGACCGCGGCGGCTTTGCGCCCAAGCCGGTCGAACCCGTCACCTGGACGGTGCGCGAGTTCGTCCTCATCCATAGCTGGCTCGGCAAGACGCGGTACGACGAGCTTGGCCGCTGGGCACTCAAAGGCTGAGCTTCGCGCCGTTCTTCGCCCGGTTACGCGCAGCCATCCGGACCGCAAACCGGGCCGTCAGCCTCACTTACTGGCGCGGGTGCACCGATATGCTGTGCAAGGGCCTGCGCCCATTGCTCCGGGCGGCCAAGCCACGGGCCGACGTCGATTGTGCCCAGGTGGCCTTCCGCATCTTCCAGTGCAAATGTCGGGAAACCCTGACCGCCCACGCGATCCAGCCACTGCCGGCTTGCCGCAATGTGCTGCAGCGTAAGCGCGCCGGCCTGCCGCGCATATTCCGCATCGAATGCCTCGGGAGGCAGGCCCAATTTGACGGCCAGCTCAAGCAGCACGGGCAGATCGGCAATCCGCCGGCCTTCTTCGTAGTGCGCGCGTTGGACGCGGTGGATCATGTCCAGCCCGTGCCCGCCAAGCGCTTCGGCAGCCAGCACCGCGGTGATGGGCGGCTCCGAATCCATGACCGCGCTGGTATCACGCAGCAGGCCGTCAAAGTACGGTTTGCCGAACGGCTGACCGGACATCTCGGCGATGCGGTGGTCGTGGGGCATGACGTAGTCGCGCCATTGCGGCGTGACCATGCGCCGGTTTGCGCCGGCCAGCATGCCGCCGCCATGAAAGGCGACGGTCAGGCCCGGCACCGTGCGGGCGGCATCCACCAGCGGCGCGGCGCCGTAGCACCAGCCGCACAGCGGGTCGAAGATGTAATGCAACGTCGTCATGAACAATCCTTGGTTACTGCGGCCACTTCATTTCGCCCTTGATGACCTTGGCGCTCAATTCCAGCGATGCATCGCCAGGCAGCGACGGGTAGGCCGCTTTCATCGCCTTGACCAGTTCGGTCGAGTTGTTGGCGCGGGCGGCTTCCACTTCAAAGGTCTTCAGGTAGTCCGCCGTAAAGCGGACCGCTTCCAGCCCCGTGGGCATCGGCCCGATGAAGTGGCCGGGCACCACCGTCGTCGGCTTGAGCGCGGTGATGTTATCGAGCGTCTGGAGCCAGCCCAGGCGTGATTCGCGCGTTTGCGTGTCGGCCACCCATACGTGGTCGCCGTGGTTGACCACCACGCCGCCGGCCACCGTCTTGAGCGACGGGATCCACAAGTACGTGCGTGCGGCGTCTGGGCCGTTCAAGCCCTTGATCTCGATCGTGCGGCCTTCCAGCGTGAGGTGGTCGGCGTGCAGTACGTCGGGTAGCACAAGCGCCTTGGGGGCGTTGTCTTTCAGGATCGGGCCCCAGTAGGCGAGCTTGCCTTGCATCGACGCCTGGATGGCCGCCACGGTTTGCGGCGTGGCCACGATCTTTGCCTTCGGGAAGGCCGCGCGGATGACGTCGAGGCCGAAGTAGTAATCCGGGTCGCTCTGGCTGATGTAGACGGTGGTGAGCGTCTTGCCGCTGGCCTTGATCTTCTGCACCAGGGCCTCTGCATCACTGCGCTGGAACTGGGCGTCGATCAGGATGGCGTCGTGCGCACCCGTGATGATCTCCGACGACACCGGGAAGACACCCTTGTCGCCCGGGTTGTACACCTCCAGGTGCAGCGGCGCCGGGGCGGCGGCATGGGCAACGAGGCCGGCGCTGACAAGGCTGGCGGCAAGGAGGGTGCGGATCAAGGTCATCGGGTGCTCCTGGGTAAGTGAGGTGTGATGGCAATGTCGCTACTGTAGGTTGCTTGATTCGATCGAAAAACCACCTAAGATGCGCATATTTGTTTCGCCAATCGATCAAATATGGACCGAATCGTTGCCGCTGAGGTGTTCGTGGCCATTGTCGAGCGTGGCAGCCTGAGCGCGGCCGCTGAAGGGCTCGACATGTCGCGCGCCATGGTCACGCGCTATCTGGCGCAGATGGAGGATTGGTCCGGCGCGCGCCTGCTGCACCGGACCACGCGCCGCATCGGCCTGACCCCGGCCGGCGAAGCCACGCTCGTGCGGTGTCGACAGATCCTGGAGATTGCCGCGCAGATGGCGGTGGCAGATGGTCCCGAGGCCGACACGCCACGCGGCTTGCTGCGCATCGCCTGCGCACAATCGCTCGCGCAGGAAGTGTTGAGCGCGGCGGTCACCGCGTACTTGCGGCGCTATCCGCAAACGGCGGTCGACCTCGTTGTCGACAACCGCACCATCAACCTTGTGGAAGAGCGCATCGATCTGGCTGTGCGCATCACCAACGATCTTGATCCGAACCTGATCGCGCGGCGGCTGGGCACGTGCGAATCCGTGGTGGTGGCCGCGCCGTCGTACCTGGCTGTGCATGGTACGCCGCGCCGAGTGGAAGACCTGGCCGTACACAACTGCCTGACCTATTCGTATTTCGGCAAGAGCCTGTGGAAGTTCACTGATACGAAGACGGGGGCGTCGTCCGACGTGCCGGTGAGCGGCAATCTGAGCGCGAATGAGTCGATGGCGCTGCTGGCGGCCGCCAGGGAAGGCGCCGGCGTTGCACTGCAGCCGGCGTTTGCCGCCGCGCCACTCATCGCCGCCGGCCAGCTCGTGCGCCTGCTGCCCGAGCACGTGCCGCAGGCGCTCGGCATCCATGGTGTCTATAGCTCACGCAGGCAGATGCCGGCGGCGTTGCGGGCGATGCTGGATTTTCTGGTGGAGTGGTTCAGACCACGTCAGGGCGCTGTCTGATATTGCAGTCTGCGTGCGGTCACTAGAGTGGCGGGCTTTCAGGCAGGGAGCCCCATGAACTACGACGGCATCACCCCAGAGATTGCGCGCGGCCTGCTGGTCCTGCGCGCACGTATTGCCCAAGCGAAGATCCCGTCTTCCAAACTGGATGAAACGCTCAACATTGCCACCTGGAACATCCGCGAGTTCGGCAAGAAGCCGCGCACCAAGACCGCGCTGTACTACATCGCGGAGATCCTGCGGCAGTTCGATCTGGTTGGCGTGCAGGAAGTGCGTGAGAACCTGGGCGACCTCAAGCGCGTGCTGGAGATTCTTGGCCCCGACTGGCGCGCCGTGTATTCCGATGCGTTGATCGACGCCGGTGGCAATCGGGAGCGCATCGCCTATGTCTACGATCGCCGTGCCGTTGCCTTTACCGGTTTGGCAGCGCAGGCGCAACCGCCACGCACAAAACGCGGCATGGAGTATCTGTCGGACATTTCATGGTGGCGCCGGCCGTATATGGTGTCATTCCATTCCGGCAACTTTGACTTCGTCTGCCTTTCCGCCCACATCCGCTGGGGAAACAGCGAGCGGGATCGCCTGCCGGAAATCGAGGCACTGGCCGACTGGGTCTACACCAAGGCGCAAGAGAAGGACACGGACGGCAAAGACCTGATCGTCATGGGTGACTTCAATGTGCCCAGCGAGAAGAGTCCGCTGTTCCAGGCGTTGACCGCCCGCGGGTTGCGCGTGCCGGACAAGCTGCTGCGCAGCACCTTTGGCAGCAACCTGGAGAAGAACAAGCGCTACGACCAGATCCTGCAAATGCCGGAATACCCCGAGAGCTTTACCAACGCGGGTGGCGTGCTCGATTTCTACCGGGGCGACCACACGCCGCTGTTCCCGCGCCTGACCAAGCAGGCGATGACGTATCAGCTCTCAGACCATCTGCCGCTCTGGGTGCAGATCAACACCAATACCGAGGAGCACGCGCTGCGGGCGCTGGCGGGTGAATAGGCGCGGGGTGTCAGTTGTTGGGCACGCTATGGATGTGCCGCACGAGCAGCAGACCCAGGGCCAGCACGCAGAACACCGCGCCGGCATGAAACGTGGCCGCCGCCCCCAGTTTGTCCCACAGCAATCCCGCCAGCACGCTGGCCGCCAGCATGGCCAATCCGCTGACAAGATTGAACACACCGTAAGCTGTGCCGCGCAGGTCGGCTGGCGCGGTATCGGCCACCATGGTTGCCAGCAATCCCTGCGTGATGCCCATGTGGATGCCCCACAGCGCCACGCCTGCAATGACCACGCCCCAGTGGTCGGACTTGCCGAGCACCAGATCGGCGGCGATCAGCACGGCCAGCCCCAGCACCAGCAGCAGCGTATGGTTCATGCGGTCTGAGAGCTTGCCGAACGGATACGCCGCCAGCGCATAGACCACATTCATCGCCACCATCACCAGCGGCACCAGCGCGACAGGAATGCCGCCTTGCTGCGCACGCAGCACCAGAAACGCTTCGGAAAAGCGCGCGAGCGTGAAGACCGCACCGATCATCACGACCCACCAGTACGCGCCGCTGAGCCGTTTCAGGTTGTGGCGCCGGATGGGGTTGGTGCCCCGAGCGTTGTCATGGGCTTCCGGCTCGCGCAGGCCGAGCACCAGCAACGCAACCGATAGCAGCCCAGGCACGACGGCCACCCAGAACACGGCCCGGAAGTTGTTGGCCCACAGCAGCATCAACCCGACCGCCAGAAGCGGACCGAGAAACGCCCCCACGGTATCAAGCGATTGGCGCAACCCGAACGCTGCGCCTCGTAATGCGGATGGCGTGATGTCGGCGACCAGCGCATCACGCGGCGCGCCGCGTACGCCCTTGCCGATGCGGTCCAGCAGGCGCGCCGTCAGCACGACGCCCGCGGTGGGGGCGATCGCGAACAGCGGCTTTGACAGCGCGCCTAGCGCGTAGCCGAAGACTGCCAGGCCTTTGCGCTTGCCGAGGTAGTCGCTCAGTGCGCCGGAGAAGATCTTGACGATCAGCGCGATCGATTCAGCCAGACCTTCTATCACACCGACCGTCAGCGCGCTGGCACCCAGCACCGACACCATGAACAGCGGCAGCAGGCTGTGGATCATCTCGGAGGCGATGTCCATCAGCAGGCTGACGAAGCCGAGCACCCAGATGCCTGGCGGCATCTGGCGCAGAACGCTGGCGCGCGTGACTGCAGTTTGGGTGGACCGCATGGGTGGTTTCACTCCAGGGCGATCCGTGCAGCTTATCGCCTTGACGTGATCACCGCGAGCTTCAGACGAATGGCGCAAACAGCCCGTTGAGCTTGGCCCCGCTGGCGGCATCGCGTGCAAAGGCGAAGGTGCCCGTGGTCCGCAATTCCTCTGCCGCGCGCAGGAAGGCGCCCTGCGCAACGCGCGCCAATGCCGCGCCCACGCTGATGCGTTTCACACCCAACTCGGCCAGTTCTGCCACGCTCAGGTTACCGTCGGCAAACCCCATCAGCACGTTGAGCGGGCGATCGATTTCGCGCAGCACGGTGGCGATCTCTTCACGTGTCTTTAGGCCGGGGGCATAGAGCACGTCGGCGCCGGCATCCTGAAAGGCCTGCAGGCGGCGGATGGTATCGGCCAGGTCGTTGCGGCCGTGCAGATGGTTCTCTGCGCGGGCGGTGAGCGTGAACGGAAACGGCAGTGAGCGCGCGGCTTCCACGGCGGCGCGTACGCGCTCGACGGAGGCTTCCAGCGGATAGATGGGCGCATCGGCGCGACCCGTGGCGTCTTCAATCGAGCCGCCTACGATGCCTGTGGCGCCTGCCAAGCGGATGGTCTCGGCCACGGTTTCGGGGGCATCGCCAAAGCCGTTCTCCAGATCGGCGGCCATTGGCAGGTCGGTTGCCGCGGCCAGGTCGGCCACGTGCGTGAGGATGAGATCGCGCCCAACGCCGTAGTCGGGCAATCCGCGCGAGAACGCGAAGCCGGCACTGGTGCTGGTCAACGCCTTGAAGCCCAGCGAGGCCAGCAGCCGGGCCGAGCCCGGATCCCACGGGTTGGGGATGACAAAAGTGCCGCTGCGTTCGTGCAGGGCGCGGAAGGCGTGGGCTTTTTCGATCTGAGTCGGCATGGGCTATCCGGTATGGAGTGGGCGGGGATTGGACTGCAAAGCTGCGGCACAGGCGAGCGCGTCATCCAGGCGATCATTGCCCCAGAACATCGCGTCGCCGACAAAGAACGTTGGGGCACCAAAGATGCCACGAATCTGCGCGGCGTGCGTTTGTTCGCGCAGGCGCTGCTTGTTGGCGTCGGACAGGGCTTCGGCCAGGATCGCTTCGGCGGGAAGCCCGAGTGCGGACAGTGCTTCGCACACGGCCTCCGGCGTGTGGATGTCGCGGTCCTGCGTGAAGTTGCGCAGCATGATGCGCTGGCAGAACGCGCCGATCCACGGTTGGTCGGCACCCAGCGCCGCCACACGCAGCGGCAGCACGGAATTGCGCGGGAAGGTGCTAGGCCGCGTCCACGGCACACCAATCTTCTGGCACTCGCGCACGATGTCTTGCCACATGTAGTCGCCTTTGGCCTTTTGCAGCATGAATGGCGAGTTACTCCAGCCGAACGATTGGAAGATCGGCCCGAGCAGAAACGCTTTCCATACGATGCGCACGCCCAGACGTATGGCAGCCGCCTCGATACGCATCACGCTCAGGTAGGTGTAGTTGCTGGCGAAGTCGAACCAGAACTCGACGGTGGGTGTGGGTATGAGGGCTTCCCACGTTGCGTTGTAGGGGGCGAGCTTAGTCATAGACCACCAGGCAGCGGATTTCGATGCTCTCGCGCGGTGGCGTGCCAGCCGGCGCATCGGGGTGGACGAACGCGGCATGCAGTGTGAATCGCGCCACGCCGCTGGCCTGCGAGTCGTACTGCTTGAAGACCAGCGCCTCGTGCCGATCAATGGCCGACGCGTACCACCAGCGGTGGCGCGGGTTGTGGGTGGCGAGGTAGAGCTCGCCGGTGCGTGTGGGATAGCGGATCTCTGCGGCGACCAGGTCGGCGACATTCACGCTGCGCGCATCGCACAGGGCCAGCGGCGTGTCGAGCACCGGCCCACGGATCGAGCGCCAGATGTTGACGATGCCATAACGCCCAACGGCCGCGGCCTGCGCCGAATTGGTCAGCACGCGGCCCAGTCGCAGGCTGCCGGAGGCTTCGGTGTAGTCGTTATGGATGCGGCCGACTGCAGAGGGCGCACCGTCGCCTTCGCGCCCGAACGTGAGGGTGGGGCGGCTTGGGTCGCGCCGGCGCACGAGGTGGTCGAATACGTGCGCGCTGCGGGCGCCGGTGGCGGTGCGGGCGAGTTCGGCGGCTTCTGCGTAGTAGAGCGTGCGGATCGCCTCTTCATCGCCAAAGTCCGTCATGCGCGTGGGTGCATCAGCAAGGATGAAGCCTTCGCGCTCAAGCGCCGGTGCTGCAGCGCGCATGTCGGCGATGCTGACTTCGCGCAGTTCGTATTCGCAGGTCTGCCACGGCTCGCCGGCGGGCGGCGGGTACATGTAGTTGACGGGCGTGTCGGCGCCGGGTTTGACGTAACTCAGGCCGCCGACCACCGTTTGTGGTCGGGTACGTGTGTCCATGCAGCCTCCAACGTGGGTGTCGTTGGCTGCATTACACGTGGTGCGCGGCGTGCGCTCAAACGCGTTTCATGCAAGTTCGGATGCGCTGGGCGCATGCGAAGCCTGGGCCGCGGCTTCAGCGCAGATCCAGTTGGCCACATCGCGTACGTCGCGGCGTGGGTTGAGCTCGGCCTGAATCAACCAATACGCATGCGTGTTGTGCACGCCAGGGGCCGTCGTCGGCACGGTCACCAACCGGCCATCGGCCAGCAGAGGGGCAATCAGCTCTTGCCGGCCCAGCGCAATGCCCTGGCCCGCCACGGCCGCGTGGATGATCTGGTCGTGCTGGTTGAAGCGCAGCACCGTGCGGGGTTTGGCGTGGCTCCAGCCGGCGGCGGCCAGCCAGTCGGTCCATTGGAGCCAGGGGCGGCGCAGATCGCGGTCGTCAAAGTCAAGCAGGGTCTGGCCGGCCAGCGCATCGGCGGAATCGAGCGAACGCAACGCCAGCGACGGATGTGCAACCGGCGCCACGGTTTCCCCAAACAGGCGGATTGCGCCGGGCGGCGCATCCTCCGGCGGGCAGTAGCGGATGGCCAGTTCGATACCTTCGTTCTTCAGATCGACGAGGCGGTTGTTGGTGGCTACCCGCACATCGATGTCCGGATACTGCTGCTGGAAGCGCGCCAGGCGCGGCAGCAGCCACAGGCCCGTCACGCCAATGCTGGCGGTAATCGTCACCGGCCGGCGCTCGGCCGCCACGCGAATGGCGCCGATGGCGTCCTGCAACTGCTGCACGGCACTGTCGGCGCTGCGGAACAGGCGTTCGCCCTCAGGCGTGAAGGCGATCGAGCGGTGGCCGCGCACCAGCAGCTTCACGCCCAGCGTCTCTTCCAGCACCGACACCTGGCGGCTCACGGCCGATTGGGTCAGGCACAGGTCGTCGGCAGCCAGCGTGATGCTCATGCGCCGGCCTACGGCCACAAAGCCGCGCAGCAAGTCCAGCGAGGCCAATCGAACCAACGGTGTCGACATGCGTTTTCCTCATGTGAAGCGTTCTCAAAGATCAATTGAGAACCCGGATGTGGCGAAGTTTAATAAGCCATCGGACCACATTCCAGTCAAATGCACGCTTGCAGCATGGGAATGTCAGTCGCAACGGAGAACGCATCCATGACATCGAAATCCTTGACGCAATCGCCCTGGCTGCCAGTACTGGCCGGCGGGACGGTGATCGGCCTGGCGTTGGGTATCCGCCACGTGCAGGGCCTGTTCCTGGTGCCCATCGCAATGGGCCACGGCTGGACGCGTGAGACCTTCGGCTTGGCCATCGCGCTGCAGAACCTGATCTGGGGCGCGGCGCAGCCGTTTGCGGGCATGCTGGCGGACCGTTTTGGGGCGGCCAAGGTGGTGGTCGCGGGGATTACGGTTTACGCACTGGGGCTGGTGCTGATGGCGCATGCAGGCACGCCGCTGGGTTTTACGTTGTCGGCAGGAGGGCTGATCGGCATCGGGCTCTCGGGCACCTCGTTTGGCGTCGTGTACGGCGCAATCAGCCGGCTGACACCGCCGGAGCGGCGTAGCTGGGCGCTGGGCGTGGCGGGCGCCGTGGGTGGCGTCGGCCAGTTCGTGATGGTGCCGGCGGCGCAGGGGTTGCTGAGCAACGTCGGTTGGGTGACGGCGCTGGTGGTCATGGCCGTGGTGATGGCGGTGTTCCTGCCGCTGGCGGCGCCGCTGCGCGAGAAGGCATCCACCGCCATGGCGCATGAAGCGCACCAGAGCCTGGGCGCAGCCATTCGCGAAGCGTTTGCGCACCCGGGTTTCTGGCTGTTGAACCTTGGTTTTCTGGCGTGCGGGTTTCAGCTTGCGTTCATTGCCGCGCACATGCCCGCGTATCTGCTCGACAAAGGGCTGACAGCGCGCCACGGCATGATTGCGCTGGCGCTCATCGCGGCCGCAAACATTGTCGGCACGTATTACTGCGGCGCGCTGGGCGGGCTGTTCCGGCGCAAGTACCTGCTGTCGTTGCTGTACCTGATTCGCACGGCGGCGATTGCGCTGTTTATCCTGCTGCCGCTGTCGCCGGTCACGCTGTATGGGTTTGCCATCGTGATGGGGCTGCTGTGGCTGGGCACGGTGCCGCTCACGAATGGGCTGCTGTCACAGGTGTTCGGGGTGCGCTATATCGGCACGCTGTTTGGGTTCGTGTTCCTGGGTCACCAGATCGGCGCGTTCCTGGGTGTGTGGCTGGGTGGCGTGGTGTACGACCGCCTGCATTCGTATGACGCGATCTGGATGGGCGCGATGGTGCTCGGCGTGGTGGCCGCGCTGCTGCACTGGCCGATCGACGATCGCCAACTGGCGCGCTCGCCAGCGGCCCAACCGGCATGAGCGGGCCGCTCAAACGATGGACGGCGTGGGCGCTGGCGGCAACCGGCGCTGCGCTGATTTTTACGGCGTGGCTGACGCCCGAGGGCGCGTTTTCCTTTGTGACGTTGGCGTCCTTCTGCGGATAACCCCGATTTGTGAAACAATATCGGGTTATTCACTAGTGGGTACTGGTACGGTTTGCGCGGGAATGACGTCGCTTTTGCGCCGTTCTCCTGTGAATGCCACCGTTCAGACATGACTTACGCCGTCAAGGAAATCTTCTACACGCTGCAAGGCGAGGGTGCCAACACTGGCCGCGCAGCCGTCTTCTGCCGCTTCGCCGGCTGCAATCTATGGAGCGGGCGCGAAGCCGATCGCGCCACCGCCGTCTGCCAGTTCTGTGACACCGATTTCGTCGGCACGGACGGCACGCAAGGCGGCAAATACACCACCGCAGACGCTTTGGCCGATACCGTCGCCGCCGAATGGCCGGCCGACGCCAAGGGCGGCAAGCCGCTCGTTATCTGCACCGGTGGTGAGCCGCTGCTGCAACTCGATAAGCCCCTGATCGACGCGCTGCACGCACGCGGCTTCGAGATCGCCATCGAGACCAACGGCACCATCGCCGTGCCCGAGGGCATCGACTGGGTGTGCGTGAGCCCGAAGATGGGCTCCGAGCTGGTCGTCACGCGTGGGGATGAGCTGAAGGTCGTGATCCCGCAAGACGGGCAGGACCTGGACGCATATGAACGGCTGGATTTCCAGCATTTCTTCCTGCAGGCCATGGATGGCCCGCTGGCGCGGCAGAATACGGCTGCAGCCGTTGAGCTGTGCCAGCGCCGCCCGCGCTGGCGCCTGTCGCTGCAAACCCATAAGATGCTGGGCATCCGCTGAGGCGGGCCGCTGCATTTTTCTCCAGTCGTTCCTGCTGTTTTGCGGCCTCCGCTGCCGCCCAGTCCTTAGCGCTCCATGACCAAGACCGTTTCCATCACGCGCCGGCTCGAATTCGATGCCGGCCACCGCATCCCGGGCCACGCCGGCCAGTGCCGCAACCTGCACGGCCATCGCTACCAGCTCGAACTCACGCTCACCGGCGAAGTCCTGCACAACGACAAGGCCGCCGACGACGGCATGATCCTCGACTTCGGCGACGTCAAGCAGCTCGCCAACAAGCACCTCGTGGATCTGTGGGACCACGCGTTCCTGGTCTATCGCGGCGACACGAAGCTGGTCGAATTCCTGAACGACATGGAAGGCGGCCACAAGACCGTTGTGCTGAACGACGTGCCCACTGTCGAGAACCTCGCGCAGGTCGCGTTCGACATCCTCGAGCCGGTGTTCCGCAACACGTTCGGGCACCATCTGCGCCTGTCCAAACTGGTGCTGTACGAAACCCCGAACTGCTGGGCCGACGTGAAGCTCGCGCGCCCGCACGAGCAGGATTGATTTCGTTCGCATGACCACGCCGCACGTCCTCACGCCGCCCGCTGACATGTCCACCCACGAGCGCGACGGCTACTGGATGCAGCAGGCGCTCGTGCAGGCCAAGTTCGCGTGGGGGCAGGGCGAGGTGCCGGTGGGCGCCGTGGTCGTGCGCGGCAACGAGATCGTCGGCGTCGGCTACAACGCGCCGATCGGCACGCACGATCCGTCCGCCCACGCGGAGATGCGCGCCTTGCGCCAAGCGGCCGAGAAGCTCGGCAACTACCGCCTGCCCGACTGCGAAGTCTTCGTGACGCTGGAGCCCTGCGTGATGTGCGCCGGGGCCATGCTGCACGCGCGTGTGGCACGCGTCGTCTATGGCGCGCCGGACCCGAAGACGGGCGCTGCCGGCAGCATCCTCGACCTGTTTGCCGAGACGCGCCTGAACCACCAGACCGCCATTACCGGCAGCGTGCTCGCGCAGGAATGCGGCGACATGCTGCGTGCCTTCTTTGCCGAGCGCCGCGCCAGCCAGAAGGCCGCGCGTCTTGCCACAACCGAAACCGACAACCCCGCCGCATGACCACCGTCCGCCTGATTGCACCTTCCGGTTATCCGAACGATGCAGCCATCGCCGAGCGCGGCGTGGCGCATCTGGAAGCGCAAGGCTGCACGATCGTCAACCGGGAATGTCTGAGCCGCCAGCATCAACGCTTTGCCGGCGAAGACGACGCGCGGCTGGCGGACTTGCACCAGATCGCCACAAGCAGCGGACAGGAAATCGCCATGGCCATCCGCGGCGGTTATGGGCTGACGCGCTTGCTGGACCGCATCGACTTTGCCGCCATTCACCAGCGCGCGCGTGCTACCGACACCATCATCGTTGGCCATAGCGATTTCACGGCGTTTTCGCTGGCGTATCTGGCCGCGACAGGCGGGGTGACATTTGCGGGGCCGATGCTGTGTGCGGATTTCGGCCCCCCCGAGCTGGATGCCTATATGGCCGAGCACTTCTGGAGCATCCTGCGCAACCCGACGTATTCGCTGCGCGTGGATGTGCCGCAGGCCGCAACACCTGCGCGCGTGACCGGCACGCTGTGGGGCGGCAATCTGGCGATGCTGTGCTGCCTCGTCGGCACGCCATACCTGCCGGAGATTCGCGACGGCATCCTCTGCGTTGAAGACATCAACGAACACCCGTACCGCGTCGAACGCATGCTGCTGCAGCTGCAGCAGGCCGGTGTGCTGGAAGCCCAGCAGGCGCTGGTGCTGGGCGATTTTTCGGGCTATCGCACCACGCCGTACGATGCCGGCTACGACTTCGACGCCATGCGCGACTATCTGGCCGAACGTCTGTCGATTCCGGTCCTTACTGGCCTGCCGTTCGGCCATTGCCCGACCAAGGCGACGCTGCCGATTGGCGCGCAGGCCGAGCTCGAGGTCGATGCCACGGGCTTTACGCTGCACTTGTCGGGGTATCCGACACTGAAGGCCTGAGCCTCCAAGCCATCCGGGTCACGCTCGGATGGTAAAATCCCCGGTTCTCCAAATGGCGTCCATCGCAAGCGTTCACCAAGTGCTTGCGGCGCCAGATCACCGCTTTTCAAATCAAGGTTTCCACGTGCTTTCCACCGCCAACATCACCATGCAGTTCGGGCCCAAGCCCTTGTTCGAGAACATCTCGGTCAAGTTTGGCGAGGGCAATCGCTATGGCCTGATCGGCGCCAACGGCTGCGGCAAGTCGACCTTCATGAAGATCCTGGGCGGCGATCTGGAGCCGAGCGCTGGCAACGTGATGCTGGAACCGGGCGTGCGCCTCGGTAAGCTGCGCCAGGACCAGTTCGCCTATGAAGACATGCGCGTGCTGGACGTGGTGATGATGGGCCACACCGAAATGTGGGCCGCCGCACAAGAGCGCGACGCCATCTACGCCAACCCGGAAGCCACGGACGACGACTACATGAAGGCCGCCGACCTGGAGGCCAAGTACGCCGAATACGACGGCTACACCGCCGAGGCACGTGCCGGTGAACTGCTGCTGGGCGTCGGCATTCCGACCGAGCAGCACAGCGGCCCGATGAGCGACGTCGCGCCCGGCTGGAAGCTGCGCGTGCTGCTGGCGCAGGCGCTGTTCTCGAACCCGGACGTGCTGCTGCTGGACGAACCGACCAACAACCTCGACATCAACACGATCCGCTGGCTGGAATCGGTGCTCAACGAGCGCAATTCCACCATGATCATCATCTCCCACGATCGCCACTTCCTGAACTCGGTCTGCACGCACATGGCCGACATGGACTACGGCACGCTCAAGGTCTACCCGGGCAACTACGACGACTACATGGAAGCCTCCATGCAGGCACGTGAACGCCTGCAGGCCGCCAATGCGCGCGCCAAGGAGCGCATCTCCGACTTGCAGGACTTCGTGCGCCGCTTCTCGGCCAACAAGTCCAAGGCCCGTCAGGCCACGTCGCGTTTGAAGATGATCGACAAGATCAAGGTGGAAGACATCAAGCCGTCGTCGCGCCAGAACCCGTTCGTGCGCTTCGAATTCGAGAAGAAGCTGCACAACCTGGCAGTGGAAACCGAAAACGCGCGCAAGACGTACGACCGCAAGATTTTCGACAACCTGACCATGGCCGTGCGGGCCGGTGAACGGATCGCCATCATCGGCGAGAACGGCGCGGGCAAGACCACGCTGCTGCGCTCGCTGCTCAACGGTGCGGTCAAAACCGGCGTGCAGCGCGGCATCGAGATCGACGGCGGCAGCATCAAATGGGCCGAGCACGCCAACGTCGGCTACATGCCGCAGGACACCTACGAAGAATTCCCCGAAGACCGCGACCTGATGGACTGGATGAGCCAGTGGACGCAGGCCGGCGACGATGACCAATCCCTGCGCGGCACGATGGGCCGCCTGCTGTTCTCGGCCGACGACATCAAGAAGAGCGTCAAGGTGCTTTCCGGTGGTGAGAAAGGCCGCATGATCTGGGGCAAGCTGATGCTGGGCCGCCACAACGTGCTGGCGCTGGACGAGCCGACCAACCACATGGACATGGAGTCGATCGAGTCGCTGCAGATTGCGCTCGACAAGTTCGAGGGCACGCTGATCTTCGTGTCGCACGACCGCGAGCTGATCAGCGCCCTGGCCACGCGCATTATCGAAGTGCGTCCGAACGGCACGATGACCGACTACCTCGGCACGTACGACGAGTACCTGCAGAGCCAAGGTGTGGAAGTCTGAGCTTCACGTGCGCTGAACGCGTACTTAACAAGAAAGGCGGCCAGATGAGCCGCCTTTTTTGTTGCCTGCACACTGCTGCAAGCCTGCAATTCGGCTCATGTAGCTGCGGTTGAAATAACGCTATTTGCAGTTTGTCATCGGATTATCGGTGGCATATCGTGATCTCCATCACTGGGCGCAATTTCAGCCAATGTTAGTGGTTCATAACAATATCCGCACCAGATTGAAGAACCGAACTCGCGAGTTCAATTCGGGTAATTCAAATGAGGGGGTGTTATGAGTTCAGTTATCACGCAGGACGAGATCAAATCGTGGTTGGTAGAAAATGTGGCGAAAGAGACCCAGAGTTCGCCACAAGATATTAAATGCGACATCTCTGTAGAGAAGCTCGGCGTGGATTCGGTGGCGGTTGGCGAACTGTTTACCAAACTCAGTGATTGGCTTGGTAAGGATATCGATCCGACGATTTCCTGGGATTACCCCACGATCGACAAAATGGCCGCCCATCTAGCCCAGGTTGTCTCGGGCTGATACCGCGCTTTCGCTTTATCCCTCGCTTTTGTTTTCGCCCTGGTAGCTGAAGCTTCTACCAATGGCGATGCGTTTTGGCAAAGGACCCACATGATTGTCATTGCTGGCATGAGCTGTCACTTTCCCGGGGGCGACGGGCTCGATGCCTACTGGCAGTTGATCAGGGAAAATCGTTCCGCTGTGGGGTTTCCACCTCTGCATCGAAATGAACTTCTTGGTGCGGCGGAAGCGTTGGGTATACCGGTCACTGGGGGGTATATCGACCATGAAAATACCTTCGATGCCGATCGGTTCCATATTCCGGAGCGTGAGGCGCTCTGGATGGATCCTCAGCAAAAGCTGGTGCTGATGCATGCATGCAAGGCTCTGGAAGATGCTGGCCTGACCGTCGACGAAATCAAGGGAAGCCAGACCGGCGTGTTCGTTGGCGCAATGGCAAATGATCTGGCGTATCTCCAGTTTGGCGACGTGTCCAATATCGAGGGCATGAATATCACGGGCAACGGCTTGTGCTTGATTGCCAACCGCTTGTCTTACGAACTGGATCTCCATGGTCCAAGCATGACGATTGATACAGCGTGTTCTTCGTCGCTCGTGGCACTGCATCATGCCGTTCGCGCGCTGCGTGATGGCGAATGCGATGTGGCCGTGGTGGCCGGCGTCAATGTGATCCTGTCCGCCCCGCTGCAAAAGTTCTATCAGATGGTGGGGGTGGGATCTCCGGATGGTCACTGCCGGTCGTTCAGCCATCGCGCCAACGGGATCGGGCGGGCGGAGGGTGTAGGCGTATTAGTGCTGCGCCGTGAAGAGGACTTGCCTGCCGAGCGCCGTCGTGGCTATGCCGTTATTCGTGGCAGCCAGGTCAATCATGGCGGGCAAAGCAGCCGCTTTACGGCTCCCAATGTTCAGGCACAGGTGGCGTTGCTACGGCAAACCTATGACAAGGCGGGTGTTCAGCCGAGCGAGATCGCTTACCTCGAGGGGCACGGCACAGGTACCAGGCAGGGCGACCACATGGAGATCAAGGCGTTGCAGCAGGTCTTTGAAGGTCGGGAATCGGCCTGCGCCCTGGGATCGGTCAAAACGCTCATCAGCCACACCGAGGCCGCGTCAGGTATTGCGGGGCTGATCAAAGTGGCACTCATGCTGACCCACCGGCATGTGCCATCAAGCGCCTATGCGGATGAGCCCGCGCCGTTGCTTGATGCTGCGTCGCCTGTGCAACTGGTACACGACGCGCGCGCACTGAGCCCCGAGCAAACGTATTTCATGGGGGTCAGCGCGTTTGGCCTGGGCGGCACCAACGCGCATGTTCTCTTGGCCTCGCACAACGCTTGAGATCTGCGCTGTCGCGCAGGAGGGCCGATCGGGATGCCAAGAATCAAGCTGGTGGATCAGTCCATGTACTACATGGATCGTGGCGAGGGTAGGACGATCGTCCTGCTGCACAGCTATCTTGCAAACGCGTTCATGTGGACCCCTCAGGTCCAGGCGCTCGAGGCGCACTACCGCGTCATTGTTCCGGACCTGTGGGGGCATGGCAGCTCAGGGCCGTTGCCTAAGGGCACGGAAGGCTTGGCAGCACTGACTCGCCAACTACAGCAACTGCTCGATAGTCTGGAAGTGGAACGCTACGTCCTGGTCGGTCAATCGATCGGGGGAATGCTGGCGGCCGAGCTTGCGTCGATATCACCTGCGCGAGCGGAGGGGGTGGTGTTGATAGGGACGCATCTCGGCGCAGAACCGGCGGGGCCGCAAGCCTATTTCTTAGACATGCTGGATCGCCTTGAGGCTAGCGGAGCGTTCTCCCCAGCCTTGCTCGATGAGGCGGTATCCCTGTTCTTCCGTGGTTCGGCATCCACCACGGCTTCCCTGAAGGCATCGTTTCGGAAGCAGCTTTCGTCCAGGTCTGCGGAGGCATTGCGGGAAAGCATCATCCCTATCGGGCGCATGATTTTTCAGCGCGTCGATCGGCGGTCTCTTTTAGATGGCCTGGCTGCAGCATCCACCTTGGTCATGTGCGGCGAACATGACTCGGTACGACCGCCGTCGGAATCGCGGGAAATGGCCGAGCGCATCGGATGCCGATACGTGGAAGTCCCTGACGCGAGTCATACATCCAACCTGGAGCAGCCCGAGTTTGTTACGCAGGCGCTGCTGAGTTTTCTGGCCAAGCTGGATCGCCGCTAGCTCGTCGCTTCGTCGATCAGCAGATCCAGCTGGGCGATGACGTTGGCGGCTTCCGGCTCGCCACGCGCCTTGGCAAGTGCAGCCTTGAGTGTGTCGCGCAGGGCGACGAGGTCGGCGACATTGCCGGCTTTTTCCACCTTCATTTCGAGCAGGTAGCCGCGCAGGCCGAGGTAACGGCTGATGGTCTCGGTATAGAAGCGGTAGAGGCGCTGATAGCCTTCAACGCCGCGCTCGCTGGAGATGGCGTTTGGCGCAGGTGCGGCAGGGGTGTCCAGTGCGGAGGCGGGTTCACTTTTGGCGGGCGTTGCCCCAACCCCATGGGATCGGATATATCCGGCGTGCTCCAGCTCTTCGAATACCGCCTGGTTCATGCCCAGTGGGGCGAGCTGGACGAGGATCTCGTCGCAGGTTTTTTCGCCATTGACCATCAGCAACAGCGCGCGATGCTTCTGATCCAGGTGGTAGGCGCGCGTGCGGATTTCCTCCTGCCCCTTGTCCGTCTTCTGATAGATGCTGGTGGTCATGCTTGTCTCCCTCGGCCGGCGCGTCTGCAGTGCGCGCTCTGCTGGCTCTACAATAGGACGATCATAACCGCCCGGGTAGCGACGGCGATCCTAGTCACAACCCGGATAGCACAACGCGCAAACCGCGCATCCAACAGAGCGAGACAAGCAACGATGCAGCAACGCGACAAGCTTTTCATCAATGGCAAGTGGGTGGCGCCGCAGGGCAGGGGCGTCATTGAAGTGATTCATTCGGCCACCGAAGAGGTGATGGGGACGATCCCTGAAGGCAGTGCTGCCGATGCCGAAGCCGCCGTAGCCGCCGCCCGTGCAGCGTTTGATGGTTGGGCCGCTACGCCCGTGGCCAAGCGCGCCGAGTACATCCAGAAGATCGCCGATGGCCTCAAGGCCCGAAGTGAAGAACTGGCGCAGCTGATTGCCGGTGAAGTCGGCATGCCGATCAAGCTGGCGCGCGCCATCCAGGTGGGCGGCCCGGTGTTCAACTGGGGCAACGTCGCCAAGTTGCTCGGCAAATTTGAATTTGAAGAGCAGGTCGCCAACTCGCTGGTGGTGCGCGAGCCGGTGGGTGTGGTGGGCGCTATCACGCCGTGGAATTACCCGCTCAACCAGATCACGCTGAAGGTTGCGCCCGCACTGGCTGCCGGCTGCACGGTGGTGCTCAAGCCGTCGGAAGTGGCGCCGCTCAACGCGTTTGTGCTGGCGGAAGTCATTGAAGAGGCCGGCCTGCCGCCGGGCGTGTTCAACCTCGTCACCGGTTACGGCCCGGTGGTGGGCGAGGTGCTGGCGAGCCACCCGGACGTCGACATGGTGTCGTTCACGGGCTCGACGCGCGCGGGCAAGCGTGTGGCCGAGCTGGCAGCACAAACGGTCAAGCGCGTGGCGCTCGAACTGGGCGGCAAGTCCGCCTCGGTGATCCTGGATGACGCGGACCTGTCAGCGGCGGTCAAGGGCACGTTGTCGGCGTGTTTCCTGAACTCGGGGCAGACCTGCTCTGCGCACACGCGCATGCTGGTGCCGCGTGCCAAGTACGAAGAGGTGAAGGCGCTGGCCGCGCAGTTTGCTGCTGCCTATGTGCCGGGCGACCCAGCGCAGGAGACCACGCGCCTGGGCCCGCTGATCTCCGCCGTGCAGCGCGACCGCGTGCTGGGCTACATCCGCAAGGGCCTGGAAGAGGGCGCCGACCTGATCACCGGCGGGCCGGAAGCACCGGAAGGGCTGTCGACCGGATTCTTCGTCAAGCCCACGGTACTGGGTAACGTCAAGACCACCGATACCGTGGCGCGCGAAGAAATCTTCGGCCCCGTGCTCACCGTGATCTGCTACGACAACGAGGATGACGCCATCCGCATCGCCAACGACAGCATCTACGGCCTGGGCGGCGGCGTGTGGTCGGGGGATGAGGCGCGGGCGATTCGCGTGGCGCGGCGCATCCGCACCGGGCAGGTCGACATCAACGGCGGGCCGTTCAACATGCAGGCGCCGTTTGGCGGCTACAAGCAGTCCGGCAACGGGCGCGAGAACGGCAAGTATGGGCTGGAGGAGTTCCTGGAATACAAGGCGCTGCAGCTCAAGCCCGCGCAGACGGCCTGATCGGTTGGCTGCGTCAACAAGAAACCCGGCTTCGGCCGGGTTTTCCTTTGGCGCTTACTTGCGGCTACCGTCGGGGTTGTAGCCCTGGGCTGTGCCTTCGGCCAGGATGCGCGTCCAGACCACGTTGCGCTCCTCGTCGGTCATGAACACCCAGTTGCTGACTTCCAGCTGGGTGCGCCCACAGCCCTGGCAGACCTCATCGAAGAGGGTCGAGCAGATGCCGACGCACGGGCTGTCGGGGCGGCCGAGCAGGGTGCTTTCGGGCGCACTGGAAAGGTCATCGGGCATGGCAGGGGCAGTTGAATCAGCAGGGCCGCCATTCTACCGGGATGGCGGATTCCGGTTTCTAGGTGCGCGTTCGCTGGCTGACATGATCGGCCGCGGCGGACAATGCCAGCGCTGAGTTCACCAGCGCGATATGCGAGAACGCCTGCGGAAAATTGCCCACCAACCGACGCACGCGCGGGTCGTACTCTTCCGACAGCAAGCCCACGTCATTGCGCAGCGCCAGCAGCTTCACGAACAACGCGCGCGCTTCTTCATCGCGGCTCTGGAGGACGAGGTTGTCGACGTACCAGAAGCTGCAGGCGAGGAAGACGCCTTCGCCTTCCGGCAGCCCGTCCGCCACGGCCTCGGTGCGATAACGGCGCACGAGACCATCGACGAGCAGATCCTCCTCGATGGCGCGCACGGTGGCCTGGATGCGCGTGTCCGCTGCGGGCAGGAAGCCCACCAGCGGCAGCATCAGCAAGGCGGCGTCCACCTCTTCACCGCCGTAGCTCTGCACGAAACAGCCGCGGCGTGGGTGGATGCCACGCGTGCAGACTTCAGCATGAATGCGGTCGCGAACGGCACGCCAGCGCTCAAGTGGGCCTTCCACGCCAAATTGCTCGATGCTTCTGACAGCGCGGTCGAAAGCCACCCAGGCCATCACCTTGGAGTGGGTGAAGTGCCGGGATGGGCCGCGCACCTCCCAGATGCCTTCGTCGGGGAGCTGCCAGATGTCTTCCAGATGCGTCATCAATGCGAGCTGCAAGCGCCATGAAGCGTCGTCGCCCGCCAGGCCGCCTTTGCGGGCGAGGTAGAGCGCGTCCATCAGTTCACCGTAGACATCGAGCTGGAGTTGCAGGGCGGCGGCGTTGCCAATGCGCACGGGCTGAGCGCCTTCATAGCCGGGTAGCCAGGGCACGGTCCATTCGCCCAGGCGGCGCTCACCGGCAATGCCGTACATGATCTGCACCTGTGCGGGGCTGCCGGCGATGGCGCGTTCGAGCCAGGCGCGCCAGGCGCTTGCCTCGTCGTAGTAGCCGGCGTTCATGAGGGCGAGCAGCGTGAGGGTGGCGTCGCGCAGCCAGCAGTAGCGGTAGTCCCAGTTGCGTACGCCGCCGAGTTGTTCGGGCAACGACGTGGTGGGCGCGGCGACCACACCGCCGGTGCGGTGATACGTCAGCGCCTTGAGCGTAATGAGCGAGCGCTCGACGGCCTCTGTCCATTCACCGGCGCCGTGGCACCGACTCGACCACGCGCGCCAGCGCGCCTCGATGTCGAACTGGGCTTCCAGCGCGTCGATGGAGGCCGGCAGCGGCAGGTGCGATGGTGAATGCGTCAGCACGAAGGGCATGGCCTCGCCCTCGGCCACCGTGAATTCGGCCACGGTGGAGAGGTTCTCGCCACGGAGCAGGGCCGGCGTGCGCAGCGTCACCATGTCAGGGCCGGCAATGGCACGCAGTACGCAGTCGGGGGTGTCGCATGCGCTGTCGGCAGGGGCACCGGTGGTTTCGACCACGCGGCTGACCCACGGCACGGAGGCGCCGTAGTCGAAGCGCAACGTCAGGTCCATACGCATGGCAACCGCGCCCGAAATGCCCCGCACGATGCGCACGAGATCCGACGTATCGTTGCGCGCGCTGGGTGTACCCGGCAGGCGTACAGGCATCAGGTCGGTCAGGCTGATGGTGCCGGTGTCGGTCTCGAACATGGTCTCCAGCACAAGCGTGCCGGGCAGGTAACGGCGGCGGATCGAATGCGTGCCACCCTGCGGCGCGATCTGCCAGCGGCCATGATCAGGTGTGCCCAGCAACGCGGCAAAACAGGCGCCTGAATCAAACCGGGGCCAGCACAGCCAATCGATAGACCCGTCGCACGAAACCAGCGCCGCGGTTTCGCAATCACCGATCAGGGCGTAATCTTCGATTTTCGAGGGCATTGCACTCCACTCCAACAATCGATAAGGCAGCGACCATGCACGAGAGTACCCGCGTCATTCTTGAGTACAACGCCGGGCGAGACCCGGAGCGCCTCACGCGCAAGCTGGCTGCCATCGCCGCCGATCCGTTCTCGTTCTTTCGCGGCACCAACAATCTGTATGCGGCGTCGATGATCGATGCGCCGCTCATGCACGAAGCTCCCCGCACGCTGGTCTGTGGTGATCTGCACCTGGAGAACTTCGGCAGCTTCAAGGGTGAGAACGGCCTGGTCTACTTCGACATGAACGATTTCGACGAGGCACTCACCGCACCGTTTACGGTCGACCTTGTGCGCGTACTGTCCAGCCTGCAAGTGGCTGCGCACAGCTGGAAGCTGGCCGACGAAGACGCAAACAACCTCTGCCGGCGGTTTCTCGATACCTATGCGGCTGCGCTGGTCGACGGCAAACCACGCTGGGTCGAGCGTGCCACCGCCACCGGCATCGTGCGTACTCTGCTGCGCGGCCTGCGCAGGCGCAACCGTGCGGCCTACATTGCCGAGCGCACGGAACGCAACGGCAACCAGATCACCCTGCGCATCGATGGGCGCCGCACATTACATGCCAGCAAGGATGAGGCCCGCCGCGCGCGCCGCATTCTCCAGGCGTATGCCGAGCAGGGCAACGGACACGGCCAGCGCTTTGTTGCCGTAGATGTCGCGCGTCGCATTGCCGGCACGGGCAGCCTGGGGCTGGAGCGCTATTCGGTGCTGGCCCGCCCAGAGAACGACCCCGACACCCTGCGTCTGATCGACATCAAGCTCTCCGTACCGAGCGTCTGGGCAGACACGCTGGGCGACGCGTGCAGCGTGGCGCCGTGGCATAGCGAGGCAGGGCGTGTGGTCGGCATCCAGCGGATCTCACAGGCGATTTCGCCGGCATTGCTGCGTGGCGTCGTTTACGGGGCCAAGGGTGAAAAGCCGAAGTCTTACGTGGTCAAAAGCCTGCAGCCGACGGCCGACCGCGTGGAGCTGGGCTCCGGTAAGCACGTTGTCGCCAACCTGGACGATGCGCTGCAGACCATGGCCCACGTGGCTGCCTGGTGCCATCTGCGCAGTTGTGGCCGCCTCGGCACCGATCTGGTTGAGACGGTGCAGGACTACGCTTCCGGCACGGCATGGCGCAAATCAGCGCTGAAGCTGGCCACGCATGGGCGCAAGGTGTCGCTCAAGCAATGGGCCGAGTTTGCAGAGGACTACCAGCAGGCGCGCAAGGGCAAGGCAGGCTAAAGCCTTGAGCCAGGGGCGGTGTCAGGTGATGCATTGGGCATGCCGGCCTCAAGTTCCCGCCGTGGGCGACCGATAGTGCCAAGGTAGCCGGCCGCCCGGCGCGATCGTCGCGCCTGCGTGAGAAGCCGTGCACGTCACTCCTTGCCACCCTCCAGCGCCCATGTCTGCCCGATTGACCATCCGCACCCGTCTGGTGCTTACGGTTTCCATTCTGTTTTTGCTGGCCCTGCTGATTGGTGTGGCCGGGCTGCTTGGCCTGCGTGACGCCAATCGTGCACATGAACAGACCTTCACCAACCAGTTTCCGTCTGCGCTGGCCCTGGGCGAATCCGACCTGAGCCTCACGCGCGCCCGCACTGCGCTCGATAAGGCGATGCTGTATCCGGAAGACAAGGGCGCGATGCAGTTGCTCGACCGTACCGAAGAGCTGATCGCCCGCTCGGACGAGGCGTGGAAAAAATACCTGGCCCTGCCGCGCGACGATGAAGAGGAGCGCCTGGCCAAGGATGTCGCCACCAAGCGTGAGGCCGCATCGGGCACGCTGCGCGACATCATCAAGGCACTGCGCGCCGGTGACCGCGCCACGGCCGACAAGATCATGGATAAGGGCGTCTCCAAGGCCTTCCGCGATTCCAATGACACCAGCCTGGCACTGAGCAAGAAGCAGCTCGCCTTCTCCAAGGCCAACTACGATGAATCGCGCGATGCCTACGCGCGTTTCCGCATGATCGTGATTGCGGCCATCGTCTTTGCATTGCTGGTGGCGCTGGTGTGCGCATGGTCGCTGCTGCGCGCCATTGTCGGGCCGCTGAACGCGACGCTGGCGCAATTCGACCGCATTGCCGCGGGTGATCTGACACAGCCCGTGCATGTCGACCGTGGGGACGAGATGGGCCGCCTGCTCGAAGGTCTGGCCCGCATGCAGGGTGCATTGACCGACACCGTGCGCCGCGTGCGCACCGGCTCCGAATCCATTGGCGCAGCCACCAAGCAGATTGCTGCCGGCAATGCCGACCTGTCTCAACGCACGGAAGAGCAGGCCAGCTCGCTGGAAGAAACCGCATCCAGCATGGAAGAGATGACCTCCATCGTGCGCCAGAACGGCGACAACGCCCGTCAGGCCAGCCAACTGGCCGACAGCGCCTCCCATGTAGCCAGCCAGGGCGGCGCGGTGGTGACTGACGTGGTGGCGACCATGCGCGAGATCAACGCATCGTCGCGTACGGTGTCCGAGATCATCGGCGTGATTGACGGCATTGCCTTCCAGACCAACATCCTGGCGCTGAACGCCGCCGTGGAAGCCGCCCGCGCCGGTGAGCAGGGTCGTGGTTTTGCCGTGGTTGCGGGCGAGGTGCGCAACCTCGCGCAGCGCAGCGCCGCAGCGGCCAAGGAAATCAAGGAGATGATCGAGGCCTCGCTGTCCAAGGTGGAGACGGGCAGTGCGCTGGCCGAGCGTGCCGGCACCACGATGGAAGATATCGTCGCCTCCATCCGCCGCGTGACCGACATCATGGGCGAGATTGCCGCTGCCTCCAATGAGCAAAGCTCGGGCATCGAACAGGTCAACAAGGCCGTCACGCTGATGGACGAAGCCACGCAGCAGAACGCCGCGCTGGTGGAGCAGGCGGCCGCGGCGGCCGAGTCGCTGGAAGAACAGGCACAGGTGCTGAACGCTGCCATTGCGGCGTTCCGATTGGCCTGACCCGATCCATACCGGATTTGATACAAGCGATCGATTTGATCGGCATGTGTGGCAATGACTTGCCTTGAGCGCCGTTTCGGTTGATATAACCGGAACGCACATCCAAGGATCAAGGAATCACACCATGCCGTTCATCATTGCCGCGTTTGCGCTGGTTGGCCTGCTTATCTATGGCGCGGTCCGGCTGTATGTAACGGTTGCTTCGGCGTACGGTGCCATCGCGGGCGGCGCGGCGGTGTTGATTGCGGCAGCCCTCATCGCCGGAGCTGTCGTCAGCGTTGTCCGCCGCTATCGCGCGGTGCATGGCGTCAACGTGAAAGGGCAGCGGGTTGTGTCCCTGAGCGGGAGCTGGGGGCAGATTGCTGTTGATGCCGAACAAAAGCGCGGGTCATTGCGCCTGCATGACCAGGACGCGCGCTTCCTCTTTGCCGACATTGCCGGCGCCGACGCGGTTGAGCGCGGCGGCGCGTGGTCTCTGGCGCTGCGCCTGAAGCATCAGGCGCAGGCGGATTGGCCGATTCCGATGCGCAATCGCCAGGAGGCGAAGCGCTGGGCCAAGATCATGGCCCTGGCGGCCTCGCAGGAGCTTTGAGCGCTGCGGTTATTCCGTCGTGCTCGGGTTCCAGAACGCCTGGGCGATGTGCGGCTGGGCTTGCAGCACAGTGACGATGCGGTCCAGCTCGACGGCATTGACGGCGGTGGACATCAGCATGGCTTCGATTTCCACATGGTCTTCGCCAAAGGGCTCGACCGACAGGTCGCTGACGGGGTAGCTGGCTTCTTCCAGCAGGCGCTCCAGGTCGGCCAAGGCTTCTTTCTGGCGCTCGCGCGCCGTGATCACGCACATGGTGTACGTGACTTCAGCGGATTGGTTGTTCAGCGGCGTGCGGTTGATGCGGTTCACCACGGGCCGCAGCAGAATGTTCGAGGCCAGCACAAACAGCGAAATCAAGATCGCCTGACCGATCAGGTCGGAGCCGGCGGCTGCACCCACGGCAGCCGAGCCCCACAACGTAGCGGCCGTGTTCAGCCCGCGCACGTTCAACCCTTCCTTCATGATGGTGCCGGCGCCCAGGAAACCGACGCCGGACACCACGTAGGCGATCACGCGGGTGGTGTCCGATGGGGTACCGATCTGCGCGGCCATGTCGACGAAGGCCGCCGCCGCCACTGCCACCAGCGCGTTGGTGCGCAAACCGGCCGTCCGCTGCCTGACCTGTCGCTCGAAACCGATCAGTGAGCCGAGCGCAAAGGCAGCGGTAAGGCTGATGAACGAATCCACCAGCGTAGTGACATTGAGGTTGGCGAGGGATTGCAGCACCATCGGCGGCTCCTTGTTTTAGACCGGAGTCTTGGTAAAAGCGCCGATGGTTATAACACGGCGCCATGACACGCCGTGCAAACCGGGTAGGCCTGACGGCTACTTATAGTCCCACTGCATCTGCTCGGGAATCGGCACGGCGTCCGACGTGTCGAGGCAGCGGTCGAGGTAGGCGAGCAGGGAGCGCGGCTGGAAGCCGGTCTCCTGCACCAGTCGCGTGTTGTCGAACACGTAGCTCATGCTGGCGAACTTGGCATACAGGTGGATGCAGCGCGCGACCAGTCGCACATTGCCGTCACCCGTCATGCTCAGGAATTTACGCGCCAATGCTTTCTCGGCGATTTTTTCCTGATACACGTACCCGGCCAACGCCTGGGCGTCTTCTTCCGGGGTCTTGCAGCGCTTGAAGCGCGGGTACAGCGTTTCGATGCGCTCGGAGTTCGTATCGCCGGCGCTGATGTGGTACAGGTCGTGCGCCAGCGTGGGCTTGGTCGCCAGCCGGACGATGGCCTCGGCGCAGTCGTCCACTGGCAGGATGTCGACACGGTCCGACAACTGACAGCTGAAGGTCTCCAGCAGGGCCACCATGCGCAGCATCCAGAAAATGCTGCCCGAGGGCTCGCAGCCCAGCGTGCTGTGACCAACCACGATGGACGGCCGCACCACGACCAGCGGCAGCTCGGGCACGGCTTCGCGCAGCTTCAGCTCGGCCATCCCCTTGGAATACGTGTAGGGCACGGCGTGCTGCTCGATCGGCGGCACTTCCCAGCTTTCGTGGACATGGTGGTTGGCCAGTTGGCCGCACGACATGGCCGTGCCGATCTGCAGGAAGCGCTTGAGGCGCGAGCCCTGCGCAGCCAGTTTGCCCAACGCCAGCACGCCGCCCACATTGGTATCCCACAGCGACGGATGGTTCGAAAACGTTGCCAGCGCCGCGCAGTTGATGATGACTTCCGGGTCGCCCAGCTTGGCCTCGCCGGCGTTGCGCAGGTCGAACGGCACGATCTGCGATTCGGTGATGCCGTCCAGCACGGCTTGCGGCAACTGGAACCGGCGCAGGTTGCTGCGCAGGCGCGCGAGCCCGTCCGCGGGCGTGTCACCGCGCACGGCAAAGCGCGTATCGGCCAGCAAACCTTTGGCAGACAGATCTGCGGCAATAGCGCCGCCCACAAAACCGGTCGCGCCGGTCAGCAGAATACTCATGCGAGAAAGCTCGAAATCTTTGAAGTGCGAAGCGAGCGACCAACCCGCCTGCCAATAACCGCATCGGTGCCGCATGTGCGGACACGGAATGCTGATGGTGCGCGCAAGTCCTGAGCGGGAACATCCGCAGGGCGCGCAAGGTGCGAGACTCGCCGCGCCGCATGACAGGTGTTGTGCGGTACGGTCAAAAGCCGCGCAGAATCAGCGATTTATAAGAATGTAACCTTTCAGGCGCCTTTCGGCACGCCCTTTTGTAGACCTTTCACGCTAGAAGTCAGACTTCAGGCATGCGGCACTGCGCAGCTGGACGTGGCATTGGCCGCAATTTCGCGCGCGGCCTTGGCCCCTTCCACCTGCAGGATGGTCGGCAGCGAAACGCCGTTCTTGGCGGCTGTCACCTCGGCCAGGATGGAGATGGCGATCTCCGGCGGCGTGCGGCTGCCGATGTAGATGCCTACCGGGCCGTGCAGGCGTGCCAGTTCCGCCTCGGTCAGGTCGAACTCCTTCAGGCGTTCGCGGCGGCTGGCGTTGTTGCGGCGGCTACCGAGCGCGCCCACGTAGAAGGCAGGCGTCTTGAGCGCCTCCATGAGCGCCAGGTCGTCGAGCTTGGGGTCGTGCGTGAGAGCGATGACGGCGCAGCGCTCATCCAGCTTCATGGCCATGACCGTGTCGTCGGGCATGGTGCGAACCATGGCGACACCCGGGATATCCCATTCCTCGCTGTACTCTTCGCGCGGGTCGCACACGGTCACCTGGTAGTCCAGGCCCACGGCGATCTGGCATAGATAACGCGAGAGCTGCCCGGCGCCGATGACGAGCATCCGATAGCGTGGCCCGTGAATGGTGACGAGGCGTTCTTCATCAAACTGCAGGCCATCGGTGACGGTGGCGTGCTGCAGTTGTGTCGCGCCCGTGGACATGTCGAGCGTGCGGGCGACAAGCTGACCGGCTTCCACGGCGTGCAGCAGGGCATCCAGGCCGCTGGCGGCGTTGAGCGGCTCCAGCACAAGCTGGAGCGTGCCGCCGCAGGGCAGGCCGAAGCGGTGGGCCTCTTCGGCGCTGATGCCGTATTTGACGGCCTCGGGCTTGACCTGCTGCAGGCCTTCGCGGCGCACACGGTCGATCAGGTCGTCTTCAATGCAGCCGCCCGATACCGAGCCGACGACGACACCATCGTCGCGCAGCGCGAGCATGGCGCCTTCGGGCCTGGGCGATGAGCCCCAGGTTTTCACAACGGTGACGAGCAGCACACGCCGCCCCTGTTCCAGCCAGCGCACGCTGGTTTTCAAGACTTCAAGATCGACGCTGTCCATGATGCGTTTCCTGCGCCTATGCGCGGTATTCGATGCGGGGGATGCCCGATTATGCCCCGTGGTGCAAAAACAGGTAGGCCGCCGCCACGGCCACTACGGCCACGATGATCCACGGCCACGGATTGCGAGGTTGCACGGCGGGGCTGATGACCGGTGCGTTTTGTGGCGCCCCGTGGGCCTGGAGTTCGCCGGCTGCCAGATCCGGGATGGCATGTTCGGCGGGCTGGTTGTCGAGCGCGGCCGCGTCATCGGAGGCGGGGCCGAATTCTGCCGCAAAACGCTGGAAGAATTCGTCGGCCAGTTTGCGCGCAGCGCCGTCAATCAAGCGTGAGCCGATCTGCGCGAGCTTGCCGCCTACCTGCGCGTTGGCGGTGTAGGAGAGCCGCGTGACCGTCGGCCCCTCGGGCAAGAGTTCCACTTGTGCATTGCCTTTGCCGAAACCCGCGGCGCCGCCCTGGCCGTCGAAATGCAGGGTGTAGCTGCGCGGCGGCGCGATATCGGTGAGTTCCATGCGCCCCTTGAAGCGCGCCTTGACGGGGCCGACGGCCGCTGTCATTGCGACCTCGTAGGCATGGTCGCCGGCCGCGGTGATGCTCTCGCAGCCCGGGATACAGCGCTGCAGCACGGCCGGATCGTTGAGTGCATCCCAGGCGGTCTGCAGCGGTACAGGCAAGAGATGGGTCTGGGCTAGTTCCATGGGGCGGTTGGGTGGGCTGGGGTAGGGGTGGGCCGAGAGTGATGGGGGCGTGGAAATGGGGCGCGGCGCGCATGCGCCAATTCCTGCTCCAGCGCCGCCAGGCTGTCGAAATGGTGCGCCGGCACCATCGCGTCGACGTGCGGCAGGATGGCCCGGACGCCGCGTGCCCGGGGCTCAAAGCCGGCAAAGCGCAACAATGGGTTGAGCCAGACGATGCGGTGGGCAAAGCGCGCCAGGCGGGCCATCTCGGTGTCGAGCAGGTCGATGTGCTCGTGGTCGAGCCCGTCGGTCACGAGCAGCACGGTGGCACGACCAGACAGTGTGCGGCGCGCCCAGCGGCGGTTGAACTCGGCCAGTGCTGTGCCGATGCGCGTGCCGCCGGACCAGTCCGGCACGAGCTGCGCGATGGCTTGCACGGCAATGTCCGGATCACGCTCGCGCAGATGCCGCGATACGTTCGTCAGCCGCGTGCCGAACAGAAAGGCCTGGATGCGCTCGCGCGATTGCAGCAGCGCGTGGCAGTAGTACAGCACCGCGCGCGAATAGCGGCTCATCGAGCCGGAGATATCGAGCAGCAGCACGAGCGGGGGTGTGCGGTCGACCGGCTGGCGGTACTTCCAGCCTGTCCAGTCGCCGCCGGCGCGCACGGCCTGGCGAGCGGTGGCGCGCAGGTCCGGATGGCGTCCGCGTGAGGCTGCTTTCAGCCGACGCGTGCGCTCCTGCGCCAAGTGCACGCGCCTGCGCCGGATCATGTGCTGCAGCGTGCGCCATTCCGCAGCGTTGAGCGTGTCGAAATCGCGCGTGCGCAGCGCTTCGTTTGCGGAAAACGCCATTGGCGCAATGATGTCGTGCCGCTCGCCGTCGGGCGTTGGGCCGGGCGGCAGATTGGTCGACGGCTGCGCGCGCAGCGCATCGGCCAGGCGGTTGCTGCGCGCGGGGGGAATGCCGCCCCGCACCTTGGGCAGCAGCAGGGCGCGCAGCTTGCCCTCCCAATCGGGGTCGCGCCAGAACACGTTGAATGCGGCATCGAACAGCGTGCGTTCGTCCGGGTGCGAGACCAGCAAGGCGGTCAGCGCGGCTTTGACGTCATCTCGGCGGCCAATGTCGATATGGCCCATGGCTTCGATGGCATCCACGGCGCGTGAGGGCGCAAGCGGCATGCCGGCGTTGCGCAACAGGCGCACGAAGTGCGTCACGTTGCGGGCGAGGATGGGCAACTGCGTCGGTAACGGCGTGGTCAACGTGTTCATGGCTACTCCGGCAACGCGGGTGCCGCCAGCAGTTGCTCGATGGTGGGTGCGTCCACGCGGGCTAGGTCGTCCTGGTACTTGAGCAGCACGCCCAGCGTGTCCTGCACGGATTGCGGATCCAGCTCCATCACGTTGAGTGCGGCCAGTGCGCGGCACCAGTCGATCGCCTCGGCAATGCCGGGGGCTTTGAACAGGTCGATGCCACGCAGGCGGTGCACGAAATCCACCGCGCGTTGCTGCAGATGGGCGGCGGCTTCAGGCGCGCGCTGCGCCACGATCTGCAGCTCACGCGCCTTGTCGGGGTACCCGATCCACTGATACAGGCAGCGTCGCTTGAGCGCGTCATGCACCTCGCGTGTGCGGTTGGAGGTCATGATGACCAGCGGAATCACCTGCGCACGCACGGTGCCAAATTCCGGGATCGACACTTGGAAATCCGACAGCAGCTCTAGCAGGAACGCTTCGAACGGTTCGTCGGCGCGGTCGATCTCGTCGATCAGGAGGACGCGTGGCGTATCCGGGTGGGCAGGGTCAGGCAGCAGCGCCTGCAGCAAAGGGCGCTTGAGGAGGAATTCATCACGGTAAAGCGTGTCGGCACGCGGTTTTTCACCCGCCGCTTCGGCCAGGCGCAACGCCATGATCTGCCGCGGGTAATCCCACTCGTAGAGGGCGCTGGCGGTGTCCAGCCCTTCGTAGCATTGCAGCCGCAGCAGCGACGTGCCGAGCAGCCCGGCCGCCGCCTTCGCCAGCTCGGTCTTGCCGACGCCGGGCTCGCCTTCCAGAAACAGCGGCCGCTGCATGCGCAGCGCAAGGAACAGGGCCGTGGCCAACTCACGGCTGGCAAAGTAGCCCTGGCCTTGCAGTTGCGCGATGCAGTCGTCGATGGAGTCGACCGGCATGCAGTTTCCTAGCAAATGCGCTTAGTGATGGTGCGCCAACGCCTGCTCAACCGCGCGCGCTGTCAGCACTGGAATCAGGTGCGCCCGATATTCCGGCGAGGCATGCAGGTCGCCCACCAGATCATCGGCCGACACCACCACCTTGCGCGCTGCCTCCGATGTGAAGCTGGCCCCGAGCGCCTGTTCCAGAGGCGTACAGCGGAATACGCACGGTGCCGCCCCCGTGATCGCCACACGCACGTTGTTGCCCTTGCGGCTGACAAACACGCCCACCAGCGCAAAGCGCGAGGCCGGGTTACGGAATTTCACGTACGCGGCCTGGTCCGGTACAGGGAATTGCACCTCGGTGATGAGCTCGTCTGCCGCCAGCGCCGTCTCGTACATGCCGAGGAAGAAATCGTCCGCCGCAATGTTGCGCCGCTCTGTGACGACGGTGGCATTCAGCCCCAGCACAGCGGCCGGATAGCACGCAGCCGGGTCGTTGTTGGCGAGCGACCCGCCCAGTGTGCCCATGGCGCGCACCTGCCTGTCGCCAATGCCGCCGGCCAGTTCCGCCAGCGCGGGCAGCATGCGGAGGATCTCGTCACTCTCGGCCACGTCGGCATGGCGTGTGGCCGCGCCCACGGTGATCACACCCGGCTGCGAGCGGATGCCCGTCATGCCGGGAATGCGCGTGACATCCACCAGCGTGGAGGGCTGTGCCAGCCGCAGCTTCATCGCCGCCAGCAGGCTCTGGCCGCCGCCGAGGTACTTGGCGTCTGCGTGCGTTTTCAGCGCGGTGACAGCGGTCTGGGCGTCCGTGGCTTTCTGGTACTCGAAGTCGTACATGGTGGGCTCCTCTACCTAGGCCTTGGCCGCTTGAATGGTTTGCCACACACGGTGCGGCGTGGCGGGCATCTGGATGTCCTTCACGCCCAGCGGTGCCAGCGCATCGACGATGGCGTTGATGAGTGCCGGCGGTGAGCCGATGGCGCCAGCTTCGCCGCAGCCCTTCACGCCCAGCGGGTTGTGCGTGCACGGCGTGCCCTTGGCGGTTTCCACCGTAAAGCTCGGCAGATCGTTGGCGCGCGCCATGGCGTAGTCCATGTACGAGCCCGTCAGCAACTGGCCGGTTTCGTCGTACACGCAGCGCTCCAGCAACGCCTGGCCTATGCCCTGGCCAAGCCCCCCATGCACCTGCCCCTCGACGATCATCGGGTTGATGATGTTGCCGAAGTCGTCCACCGCAACGAATCGATCGATATGCACCTCGCCGGTGTCGGGGTCGACTTCCACTTCGCAGATGTACGCGCCGGCAGGGTAGGTGAAGTTGGTCGGGTCGTAGAAGGCGTTTTCATCCAGCCCAGGTTCCAACTTGTCGAGCGGGTAGTTGTGCGGCACGTAGGCCGTGAGCGCGACTTCGCCGAAGGTCTTGGTGCGGTCCGTGCCGGCCACGCGGAAGACGCCGTCCTTGAACTCGATGTCCTCCGCCGAGGCTTCCAGCAGATGCGCCGCGATCTTCTTGGCCTTGGCCTCGATTTTGTCGAGCGCCTTCATGATGGCCGAGCCGCCCACGGCAATCGAGCGCGAACCATACGTGCCCATGCCGAAGGGGATGCGGCCGGTATCGCCGTGCACGATCTCGATGTTCTCGATCGGCACGCCCAGGCGATCGGCCACGACTTGCGCAAAGGTCGTTTCATGGCCCTGGCCGTGGCTGTGCGAGCCGGTGAATACCGTGACGGAGCCCGTCGGGTGCACGCGGATTTCGCCGGCTTCAAACAAGCCAGCCCGTGCCCCCAGCGCCCCAGCGATGTTCGATGGCGCAAGCCCGCACGCCTCGATGTAGCAGGAATAGCCCATGCCGCGCAGCCGGCCCTTGGCGCGTGAGGCGTCGCGGCGTTTTGCAAAACCCTTCACGTCGGCCAGTTCGATGGCGCGTTGCAGGAGGGGCTCGTAGTCGCCCGTGTCGTACGTCAGGCCAACGGGTGTGGCGTAGGGGAACGTGCGGATGAAGTTGCGGCGGCGCAGTTCTGCAGGATCGATTTGCAACTCGCGTGCAGCGGTTTCGACCAGCCGCTCGACCACATACGTGGCTTCCGGCCGCCCGGCGCCACGGTAGGCATCCACGGGCGCGGTATTCGTGAAGACCGCTTTGACTTCGGCGTAGATGGCTGGTGTTTTGTACTGCCCGGCAAGCAGCGTCGCGTACAGGATGGTCGGCACGCTGCTGGCAAACGTCGACAGGTACGCGCCCATGTTGGCCGTGGTGTGCACGCGCATGGCGAGGAAGTTGCCTTGCGCGTCGAGCGCCAGTTCGGCGTGCGTGACGTGGTCGCGGCCATGCGCGTCGGTCAGGAAGGATTCGGACCGCTCGGCCGTCCATTTGATCGGCCGGCCGACCTTTTTCGATGCCCACGTGAGCGCGACGTCTTCCGGGTAAAGAAAGATCTTCGAGCCGAACCCGCCGCCCACGTCCGGCGCAATCACCCGCACCTTGGCTTCAGTCAGGCCCAGCACGAACGCCGACATCAGCAGGCGTTCCACGTGCGGGTTCTGGTTGGCGACGTAGAGCGTGTAGCTGTCGTCCTGGCGCGAATGGCTGGCGTTGACGGCGCGCGGCTCAATCGCGTTCGGAATCAGCCGGTTGTTGACGATATCCAGCTGCGTCACATGCGTGGCCTTGGCGAAGGCGGCGTCGGTGGCGGCCTTGTCGCCGTGGCCCCAGGTGTAGCAGGTGTTGTCGGGCACGTCGTCGTGCACGGCGGAGCCGGCCGTTGGTGCGGTGGCGGTGTCCACCACGGCGGGCAGTTCGTCGTACTCCACGTCGATCATCTCGACGGCGTCCTTGGCGATCTTCACCGATTCGGCTACCACCAGCGCCACCTGGTCGCCCACGTGGCGCACCTTGCCTTGCGCGAGCACGGGGTGGGGCGGCTCCTTCATCGGCGTGCCGTCAATGCTGTGGATCAGCCAGCCGCACGGCAGGCCGTTGACCTTGTCGGCAGCCAGGTCGTCGCCCGTGAGTACGGCCAGGACACCCGGATGCTTACGCGCCGCATCCGCGTTGATGTGCTTGATGCGGGCATGCGCATACGGCGAGCGCAGGAATACGGCGTACGACTGGTGCGCTTGGACGACGTCGTCCGTGTACTGTCCGGCGCCTGTGAGGAAGCGGAAGTCTTCCTTGCGTTTGACGGATGCGCCGATCAGGTGGTTGTTGGGTTCTGCGGGAGCGTTCATGGTGGTCTCCTCGCTCATGTCAGGCAGCGTGGGCGCGCGCGGCGGCCAGGTTTTGCAGTGAGGCGTCGCTGCCCTCGGCCTCGGCCATGGCTTCGGCGCCCTTCATCACGGCGCGCACGATGTTGTGATACCCGGTGCAGCGGCATAGGTTGCCGTCGAGCTGCTCGCGCACCATGTGTTCATCCGGATGGGGGTGTTGCGCGACCAGCGCCGTGGCAGCCATCACCATGCCGGGGGTGCAGAAGCCGCATTGCAGGCCATGGCACTCGCGAAAGGCTTCCTGCATCGGGTGCAGCGCACCATCTTTTGACAGCCCTTCGATGGTCGTCACTTCGGCGCCGTCAGCCTGGACGGCCAGGATGTTGCACGATTTCACCGCGCGTCCGTTCATGTGCACCGTGCAGGCGCCGCACTGCGCGGTATCGCAGCCAACGTGCGTACCGGTCAGGCGCAGGTGCTCGCGCAACAATTGGACCAACAGGGTATGGGGTTCGACACTGACGGTGACAGGCGCACCGTTGACCGACAGCTTGAGGCTGATCGCCATGGAAGTCTCCTTGGGGGATGGGCGCCGGGTGCCACGCTGTGTGCCTTCCTTGCAGCGGAAATGCGTGCGTGGTCTCGATATCGGTGGTCGCGGCTCTACTCAGTAAAGCACAGGCAAATGAGAAGACAACCGCAGCGCGGTTGGGGGCAGCAGAGGTGAAAGGAGGATGCCGCGGCACGCAGCGGGTTGCGCAAAGCAGGCGCCGCAGAAATGACAAAGGGCCGGAATCCGGCCCTCGATTGGCACCAGGCGGTCATGACCTGGCGGGTGTGGCGGCGAGTGTAAAAACACGCGGCCGGCGCACGGTACTTCTGGTATTGCGATGACTACGCTACACAGCTAGCTTGGGCACACGCCCATCGACAATGCAGGCGGATTAGGCCTTGGCGGTGCGTTGCGTGCTGAACAGGTTCGCGATTGCCGAGAAGAACTGGGCGAAGGAGAACGCATGGCCCGACGGGCGGCGATAGTAGTAAATACCTTCCGACATTTCGCGCTCGATGAGTTCGCGTTCGAGTTGGTCGGTCAGCTTCAGGTCGTTCGTGTTTTGCATGATTGGCCTCTTAGGGATTTCCCGGTTAGGGAATACCCCTATGATAGACCAAATATTGCAATGCACCATACGTAAGCCTACGTATGCACCAGCCGGCGTTGTTTGGCTACCACGCTCACGTTGCGGTGCACCATCGTGGTGCTCGCGCCGCATGGGGCCTTTATTTGACCGGAATCGGCTGGCTGGCCGGGATCGGCACCGCCGTCACGCTGTTCTTGGGGCTGCCGGAAATGACCTTGTCCGAATAGGTCAGGTAGACCAGCACGTTGCGCTTGCGGTCGACCGTGCGCACCACGTGCAGCGTCTTGAAGATGAGCGACAAGCGCTGCGTGAACATGTCGTCCTGCTGCGGCAGCGGCTTGACGAAGGTGATGTCACCGACTTGGCGGCAAGCCACGGCGGCCTCGCTCACGTCTTCGGCCACGCCCAGCGTGCCCTTGATGCCACCCGTGCGGGCGCGCGATACGTAGCAGGTGACGCCTTGCACGAGCGGATCATCAAAGGCCTCGATGACGATCTTGTCCGAGCCGGTGATGCGGAAATTGGTGCTGACGCTGCCGATGTCTTCAGCACGGGAGCACGCCGTCGTGCACAGCGTGCCGACGGTCAGGAGAAGCGTCAGAACGCGGATGGGGGAGCGGGCAAAGGAGCGCATCGTCATATGGGTATTTAGAAGAAAGCGTCTTGAGGCAAGGTCAAAGCAGGGATTCCGGCGGCCACGGCGGCGTCGTTTCGTCAACGAAGGTGGGCCGGACGTCGGCATGCTGGCGGGAGTGCTCGATGCGGCGGTGCAGGGCGTCCATGAACACCTTCACCTTGGCCGGCATCAGACGGCGGCCGGGGAAGATGGCATACACGCGCATCGGCGGGGATTGGAAATCGGTCAACACCTCTTGCAGCGCACCCGAGGTGATCAGATCCGTGGCGAACACGGATGTGATGCGCGCAACACCCAGGCCGGCAATGGCCGCCTGCATGCGCAGTTCGCTATTGGAGGTGCGCATGCGGAAGTCCAGCGGCAAGTTCATGGTCTCGCCGCCGGGTGTGCGGAACTGCCATTCGGATTCGTTCGAGATACCGAGGCAGGGCCAATCGGCCAGTTGATCGGGGTGGGTAAGCGGCCCCAGGCGTTCCAGCAGTTGCGGGGCGACCACCACCGCGCGCCGCAGGTCGAACACGCGCTGGGCGACCAGGCCGGAATCGGGCAGCGGCCCACGCGGTACGGTCAGCATGATGTCGTAGCCCTGGGCAAGCGGGGCGATCTGGCGCGGGGCCACATCCACCTCGATGCGCAGGCCGGTGTGCTTGCGCATGACTTCCAGCACAACCTCGGCAAATTGTCTGGCGGCAAATTCATAGGGCATGGCAATGCGCAGGGTACCTGCCGGCGACTGGAACGTCGCCGCCGCATCTTCTGACACTTCGCGCAGCCGCTGGAACAATGGGCCGGCGTCGCGCAGCAGGGCCTCGCCGGCGTCGGTCAGGCGCAGGCGACGCGTACTACGCTCGAACAGGCGCGCGCCCAGTTTGCCTTCCAGTCGTGACACGGCTGTGCTGACCGATGACTTGGGCAGCCCCAGCCGGTCAGCCGCACGCGTGAAGCTGCCAAGGGTGGCCACGGTGCAAAACGTGTCCCAGTCGTTCCAGTCCGTCGTTCGCATAATTGAACAATGAATTTGTGGGATGGCGGTTTCCGCCGGTTTTCAGGCAAATTACCATCCCAGCATGAACACGCCAAGCACAGACCACATGGTTTCCCCCGCGCCCGCGCCACGCCCCCCGGTTGCCGAATCGACCGTCGGCAGCCGCATGGAATTGCGCATGGTGGGCATGGTGATCGGGCTGGCGACGGGCGTGGACTACATGTCCAACCTGATGTTTTCGATTGCGGGGCCGCATATCGAAGGCGGGGTGCTGGCCTCACAGGATGTTTACCTGTGGGCTGTGACGGCCTATGCAGCGGCGGCCAGCCTGGCGATTCTGGTGATGGGCCGGCTGGCCGATCACATGACGTACCGCAAGCACACGTTGCTGTCGCTGGGGGTGTTCATCGTCGGCACGCTGATGTGCGCGGCAGCCGAGGGCGGCACGATGCTGATCGTCGGCCGGGCCGTGCAGGGGTTTGGCGGCGGGCCGATGTTGTCTACCTCGCGCATCTTCGTGCAGCACAGCCCGGCGCATGAACGCCGCACGATGATGAAGGGGATGATCTACGGCATCTTCGGGTTGAGTTGCGTGTCGCCGATCCTGTCGGCCGCGCTGAACGAGCAGTTTGGCTGGCGCGCCACCTTTGTCGCGCAGTTGCTGGTGGCCGTGGTGGTGTGCGTTCTGGTGGCGGCGTTCTATCCGCACCCGAAAATGCAGGAGCGCAAGAGCGACTTCGCTTCGCTCGATTGGCCGTCCGCCATTGCGTTCGGGCTGGCTGCGCTGATTGCGCTGCACGGGTTTCAGCAGGCGCGCTTCGTGCACCCGGATGGCTCGCCTGCGCAGGTGGTGCCGATCATTGCCGTGGTGGCGCTCATCCTCTGGATCGGTATCCGCCAGACAGGCCACCCGCTGCCGTGGGTGGACCTGCGCGCCACGCTGCAACGCCGTTTCATGATGGGGATGGTCTTTTACGCCATCTATTACATGTTTGCCAGCGCGTGGAGTTTTCTCTCATCGAGCCTGTTGCAGAACGGCCTGGGCTTCCGTTATGAGACCACTGCGCAGCTCATCAGCCTGGGCGGGCTGGTGACGGTGGTGCTGGGCATCTTGAACTTTCAGTTGACCAACGTGCTGCCGCCCAAGCGGGTGCTGATCTCCATCGGCTTTGTGCTGATGGCGACGGCGCTGTTGTGGATGTCGCATGTGGCGATGCCGGGGGCCTCGGTGGCGGCAGTGGCACCGGCCTTCATGATCGAAGGCATGGTGGGGATGTTTGTGGTGATCCAGGTGGCGGGGCTGACGTATGTGGATCTGCCGGCCAAAGATTTCGGCCATGCCTATCAGTTCAAGGGGATCATGCGGGCCTGGGCGCAGGCCTTCGGCACGATGGGCGCCACGCTGCTGCTGCAGCGGGGGCAGGCGCAGCATCGGACGGATCTGGTGGGGCATGTGAGTGCGCTCACGCCGGCCTGGCAGTGGCCGCATCCGTTGCAGGGGGTTGAGTTGGTGCGGATTTCTGCTGAGATTGATCGGCAGGCGACGTTGCTGGCTGTGGGGGACCTATTTGCCTGGGGGGCGGTGGTTGCACTGGTGTGTGCTGGGGCGATTTGGTTGCAGCGGCATTTGCGCTGAGTTTGCGTTGCGGGTGCATCCCCTGTTTCATCCCCTGCCGGGGCTGACTCACTTTCTTTGTCTTGCCAAAGAAAGTAAGCAAAGAAAGGCGCGCCCGAGATGGCGACTTCCCCTTGAATTTATGTCGCAGGGAGGGGAAGGAGGCAAACTCGCTGCGCTCAGACAAGCCTCCTTCCTTTTTCCTCCCTGCAACAGAAATTCAAGGCGCCATCTAGGGCAGGGTACGGCCACACCGTCTGGGGGCATGTGCTGACGCTGGGTGTGCTTGGCTGGCTGGGGATCAATCCAGTTTTTGTTCTTGTGCGGTGGCTTGCGGCACCTTGCAGTTGAACGCGGGGGCTGCCTCTGCCAAATCCAGGTAGCCCATCAGGGTGGGCGCCAGCACTTTTAATACTTGCACCGTCAATGCGCTGGTGAACTTGTACTTGGCCGCATCCGCGCCAGCCACATAGGCGACGACCGTGCCGAAGTAGCGATCCCCCAGGTAGAAGACGAACGCGCCCGAACGGCTGACCACGCGTTCGGAGATGAGCCCGCCGCCGCGACTGAAGGTCTTGAAGCGGTTGTCGCCCGTGCCGGTTTTGCCGCCCACGGCGACGGGTTTGCCGTCTGCATCAACAAAGGTGCCGTCGATGCGCTTGGCGGTGCCGCCTTGTACGACGCCGGCCAACGCGGTTTTGACGATGGACGGAATCTCTGGCGGCAACACGCGCTCGCCAGCGCCAGGGTCGCGGCAGAGCAGCACTTCGTAGGGCGTGTTGGCGGCAAAGCGCAAGCGGTCGATGCGCACGCTGGGCAGGCGTATGCCGTCGTTCTCGATGATGCCCATCAGCTCCGCCAGTGCGGCCGGGCGATCTGCGGAGGCACCGATGGCTGTGCCGTACGACGGCACCAGCGATTCAAACGGATACCCAAGCCGCTTCCACATCGTGTGGATGGACTGGAAGGCCTCGATCTCCAGCAACTGCTTGATGCGCTTGTCCTGCGCGCCCTTGCGGTGGGATTGCAGCAGCCACTTGTAGACGGCCTGCCGCTCGGCTGCGCTGTCCTGGTTGACCTGCGCCAACGTGGCCTGCGGATGCTCACGCAAGTACGCCACCAGCCACAGCTCCAGCGGATGCAGCCGTGCGATGTAGCCGCGGTCCGCCAGGTCGAAGCGCTGGATCGCATAGTTGTTATAGAGCTTGGTGACTGTCGCCTCATCCAGCTTGGCGCCAGGCAGATAGGCGCGAATGAAGGCCGCCATTTTGTCCGGCCCGGCTTGCGGGTTGATGCTGCGGAAGATCGTTGCCAGCCGCACGGGGGTCGCATGCGTGCTCTGCACGAGCGTGTCTTCCTGCTCCTCAGCCGTCTTGCCCCGGTATTTCTTATAGAAGCGGCCCATGAAGAGCTTGCCTTCGCGGTCGGCAAAGCGTTGCAGGTAGATCTGCCGTTGGGGGGAATCCGTGTCCTCCAGTGCTTCTGCGCCGGCGCTGGGCAACTGGTGCTGAAAGTAGCGCGAGATGTCGCGCATGATCCGCACGAAGACGAGGTTGACGGAGTGCTTAAGCCCCTCGCGCACGGTGAATTGCTGATAGCTCTCCCATTTCTCGAAGTTCTCGAAGCTCTGCATGCCGCCGCCGGTGGTAAACCATTCACCGGCGTTGCCGGAGTACTTGCGCTCCATCGATGCTTCCAGCATGGCGTTCAGGGAGCGGTCCTGCGCGTGTGCGAGGTAGTCGACGGCCCAGCGCTCGATCGGGTTCTGCGGGGAGATGTTGAGCTTGCGCAGCGCGGCCGGCGGCTGGTCGACATAACGCTTGTGCAGCTCGGCCACGATCTCCAGATAGGTCACCAGCGTGCGCAGCTTGGCGGTGGAGCCCAGATCCAGTTTCACACCTTCGTTGATATCGAATGGCTGGTCGAAGGTATCGGCCTGCACCAGCACGCGGTTGCCACCGGGCGCGCGTTCGTAAAGCGTAAAGCTATAGGTGACGCCGCGCGGGTCGCCGTGTTCGAGCATCTTGTCGCCGACGAGGCCGGCGGCCTTGGCACGTGCCGGGTCTTGCAGCTTGCGCAGCTCGGTGGTGATCTCATGCTGCAGCGGCGCGTCGAGTGTGCTGCTGGCGGTCAGGTCCAGCCGGTCGAGTGCATACATGCGCGGCACGCCCAGCATGCCCGCCAGGTTGACGCGCACGGCGTTGGTGCCTTTGCGCTCGATGGGTGTGGCGGGTGGGTGCACGCGCTGGGCCTGCTGCTTGAGCGATTGCGCAAGTGCCGAATCACGCAAATCCGCCGGAACGACGCCTGCCGTGGCCAGGATGCGCAGGTAGGCATTCGTCAACGATTCGAGATCGTCGAGATTCTCCTGGTAGTACGACGGCCGCCGCTGCGACACCAGCAGGCTCAACGCCTCCTTGTACGCCAGCGCGCGGGCAGCTACCGGCGCGGTGGAATCTGCCGCCAGCAGTTTGTTGACCTCCGCAAAATCGCGCCCGTACCAGACCCACAGTGCATCGCCAATGCCCTGGATTTCGCCAAAGCCGGCGCGCGCGCCCAGCGGCACGGTGTTCAGGTAGGTGACGGCGAGCTGGTGGCGCGCGGCGGTGGTGTCTTCGCCATTCAGATAGGCGCGTACGGAGGCGGAAGCCATCTGCCGCAGTTTCTCGCTGGGGGAATCGGTGCGGCCTTCGGGTGAGTGACGGTATTTTTCGATTTGCGTGGCGAGTGTGCTGCCGCCGGGGGATTCGTGCTCCGAATCGGCCAAGCGAAGCGCGCGGTCCCACACGGCGCGCGCCAGGCGGGTCCATTCAACGGCGGGGTTGCGCTTGGGATAGTCGGTTTGGAGCAGGGTGCGGTTCTCGATCCCGAGTAGCGAGTTGACCAGCAGCGGCGGAACGGCGTCAAAGCGGTCGTAGATGCGTTCGGGGTGACGCACGCGGTAGATTGGTCGGCCGTCATCGTCGAGCAGTTCCAGGCCGGCCTGGTCTTTCTCACGGTAAGGCGCATTCAGGCCGCGCTCCATGAGTGAGAGCATGTCGTTTGACGGCACGGCTTGCTGGGCGACGATGTAGCCCCGCGTATGCAGGCGGTCGAGAAATGCAGGGAGCTGGTGGTAGCCCAGGCGCTCGTCGTATGGGCCGGAATTCGGGTAGCGCGCGGAAGCGTTGGGCCCCGGCTTGACGGGAAAGGTTTGCGCTTTGCCCAGGCGGGCGAGGTAGTCGGCCTGCCACGCCGATGTCCGCAATTCTTCGGCGACAAACCAGGCAGCTACCGCAAGCAGCAGGAGTGGCGCGGCAATCAGGGCCAACAACTTGAACGGGCGGCGTATTCTTTTCACTCGCTACGCTCCAATCGCAGGCAGACGGGCGCTTCACTTCAATCTAGCCCATGCGGCCGTCGTGTCCAGTCCACCGACATGCCTCCGCATGTGTAACTTTGCGCGCCCGTATTGCAAGGCTTACGTCGGCCGGTAGTGCGGAATCTTCTGCTCTTCGTACAGCCGGTAGGTCAGGTTCAGTATGGCCTGGATGTCTTCCGACTCATCCAGCAGACGCGTGCTGAAGATAATGGGCGAGACCAGCTGCGGGTCGTCCAGTTCCATATAACTGACATCTTCGCGCTGCAGGCCGGCCACGCTGCGCGGCACCACCGATACGCCTTCGCCCGCGGCAACCAGCCCGAGGGCGATTTGCAATTCCCGTGCCTCGTAGATACTGGCCGGCTCCAGCGCACGGTCGTGGAACAGCGCGAGCACCTGGTCGGCATAGCTCGGGCGCGGCGCACGGGGGTAGATGATGAGCGTATCGCCCACCAGGTCGCGCAGCGACGCCGCAGGCTTGGCGCCCAGCAACGGATGGCCCGAGGGCAGAGCAACCATCAGCCGCTCATCGCGCAGCAGGATGCGGCGCACGTTCGGGTCTTCATAGCGGATGCGGCCGAAGCCCACGTCGATGCGGCCGTCCTTGAGCGCCTGGATCTGGTCCATGGTGGTCATCTCGTGCATGGTCAGATCGACCATCGGGTACTCCACCCGAAACCGCCGGATGACCTTCGGCAGCATCCCGTACAGCGTCGAGGCAACAAAGCCGATCGACAGGCGCCGCTCGATCTGGCCGACGCGCTGCGTCATCGAGGCCAGTTCAGCCGTCTGCGCCAGCAACTGGCGCGCGTGCGCGTGGAAGAAGCGGCCAGCCTCGGTCAGCTTGAGCGGGCGGCTACCGCGCTCGAACAGCAGCACGCCGATTTCCTCTTCCAGTTGCTGAATCTGTCGCGAGAGCGGCGGCTGTGCGATATGCAGGCGCTCGGCCGCGCGGGTGAAGTTCAGTTCTTCAGCGACGGCCACGAAGTAGCGTAGGTGGCGCAGTTCCATATCCAACCTTATAGGTATGAAGCCGATACTAAATCGGTGTTGGACGCAATAAATCGCGCTGCGTAATCTGGTTTCCACGTTGAACGCAGTTCTTCTGATACCTGGAAAACATGATTCGCTCGATCGAGGCCATTCTAGTGGATGTGCCGACCATCCGTCCCCACAAGCTCTCCGTTGCCACCATGCACGTGCAGACGCTGGTCCTCGTGCACGTGTGCTGCGAAGACGGCATCGAAGGCTGGGGCGAGGCCACCACCATCGGCGGCCTCAACTACGGCGAAGAGAGCCCCGAGAGCATCAAGGTCAACATCGACACGCATATCGCGCCGCTGCTGATCGGCATGGATGCACGCAACGTGGCGGCTGCCATGGCAAAGGTGCGCAAGACCATCCAGGGCAACCGCTTTGCCAAGTGCGCGCTGGAAACGGCACTACTCGATGCCCAGGCGCGTCGGCTGGGCGTACCACTGTCGGAACTGCTGGGCGGCCGCCTGCGTGACGCGCTGCCGGTGGCTTGGACGCTAGCCAGCGGCGACACCAAGAAGGACATTGCCGAGGCAGAAACGATGCTGGCCGAGCGCCGCCACCGCATCTTCAAGCTGAAGATTGGCCTGCGCCCGGTGGCCGACGACGTGGCCCATGTGCTGGCGATCAAGCGCGCGCTGGGTGACGCCGTGAGTGTGCGTGTGGACGTCAACCAGGCCTGGAGCGAACTCGACGCCGCCAACGGCATCGCCGCGCTGCAAGCCGGCGGCATCGACCTGATCGAACAACCGGTCCGCGCTGAAAACCGCGCCGCGCTGGAACGCCTCGCCCGTCAGTTTGCTGTGCCGATGATGGCCGACGAAGCGCTGCACGGTCCGATGGACGCCTTCGAACTGGCGTGCAGCGCGAGCGCCGATGTCTTTGCCGTGAAGATCGCGCAGTCCGGCGGGCTAGTTCCGGCCATGCAGGTGGCGGCCATCGCGCAGCTCGCGGGCATCAGCCTCTACGGCGGAACGATGCTCGAAGGTGCGGTTGGCACGGCTGCCTCGGCACACGTGTTTTCCACCTTCAGCGATCTGCAGTTCGGCACCGAGCTGTTCGGCCCGTTGTTGCTCACGCAAGAACTGCTGACCGAGCCACTGCAGTACCGCGACTTCATGTTGCAGGTGCCGACCGGCCCCGGCCTGGGCATCCAGATTGACCGCGACAAGCTTGCTCGCTTGCGCAGGCAATAAAGAAAAAACCAAGACAACAACACCCCACCAAGGAGACTGCGATGCTGTTCCACGTCCGCATGGATGTCCGCCTGCCTGCCGACATGCCCACCGATGTCGCCAACGAGATCAAGACGCGCGAAAAAGCCTACTCGCAGGAGCTGCAGCGCAGCGGCAAGTGGCGCCACATCTGGCGCCTGGTTGGCGAGTACGCGAACGTCAGCATCTTCGATGTGCAGAGCAACGCCGAGCTGCACGACATCCTGACGGCGTTGCCGTTGTTTCCGTACATGCAGATTGCCGTGACGCCGCTGTGCCGGCACCCGTCGTCCGTCCGCGGCGACGACGCCTGAGTCAGGAAGATTGCCCGGACATTCCCCCAAAAGAACCCAATGGAGACACCCATCATGAACGCGCGCGTATTCGAAACGAAAGAAGTGCAGGACCTGCTGAAGGCTGCGACCAACCTGGATGGCAAAGAAGGCAACGCCCGCCTGAAGCAGATCACCCACCGTCTGCTGGCGGATCTGTTCAAGGCCATCGACGATCTCGACATCACGCCGGATGAGGTCTGGGCCGGGATCAATTACCTGAACAAGCTCGGCCAGGACGGAGAGGCAGCACTGCTCGCCGCTGGTGTGGGCCTGGAGAAGTACCTCGACATCCGTATGGACGCCGCGGACGAAGCGCTCGGCATCAACGGCGGTACGCCGCGCACGATCGAAGGCCCGCTGTACGTGGCGGGCGCAACGGTGCGCGATGGCGTGTCCCGTATCGACGTTGACCCGGACCCGGCCGCGGGCCCGCTGATCATTCACGGCACGGTGACGGGCCAGGACGGCAAGCCGGTGGCCGGCGCCCTGCTCGAGTGCTGGCATGCGAACTCGAACGGCTTCTACTCGCACTTCGATCCGACCGGTGAGCAGAGCCCGTTCAACCTGCGCGGCGCCGTCCGGACCGGTGCCGATGGCAAGTACGAATTCCGCACGCTCATGCCGGTGGGCTACGGTTGCCCGCCGCAAGGCGCGACCCAGCAACTGCTGAATGGGCTGGCCCGCCACGGCAATCGTCCGGCGCACGTGCACTTCTTCGTCTCCAGCGATGGGCACCGCAAGTTGACGACGCAATTCAACATCGAAGGCGATCCGCTGATCTGGGACGACTTTGCCTATGCCACCCGCGAAGAGTTGATTCCGCATGTGGTCGAGAAAACCGGCGGTGCCGCGCTCGACCTGAAAACCGACGCGTACAAGGACATCGAATTCAACGTCGTCCTGACGCCGCTGGTGCAGGGCAAGGACAACCAGCGCGTGAACCGCCTGCGCGCTTCGGCCGAGGTCTGAGACCTTAGAACGCTAAGTGGAGACGACCATGTCCGCCTTGATCGACAAAGCCAACGAACTGGATCACCTGCTCTCGACCGCGGTGGTGGATGACGAAGAGGCGGGCATTTTCCGCTGCCGTCGCGACATCTTCACCAACCCCGGTCTGTTCGAACTGGAGATGAAGCACATCTTCGAGAACAACTGGGTGTATCTCGCGCACGAAAGCCAGATTCCGAACAACAACGATTACTACACCACGTGGATCGGTCGCCAGCCGATCGTTATCACCCGCGACAAGACTGGGGAGCTGAACGCAGTCATCAACGCCTGCGCGCACAAGGGAGCAATGCTGTGCCGCCGCAAGCACGGCAACAAGGGCAGCTTCACGTGTCCGTTTCACGGCTGGACGTTCTCCAACACCGGCAAGCTGCTCAAAGTGAAGGACGAAAAGACCACCGAGTATCCGGTGCAGTTCAACACGCACTGCTCGCATGATCTGCGCAAGGTCGCACGATTCGAGAACTACCGTGGTTTCCTGTTCGGCAGCCTCAACGCCGATGTGCAGCCGCTCGAAACGTACCTGGGCGAAGCCCGCGTGATCATCGACCAGATCGTCGACCAGGCGCCGGAAGGCCTGGAAGTGCTGCGCGGCAACTCCTCGTACGTCTACGACGGCAACTGGAAGATGCAGATGGAGAACGGCTGCGACGGCTACCACGTCAGCACCGTGCACTGGAATTACGCCGCGACGATGGGGCGGCGCAAGGAGGGCGGCACGCAGGCGGTGGATGCGAACAGCTGGAGCAAGTCTGTGGCGGGCGTCTATGGGTTCGAGCACGGCCACATCCTGCTGTGGACCCAGACGATGAACCCCGAAGTGCGCCCCGTCTATGCGCACCGTGACGAAATCAAGGCACGCGTGGGCGAGACGCAGACGGACTTCATCATCAACCAGACCCGCAACCTGTGTGTGTATCCGAACGTGTTCCTGATGGATCAGTTCAGCACGCAGATTCGCGTGGTGCGGCCGATCAGCGTGGACAAGACCGAAGTTTCGATCTTCTGCTTTGCGCCGAAGGGCGAGAGCGCTACCGATCGCGCAACGCGCATCCGCCAGTACGAGGATTTCTTCAACGTCACCGGCATGGGCACCGCGGATGACCTGGAGGAATTCCGCGCCTGCCAGAACGGCTATGCCGGCACCACCGCCCTGTGGAACGACCTCTCGCGCGGCGCGCCGCTGTGGGTGCACGGCCCCGACGAGAACGCCACGAAGATGGGCTTGAAGCCCCTCATCTCGGGCGAGCGTAGTGAAGACGAAGGCCTGTTCGTCTGCCAGCACGAATACTGGGTGCAAGTCATGCGCAATGCACTGAAGACGGAACGCGAAGGGGTGCCAGCATGAGCGCCGACTACCAGAACATCTGCGCGGCCCTGTACCGCGAGGCGCGCCTGCTGGACGACCGCCAGTGGGACGCGTGGCTGGAGTGCTACGCGGAAGACGTCACCTACTGGATGCCGGCTTGGGATGACGACGACCAGTTGACCGAAGACCCGCAGAGCGAAATCTCGTTGATGTACTACGCCAATCGCTGCGGGCTGGAGGATCGCGTCTTCCGCATCAAGACCGAGCGCAGTGGCGCGTCCACGCCGGAGCCGAGAACCAGCCACTGCATTACCAACGTGGAGGTCCTGGCCGAACGCGACAGTGAAGTCGACGTGCGCTACAACTTCCACACGATCAGCCACCGGTACAAGACCACTGACCACTTCTTCGGCACGATGTTCGTCACCCTGCGCAAAGCCGGTGACGACTTCCTGATCGCATCCAAGAAGATCGTCCTGAAGAACGACTACATCCGGCAGGTGCTCGACGTCTATCACGTTTGACCTCAGGTAGATGAACGACGCACGTATCCAAGGCAGTGGAGGTATCCCATGTCCAGTTTCACAGTTGCACTGAATTTCGAGGACGGCGTTACGCGGTTCATCGATTGCAAAGCGGGCGAGAAGGTGCTCGACGCCGCCTTCCGCGCCAAGATCAACCTGCCGATGGATTGCTCCGACGGCGTGTGCGGCACCTGCAAGTGCCGCGCCGAGAGCGGCAGCTACGACCTCGGTGACGATTACATCGACGACGCCCTGACCGAAGACGAGAAGAACACCGGCCTCGTCCTGACGTGCCAGATGGTGCCGCAAAGCGATTGCGTGATCGCGGTGCCGACCACGTCGACCACGTGCAAGACCGGGCAGAGCAGCTTCGGGGCAACGCTGTCGAAAGTCGAGCTGCACAACGATGCGGCGGTGGTACTCGAATTGGATGTCGATGCGACTGCGCCAGTGTTCCTGCCCGGTCAGTACGTCAACATCGGCGTGCCGGGGAGCGGCCAGCATCGCTCGTATTCGTTCTCTTCGGCGCCCGGTAAAACGAAGGTCAGCTTTCTGATCAAGAAGATTCCCGGCGGCGTGATGAGCACCTGGCTCGAAGCCGCAAAGCCGGGCGACAAGCTCGATCTGCAGGGGCCGTTGGGCAGTTTCTATCTGCGCGATGTGCAACGCCCGCTGTTATTCCTGGCCGGCGGCACCGGCCTTGCGCCGTTCCTGTCGATGCTCGAGGTGCTGGCGCGCGCCAATTCTCAGCAGCAGGTGCATCTGATCTACGGCGTGACGCGTGACCTTGACCTCGTCCAGGTCGAGGCCATCGATGCCTACGTGGCACGGCTGCCGAATTTCAGCTACGCCACCGTTGTGGCCGACGCCGCGTCGAGCCACCCGCGCAAGGGTTGGGTGACGCAGCACATCCCAGCCGACGCACTGAACGATGGTGACGTGGATGTCTATCTGTGTGGTCCGCCGCCGATGGTCGATGCCGTGCGCAAATACTTCGACGACGAAGGTGTGAAACCCAACAGCTTCCACTACGAGAAGTTCACGCCCAACGCAGTACCGAACGCAAAGGCAGCATGAGCATGCAACGATTCTCAGGCAAGGCCGTCGTCGTGACTGGGGCGGCGCAGGGCATCGGGCGCGGCGTTGCACTGGCGGCGGCAGAAGAGGGTGCCAAGGCGCTGCTGGTGGACCGCGCCGAACTGGTCTACGAAGTGCAGGCCGAAATCGCCGCAGCCGGCGGTCAGGCGCACGCTGTCACGGCGGATCTGGAAACCTACGCAGGCGCCCAGCATGCCGTGCAGACCGCACTCGACACCTTCGGCCGCATCGACGTGCTCATCAACAACGTTGGCGGCACGATCTGGGCCAAGCCATATCAGCACTATGAAGAGGCGCAGATCGAGGCGGAGATCCGCCGCTCGCTGTTCCCGACCCTTTGGTGCTGCCGCGCGGTGCTGCCGCACATGGTCGAGCGCCAGCAGGGTGTGATCGTGAACGTGTCGTCGATTGCCACGCGCGGTATCTACCGGATTCCGTATTCAGCGGCCAAGGGCGGCGTGAATGCGCTCACGGCGAGCCTGGCGTTGGAGCATGCGGGAGACAACATCCGCGTCAACGCCGTCGCCACGGGCGGTACGGAGGCACCGCCGCGCAAGATTCCGCGCAATGCGGCGCCCATGTCGGAGCAGGAAACCGTCTGGTACCAGGGCATCGTCGACCAGACCATTGCCTGCAGCCCGATGCACCGCTACGGCACGATCGGCGAGCAGGTGCGGGCGATCCTGTTCCTGGCATCAGACGAGGCCTCCTACATCACCGGGACAGTGCTGCCGGTTGGCGGCGGAGACCTGGGCTAGTCAGGGACACACTGCAGCTCCAGTGGGTCGCGCGATAAAAAAAACGCCAAGCGGGCACGCCGCTTGGCGCTGCACAACGTGGCATGAATGGACATTCATGCGACGGGGAACCGAACTGCTAAGGGGGGTGGGGCAGCAGTTCGATTCGTTCAGGTTAAGCATTGCAATTGTGAGGAAAGCAAGGCTTTGTCAAATGCCGGGGCTAATTCGCTGACGACCTGCAGTGTCCTACCACGCCTTATCTCAATGTCGCATGCATTACTAAGGTCGTGATATCCACGATCGATTCACATTGCGATTTTTCTTTCATCAGCAGCGACACTTATGGCTCGGTAGAACCACCGCATGCCATCCATCTCGGTTCTCATGAGGTCTGACTGCAAAATGCTTACATGAAAGTGATTGGGTGAGCATTTTCGCAAATATCCATCGACGAAGCGCTCACAATGCCCCTGATTCAAACGGCCGCCTGACCATAGATGAAACAAGGGCGCGAGGATCTTGCAATTGTTTGGAATTCCCCCGCGATAGGCATGCTATTTCTAGCCTTGTCACGCTGCTTCAACAAGGAACTTTCCTGAAAAAGAAAGCGGCCGACTGGTGCTGTACATAGTATCGATTATTAAAAATAAATAACGATATCTAAGTCAACGGGGAAGTAGCAATGCGGATCGCTGTATTGGAAGACGATCCTGGATTTCTTTCGCTGATGGAATCAGTGATTGATCGTCTAGGGCATGTTTGCGTTTCATTCTCGGACGGCATGCAGATATTCAAGAATCTGCAGCGCGAGTCTTATGATCTCCTGATTCTTGATTGGCATGTTCCAAGAATGTCAGGGATGGAAATACTGCTTTGGCTGAGGCAGAAAAAAGAAGATCGAACGCCCGTTGCTTTCGTAACAAGCGCGGCGTTCGAGTCGGAGATCGTGGCAGCCCTGCGTCAGGGCGCAGATGACTACATCATCAAGCCGATCAGCGCCGCCGTGCTGGAGGCCCGCATCGAAGCCATTCTGAGAAGGCTGTATCAGGAAGAGGCCGAAAGCACGCTCGAGCTGGGAGCGTTCAAGTTCGACAACGCGCGTCGTGTTGCCTTTGTGGAAGGTCGGGAGATCAAGCTCACAAGCAAGGAGTACGAGCTTGCCTACAAGCTTTTCTCCCGCAAGGGAAAGCTCCTGACGCGAGACTATCTGGTGAGCGCGATCTGGGGCGAGTCCTATGCTGGGGAGTCCCGCACGCTGGATACGCACATCTCGCAGATCCGGCTGAAGCTTGGACTGAACCCCGGAAACGGCGTGAAGCTGATCTCGGTGTACGGGGCCGGGTACCGACTGGAGAGCGCATGACGTGGGATGGGCGGGTTCTTCGCAACGGCCTTCTTGCTCTTGGCATGCTGATATCGGCGACGGTCCAGGCACAGGTACAGGCGGCGCCGGGAACGTCTGCCGACGAAATCCTGCAGCTGGCGGATCGCGTTGTTGGCCAGCTGGAGATGGGGCAATACGGCGCCGTCTGGGACGGGGCCGCACCCTTGGTTCGAGCGGTTGTCAGCAAAGAGGCGTTCGTCCAGCAGATGCAAGCCACCCACCGAGATGGTGGCGGGATACTGGATCATGGCTGGGCATCCATCGTTCGTATCGAATATCAGCATGATCGAGATATTCCGGACGGCCTCTATGCCAATGTCGATTATGCCGCGCATTTGAAAATGGGGGGTATTACATACAAGTTACTGAGCTTTCGAGCGGAGTTGGATGGGCAATGGCATTTTGTCGGCGACTCTGAGCGGAGGGGTTCAAACGGAATCCCTACGCGACCGGCAATTTTCTCGTTATCGCCAATTTCCTCGATCGGCCGCAGTCCAGCGCCTTGAGGCGATTTCTGCGGCCGGTATACCTAGATGGATACCGGGCCTTTCTGCGCCTCAGTTCTCAACGCCTCCTCTTTTGAATTGACGGATCAGCCCGTCGATTGATTCACATTTGCTACATTTCTTAGTTGAGAGAAACTCGCGGTGAATCGCTCTGCTGAGATTTGACATTGCATTGCATTCGCTTGTAGAAATTTTGCATTGAACGCGTCTCCCCTTATTACATTTGCTTCAAGAATGCCATCAACTCCGACGTAATCGGAGGCACGCCGCATACGGCCGTCAGGCATTCAATAAGAAAAGCAGAGCGAGCATTTTATCGTGCCGCTTCTGCGTAATACGTTTTCTGGGGAAGCGAATTGAACCTGATCTATAAGACAAAACACAGCGCCGTCAAAAACCTGACGGTTGTGGTGGCAGAGACATGTCGCGGCGGAGGCAAGACCGGCACGGCACGGGGCAAGACCGTTGGTGCGCGTGTCTCGCAAGCAGGCGGTGAGTGGCACAGGAAGTCTGCCATCGCGTTGGTGCTGGCGACTCTGCTCGGCGGCACCGCCCATGCCCAGTACACGAATGGCACGTTCGGCACGGCAACGGGCACCGCGGTGGCCATCGGCAGCGGTACCGGCGCGAATGCCGCCAGTGCATCGGGTGCGGCTTCTGTTGCCATCGGTAGCGGCGCGGCAGCCACGGGCGGCTCGACGAGTGCTGGCGCCATCGCCATCGGCAGCGCAAAGGCCGGTACATCGGGCACGGCGTTTCAGAACGGTGCCATCGCCATCGGGCAGGGTGCGCAGGCATTGAGCAGCAACCCCACTGGCGGCACATCGCCGATTGCCATCGGTGCGACCTCCAACGCGAACGGCACGGGTTCTCAGGTCGCCATCGGTGACCAGGCAGTGGCGACGGGCGTCGATGCGATCGGGATCGGCGGACATGCGAATGCCGCCGGCGTAAAAGCGACCGGCAACGAGTCCACCGCAATCGGCCAGTCTTCCGCCGCCACGAATACAGGTTCCGTTGCGCTGGGCTATTCCGCCACTTCATCCGGTGTCGGCTCGGTGGCGTTGGGCGGCAACGGTACGGTTGGCTCCAGTGCGACGGGCAATGCGTCGTTTGCCGTGGGCGGTGGCGCTTCGGCCGCGACGGCGGGCGCAATTGCAGTGGGCTCCGCTGGCGCTGGTGGGGTGGCTGCAGGAGGCGCTGGCGCGCAGGCGAAGTCGGGCGTGGGTGTGATAGCGATCGGTGCCGGCGGCACGGGTGGTTCGGCCGCGGGCGCGACCGGAGGCGCAGGTGCCGCGGCAACCGGCTCGGGCTCCATTGCCCTCGGTGATGGTGGAGCTGGAGGCTCTGCAGCTGCGGGCTCGGGCGGTGCAGGCGCAGTGGCAAGCGGCACAAGCGCGATCGCTATTGGCTCGGGTACGGCTGGGTCCACAACCGCAGGCTTGGCCGGGGCGTCAGCCACGGGCAGCAGTGCGATTGCCATTGGCGCGGGCTCTTCGAGTGCGGGGGCAGGCGCATCGGCACTCGGTACATCGGCATCCGCTATCGGGGGGAATAGTGTTGCCCTGGGCAACGGGGCGGTTGCCAACTTTACGAAGGATGTGGCACTGGGTTCGGGTTCCTCCACGGCTGCCGCTGTGAGTACCGCAAGCGTGACCGTGGCAGGCACGACCTATGCCGTGGCGGGCACCGGCCCGACAAGCACGGTGAGCGTGGGCACCGCAGGTGGGGAACGCACCCTCACCAATGTCGCAGCAGGCCGCGTCAGCGCCACCAGCACAGATGCCGTCAACGGCTCCGAACTCTACGCCACCAATCAGGCGATCGCTGCTGTCAATACGGTCGCCAACAAGGGCTGGAACGTGACGACGGCGCAAAGCGGCACCGGCACGGCCGCGGGTACTACCGTGACCAATGTCGCACCGGGCGCCACCGCAACGTTCACCGCAGGCAACAACGTCGCCATCACGCAAAACGGCGCAAACATCACGCTGGCAACCAGCATGACGCCGACGTTCACCAGCGTGACAACCGGCAACAGCGTGCTGAACACCAATGGCCTGACGATCACGGGTGGCCCGAGTGTCACCAGCGCGGGCATCAACGCTGCCAACACCACGATCACGAACGTGGCTGCCGGCACGGCATCGACTGATGCGGTGAATGTGAGTCAACTGAATGCCGTCAACGCGATCGCCGGTGCCGGCTGGAATGTCAGTGCACAGGGCGCCAACGCCACCAACGTCGGCCCGAACAGCGCAACCGGCACCAAGGTGGATCTGAACAACACCGACGGCAACATCGCCGTGAGCAAGACGACGGCAAGCAACAACGTTACCTTCAACCTGGCGCCCAACGTCAACGTCGCCAATAGCGTGACCGTGGGCCCCGCTGCCAGCGGTACAACCATCACAGCGACGGGCGTGACAACCAACGGTGGCAATGGCCCGAGTCTGACCACGGGTGGCATCAACGGCGGAGGCCTGACGGTCACCAACATTGCACCGGGGGTCAATGGCACGGATGCCGTGGACATGAACCAACTCAACGCGGTCAGCGCGGTTGCGAACAAAGGTTGGAACGTGACGACGGCCCAGACGGGTACCGGCACGGCCAGCGGCACCTCTGTGACCAATGTCGCACCGGGTGGCACGGCAACGTTCACCGCAGGCAACAACATCGCCATCACGCAGAACGGATCGAACATCACGCTGGCAACCAGCATGACGCCGACGTTCACCAGCGTGACAACCGGCAACTCGACGTTGAACAACGGCGGTCTGACGATCACTGGCGGGCCGAGTGTGACCAGCACAGGCATCAACGGTGGTGGCTTAGCCGTGACCAATATCGCGCCCGGCGTCAATGGCACGGATGCCGTGGACATGAACCAACTCAACGCGGTCAGCGCGGTTGCGAACAAAGGCTGGAACGTGACGACGGCCCAGACGGGTACCGGCACGGCCAGCGGCACCTCTGTGACCAATGTCGCACCGGGCGGCACCGCAACGTTCACGGCGGGCAACAACGTCACCATCACGCAGAACGGCTCAAACATCACGCTGGCAACCAGCATGACGCCAACGTTCACCAGCGTGACGACCGGCAACAGTGTGCTCAACACCAACGGCCTGACCATCATCGGCGGCCCGAGTGTCACGAGCGCCGGCATCAACGGCGGCGGCCACGCCATCACCAACATCGCGCCCGGTGTAAATGGCACCGACGCGGTCGACGTGAACCAGCTCAACTCCGCCGTGCAGGCGGCGGGTGCAGGGTGGGGCGTCAGCGCGCAGGGTGCAAATGCGACTACGGTGTCGTCGGCAAGCCCGACAGGCAGCACCGTTGATCTGAACAACACCGACGGCAACATCGTCGTGAGTAAGTCGAAGACGAGCAACAACGTCAGCTTCAATCTGGCGCCCAGCGTCAACGTCGCCAATAGCTTGACCGTCGGCCCGGCCGCCAGCGGCACAACCATCACGTCGACGGGTGTGACGACCAACGGCGGCACGGGCCCGAGCCTGACCACCACAGGCATCAACGCTGCCAACACCGTCATCACCAACGTGGCAGCGGGCACAGCCCCGACCGATGCGGTGAACGTGAGCCAACTCAACGCCGTAAATGCGACGGCCGGTGCCGGCTGGAATGTCAGTGCACAAGGCGCGAACGCCACCAACGTGGGCCCGAACAGCGCAACGGGCAGCACTGTTGACCTCAACAATACGGATGGCAACATCGTCGTGAGCAAGTCGAAGACGAGCAACAACGTCAGCTTCAATCTCGCGAACAACGTCAATGTGGCAAGCAGCGTGACGGTGGGGCCGTCGGCCAGCGGCACAACCATCACCTCGAGTGGCGTAACCACCAATGGCGGCACGGGCCCGAGCCTGACCACCTCGGGCATCAACGCCGCCAACACCGTCATCACCAACGTGGCGGCCGGTACAGCCCCAACCGATGCGGTGAACGTGAGCCAACTCAACGCCGTAAATGCGACGGCCGGTGCCGGCTGGAATGTCAGTGCACAAGGCGCGAACGCCACCAACGTGGGCCCGAACAGCGCAACGGGCAGCACTGTTGACCTCAAAAACACGGACGGCAATATCGTCGTGAGCAAGTCGTCGACAAGCAACAACGTCACCTTCAACCTGGCGAACAACGTCAACGTGGCCGGCAGCGTGACGGTGGGGCCGGCTGCCAGCGGCACGAGCATCACTTCGACAGGCGTGACCACCAATGGTGGTAGCGGCCCGAGCCTGACCATCACCGGCATCAATGCAGCCAACACCGTCATCACCAACGTGGCGAAGGGGCAGGTTTCTGCGACCAGCACGGATGCCGTCAACGGCTCGCAGCTCTATGCGACCAACCAGACGATTAACAATCTTGTCAGTTCCGTGGCAAATGGCGGTGTGGGGCCGGTGCAATACAGCAATCCGTCTTCGCCCACGACGCCCAATGGTGGTAAGCCATCGCAAGACCTGACACTGGTGGGAGCCGCAACCGGGCCGGTGACATTGCACAACGTGGCCCCCGGCGTTGCGCAGACCGATGCCGTGAACGTCGGCCAACTCGGTAGTGCTGTGGCTGGCCTGGGCGGCGGGGCATCCATCAACCCGTCGACCGGCGCGGTCACTGGGCCGACCTACACCGTCAGCAACGCCAACGGTACAACGTCCACCGTCAATAACGTGGGTGCGGCGCTGGACGCAATCAACAGCACGGGCATCAAGTACTTCCACGCCAACAGCACGGCTCCGGACAGCCAGGCATTGGGCATGGACAGTGTCGCGATCGGTCCGAAGGCCATCTCCAACTATGCCGGCGACATCGCACTGGGCGCTGGCAGCGTGACTGCAGCAACGGTTGCCACGCCTTCTGCCACGATCAACGGAACGCTCTATACGTTTGCCGGTGGCGCCCCGATCAGCACCGTCAGTGTGGGCGCACCGGGTGCCGAGCGCACCATCACCAATGTGGCAGCAGGGCGGATCAACGCAAGCAGCACAGATGCGATCAATGGTTCGCAACTGAACGCCGCCGATCAGGCCATTGCCGCGCTGAGCAGCAAGGTCAACAGCCTGGGCTCGACGGTGGCAAACAACCTGGGGGGCGGTTCGAGCTACAACACGTCGACCGGCGCGGTGACATCGCCAACGTATGGCAACGTAGGCAACGGCAGCGGTGGGTTGGGTAACAACGTCGGTGGGGGGACTGGGCCAGCGGCCAATGTGTCTTCAGGCCTGCAGGCTGCAGCCAACACCTGGATCACAGGCAACCCGACCACCTATACGCCCCCGCTGGCCACTGGAGCAAACAGCACTGCTGCTGGCAGCGGTGCCGTCAGCACGGGCAACAACTCTGTCGCGCTGGGCGGCAACTCCAGCGATAGCGGGCGGGCAAACGTGGTGAGCGTGGGGGCAGCCGGCGCCGAGCGGCAGATCACCAATGTGGCTGCCGGCACGCAGAGCACGGATGCCGTCAACCTGAGCCAGCTCAACTCCGCGATCGGCCAGTCGAACGCCAACGTGACACAGCAGCTCAATGGCTTGCAGCAGAACGTCAACAACGTGGCACGTAACGCCTATGCCGGGGTTGCGGCGGCAACCGCGCTGACGATGATCCCCGACGTCGACAAGGACAAAACGCTCTCGCTCGGCATCGGCTCGGGCTTCTATCACGGCTATCAGGCCGTGGCCGTGGGTGGCACCGCACGTGTGACCGAGAACATCAAGGTTCGGGCCGGGGTCAGCACGAGCCCCGGCAACGGCACGACATTCGGCATGGGCGCATCCATGCAGTGGTAAGCCGCATGACCCAATCCACAGAGCTCCTCAGCACACATTCATCATGAAGACATCCGCAATTTGGGTATTGACCCTTGCCGTGCCGTTGGCCGCGTGCTCAAGCGCGTCGGGGCCAACCTTCAACGCTTATCAGGTCAACCCGCAAGACGGCCTGCCGACGTACCGCGTCGAATGCCATGGTCTGCTCCAGGGGCAGAGCGTCTGCACCGACAAGGCCAAAGAGATGTGCGGCGACCTGCCTGTGCGCCCGCTGGAACCGGTGACACCGTTCGGCCGCAGCACCGATGTGCGTACATTGACCTTCCAGTGCGGGCAGGCGCCCGCCAAACCTGTCACGGCGACGGAGCCGGTGCCGGTGCCAATTGCCATGCCGGTTGTGGTCAAACGCCTTGACCTGGGTGGGGATGCCAATTTCGATACCGACCAGGCTACGCTCACGCCCGCGGCCAAACGCAAGCTGGACCAGCTTGTTGCTGATAGCCGTGGCATCACCTTCAAGCACGGCGAGATCAGCGGCTTCACAGATTCGCGTGCCTCAGCTGCACACAACCTTGCACTCTCACAGCGCCGTGCCGACAGCGTGGCGGCCTACCTGCGCGAGCATGGCCTGCAATGCGACGATTTGATCGTGCGTGGTTTCGGCAAGGACAGCCCGGTTGCTTCCAATGCCACGGCAGCAGGGCGCGCGATGAACCGCCGGGTCGAGATTCGTCTGATCCAGTCTTGACCGATAGCGTGAGTCAGCACGCTGCTGCAAAAAACAAAAACGGCGCCAATGCGCCGTTTTTTTGCGATGTGCCTTTGCGGCTGGGCTGAAAGTTCAGCCGCGGGGCTTAGCCGAGGTACGAACCCGACTTGCCAACCACTTCAGCGTACGCCAGGTTGTCATCCCAACCCTTGCGGAAATAGTTGACGACTGCGCGCAGCAGCGACGGGCGGCGAGCGGCTTGAACTTGGGCTTCACCGGCGAACTTCGGGGTGTAATAGGCTTGCTGGATCATGATGTTTTCTCTCGTTCTCTAGGGTTTTCCCGAGTATAGGGTTATCCCTAGGGCTGAGCAATGTTGCACGCGATACTTTCAGTACATTCTGAATATCACCCGCTCCTGATGTGCGGGCTGCCCGGTAGGTGACGAAAAAAGCGCTCGCTCGCATTTCTCCGAAAAATTTTTTGCGCAAAGATCACCGCAAGACCGCCGACGTTTTGCCGAAAAACATGGCTTCATCGTGCTTTGTCGGTAATTTTTGCAGCAAAAAGCGTTGATCTGTCCGCTTGTTGATTGACCGGCAAGCCGCCTACCATACGCCGCCATGTGCCGGTTCCGTTCTGCAACACGACGGGGCCGGCGTCGCTACTTGGAGGTTCGTATGGCGTATCCCCCCATCCCCGTGTCGGCCGCATCGGTTCATGGCGCGCAAGGTGCCCGCTCGGCCAACACGGCGTGGCAGGCGCGCAGCCGTGCGGCCGTCTGGCATCCGTGCACGCAAAACGCACGGCTCGATGCCATGCCGCCGCTGCCCATCGCACGCGGCCAGGGGCCGTGGCTGATCGACTTTGACGGCAAGCGCTATCTGGATGGCACCAGTTCGTGGTGGGTCAACCTGTTTGGTCACGCCAATCCGCACATCAATGCGGCACTCAAGACACAGCTTGACTCGCTGGAGCACGTGATGCTGGCCGGCGCCACGCACCGCCCGGCGGTCGAGTTGGCGGAGCGCTTGATTGACCTGACGGGCGGAGCGCTCGGCCACAGCTTCTTCGGCTCGGATGGCGCATCCGCGGTGGAAATCGCACTGAAGATGAGCTTCCACGCGCATCGAAATGCAACAAGCAGCGCAGGGCAGGGCGCGCGCAACCGCTTCATCTGCCTGGAACACGGCTACCACGGTGAAACGCTCGGCGCGCTGGGCGTGACGGATGTGGCGATCTTCCGCGATGCGTATGACCCGCTGATCCTGCAATCGCACCGCGTGCCGTCACCTGACGCACGCTTGGCTGGTCTGGGCGAAACCGCCGCCGACGTGGCAGAGCGCGCACTGGCTGCGTTGCGCGATTGCCTGAGTACCAACGCCGGCACCATCGCCGCCGTCATCATTGAACCGCTGGTGCAGTGCGCCGCCGGCATGGCCATGCACGACGTGAGCTACCTGCGCGGCGTGCGTGCGCTGTGCGATGAGTTTGGCGTGCACTGGATTGCGGACGAGATTGCCGTCGGCTGCGGCCGCACCGGCACCTTCTTCGCGTGCGAGCAGGCCGGCGTGTGGCCGGATCTGCTGTGCCTGTCCAAGGGTATCAGCGGCGGGTATCTGCCGCTGTCGATCGTGCTGTCGCGCGATGCCATCTACAACGCCTTCAACGACGACGCGCCGGTACGCAGCTTCCTGCATTCGCACTCGTACACGGGCAATCCGCTGGCCTGCCGGGCGGCGCTTGCCACGCTTGACTTGTTTGCGGAGGAGGACGTCTTCGCCCGCAACCGCGTGACCGCCGCGCGCATCGCGCAGGGGCTCGCGCCGCTATCGCACGACGCACGATTTGCGCATCTGCGGCAGACCGGGATGATCACCGCGTTTGACGTGCACCCCGACGTGGCCGGCGCGCGCTTTGCTGAACGCTTTGCGTTGACTGCGCGCACGCACGGGCTGCTGCTGCGCCCCATCGGCAACACCGTCTATCTGCTGCCGCCCTATGTGCTGACCGACGAAGAAACCGACACCCTGGTCGAGCGCACGCTGCAAACCCTGGAGGACACGCTCGCCCATGCAGGCGATGCGTACGAAGGAGAAACCTATGCGATTGCTTGACGACCTGCAGGCGGGCCTGGACGCCATTGACGCCGCCCACTTGCGTCGCGTGCGCCGCACCGCCTATAGCCCGACCGACCGCAGCCAGCGCATCAGCGTGCCGGGTGGAGAGCCGCGTGACATTCTTGGCTTCTGCGGCAATGACTACCTGGGCCTCGCAGCGCATCCCGCCCTGGGCGAAGCGGTGGTGGAGGGCATACGCCAGTACGGTTTCGGCAGCGGTGCATCGTCTCTGGTCAGTGGTCATTCGATTGCGCATGCGCGCTTGGAGGCTCGCATGGCAGCGCTGCAGGCACCGCACATTCCCGAAGCGGATGCGCTGGAGTTCTGCACCGGCTATATGGCCAACCTGGCCGTGGTGAGTGCCTTGGCGCAGTCTGGCGGCATCCAGCCGGCCCAAGACTGCACGATCTTCTCCGACGCGCTAAACCACGCCTCGCTCATCGACGGCGCGCGGCTTTCGCGGGCGCGGGTCTTGGTCTATCCCCATGCCGACGTGGCTGCGCTGGAGGCGCTCCTCGCCGCCAGCACGAGCCGCAACAAGCTGATCGTGACCGATGGCGTGTTCAGCATGGACGGCGACATCGCGCCGCTGCCCGAACTGCTCGCGCTGGCTGAGCGTTACGACGCCTGGCTCATCGTGGACGATGCGCACGGTCTGGGCGTGCTCGGCGAGAACGGCGCGGGTGTGTTGTCGCACTTCGGGCTGCATTCGGAGCGTCTCGTTTACGTCGGCACATTCGGCAAGGCAGCGGGAGGCGCGGGTGCGGCCATCGTGGCGCACCGCATGGTGATCGACTGGCTGGTCCAGCGCGCACGCACCTATATCTTCACGACGGCCACACCACCGGTGATTGCCTGCGCAGTGGAAGCCGCGCTGGACGTGATTGCGAGCGAGGAGGGCGCCGAACGCCGTGCGCGCCTGAACCGCCATATCGCGGTATGGAGCGCGCATGCGCAGCGTCTGGCGGCCCGCTTCGGCTGGCAGTGGATGCCATCGCCCACGGCCATTCAACCCATCGTCATCGGGGAGAACGCGCCTGCACTGGAACTGGCCGCCGCACTGGAGCGCGAAGGCATCCGCATCGCCGCCATCCGCCCACCGACGGTACCGGCCGGTACGGCGCGACTGCGCATCACACTGTCGGCTGCGCATACTGCCGACGACATCGAGCGGTTGGCACAGGCGCTGGAAGCGGCCGGCCAATCGCTGCACTCGCCTGCCAAGGCTGCCTGAAATGCCGCCGCGCTTCGACTGTTTCGTGACCGGCACCGATACCGAGATCGGCAAGACGTTGGTTAGCGCCGCATTGCTGACCAAGTTGGCCGATGCCGGCTACCGCAGCGCCGGCCTCAAACCGATTGCGGCTGGCACGCTGCCTGACGCGTCAGTGCGCACCAATGAAGACATCGAGCAGCTACGCGCCGCCGCTTCGGTGGATCTGCCGCTTGCAACGATTTGCCCGTGGTTGCTGGATGCGCCGATGTCGCCGCACCTGGCGGCTGCACGCGAGGGCGTAACGATTGCGCTGCCGCCCATTCTCGATGCATTCGTGCAGGCCAAGTCGCTGGCCGACGCGGTCGTGGTGGAGGGCGTAGGCGGTTTTCGCGTGCCGCTGTCCGACGATTTTGATACGGCAGAAATGGCCGTGGCGCTGGGCCTGCCAGTGGTGCTGGTGGTCGGACTGCGCCTGGGCTGCCTGAACCACGCAGCGCTGACCGCCGAGGCAATCGCCGCGCGCGGGCTGCACCTGGCGGGGTGGGTTGGCAACGTGGTCGACCCGGCTATGGCTGGTCTGGACGATAACGTCGCCACCCTGCGTCGCTGGATCGGGGCGCCGCATCTGGGCACCATTCCGCGTCTGCCGCACGCAGATGCACGCCTTGCTGCTGCACACCTCGACATTGCACCGTTGCTTGCACGCTGAACCGCTGGCCAGCGCTACACTGTCCACCCTCGAAAGACAGGATGGAGGCGGTTGTCATGCGCGCAATGCGTTGGCTGGCGGCGATCATGATGGTGGCCACGCTGGCAGGGTGTGCCGCGTTGGAATCCCCAGTGACGAAGGGGCAGCGCCTGGTCGGCAGTGACCAATCTGCGGTGCAGGCGCAGTTTGGCCCGCCGCGCGAATCCTACCCGCTGGATGGCGGCACGCGCTGGCTGTATCCCACGCAGCCTTATGGCCAGTTCACCTACGCGGCAGATTTTGATGCCAGCGGCAAGCTCATCGACTTCAAGCAGGTGCTGCGCAGCCTTGAGTTTGCCCAGGCCAAGATCGGCGTCTGGACCAAGGACGACGTGCTGCGGCATTTCGGCAAGCCGGTCGAAACGGCGTATTTCTCCCGCATGGACCGTCTCGTCTGGTCATACCGTTTCAAGTCGGACGACGTCTGGCCATCTCTGATGCATTTCTACTTTGATCCGGCTGGCGTGCTGCAGCTCACGCAGATCACGCCCGACCCACTGTATGACCCGGATCGCCCGCGCCTTTTCCGTCGATAGGCCGAGACAGCGCACCGGATTGATGCTGAGGTGCCAAGCCGGATTGCCATGCAACACCGGCTGCCCAGAGCGCACCGCCCAGCAGAACCGCGTCCTTGATGATGAATCCATCAAGGCCAATACCCGGTGTGGTGATAAGAAACGAGAGCGTGCTCAGCAAGGCGCCGGCAATCCCCAGTGCGCCGATCAAGCGCACGCGCCAGTGGCCGCGCCAGAGCATGGCCAGCGCCAGCACGATTTCAGCCACGCCAATCAGGTTGGACACACCTTGCTTGCTGAGCACGGTATAGAGCCACGAAAACAGCGGGCTGTTGCTCGTGAGCGGATAGATGGCCTCTGCCTCAACCGCGGTGAACTTGTATGCGCCGTACCCCAGAAAGATCAGCACAACGGTGTAGAAAACGATGGCCTGCCCGGTTTTCTGTAGGGCCGACGGGGAAAACAGTTCTCGTTGCATGCAATACCTCCTGGTGGATTTCCGTCTGGTGACCGGTGTTCAGAAGCGCCTCTGAGAGGGGGCAACCTGTCTGCCCCGTCGCTCAGATGCGAGCTATGCAGGTTGGTCGCCCAGGCATGCGATACCTGACACGTCGGTAGCAATTTCCACACTTTTGACCGCGCCTTTTCCGCCGATACGCCGTCCGTTGATCTGGCACAACCTGTTTGTGCGCTCAGGGTTCCTCCGGCATTGCGCGCTGTGCGCTGCGACCTAAGCTAAGCGTTAGGAGAGGCGGGTATCGCTGGGTACCTGCCGGAGCAACCCGGCATCAGACCGGGCGCGCATATTGGGGGTGCATCATGCTGACGCATCGCTGGGTCGACATCGACCCGATCGAAGCAGAACACCATCCGCTATATGGCATTGCCGGCTGGCTGCCATGGGTGCTGGCCGTTGCCATTGCGGGGCCGACCTGGGTGTTCTGGCAAGGCTTGTCTATTGATGCGCTGCAGTTGGCTGGTTCGGATCTTTTCGACGCCAACACGCCAGGCAGCGGGGCCGTCAATCTGACCACATTGCTTTACTTGATCTCCTGCGTGACGGTGCTGGTGCTGGCCACCACGCACGACAGCGCATTTCGGCCAGCCATGATCGTGCACATGGCGCTGCTGCCCCCGCTGATCGGGCTGATGCTGATGGCGGGTGGTGTTCCGGGGGCACGTGCCACCGTGGTCGACGGCGTGGTGATAGCCGTAGCGATGCTGTTGACCTGTGGCGTCTACCTGCAATTCTCACGCCGCGTGCGCGTGACGTTCGAGCTGCGCGATCGGGCGCCCGCTGAACAAGCCGATCTCAAGCACCCTCAACGGGCTGCGGCGGGTTGACCAGCGTCACCATCACGTAGCTCATGATGGTCAGCAGGAACCACGCGCCAAGCTTGGCGATCGACACCATTTCCCAGCTCTGCAACTGGTTCGGATAGAGCCAGGTGCGTGTGAATGTGCCGATGTTTTCTGCCAGCCAGATGAACAGTGCGACCAGCGTAAAGCCGAGTAGGAACGGCATGCGCCGGTGCACGCGATCAATGCGGAAATGAATCCAGCAGCGGCGAAACGCCATGGCAATCAGCACCATCAGCGCGTAGCGCAAATCCCACCAGTAGTGGTGCAGGAAAAAGTTGGCGTAGATGCCCAGCGAGAGCAGGGCAGTGACCACCAGCGGCGGATGGTGCGAGAACCGCAGATCAAACTCGCGCCACGCCCGCGCGATATAGCTGCCCACCGAGGCATACATGAAGCCGGTAAACAGCGGTACACCACCGATGCGCAGCAATGACGCCTCTGGATAGATCCATGAGCCGACGGCTGTCTTGAACACCTCCATGCCCGTGCCGGCCACGTGGAACATCAGGATCACCTTGGCTTCATCCCACGTTTCCAGCTTCAGCCAAAGCAGGGCGATCTGAATGATGACCGCGGCAATCGTTAGCGCGTCGTACCGGGCAATCGGCGCATTGGCCGGATACCAGAGGTGCGTACCGATCAGCAGGGCGACCATCAGCCCGCCAAACAGACACGCCCACGCCTGCTTGATGCCGAAGACGACAAACTCGTGCAGCCCCGCCGCCAGTTGGCCATGGCGGGCAGCCCAGACACCGGTCAGGTCGCGCCAATATGTGAAGCGGGCCCGCAGGCCCGCTCGTATCGAAACGCTATCGCTCGTCATTCAGTCGATGCGCGCGAATCGCGGCACCTGACGGCCGTCAATTTCCACCATCTCGTGGAACATCGTCGACGGGCGTGTCCAGATCGTGCCGTTGGCAGCGCGATAGACCGTCATCTTGATGGATGGATCCGGCTCGTACGTGGCCTCGCACAGCCATTCGTATTCGCCGCCCTTGTAGTGGCGGTAGCGGTGCACCGGGGTGTCTTGCATGGTGGGCTCGGTGCTCAATGTTGCGTGGGCTTGTCTTCTTCGTCCACGTACGGCACGTGCTTGCCTTCCTGCGTCTGCGCGCCGAGCTTGGCATCTTCCATGGCGTCTTGATACGCCAGCATGGCGGCAGCCACGGCTTCGGGCTCGCCGTTGAACGAGATCACGCTCTCGCCGCAGTTCGGGCATTCGCCGCCAAAGATGGCGTGGATGCCAGGCATGTCGCGCGGCTCCATCCCTTCAAACTCGGTGAAGGCGGTCTGGCAGGCGCCGCAGACCAGCTTTTCAGGACGCAGCGCGTCCAGCCGGGATTTCGCTTGGGTAACGCGTTCGGCTTGCGTGCCGCGTCGTTTGGCTTCGCCCATGATGACCTCCCAGATCGGGTAAAAACGTTGAAGACGGGATGATACCGAAGGGCGATGCCAACAAGATGATTGCGCGGTGATGCTGGCTCAGCGTGCGGCGCAGGTTGCCGCCGGCACCTCTTCGGATTGCCGTGCCAGGCGCAGCGAAAGCGGAAATGCGATGCATCCGAAGGCGGCTACGCACGCAACAAATGCCGCCAGTGCGGAAACGGTGCCCGGCAATGCGGCAACCGTGTAGATGGCTGCCGATCCGGCGGCCAGATGCATCGCCCCCATCAGGCCCGAAGCGGCACCCGCTGTGGACGGAAAGCTCGTCACACCGCCCGCAAACGACAGCGGTATCAGTACACCATTGGCCAGCGTGATGATGGAGATGGCAAAGATCACCGGCCAGGGCGTGCTCACGCCCGCCAGCGCTACGCCGACCAGGCACGCTGCGCCAAGCGCAAAGAATGCATAGCCGACGCCGAGCAGCCGATCGAGCGCATACCGGCCCGCAAAATGTCGCGACACCAGGTTGCTGAAGATGTACGTGACCGACAGGCTGATGTAGCACGTGCTTGCGGCCTTGGGCCCCAGCCCCATGTGTTCAAGAATCACGGGTGACGCTGCCAGATAGCCGAGGTAGGCCGCATAGCCGACGCACAGGTTGAGCGCGTACGTCCAGAAGCGCGGCTGACGCAGCAGCATCGGGTAATTGCGGAACGTCACGAACGCGCTGCGCTGCCGACGCGCTTGGGGCATGGTTTCCGGGATATAGAGCAGCATCAGCACGACCGCCGCGACGCCCAGGGTGGCGGTCAGCAGGAACGGTGCGTGCCACGAGACGGCGTCCGTCAGATAGCCGCCCACCAGCGGCGCCAGCGCGGGCGACGCCCCGACGATCGGCATGATGGTGGTGAAGATGCGCGCGGCCCGCTTGGCATCGAAGATGTCGCCGATGATGGCGCGGCCAATCACCATTCCTGCCCCGGCACCGAGCGCCTGGAATACGCGCGCCAGGCCAAACAGCGCCACGCTGGGCGCCAGGGCACAGGCGATCGACGCCAGCGCATAGATCATCATGCCGCCGATCACCAGGTGCCGGCGCCCGTAGGTGTCCGACAGCGCGCCATACAGCGCTTGCGCGACCGCCAGCCCGATCACGTACACGCTGAAGGTCTGCTGCAAGGCTGTGATGGGGGCATCCAGCGCCTGGGCTGCGAGCGGCATGCCGGGCAGGTTGATGTCTGAGGCAACCAGGCCGGAGGCGCTCAGCAAGACGAGCGTGCTCAGCAGAATGCCCTGGGGAATCGTCAGATGCGGCGTCAGGCCGGGCCGATGTGTGGCGGTATCCATGTCAAGTCCTTTCGCAATCGGTGCGAAGTCGCGATGCGTTGACTCTATGGCCGCCCATATAATGCTGTCCAAGACTGAATTTGGCAGACTTGATGCACTACAGGACTCACCATGGAACTGCAACAGCTCCGGTATTTCGTCGCCGTGGCAGAGACGGAAAACGTTGGGCGTGCCGCTGAACGGCTGCACATCTCGCAATCGCCGCTCTCGCGCCAGATCCGCCAGTTGGAAGATCACCTCGGGCTGCAACTGTTCGAGCGCGTCAAACAACGCGTGCGGCTGACCACCGCAGGCCGGGATTTCCTCCAAGAGGCCCGCAACCTGCTCGCCCAGGCCGAACGGGTGGAAGAGCAGGCGCGCCAGGCGGGCAGGGGAGAAGCCTGCACGCTCGGCATCGGCTATTGCGAAGGGGTGATCCACAGCGGGCGGCTACCGGCTGCCCTGCGGCAGTTCCGGGCGGCGTATCCGCGTGTGAACCTGAAGCTGTCAACCATGCGCTCCGGCGAACAGGCCGAGGCGCTGGAGCGTTCAGCGATCGATGTCGGCTTCGTCTACAACCCGCCAAAACCCGATGGCACCCTGGCCAGCCGCCTGCTGACGCGCGAGCCGTTCGTGCTGGTGGTGGCCGAAGATCATCCGCTGGCCGCTCGGCCCACTGTGACGGCACAAGACCTGGACGGCCTGCCGTGGATCGCGTTTCCCAAGGCGCTCAACCCGGCGGGGCGCGTGCGGCTGCTGGAGGCGTGCGAATCGAGCGGATTCCGTCCGGATATCCAGTTCGAGGCGCCGCAGATCTCGATCATCCTGGGGCTGGTCAGCGCAGGCCTGGGTGTGGCCGTCATGCAGGACAGCATCCGGCGCATGAACCCGCCCGGCGTAGTATTCAAGCGGGTGGACTGGCTGCCGCTGGCGGTGGAGGTCCATTTGCTGTGGCGGGAACAGGCGCAGAGTGCGGCGCTGTGCAATTTCATGGATGTACTGGGCGCCCCGGCGTGACGATCATCAACCGTTGGGTGGCATCACGGCTGCTATAGTGCGACCCCATTTCGCCAATTTCATGCAACTCGATCGATATGTCCGTCATTCCAGCTTGTCCGCTATGCGCCTCTGAAAACACCTACCAAGATGGCGAGCTCTTCATCTGCCCGGATTGCGCGCACGAATGGAACCCGGCAGCGCAGGAAGTCGAAGTGGAAGCTGAGCCCGTGATCAAGGACAGCAACGGCAACATTCTGAACGTTGGCGATTCAGCCACGCTGGTCAAGGATTTGAAGCTCAAGGGCGGGTCGGGCACGCTCAAGGCCGGCACCAAGATCAAGAACATCCGCTTCGTTGCGGGCGATCATCCGATCGATTGCAAGATCGATGGGGTGAGCTATCTGCTCAAGCCGGAGTTTTTGAAGAAGGCTTAGTCAAGAACGGGTTGGGATCGGCGATGCTGGTTCGTATCAAATTTAACATAATGCAAATTATGAGAAAAACATCCAGGCCAGAGAACAGTGCCGCCAGCGAGCTGATCAGCCCATCAACCCGCCAGCCCGCATCCGCACATCACTCGGCCAGCGCGGCCACCATCCCAACCCGCTTCGGCACGCCCGCCATGATCGTTGCGACCGCGATGGCCAGCACGACCGCGGCGCCCACAAACACGCCAGCCGCACCGTTCGCATCGAACACAACGCCGCCAGCCGCTGCGCCAGTCGCGATGGCAAGTTGGATGGCCGCGACAATCAGGCCGCCAGCACTCTCGGCCTCATCCGGCACCGTGCGCGTAACCCACGTCGACCAGGCCACCGGCACGCCGCCGAACGCCATGCCCCAGAGTGCGATCAGTACGGCGTCGATGACCGGGGCACGGCCCAGCGCGACGAGCGCGATGCCGAGCACCACCATCAGCGCCGGCATTGCAATCAACATCGGCCGCAGACGGCGCTCAAGCACACGGCCGGCGAGCGACGTACCGACAAAGTTGGCGATGCCGTAGCCCAGCAAAATCGCCGACAGCCCGTTCACACCCACGCCGGCAACCTGTTCAAGGAACGGCCGCAGATACGTGAAGAACGCGAAATGCCCGGTGAATACGAGGATCGTGGCAAACATCCCGATGCCGACGGTCGGCCGGCGCAGCACGTCGACCAGCGTGCGCAGCCGGGTCGTTCCGCTCGGCGCCATCGACGGCAGTGTCGCGATCTGCGATGCAAAGGCGATGGCACCCAATGCTGCCGCCGCCAGGAACACATTGCGCCAGCCAATCAGATGGCCGAAGTAACTGCCTAGCGGTGCGGCGGCAATCGTCGCGACAGCAACGCCGCTGAAAATGATCGACAGTGCGCGCGGCACCATCGCGGCGGGCACGAGCCGCATCGCGGTCGCGGTTGCCATGGTCCAGAAGCCGCCGAGTGCGATGCCCAGCACCACGCGGCCGATCAGGATCGTCGTCAGGTTGGTCGCAAATGCAACCGCCAGGTTGGATGCGATGAGCAGCACCGAGAACGCCAGCAGCACGCGGCGCCGGTCGATCGCGCGGGTCGCGGCGGCTGTCAGCAGGCTTGTAACGAGGGCGACCGCTGCGGTGGCTGTCACGGCCTGCCCGGCAACGCCTTCGGTCACGCCCAGGCTTTCGGCCATTGGCGTGAGCAGGCTGGCGGGCAGGAATTCGGCCGTGACGAGCCCGAACACGCCAAGCGTCATTGCAAAGACCGCGCCCCAGGCCGGTTCACGGGGGGCCGCGATTGAGGCGGTGGTGGAGATTCCGGGATTCATGCGTCGTTCCGTATGAGGAAACATCAGGGAAAGTACCAATAAGGGCGCATGGTAGGCCCTGATGATGGGACGGTCTATGACATACAATCCGTTATTGTTGATTGATCGTCCGGAACCCATGTCCGAGCCCCTGCTTTCTCCCCTGCCCGACGTGCATGACCTTGTCAGCGAGCTGTTGCTGGGCATGCGGTTGAGCGGCGTTCAATACCGGCGCATCCAGGTCGCACGGCCCTTCGGGTTGAGCTTCGGCCATGCGCCGGGGCGTGCACAGTTCCATTTCGTTGGGCGCGGGCCTGTGCTGCTGCGGGATGCGACCGGCGCGACGATGTGGCTTGAAGCCGGTGATGCGATCCTGCTGCCGCACGGCAGCACGCATGCGCTGATGTCTGATGTGGATGCCCCGTGTCGCGAAATCGGTGGCTTTGAGGCTGCCAAGATCTGCGACACGGTCGCATCGGTCGGTGTGTCGTCGTGCGCCGGGACGGAGCAGACGGCCGGCGATGCGCTGATCTTCAGTGCGTGCATGGAGCTGGATCTGGGCGGCATGCAGCCGCTCGTCGGCACGATGCCGCAGTTCATGCATGTTGGCACCCTGCTCGCCCGTTACCCTGAAATCCGCCCGATGCTCGACGCGATGGAACGTGAATCGTGCTCAGAGCGCGCGGGTTTTGCGGGCATCCTCGCGCGGCTCGCCGATGTGGTGGCCGCATTCATCGTGCGTGGCTGGGTCGAGTGCGGCTGCGGCGACGCAACGGGCTGGGTGCAGGCACTGCGCGAACCGAAGCTTGGCCGCGCGATCGTCGCGCTGCATCGTGATCCGGGCCGCAATTGGAGCGTTGCAGAGTTGGCTGCGCAGGCGGGCGTGTCACGCTCCGTGTTTGCCGAGCGCTTTCTTGCGGCGACCGGGATGACGCCGGTGCGCTACCTGACCGAACTGCGGATGCGGCTTGCCGCGCAATGGATCGCGCGCGACCACGAGGCGATCGAAGCCGTCGCCTATCGGCTTGGCTACGGGTCACTTGCTGCGTTCAGCCGGGCATTCAAGCGGGTGGTCGGACGGCCACCGGGAGCAGTACGCGCGGAAGCTGGCGCATGACGCACCACGCATGCCGGCGCGTCGTCTTGCCGACGTTCAGCGTTGGCGGTAGCTCTGCGCGAAGTGCCGGATCTCCTTGCTGAACTCCGCACAGACATGCGTCATCAGGTCTGCCGACCGATAGACCATGTAGACGTTGAAGTCGGGCAATTCATCCTCCATCGGCAGCACGTCCAGCGAGCCGGGCACCATGCGCAAGGGGCCGCCAGTGCCGCTGAAGACAAAGTCCGACCACATGCTGATGAGATCGGTCTTGGTGGCCAATTGCAGCCCGAGCAGATTGGATCCGCTCTGCACGATGCGGCGCGGGATGTCGAGCCGGTGCAGGCGCATCAGGCTGACCATCGGGCTGCCGGGGTCATCCAGCGGATCCAGCACGAGCCAGTCTGCATCAAGTAACGGGCGCAGCCGACGCACCCGTCGCAAGGGATGGCCGGGGCGCACAGCCAGGCGCATCGATACAGAGAACAGCGGTTCCCACTGAAAGCTACCAGTGCCAGGCCCGCTGTTGCTGGAGATCAGCGCGAGATCGAGCCGCCCTTCGCGCAAGCCCTCCAAAAGCTGCTGCGGACGTTGCTCGAAGCCGCGCAGTGCAACGTTGGGAAAACGCGTGCGCAACGCTGCCATTGCGTCAGGTAGCGGTCCACCGGAGGCCACGGCGGTAAAGCCGATATTGAGCTCGGCTTCTGCGTGCCCACGGATGGATTCAATGTCTTCCAGCGCGTGACGCAACTCCTGCTCAACCACGCTGGCGCGCTTGACCAGCGCCATCCCATACGCCGTCAGGCTCACACCACGCACCGAGCGCGACAGCAGCGTGACGCCCAACTCCCGTTCCAGTTCAGCAATGGCCTTGGAGAGCGCCGGCTGCGAGATATGCAGGCTGCGCGACGCCTCATGGATGCTGCCGTGCTGTGCCACCGCCAGCAGGATGCGTAGTTGGTGCAGCTTCATGTGGCCCTCCTCTTCTCTCGGGCTGCGCCCTCGCACGGGGCAAGCCTCTTCACCACGGTGCGCCCCGACGATAGGTGACGCGGTCGTCCCTATGTGTCTGATGCCTGTTGGGCAAGGCTTCGCGGGCTTTCCCTGATGGCGGATACGCACCGGTTATGACGGTGATTCTATTTGGTTATCGGGATGAATATTTGCGATTTTTTCTGCGCGCGCGTTCCCGGAATACTTCAAACGCCCAAGGGCTCGCAGAAGCCCTTCCCCAACTCGCGGATGGAGACCCTCATGAACGACGCCACCCTGCAGCCGGCCCTGCCCGCCTCGGCCATCGCTACACCCAAGCCCACCAGCCAGGCGCGGTTGATTGCGGCATGCTCGATCGGCAATGCGCTGGAGATGTACGACTTCACGGTCTACAGCTTCTTTGCGCTGATGATCGGCAAGCTGTTCTTCCCGTCGGATAGCGCCTATGGCTCGCTGCTGCTGGCGGTGGCGACGTTTGGTATCGGCTTTGTGATGCGGCCGCTGGGTGGCTTCGTGATCGGCAACTATGCCGACCGCCACGGACGCAAGGCCGCCATGACACTGACGATCGGCCTGATGGTCATCGGCACGCTGTGCCTGGCCGTCGCGCCGACGTACGCCACCGCAGGCCTGTTTGGCCCGCTGGTGATTCTGGCGGGGCGTCTGCTGCAGGGCTTTTCGCTGGGCGGTGAGATTGGTGCATCGACCGCCATGCTGATGGAGTCCGGCGGCATCAAAGGGCGTGGCTTTCGCGTGAGCTGGCAGTTGGGTAGCCAGGGCATCGCCGCGCTGTGTGGCGCGCTCACTGCCGCCATTCTGTACGGCAGCCTATCGCCGGAAGCGCTGCAGAGCTGGGGCTGGCGTGTGCCGTTTTTCCTGGGCCTGCTGATTGCGCCCGTCGGTCTCTACATCCGATCGCACCTGGACGAAACCCATACGGCCGAAACGCACGCACCCAGCCCGCTCGGCATGCTGTTCCGCGAGCACGGCGGGCTGGTGGTCAAGGGCGTTCTCACCATCATCGGTGGGACGGTAGGCACGTATCTGGTGATCTATTTCATGCCGACCTACATGATCCGCGAGCTGCATCTGCCGGCGTCGCTGTCGTTGCTCGCGGGTTGCGTGACGGGCCTGACCAGCTTTGGCGCTTCGCTGCTTTCCGGTTGGCTGGCCGATCGTCTGCCGCGCCGCAAGCCGCTGGTGGTGGGCGCAACGCTGGTGACCGTGGTGCTGCTCTATCCCGCCTTCTGGCTGATGACGCATTACCCGAGCGTGCCGCTGGTGCTGGCGCTGTCGGCGCTGCTGACCGGCACCCTGTACCTCGGCACCACGCCCATGCTGCTCATGATGATGGAGTTGCTGCCCATCAAGGTGCGCGCCAGCGGCCTGTCGGTGATCTACGCGATTGGCGTGACGGTGTTTGGCGGCTCGTGCCAGTTTGTCGTGACGTGGCTGCTGGCCCGCACCGGCAATCCGCTCTCCCCTGCCTTCTACATGATGGCGTGCAGCGCCATCACGCTGTTGACCGTGCTGAGCCTGCGCGAAGCGCGCGAGTCTCACTAACAACCCATTCCCATTCCAGCAAGGAGCCCCGACATGACCAAAGCGCCTACGCTCACGCCCTTTCAACTGCTGCCGCATCTGCTGCCCCCCATCCATATCGACGCAGAAACCTTCGTCAACATCCGCCGCCAGATCCACGCCCAGCCCGAACTGGGTTTCGAGGTGGGCGGCACGAGCATGCTGGTGGCCGATCTGCTGAAAAGCTGGGGCTACGAGGTGCACACCGGCATCGGCAAAAGCGGCGTGGTGGGCCAGTTGAAGCTCGGTAATGGCACCCGCAAGCTCGGCATCCGTGCCGACATGGATGCACTGCCCATCATCGAAGCCACCGGCCTGCCCTATGCCAGCCGCAACCACGGCAAGATGCACGCCTGCGGCCATGACGGGCACACCGCCATCCTGCTGGCGGCAGCCAAGGCACTGGCCGACAGCCGCAACTTTGACGGCACGCTCAACCTGATCTTCCAGCCCGACGAAGAAAACCTGTGCGGCGCACGCGCCATGATTGAAGACGGGCTGTTCGAGCGTTTTCCGTGCGATGCGGTGTTCGCGCTGCACAACATGCCGGGCGTGGCGGCTGGCAGCTTCCGCGTCTTGCCGGGGCCGGTCAGTCTGTCTTCCGATGTGGCGGACGTCACCATCAAGGGCGTGGGCGGGCATGGCGCGATGCCGCATCGTGCGAGCGATCCGATCGTGGCATCTGCGGCCATCGTCACTGCGCTGCAGACCGTGGTGGCCCGCAATGTCGCGCCGGATGACACCGCCGTTGTCTCCGTTGGCTTCATCCGTGGCGGCATGACGCACAACGTGATCCCCGAATCGGTGACGATCGGCGTCAACGTGCGCGCGGCGCGGCCGGAAACGCGCGCCATGGTGGAGAAGCGCATCCGCGAGATCGTCAGCCTGACCGCACAGGCGCATGGCGTGGAAGCACAGATCGACTATCGCCAACTGACCCCGCCCATGGTCAATACCTTGGCCGAGACCCAGCTCGCGCAGCAGGTCTGCACCGAACTGGTTGGCGCAGACAACGTCGTCACGCAGGCGCCCAAAGGACTCAACGGCAGTGAAGACTTTGCCTGGATGCTCAATGAAGTGCCCGGCTGCTACCTGATTCTGGGCAATGGCGAAGGCGAATTTGGTGGCTGCATGGTCCACAATCCCGGCTACGACTTCAACGATCAGGTGCTGCCGCTGGGCGCAGCCTGCTGGGTGCGACTGGCGCAAACCTACCTGTCCGCCTAATCCCCTGAGTGCAGATGAGAGCCATGCAAAACGTCGCCCTGTCCTCCGCAGCAACACATTCGCCGACGCACCAGGAGATCGTGCAGTGGAGCGCGATCGAGCTGTCTAGGCGCATCCACGCGCGTGACGTTTCCTGCGTGGAAGTCATGGAAGCCTTCCTGGCACAGATCGATCGCCTCAACCCAACGGTCAACGCCGTGGTGGCTCGTGTGGACGCCGCGTGGGCGATCGACCAGGCGCGCGAGCGCGATGTGCTGCTGTCGCAAGGGCTGTCGGGTGGCTGGATGCATGGTTTTCCGCAGGCGCCCAAGGATCTGACGGCTGTCGCCGGCATGGTGACGACGATGGGCAGCCGTGCGCTGGCGCGCAACGTGCCGGCGCGCGACAGCATCATGGCGGAGCGCCTGCGCCGGCAGGGCACGGTGTTCATCGGCAAGACCAATACGCCCGAGTTCGGCCTGGGCTCGCACACCTACAACCAGGTCTATGGCATCACGCGCAACGCGTGGAACCCGGCCCATTCGGCCGGTGGCAGCAGCGGCGGTACGGCAGTCGCGGTGGCGCTGCAGATGCTGCCGGTGGCAGACGGCAGCGACATGATGGGCTCGCTGCGCAATCCCGCCGCGTGGAACAACATCTACGGCCTGCGCCCCAGTCTTGGCCGCGTGCCTTACGGCCCCACCGGCGACGTGTTCTTTCAGCAACTGGGTACCGAAGGCCCGATGGCGCGCAATCCGCAAGACCTTGCCTGGCTGCTTGCCACCCAGGCGGGCTACGACCCGCGTGCACCGCTGTCATTGCAAGACGATCCTGCCGGCTTCACGCGCCCGCTGCATCGCGATTTCCGGCAGGCGCGCATTGGCTGGCTGGGCGACTTTGGCGGCTATCTGGCCGTTGAGCCGGAAGTCATGGCCGTCAACGAGCGGGCGTTGGACACCTTCCGCAACCTGGGCTGCCACGTTGAGGCTCTGCAGCCGTTCTTCCCGATGGATGCGCTGTGGGAATGCTGGTGCACGCTGCGCGCCATGATCGTGACCGGCAACCTTGGCCAGCTGTACGCCAACCCAACCACGCGGGAGTTGCTCAAGCCCGAAGCGATCTGGGAAGTGGAACAAGGCCATCGCCGCGGGGTGGTTGACATCAACCGCGCCACTACCACCCGCGCGAACTGGTATCAGGCGTTGCTGGCACAGTTTGCCGAGTACGACTTCTTGGTCCTGCCGAGCAGCCAGACCGCACCGTTCGCGGCAGAGGAACATTGGCCCAAGACGGTTGCCGGCCGCGCGATGGATACGTATCACCGCTGGATGGAAGTGGTCATCGGCCCGACGCTTGCCGGTGTTCCGGCGGCAAGCTTGCCGTCGGGCTTCACAGCCGATGGTCTTCCGCTGGGTCTGCAGGTGATTGCACCACCGCGCTCAGACTTTGCCTTGCTGCAGCTTGCCGCCGCATGGCACGAGGCATTTGCGCCGGCGCACAGCACATCGCCCTTGCTGCGCTGATCGTCTGCAGAATGGACTACGCAGCGGCTTCCAGATCGGCAATCACTGCCGCCAGGAATCTTGCCGCTTCACCGCCGGTTACGACGCGGTGGTCAAACGTCAGACTCAGCGGCAAGACACGGTGGACGGCAGGCGCGCCGCCGGCCGCAACCACCTGCTCGTGGATGCGCCCTGCGCCCAGAATTGCCACCGTGGGCGGCACGACGATCGGTGCGGCATATTTGCCCGCGATCATGCCGAAGTTCGACAGCGTGATCGTGTTGCCGCGCAGCTCTTCCGGTGGAATCTTGCGCGCCTTGATGTCGGCGCGCATGCGATCCAGCCCGGCACGCAGGTCGGCGGCATCTCGATGCGCGACGTTGCGCAGCACGGGCACAAACAACCCGTCTGGCAGATCCACAGCGATACCCACGTCGATTTTTTCCAGCACGTGGCGCCGCCCGGCATTGCCGTCAAACCAGGCGTTCAAGCCGGGCACTGCGCGGCAGCCAGCCACCAGCGCACGGATCAGACGGATCGTCACGTCCGTGCCCGGCGCCCAGGCGTGAATGTCGGCATCATCGATGACGGTGGCAGCAGCCACCTCGTTCTGCGCACGGGCCATGTTCTGGGCCATCGCACGCCGCACGCCGCGCAGCACTTCGGGCGGGCCCAGATCGGCAAACGTCTTGGCGGCACGTTCGACATCGGCGGCGGTGATCACGCCATCCGGCCCCGACGGCGTGACCATCGAGAGGTCCACATCCAGCTTGCGCGCCAGTGCCCGGACAGCGGGCATCGCCTTGACACCACCCGCGCCGGCGCCTGCTGCGCCTCGGCCCAGCGCGGCGGGCGCTTCGTGCACCACGTGTTGCCCCGCCGGCATCTGGCCCACCACCGTGCCGGCATCGGCATCGCCCCCACCGTCGCCCTCAAAAGCGACCAGCGCCGCGCCAAGATGCACGATGTCGCCGGGTTGACCGAACAGCTTGGCAACGCGGCCCGATTGCGGCGACGGAATCTCCACGATCGCCTTGGCGGTCTCCACCGATACCAGTGGCTGATCGGCCTGGATGGCATCGCCCACCTTGACGTGCCATTCCACGATCTCCGCCTCTTGCAGCCCCTCACCGAGGTCCGGCAGTTTGAAGACGATCATTGTTCAGGTGCCCTCCAGCGTTTTCCTGACCGCCGCGAGAATGCGCTCCACGCTCGGCAGGTAGTGGTGCTCAAGCCGGGGCAGCGGCATGACCACGTCGTAGCCCGTCACGCGCTGCACGGGTGCCAGCAGTGAATACAAGCCGTGTTCAGCAATGTTGGCGGCAATCTCCGCGCCTACCCCTGACGTGCGTGCGGCCTCGTGCACGATCACGCACCGGCCGGTCTTGGCCACCGATGCCAGGATCGAATCCATATCCAACGGCTTAAGCGTGGCCACGTCGATCACCTCGGCGGCGATGCCCTCTTCGGCAAGCTGGTCGGCAGCGGCCAGCGTTTCCTGCAAGGCACCGCCCCAGCTCACCAGCGTGACGTCGGTGCCGTCGCGCAGCACAAAGCAGGTATCCAGTGGCAGGGCTTGACCGTCGTCTTCCACCGGTTGCTTGAACACGCGATACAACCGCGTCGGCTCGAAAAAGATCACCGGGTCCGGATCACGAATGGCTGCCAGCAGCAGCCCATACGCCCGCGCCGGAGACGACGGCACCACCACGCGCAACCCCGGCATATGCGTGAACAGCGCCTCCGGGCTTTCCGAGTGGTGCTCAGGTGCGTGGATGCCACCGCCGCTGGGCGCGCGAATCACCATCGGGCACGACAGCCGCCCGCGTGTGCGGTTGCGCAACCGCGCGGCGTGGTTGAGCACGTTGTCGATGGCCGGATAGATGAAACCGCTGAACTGGATCTCCACCACCGGCTTGAGGCCCACCGCCGCCATGCCGATGGCCGTGCCGGCCAGCGCGGTTTCCGCCAGCGGGCTGTCGAGCACACGCTGCGGCCCGAAGCGTGCCTGCAACCCCACCGTGGCACGGAACACACCGCCATTGACGCCAATGTCTTCGCCCAGCAGCACAACGGACGGGTCGTGCTCCAGCGCATGCGCCAGCGCCAGGTTGACGGCCTCGACGAGGTTGACGTCAGCCATGTGCACCCCCGTTGGAGGCGAATGCCAGCGCCATGGCACGCTGCCATTCGAGTGCGCTGGGCAAGGTCGCGTACAAGTGGTCGAACATCGCATCCGGCCCCGGATGTTCGACAGCCATGTATTCGGCAACCGCCTCTTCTACCTGCGCATAGCAGGCGCGGCCGAGTTGGTCTTCCTGCGCCTTGTCCCACGCGTTAATGCTGGTCAGGTACTTGCGCAGTCGCAGGATGGGCTCGGCTTCCCAGGCTTGCTTGACGATGTCGGAATCGCGGTAGCGCGTGGCGTCGTCGGCGGTGGTGTGGTCGCCTAGGCGGTACGTCACGGCTTCAATGAGCGTGGGGCCGCCCCCCGCCCTGGCGCGATCCAACGCTTCCTGCGCGGCTTGCCGTACCGCAATCACATCGTTGCCGTCGACCTGCAGGCCGGCAATCCCGGCGGCGATGGCTTTTTGCGCCAGCGTCTGCGCAATGGTCTGCCGGCTACGCGGCACCGAGATCGCCCACTGGTTGTTGTTGATGATGATTACCAGCGGCGCGTTCCACACGCCCGCGAAGTTCATGCCTTCGTAGAAATCGCCCTTGGAGGTGCCACCGTCACCGATGATCGCGACCGCCACGCGGGGCTCGCCGCGCAACTGGAACGCGTAGGCCGCACCCGCTGCGTGGCACACCTGGGTGCCGATCGGCACGCAGTTCGGAAAATCATTGGGTACCTTGCTGAACGCGCTGCCGCGCTCGTCGCCGCCCCAGTACAGCAGGCTCTCGGCCATCGTGACGCCGCGCAGCAATTGCGCGCTGTGGTCTCGATAGGACGGGAACAGCACGTCGTCCGAATGCATGACGCTGGCGACGCCCACACCAATCGCCTCCTGCCCCACAGAAGACGCAAACGTGCCAAGCTTGCCGGTGCGCTGCAGCGCAACCGCCTTGGTGTCGAATGCACGGGTGAGCACCATCGCGCGGTACAGCGCGAGGAGCGTTTGCACGTCCTGCGCAAACGCCGGGAGTGGCTGGACCGGCTTGCCCTCGCGGTCCAGGACCTGCAGATAGTCGATCTGAAAGCTGCCGACCGTGGTCATGACTGCAGCCCCTTTGTTCTTTTGGTCTCCTTCCCACACTAGACGTTGGGCGACCGAAAACAAGCCCAGCCGTTTGGCTGAGGCGCGTGGGGGTGTAGACGGCGGCTTTCGCTTTTGCGGTGCAGCGTGCTGCGTTCAGAACTCCACGTCCAGCTCGTCGATGTCTTCGGTCTCAAGCTGTGCGGCTTCCATCCACTCGCGCACGAACGGATGTTTGAGCACGGTCGCGCAGTACTCGGCGATGTCCGGGTCGAGCTTGACGTCGTAGGTGAGAAAGCGCGTCACAACCGGGGCGTACATCGCATCGGCCATGCCGGGCGCCTTGCCGAACAACCACGGGCCGCCATAGCGCTGCAGGCATTCGCGCCAGATGGCGACGATGCGTTCGATATCGTCCTGCGCACGCGACCAGACCCGGAAGTTTGGAAACTGTGCGCGCAAGTTCATCGGCAATGCAGAGCGCAGTGCGCTGAAGCCGGAATGCATCTCGCCACAGACGGCGCGGCAATGCGCGCGCGCCGCGCGGTCGGCCGGCAGCAGATGCGCCTGCGGACGGATCTCGTTGAGGTATTCGGCAATGGCAAGGGTGTCCCACACCTTGATGCCCTCGTGGTGGAGACACGGCACGAGAATCGACGGCGACAGCAGCAGCAACTCGGCACGCGCGGCGGCATCGTCGACCGGCACCACCACCGTTTCAAACTCGATGCCGGCCAGCCGGGCGAGCAGCCAGCCCCGCAACGACCACGACGAATAGTTGCGGCTGCTGATGGTCAGCGTAGTGGTCGTCCGGCTCATGGCGGTCTCCGTGGGTGCCTGCCTGGGCGCGCTTCACCAAATCTGGACGTTCTGCACCGAAACGCCGCATGCGCACCATTGCATGACGTGGCGCGCAGCCCGCGCAAAGCAGGCCGTCGTCGCCTGGCGCGCGCTATGTCGCCTTGGATGGCGCGCCGTGCCTGGCGATTCGCAAACACCATGCCAGTGCAAACCGGTCTGGCATATGACTTGCCTTGCCCCTTGTCTGACCGGTACGCCCACGCTGCAGGCCTGCGCCAACGACGCCATGAATATCCTTGCCTATCCCGCCTACCAGGCGATCACGGAGCTGATGCGGCCGTGGCGGGATGCTGCAGCCATTGCGCGGGCAACGATTGCGGCGACCCCCGCGTTGGCCGAGAGCCCACACGGCCGCTACATCGATGCCTGCTGTGAGCTCGTACAGATGGCCGGCCTATCGCACCACCGGCCGCCCTTTGGCATCGACACCGTGCGCTCGGGCGGTGAGCCTGTCGCCGTAACGGAAGAGATCATCTGCAATACCCCCTTTGGTGCGTTGCTTCATTTCCGCAAGGCCGGCGGTCCGCAGCAGCCACGGGTGCTGATCGTCGCGCCGATGTCCGGACACTTCGCCACGCTGCTGCGCGGCACGGTGCGGACCATGCTGGCCGACCACGATGTGTACATCACCGATTGGCACAACCCGCGCGACATTCCGCTGTCCGCCGGCAGTTTTGGTTTTGGCGACTACGTTGGCCACGTTATCGGGTTCCTGCAACAACTCGGGCCCGATGCTCACCTCGTGGCCATCTGCCAACCCACCGTGGCCGCGCTGGCTGCCGTGGCGCTCATGGCTGAAGACGGCGACCCCGCCCAGCCCGCCAGCATGACGCTGATGGCTGGGCCGATCGACTGCCGCGTCAATCCGACCAAGGTCAACGCACTGGCCAACAGCCGGCCGATCGAGTGGTTCGAGCGCAACCTGATCAGCGTGGTGCCAGCAGGCTTTGTGGGTGCGCAGCGGCGTGTGTATCCAGGCTTCATGCAGTTGTGCGCCTTCATGTCGATGAACCTGGATCGGCACGCGGCATCGTTCTCTGACCTGCACCATGAGCGCGCGAAGGGCGACCCAACCAAGGCCGAGACGATCCGCACGTTCTACGAGGAGTACTTCGCCACCACTGACCTGACGGCCGAGTTCTACCTGGAAACCGTGAGCACGGTGTTTCAGCAGTACGCGCTGCCGCTCGGGCAGTTGCGCGTAGGTGGCCGACGGGTCGAGCCGCGCGCCATTCGCCATACCGCCTTGCTGACCATCGAGGGCGAGAAGGACGACATCTGCGCGGTCGGCCAGACGGTGGCCGCGCAGGACTTGTGCAGCAGTCTTAGGCCGTACATGAAGCGGCACCACGTGCAGACCGGCGTGGGGCACTACGGTGTATTCAATGGCCGCAAATGGGAAACGCAGATCTATCCGATGGTGCGCGCCACCATCCATGACCATGAACCGCGTGAGCGCAGCGCAGCCACCGCGTCGCAGGCCGGTGGTCAGGTTGTCAGCCTGCGTAACTGGATCGAATCCTCAAAGGCCGCGGCTCCCGGCCAGATGTAGCCAATCCCACACGGCCCGCACGGCGCCTTCCTCCAGGCGTGTTGCTGGCATCACGGCCCAGAACGCATAGCGGCGGATGACCGGCCCCTCGAACGGCTGCACGAGCGCGCCCGCATCCAGCGCGTCGCGCACCAACGGCAGGTTCGCCAGGATCACGCCCTGCCCCGCCATGGCCGCAGACATGGCGTGCCCGTCGTCGGACAGCACGATGCCCGACTCGATCTTGAGCACGTGTTCGATGCCAGCCGCACGGGCCCACAGAGGCCAGCCGATGGGTTGTGGCAACGTGCGCTGCCATTCCGAGTGGATGAGCGGCACACGCGCCAGATCGTCGTGCGACCGGATGTTCAGCCCCGGGTGGCAGACCGGTGCATAGGCGTCGTCAAAGAGGTGCTCGGCGACGAGGCCAGCGCTGGCGGCAGGCGACTCGCCATAACGCACGGCCAGATCCGCACTGCCGCCATGCAGATCGACCACCGTGTCGGACGCATGGATGCGCAGATCCACCTCCGGATGCTGCGTGGCGAACTCCCCGAGCCTCGGCACGAGCCAGCGTGCGGCCAGCCCCATTGGCGCGGTGAGCGTGACGCGCTGGCGGGCCGGCTGAGCCTCCGGCGCCCGGATGGCATCGACGGCCTGCGCAAACGCATCAAAGCCCGTGTTGAGCACCGGGTACAGCCGCTCGCCGGCCTTCGACAACCGTAGCGCGCGCACCTGCCGCTCAAACAGCGTCACACCCAGCGTCTCTTCCAGCCGGCGGATCTGGTGGCTGATGGCCGTGGGCGTGACCGACAGTTCGTCGGCAGCGCGCTTCATGCTGAGATGGCGCGCGGTGGCCTCAAAGGCCCGCAGCGCGCTCAGGGGTGGGAGTTTCCGCATGCGCGGATTGTGTCACGGGCACGTTACCCGCATCGTCGGCGTGGATGAATCCATGTCATCCATCGTGCGCAAAACTTGTCGTTTGTCGCAGTGCAGCGCGGTTCATAGAGTGGGCACACCTCCACTCACAACGGATTCGACATGACCCGTCTTCTGCACCTTGATTCCAGCGCCCGGCCGGGCAGTTCCGACACGGTGCGCCACGGTTCGCATACCCGCCGGCTCTCGGCACGCTTCGTGGCGCGCTGGCGCGAACGTGAGCCCGATGCGCACATCGTCTACCAAGACGTCGGCGCACAACCGCCGCCGCCCGTGGATGGCCACTGGGTGCACGCCGCGTTCACGCCCCCCGCACAACGCGAACCGTGGATGCACGACCGGCTTGCGCAAAGCGACGCACTGATCGACGAGTTGCTCGCTGCGGATGTGATCGTGGCCGGCGTGCCCATGTACAACTTCGGCATGCCGGCGCAGTTCAAGGCCTACATCGACAATATCGTGCGCGTAGGCCGCACCTTCGGCTTCGACCGCAGCCGCGCTGGTGCGCCCTACTGGCCGCTGCTTGCCGGCATGAACAAGCGCCTCGTCATCCTCAGTTCACGCGGTGACTTCGGCTATAGCCCCGGCCAGCGCATCGCCCATATGAACCACGTGGAAGGCGGTGTGGCCACGGCGTTCGGCTACATCGGCATCACCGATGTGGCGTCGGTTGCGATTGAGTACGACGAGTTTGCGGATGATCGCCTGCACGCATCCATTGCGGCAGCAGAAGCCGGCGTCGATGCGCTGGTTGCGCGTATGGCGGTCGGCGTCATTCCGGAGGTGATCTAGTCAGGCATGGGAGCGATCGTGTAGCAGTTTTCTACGCACGGCGTAACACAACTCAAGACTGGCGAAAAAGCGTGACAGGACAATGGCTTTCCATTTCCGCTCAGGGAGCCAGGATGTTCTCCGATTGCCACGAACGTATCGCAAAGCTCAAGACGCAAGACCCACGCTTCTCAAGGCTGCTCCGTCGCCACACCGCGCTGGAGCAGCATGTCCGCAACATGGAATCCGCCAAGGCCACGCCGGCCCAGCCCGTGCTCGCGATGCTCAAGCGCGAGAAGCAAGTGCTTGAAGGTGAGCTTCGCGCCATCCTGCAAGGGATGCCGGTCGCTGAAGCGGCTTAGTCAATCAACCGCCCGTCCGGCTCGAAGAACGGGTGCGGGCCATCGAATTCGCCCACGTAGGCGAGATGGCTCACCAGCCCCTGGCCCGTCACCCATGCATGCACCTTGTAGGCGGGCGGCTCCATTACAAAGCCGGGCTTGCCTGCCGGGTCCAGATCCAACGCCACCTGGTGCGCGGGCGATGGGCAGGTCGATGCCACCGTGCCCGCAAAGCGTATGTCGATGGAGCGATGCAGATGGCCGCAGATGATGCGCTCGACATTGCCGGCCGCGCGCACGATCTGCGCAAACGGCGGGATGTCGTCTTCAGCCAGCGACTGCACATCCATGTGATGGATGCCCGTGGCAAACGGCGGATGGTGCATGGCGATGACGGTCGGGCGCTGCGTTTCCTGCGCCAGCGCATCGGCCAGCCAGCCGAGCCGCTGCATGCCCAGGCGGCCGCCCGGGTGACCGGCGTCCAATGTATCGAGCACGATCAGGCGCACGTCGCCAATGTCGGTCCAATACTGGAAGGCATGCGGGTCTTGTGCCGCAGCCGGAATGGGCGCGAGCCAGTCGGCAAAAGCCTCGCGCGCGGCGTCTCGCGCGTCATGGTTGCCGAGTACCGGCAGCATGCGGATGCCTGCTGCATCCAGCGGGGCCAGCACGGCGCGCAGGTGCGCGTATTCCTCGGGGGAGCCGGCATCCACCAGATCGCCGGTCAGCACAATGGCCTCGGGGCGCTCCGGCTGCGCGAGGACGTGCGCCACGGTGCGTGCCAGATAGGCGGCGGAATCGACGCGCCGATACGCTAGTCGCCCCGGGCGCTTGATATGAAGATCGGTCAGTTGCAGGAAGTGCATCACGCTTGCAAGGTGAGGAGTCGGTCTGCCGGAACATCAAAGCCGACCGCATGGCCCGGCGCAAAGTGCTGGCGGCCGGGCACGTCAATGAACAACGGCGTGGCCGACACCCCCGCCACGCGCACTCGGGTGCGGAACCCGAGAAACACCGCCGATTCCACCGTGCCCTTGAGCGCGGCATGCGCCGGATCGGCCAGCACGGCATCTTCCGGGCGGAAGAACACGGTATCGCCCTCGCCCGCCAGCACGGGCACACGACCACCCGCACAGACGAACGCACCATCCCGCCGCAGGCCGTCTAGCCGGTTCATGATGCCGATGAAATCCGCCACATGCCGGTTGGCCGGTTGGAAGTAGATCTCACGCGGCGTGCCGATCTGCGCGATGCGCCCGGCTTCCATCACGACGATGCGATCGGCCAGTGCCATCGCCTCTTCCTGGTCGTGTGTGACATAGATAGTGGTGATGCCGAGGCTGCGCAGCAGGCGGTCCATTTCGGCGCGCACGGATTCGCGCAGCTTGGCGTCGAGCGCCGTGAGTGGTTCGTCGAGCAGCAGCACGCGCGGTTCGGGCGCCAGGGCACGCGCCAGGGCCACACGCTGGCGCTGGCCGCCGGAGAGCTGATCGACAGCGCGATCGGCATACGGCGTGAGATGCATCATCTCCAGTAGCGTGTCTGCACGGGCGCTGATCTGCGTGTCGGACAGGCCATTCTGGCGACGCTGGATGCGCAGGCCGTATTCCACGTTGCCGCGCACGCTCAGGTTGGGAAACAGTGCGTAGTTCTGGAACACCATGCCGACACGGCGACGCTCAATCGGGCGTGCGGTGACATCCTCGTCGCCAAAGCGCACGGTGCCGCCCGCATCTGGCGCCTCCAGCCCGGCGACGATGCGCAGCGTGGTGGTCTTGCCGCAGCCCGAGGGGCCGAGCAGCACGACGGTCTCGCCTGCGCCGATATCGAGGTCGAGCGGGTCCAGCACACGCTGGCCGCCGAAGTGCTTGCCGCAGCCGCGCAACTGGATCGGCACGGGCGCGAGATTGAGAGAATCGTTGCTCATCGGGAAGTCTTTCCGTTGCGGGTGTCGCTCGTGCGCAGCCCGCCAAAGCGCTGCATCAGCACCAGCAGCGGCACGATCATGACGAAGAAGATCAGCGTGTAGGCGCTGGCAATCTCCAGGCGCATCGACGCATAGGTGTCGGCCAGGCCGACCGGCAGGGTCTTGGTTTGCGGGGTGTGCAGCATCCAGGTCAGGTTGAATTCACCCACCGACAGCGTCACCACCGTCAGCGCGCCGGCCAAGATGCCGGGCTGTACGTTGGGCAGCACGATGGTGCGAAAGCGCTGAGCAAACGTTGCGCCCAGGCTGGCGGCGCCCTCCTCCAGCGTCTTCAGGTTCTGTCCCGACGCCACGGCCGCCACCGAGCGCACCATGAATGGCAGCGTGAACACCACGTGCCCGACGACGATGAACCAGAGGCTTTCGCGAAAACTGCCGAATCCGCCATACGCGACGATCAACCCCAGCGCCGTCGCCAAGCCCGGTAGTGCCACGGGCAGCGTCAGGAATTCTTCGATCAGGCGGCTTGTGCGGCTCTGGCGGCGCGCCAGCACATAGCCGGCCGGCACGCCTGCGGCCAGCACGATCACCAGCGTGCACAGCGCCACGAGCAGCGACATCCAGATCGAGGCCTGGTACATGTCCCACACCTGGGCGACCCAATCGAGCGTCCAACCGCTCTTGAAACCGCGGATGTAGTTGCGTGTCAGGCCCACGGCCATCGACAGCACAACCGGCACGATCAGGAACAGGCAAAGCAGCAGCGTGATGAGCCACTGCGAGAGGGAAAGCAGGCGTTTCATGCTGCCGCTCCCGTCTGCCCACCACTGGCCGTGCGCGCAATTGCCAGCACCAGCCAGGTCACTACACCCAGCACCACTGACAGCGCCGCCGCCATCGCAATGCCTGCGTTGAGCGTGAACTCGGTATAGATCGTCATCGGCAACACGTCGATTTCGGTGGCGAGCGTGAAAGCCGTGCCGAACGCGCCCATCGACGTGGCAAAGCAGATCGCCCCGGAGGCGATGAGCGCGGGCGCCAGCCCCGGCACCAGCACATCGCGCGTCACCTGCCACGACGACGCCCCGAGCGAGCGGGCCGCCTCTTCCAGCGAGCGGTCGAGCTTTTCCGCTGCCGCCATCACCGTCAGCACCACGCGCGGGATCGAGAAATACAGGTAGCCGAGAAACAGACCACCGATGGAATAGGCGAAGACCCATTTCTCACCGGTCAACTGGCGTGTCAGGTCACCCAGCAGGCCCTGGCGCCCGGCCAGCAGGATCACCATGAAGCCAACCACCACGCCCGGAAACGCCAGCGGAAACGTCAGCATGGCCGTGATGAGCCGTTTGCCCGGTACGTTATGGCGCACCAGGAACAGCCCCGCGATGGTCGAGAGCACAAGCGTTGCCAGTGTCACGGCCGCCGACAGCAGCACCGTGGAAACAAGACTACTCAGATAGCGCGGCGTGGTGAGCGCTGCCGTGTAAGTGGCGATCAGGCCTTCGCTGCCGCTCACACGCAGCAGCGCAGCCATCGGCAGCAGCCAGAACGCACAGAACAGCGCGACGGCTGGCGCCAGCAACGCCACCCGCCACCGTGCGGGCAGTACCGCGTCCTTGGGCAAGGTGGTTCGGGTGACGGTGCTCATGCTCAGCGGACCTCGTCCAGATAGCGTGTGCCGAATGCCTGCTGGCCGGCAGCCATCTTGTTGAAGTCGACCGTTTTCACGCGGGCGTATTCGCTGGCCGGCAGGAAGCGCGATGCGGCTTCCTTGCTCATGGCGTTGGCACGCACCGGACGCAGGTAGGCGTTGGCCCACAGTGCCTGGCCTTCATCCGACAGCACGAAATCCAGCACCTTCTTGGCGTTGTCGGCATGCGGCGCGCCGGCGGTCAGGCTCATCACGTACGGCACGGCAATCGAGCCCTCCTGCGGAATCACGAACTCCACATTGGCGTGATCCTTGTACTTGGCGCGGTAGGCGTTGAAGTCGTAGTCGAGCAGGATGGGGATCTCACCGGCCACGACACGGGCGTAGGCCGTTTGCTTCGGCACGATCGGCGCGTTCTTCTTCAGTTGCTTGAACCACTCGATGCCGGGGGTGAAGTTGTCCAGCGTGCCGCCCAGTGCCTGGTTGACTGCCACGGCGCCCACATAGCCAACGAATGCGCTGCTCGGGTCCAGGTAGCCGACCATGCCCTTGTACTCAGGCTTGAGCAGATCCTTCCATGAGCGCGGCACGGGCTTGCCCTCCAGCGCGTCCTTGTTGACGAAGAAGCCCAGCGTGCCGGAGTGGATCGAGAAAAACGCGCCGTCCGGGTCCTTCATGCCGGCCGGAATGTCTTCCCAGTGCTTGGGCTTGTAGTTGGCGACCAGACCCTTCTCTTTGGCCTGATATGCGGACGTGATACCCAGATAGGCCACGTCCGCCACCGGGTGCGACTTCTCCGCCAGCATTTGCGCGATGGCCTGGCCGGAGTTCTTGTTGTCGAACGGCACGGTGATGCCGGTCTTGTCCTTGATGGCCTTGATCTGGCTGGCCCAGTCGGCCCATTCCGGCGGGCAGTTGTAGCAGATGGCGACCTGCTGGCCGGCCGGCTGAGCCTGCACCGGCGCTGCGAGGGCGAAGGCGCCAGCAGCGATGGTGGCACCAGCAAGGCCGCACGCGCGCAGCCATTGAACGAGACGTTTCATCGAGACGCTCCTTGCGTATCAGACGTGAGGGAAGAAGGCACAACGGAAAGCGATGCGGGCACGGCCGGCGCTTTGGCCAGCGTGCCGCCATGCAGCAGGCGATGCGGCAGCGTGATCGAGGGTACGACCTCGCCCGCGATGCGGCGGGCCAGCGCCTGGGCGGCATCCGCGCCAATCTGGCGATGCGGTTGCGCCACCGTGGCAAGCGTGGGCATGAGCCACTGCCCCATCGCCAGGCCGTCAAAGCCGATCACGCTGACGTCTTCCGGCACGCGCAGGCCCATCTCGCGCAGCGAGCGGATCGTGAGCAATGCCAGGCGGTCGTTGCTGCAGAAAATGGCGGTCGGGCGCGGTGGCGCCAGCAGACGGGCCAGTTCGGTGGGCAGCATGGCATCGGCGTTGAAGTCGATTTCCACCGGCGGTTGCGGGGCAATGCCAGCGGCTTCCAATGCCTCGCGGTAGCCGTCGTGGCGTAGCGCGGCACGGTCCGATGCCGACAGCGTGCCGGTCAGCATGCGGATCTGCTTGTGGCCCTGCGCCAGCAACGCGCGGATGGCATCGCGCGCAGCGGCCCGGTTGTCGACGGTGACGCAGCAGCGTGCGGGAATGCGCGGCTGGCCGACGGTGTCGTTGTAGACCAGCACGTACGGCACGTGCTCGGCGTCCAGGCGATCGAGATGGGGGTTGGCGGCGGCATCGGCCACCGTCAGGACCAGGCCGTCGACGCGCTGCTCCAGCAGGGTCTCGATGGCACGGGCTTCGCGCTCAAGGTCGTAAGCGGTGGTCATCAGCATGACACGCTGGCCCGTGATGGACGCCGCGTCTTCAATGCCCTGCATGCACTCGGCAAACACCGGGTTGGCCAGCGAGGGCAACACCACGCCCAGCAGCCCCGTATGCATCGCGCGCAGCTGGCGGCCCAATGCGTTGGGGCGGTACTGCAGCGCATCCATGGCGGCCTGCACGCGGGCGAGCGTCTCGGCGCTCACACGCTCCGGCGTATTGACGGCACGCGACACGGTGGCGATGGAGATGCCCGCCCGTGTTGCCACGTCCTTGATGCTGCTTGCCACGGCGCCCTCGTTTGAATTTGTAAACGTTTACATCGTAGGCGACCGGAGTGACTGTTTCATGACAGGCGATGCTGCACTGCAGCCACCAGTGCAATGCAGCATGACCACTGTTGCGCATAGCAAAGTTACAAAGCTCGCATATGCTTCTTACGAGCCGAGACATGCGCGGGTGAACGCGGCGCGCCAGCATGCGCCCTGCAAGCATGGCCCGCTTGCTGCTCTGTCGTTCTGACCGCCTGCTCTTGCCGCCAGCCTGGAGACTGAAGACGTCATGCGTGTATCGCCCGCCTTCGATGTGCCCGCCAATACCCCGTCTGCCCTGCCCGACCTTTTGCAGCACTACAGCGCCGTGCGGACACAGTCCCTGGCCCTGGCTGCGCCGCTGTCGGACGCCGATGCCACCGTTCAGTCGATGGACGATGCCAGCCCCGCCAAATGGCACCTGGCCCATACCACGTGGTTCTTCGAGGAGTTCATCCTCGGCCCCAACGTGCCGGGTTACCGCTCGCCGGATGCGCGCTACCGCTACCTGTTCAACTCGTATTACGAGACCGTCGGCGCACGGCACCCACGCCCACGCCGGGGCATGCTCACGCGCCCGACACTCGATGCGGTGCGCACCTATCGTGCGCATGTGGATGCGGCCATGCAGCAGTTGCTGGCCGAAGGCGTATCGGCGGAGCTTGCCCGGCTGATCACGCTCGGGTTGCATCACGAGCAGCAGCACCAGGAGTTGCTGTTGACCGACCTGCTGCACCTGTTTGCGCAGAACCCACTGTGTCCGGCCTACGCGCAGATTCGCCCCGCGCCAGTACGGGCGACTGGAGCACAGCCAGGCTGGGTCGCATTCCAAGGCGGCGCCGCGCAGATCGGCAAGACCGATTCCGGCGCCGACTTCATGTTCGACTGCGAGGGCCCGCGCCACACCGTCTGGCTGGAACCCTACGCACTGGCGACACACCCCATCACCAACCGAGAGTGGATCGCTTTCATGGAGGACGGCGGCTATCGCCAGCCCACGCTGTGGCTATCCGATGGCTGGGCCTGGGTGCAGCGCGAAGGAGTCGACGCCCCGCTCTATTGGCGCTCTGACGTAGATGGCGCGGCGGGTTGGCAGCAGATGTCGCTGCATGGTCTGCAGCCCGTTGACCTGGACGCGCCCGTCACGCACGTCAGCTTCTACGAGGCCGATGCCTATGCCCGCTGGGCCGGCGCCCGCCTGCCCACCGAGGCCGAATGGGAGCACGCCGCCGAGGGCATGCCGGTGCAAGGCAACTTCGCCGATCGTGGCGCGTTCATGCCATTGCCCGACCATGGCATCGCCCAGGCCGGCGGACTGCGGCAACTCTTCGGAGATGTATGGGAATGGACCGCCAGCCCCTATGGCCCCTACCCGGGCTTTCAGCCGGCCGAGGGCGCCGTGGGTGAGTACAACGGCAAGTTCATGTGCAGCCAGATGGTGCTGCGCGGCGGGTCATGCGTGTCGCCCGAGGGGCACCTGCGGGCGACGTACCGCAACTTCTTCTATCCGCACCAGCGCTGGCAATTCACCGGGGTGCGGTTGGCGCGACGGGCGTGATGCGCATCGCGCCCGGCCGCAATGCAGTCGGTGCCTAGCGGTTGCTATCGAACAGCATGTTGGTTGGGGTGCCGATCGCGTCTTGGCTACGCGGTGCTGCTTCAGCCGGTTTGGCGGCCGGCATCGACGTTGGCGCATCGGGCACCTGGGGCTTCTTGGCAGGCTGGGCAGTTGCCGCCGCCGGCGCTTGTACTGGAGCGGGCTTGCCCGCCTGCTCCGCCAGCTTGCGCCGGCGTGACTCCAGCCCCGTCGCAATCTCGTCCTGGTGATACCGCTTGGCAAAGTCGATCACGTCCATCTTCTGCTGGTTGCGCAGGTTCATGTCCGCGCCCTCGTCCAGCAGCAGCTTGACCGTGGTGATGTGGCCGTTCATGGCCGCCATCATCAGCGGCGTCGTGGCGTTGGGGCTTTCCGCGTCGATGTAGGCGGCGTGGTCGAGCAAGTATTTGACGACGTTATCGTGCCCATTGGTGGCGGCGTAGTGCAGCGCGGTCCAGCCGGTCTTGTTGACCTCCACCTCGTACGTTTCCACCATCAGCTTCACCATGGACAGCAGGCCCTGGTAGGCGGCCATCATCAGCGCGTTCTCGCCAGCAGCGTTGGTGCGCTCGAAATCGATGTTCTTGGCGCGGATCAGCGCCTCGGCCACGTCGAGGTTCTTGTCCTTAAGCGCATCCACCAGCAGCGGATTGCCTTCGCGCGTGTTCAGGTTCGGGTCCACGCCCTGCGCAACGTACTTCTGCACCAGCACCGGCCGGTTGTATTCCACCGCAGCGCGCAGGTCGTCCTGCGGCGTGGCGAATGCGGCGCTCGACAGCGCCATCGCCAAGCTGGCGGCCAGTGTGATTTTTCGCATGGTTTGCTTCAAGTGATACCGCAACTTATCGCGGTATTTTATTGAATAGATTGAAAAAATTCTCAGTCGTGACACCGGCAATACGGTCCAGCGGTTCCCCGCGGAGCGTCGCGATGAATTCACCCACATGCCGCACATAGGCCGGCTCGTTGGTCTTGCCGCGAAACGGTACCGGCGCCAGGTAAGGCGAATCGGTCTCGATCAACATGCGGTCCAGTGGCACCTTCTTGGCGGTTTCCTGCAGGTCCACCGCGCTCTTGAACGTGACGATGCCCGAGAACGAGATGTAGAACCCCAGGTCCAGCGCGGCCCTGGCCACATCCCAGCTTTCGGTAAAGCAATGCATGACACCGCGCGCGGTCTGGGCGTCTTCTTCGCGCATGATGGCCAGCGTGTCGTCCGCCGACGAGCGCGTGTGGATCACCAGCGGCTTGCCGGTCTGCTTGGAGGCGCGGATATGCGTGCGAAACCGCTCGCGCTGCCACTCCATGTCGGCCACGGTGCGGTCGCCCAGGCGGTAGTAGTCGAGCCCGGTCTCGCCGATGCCGACCACGCGCGGGTGATCGGCCAGCGCCAGCAGGCGCTCCAGCGTCGGCTCTTCAATGCGCGTGCCTTCTTCGATGTCCGCTTCGGCATCCGGGTGCACACCCACGGTGGCGTACACGTTCGGCTCCTGCTCGGCGATCTCCAGCACGCTGGGGAAGTCTTCCAGCGTGACGGAGATGCACAGCGCATGCGTGACGCGGTTTTCGCGCATGCGGGTCAGCAGCTCCGGCAGGCGCGCCCGGAGATCCGGGAAATTGATATGGCAGTGGGAATCGACAAACATCAGAAAATCAGTAAGTTACGGCGCAAACTTTGTGCGCCGTCTCAGAAGAACGTCACAGCGTTTGCGTGGGGCGTTGCGAGTTGATCTGCTTGCCCAGCAGCTCTTCAACGACGCGGCGCAGCGTGCGGCACGGCTCGTCTTCACCCAGGTGCACGCCAATCCCCGGCGTCTTGTTGGGCGTGCCGACGGGCGTGATCCAGGCCACCTTGCCGGCCACCTGGTACTTTTGCGGACGGTCCAGCAGCGACAACACGAGGAAGACGTCTTCCCCGATACGGTAAGGGCGCTGGGTCGGCACAAAGATGCCGCCGTTCTTCAGGAACGGCATGTAGGCGGCGTGCAGGCCGGCTTCATCCTTGATGGCCAGGGAGACGATGCCCGGGCGCGTCGGGGCGCCGGCAGCCATGCCAGGAGCGGCAGGGGCGCCAGGGGTGACCGGTGTACCAGGCGTGCGAAGAGGTGCAGTGCTCACAGAGGTTCCAGGAGTTCAGTGTCAGGCAGCCGGGAAGAGCTGCCGGTAATCCAGCAAAAGGCTTTCGATGACGAGCCGCGCGGCCAGCGGGTGCTGCTCGGTGCGGCGTCGCTCCGGCAAGGCACGCGCGAAACGTTCCAGGCGGTCCAGCGGGATGGCGCTTGCGCAGCGCTGCAATGCGTCGCGTTGTCCCGGGAAATACCGCGGGCGCCCCGCTAGCCTCGCCGCCATCAGATCAAAGACCCATCGGTGCATGGTACTGAGAACGGCCGGAACGGACAATTTCTGTAAATGATCAGCGGTGGCCAGTGCATCGAGTTTCGAGCCTTGGCCCAACTGTTCTAGCAAGAACTGCAACAGCGGCCGGTCTTCGGACTCGGCGGCAGACAGCGCGGCCAGCGGCGCATTGCCGTATTCAGCCAGCAGGTTCTGCGCATGTGGCACGCCCTGCTGCTCCAGCCACTGGCGTGCGGCCTCGGGGTGTGGCGGCTGCAGCGGAAACTGCCGGCAGCGCGACAGGATGGTCGGCAGGATACGGTCGATACGGTCCGTTACCAGCAGGAAGACGGTGTCCTGCGGCGGCTCTTCCAGCGTCTTGAGTAGGGCATTCGCCCCCTCGGTCTGCAGGGCGTCTAGCGGATACAGCACTACCACGCGCAGCCCCGCCCGGTGCGTGCCCACGCCAATGCCTTCGATCAGGTTGCGCACCTGCTCCATGCGGATGATCTTGCTGGGCGCCTTCTTCTTGCCCTCGGCGTCCTTCTCCGTTTCGGGCGCGTCTTCCATCGCCTCGGGGCGCACGAGGTGGAAGTCCGGATGGTTGCCCTGTGCGAACCAGTTGCAGGCCGCGCAGGTACCGCATGGCTGACCGTCGGCCGCGGGCGTGTCGCACAGCAGACCCTGCGCAAAGTGCATGGCGAAATCGCGCTTGCCGGTGCCGGCCTGGCCGTTCAGCAGGATGGCGTGCGGCAGCTTGGCTCGCATGGCCTGCAGGCGCGCCCAGTCAGCGGATTGCCAAGGATAAAGCATCATGAATCAATGGGTTACGCTAGATTGTTGATGCGAAAACTCGCCGTGAAACCATTATTTCGGTATTGGAAATTGCGTGCCAAATCAAAGCGTTGCAAGCAACTTCTCTAAGTCTTTCTGGAGTTCACCGCGCTCGCGGTTGGCATCCAGCACGACAAAACGCTGCGGCTCGGTGGCGGCTCGGCGCAGGTATTCGGCGCGCGTGCGCAGGAAGAACTGGGCGGACTCCGCTTCGAACTTGTCGGGCGTGCGGGCGTCGGCCAGGCGTGCGGCGGCAATTTCAGGGGCCAGGTCGAAGAGGATGGTCTTGGTTGGCTGCAGGCCCTGCTGCACCCACTGCTCCAGTGCTTCGAGCCGGTCGATGGCCAAGCCCCTGCCCCCGCCCTGGTAGGCGAAGGTGGCGTCGGTGAAGCGGTCGGAGATGACCCAGTCACCGGCGTCGAGCGCAGGCTGAATCACCTCGGCGATGTGCTCGCGGCGGCTGGCGAACATCAGCAGCGCTTCGGTTTCCAGGTGCATGCGCTCGTGCAGCAGCACCTCGCGCAGACGTTCGCCCAGGGGGGTGCCACCCGGCTCACGGGTGACAACCACCTTTTTGCCCTGCGGCGCGAGCTTGGCCTGCAATTGCTGGGCGAACCACGCCAGGTGCGTGCTCTTGCCCGCCCCGTCGATACCTTCGAATGTGATGAACTTGCCAGTCATGGTTGGCCGCGCACGTATTTATTGACGGCCCGGTTGTGGTCCGTCAGGTTGGTCGAAAACTGGCTGCTGCCGTCGCCGCGCGCCACAAAGTACAGCGCGTCGGATGTTGCCGGATTCAGCGCCGCCTGCAGCGAGGCCATGCCCGGCAGCGAGATCGGCGTAGGCGGCAGGCCGGCGCGCGTGTAGGTGTTGTACGGCGTGTCGGCCTGCAGGTCGCGCTTGCGCAAATTGCCGTCAAAGCCAGCACCGATGCCGTAGATGACGGTCGGGTCGGTCTGCAGCAGCATGTTCTTGCGCAGGCGGTTGACGAACACCGCCGCAATCATCGGCCGGTCGATCTTCTGGCCGGTCTCCTTCTCGATGATGGAGGCCATGGTCAGGGCTTCGTACGGGGTCTTGTACGGCAGGTCGAGCGGCCGCTTGGCCCAGGCGTCGGCCAGGCGCTTCTGCATGGCCTGGTAGGCGTGGCGGTAGAGCTCCACGTCGCTACTGCCGCGCGCAAACAGGTAAGTATCGGGGAAGAACAGGCCTTCCGGATTGGCTTCGGGCGCGCCAATTTTGCGCATCAGATCGGCATCGGACAGGCCAACCGTATCGTGCTTGAGCGCAGGCTCCGCATCCACCGCCGCGCGCATCTGGCGCATCGACCAGCCCTCAATGACGGTGACGACGTAGTGCGTGACCTCGCCTCGCGCCATTTTGTCGAGGATGGACAGCGGCGTGGCGCCGGCTTCCAGCTCGTAGCCGCCAGCCTTCAGGCTCTTGGCGTTGCCGGTGGCGCGCGCCACCAGCGAGAACAGCTGCGGTTGCACGCCCACGCCCGCACTGGCGAGCTGCTTGCCGACCGAGATGACGCTCGAGTTCGGCTTGATCACGACTTCCAGCGACGGGGCCGGAAGGCTTACCGGCTGCTGGGCCCACCACACCACGCCGCCTGCCGCAGCAAGCGCGATCAGGATCGCGAGAACAACCAGGCGTTTGAGAAAAGAGAACATTGCGTTGCGAATCTATGCGCGGAACCGCCCGACCATGGCCTTGTCCGCACTCTTGAAATGGGTTGCGAGGGCACAAACTGCCCGTCAGACAGCCTCATATAATACCGGGTCAACCTCTGGCAGCCTGCACACCATGAATGACGTTTTTCAGGATTTCGTCGATACGCTCAGCTTTCCGCCGCTCGACGTACAGTTTGACGCTGCCGCACGCGGCAGCGTTCTGTGCCCGCCGACCAATCTCGCGCGCATTGCCGTTGAAGGCGCGGATGCGGCCGAATTCCTCCATAACCAGTTGACCAACGCCGTCACGGGCCTGGGGCCCAACCAGGCTCGCCTGGCCGGCTACTGCTCGCCTAAAGGGCGCCTGCTGGCCACGCTGTTGATGTGGCGTCAGGCCGATACGATCGTGCTGCAGGCCGACAAGCTGGTCGCCCCGGCGCTGAGCAAACGCCTGTCGATGTTCGTGCTGCGCGCCAAGGCCAAGCTGCGGCCGATGGACGAGTTCATCGCTATCGGCGTGGCCGGGCCGGATGCGGCTGACGCGCTGCGCGAAGCCGGCGCCGTGCTGCCGGAGTCAGACGCCATCTACGCGGTCGCACAGCAGCCGGCCACGGTGGGCCAGCAGGTTGGTGCAGTCATCCGCTTGCCCGACGCCGACGGCCGTCCGCGCTATCAATGGATGGTGCACGCCGAGCATTTCCAGCATGCGTGGAAGACGCTGTCGTCGCGCCTCTCGCTCGTCGGCACGGAGGTGTGGGACTGGTTGAGCCTGCAGGCAGGTGTGCCGCAAATCACCCTGCCCACGCAAGAGCAGTTCGTGCCGCAGATGGTGAACCTGGAGTTGTTGGGCGGCGTCGATTTCAAAAAGGGCTGCTACCCCGGCCAGGAAATCGTCGCGCGCAGCCAGTATCGCGGCACGCTCAAGCGGCGCATGCAGCGCGCCCACGTGAATGCCCCCACCTCCGCAGGCGCCGAGGTCTACAGCGCAGCCGATCCGAACCAGCCGTGCGGCATGGTCGTGAATGCGGCGATGGCACCGGACGGCGGCACGGACTTGCTGGTCGAATTGAAGCTGGATGCGCTGGACACCGCCATCCACCTCGCCACGTTTGACGGCCCAGTACTGACGTTGCAGAACCTGCCGTACACGATTCCCGTTTCAGAAAACGCCTGATACCGGACACCCACCATGGCCGACCACCTGTTCGTCTACTTCCGCATCGCCGAGCGCGACGCTGCCGCCGCCCTGCCACGCTGGCAACGCTGGCTCGACACGGTGGAAGAAGCAACCGGCGTGGCCGGCACGGTGATGCGTCGCCCCGAACTACGCGACGGGCAGGCCACGTGGATGGAGTGCTACCACGACATCCCGCCGGCCTTTACCGCCACGCTGGCCGGTCTGTGGGAGACCGGCGGCCCGCGCGAATTCGTCGCAGGCGAACGCCATACCGAGCTTTTCGTCGATCTGGAAAACGGTTAGGCCCGTATCCATGTAATCGTCATCGCAAAAGTTCGGCCGGCTGCTATGCTTGGCCGAAGCCCTCGCGACACAGGTCATCACATTGACCACTCGCTTGGCATGTTCAAAGGAAGTGCTCATGTGTTTGATTCTCACGGCCTGGCACGCCCACCCCGCCTACGCGCTGGTGGTGGCCGCCAACCGGGACGAATTCTATGACCGCCCCGCCGCGCCACTGGCGTGGTGGAGCGATGCGCCCAACGTACTGGCCGGGCGTGATCTGGCCCAGGTGGTCGGCCATGCAGGCACGTGGATGGGGATGACACGCGACGGCCGTTTTGCCGCGCTGACCAACTACCGTGCGCCGTCCGAGCGCCGCCCCGATGCGCGTTCGCGCGGTGAATTGGTCTCCAATTTTCTGATGGCCGAAGAGGCGTCGATCCCGACGTACCTCGATAGCCTCACCACCCGCGACCGCGCCTACAACGGCTACAACCTGCTGACCGCCACGCGCGACGAGCTCTGGTGGACCAGCAACCGCGCAGACGCCCCACGCAAGCTGGCACCCGGCGTGTACGGGCTGTCGAATGCGCTGCTCGATACGCCGTGGTTCAAGGTGCGCCATCGCATGGCTGCGTTTGCCGAAGCCTTGGCCGCGGATACAGGCCGGCACGGCAACGCGCTGGACGTGGCCCGCTACATCAACCTGATGGCCGAGACGCGAGAAGCCCCCACCGGCGCCCTGCCCGCCACCGGCGTGGCGCCTGAGTGGGAAAAGCTGCTCTCCGCCGCTTTCATTCGCTCGCCGCGCTACGGCACGCGTGCCACCACCGTGCTGCGCATCCGCCACGATGGCTGCTTCGACGTGACCGAGCGCCGCTTCGACGCACAGGGGCAGATTGGCGAAACGCGCTACCTTGGCGCGCTCGATACCGTCACGCACGCCGATACGTAAGCGCGGCACAGGGGCTACGCCCGTTTTTGCGCCGGCTCGACTTCCGTAAAGCCATAGCCACCCGGGCGCAGCGCCGAATGCTCACGCTTGGATTGCACCAGCGGATAGAACATCTGTGCAGTCCACCGTTCTGCGCCGTACAAGGCGTCATCCTGCAAGCCGATCTGCGCGGGGTACTTGCGCGTGATGTGGGCCGTGCCGAACAGCACATCCCAGAAGAACAGCAGGTTGCCGAAATTGCCCTTGTAGTGGCCAATGCCATCGGCGTTGGTGAGCGCGTGGTGTGCCCAATGCGTGGCGGGTGTGGAAATGGTGCGCTCAATCACCCACATCAACGGGCGCAGCGCGCGGATGCGGTACAGCGGCGCATCCCATGGCCAGGCGCAGTGCGCACCCAGGATGACGGCCACCTTCACCACCAGATACACCCCGTAGACGCTGCCGAAGCCCAGGTACACCGCCACCCCGCCGATCCACAGGCCGGGCATCATCAGGTAGTAGAAGAAGTTGTTGCGGTATGTGATGCGCACGCTCATGTACGACGAGCTGTGATGCGCGCGGTGCAGCGGCCATAGCAGCGGCGAATGCGAGGCGCGGTGCCAGAGGTATTGCGTGAGGTCGTCGCCGATCAGCAGCAGGCCCGTCATGGCCCACCACGGTAGGTTGGCCCAGGCGTTGTGCTGCGCGGGCATGAGCCAGTTGCACAGCGCGTTGCTGCCCAGCAGCGCAATCGGCTGGGTGATGGCGACCAGGCTGACGAACATCAGCACTTCCAGCCACGCATCGTTGGCGGTGGCCTTGCCGCTGACACTTGCTTGGTAGCGCCGGGTAACGAACTCCATGGCGCCAAAGCCCAGGATGCAGGCACTGATCAGGAGCAACTGCTGGTGTGAACTCATCGGGGTGTCTCCTCGCTTGTCTTGCGAATTTTTGTGAAGACAAGCCTAGGAGGGCTGATTCAATGCGTCCAATGCATAATGAGCATCCATTCAATGCAATAGACGCAACACCATGGACTTGCGCCGCCTGAGTCACGTCGTTGCCCTGGCTGACACCCTGCACTTCGCCCGTGCCGCCGAATTGGTGCACTTGAGCCAGCCCGCCTTCAGCCGCAGCATCCAGGCCATTGAAGATGACCTGGGCATCCGCCTGTTCGACCGGGATGTGGGCGGTGTGCGCCCCACTGCAGCAGGTGATTTCGTGATCGCACGGGGGCGCAAGCTGTTGTTCGAGGCACGGTGCCTGCAGCGTGACGTAGATCTCTACCGCGACAGCCAACTGGGCGATACCGCCTTTGGCGTGGGGCCGCTGCTGACCGCCACGCTCATGCCGCAGGCACTGCGGGAGCTGCGGCAACAGCATCCGCAGGTGGCGCTGCGCATGGAAGTCGGCAACTGGGTGCAACTGCTGGAAAGCCTGCGCACGGAGAACATCGAGTTCTTCGCAGCAGACGTGCGCGACATGCCAAGAGACGCTGCGCTGGACATTCAGCCGATTGGCGGTCAGCCGCCCCACCTGTACGTGCGGGCTGGCCATCCGCTGGCGCAGCACGAGCACACGCTGCGCGAAGTGTGGGAGTACGGCATTGCCGTACCGAAGCTGTTGAGCCCCTCAAAGGTGGAACTGGCCGCCCTGCTGGGCCTGCCGGCGGGCGAGGAAGCCAGCATCGCGCTCGAATGCGACAACTATGGCGTGCTCAAGACAGTGGCGCTCACCACCGACACCGTGCTGGGCGCAACGGATGCTGCGGTATGGGAGGAACTGGAGTCCGGCACGCTCGTCCGGCTGGCAGTGAAAGGCTGGCTGTCGCCGCCATCCATCACGGGGATTGTGCGACTGCACGGCAGAACGTCGTCGCCGGCGGCACAGGCAGCAATCGAAGCGATCGTGCGCGCCGCCCGGGCGATCAACGTGTAGGTGGTCTGTTACAGCACGCGGCGCATGGTCCGGTGCGGGATGCCGGCCTCTTCAAACTCTGCGCCCTCGGCCGCAAAGCCCGCGCGCGCATAGAACGGCATCGCGTGGGTTTGCGCGTTCAGGATCAGTTCCGGATAACCGAGCGAGCGCGCCTTGTCGATCAACGCCTCCAGCACGCGCGCGCCAACGCCTGTGCCGCGCGCTTCCTTGCGCACCGCCATGCGGCCGATATGGCCGTCAGGCAGCAGGCGGCCCGTGGCCACTGCACGGCCAGCCGTGTCGCGCGCGAGGGCGTGCCAGCATTGGTCGTCCCATTCATCCCATTCGAGTTCGACAGGCACGCCCTGCTCGATAACAAACACGTCGTAGCGGATGGCGCGCGCTTCTTCGCGCACGGCGTCCCAGCGGTCGACTTCAACGCCAGCAAGCGGGCGGACAGATTCAGGGGCAGTCATGCTCAGTTCTCACACTTCAGGCTTCAAGACTTCAAAATTGAGGATGCGATCGCGCAGCGGGTCGGGGATCGGCGCGGAGGTCTGCGTGGCAGGATCGGCGCACACGTAGATGACTTCGCCGGTGACGAGGTGCTCCTCTGCGCGATACATCTCGATGATAAAGCGCATGCTCGAGCGGCCCAGACGTGCCACGCGGCAACGCAGGTCCAGCTCGTCGTCAAAGCGCGCGGACGCATGGTATTCGAGCGTGGATTTGACCACGTAGAAGTCGACACCAAACGTATCGACCACATCCACCGGATACCGCACGCCGATGCTGCGCCAGTACTCGGTGATACAGACATCGGCATATAGCAGGTAGTGGCCGTTGAAGACGATGCTCTGCGCATCGACTTCGGCCCAGCGCACACGCAGCGGCGTGCTGTGGCGGAAATCCTCAATCGCCATGCGGGTCTCCTTGGTGTTCGGGGTTACTCAGTTTCAGTGCCGAAGGCGCGGCGCAGTGCCGTGGCGGCGTCTCGATGAGCATCTTCAACTGCCGGCACAAAGCGGCCGATCTTGAAGAAGTCGTGGATCATGCCTTCATACAGCTTCAGTTCGACCGGCACCTCCGCCGCACGCAACTTGTTCGCGTAGCGAATGCCAGCATCGCGGATGGGGTCGAAGCCAGCTACGGCAATCCACGCGGGGCACACGCCCTGTACATCGGCGCCGTGACCACCGGCATCCAGCGGGGCGAAGCGCCAGTCGTCGCGGTCGGCATCGTCGCGCAGGTATTGCGAGAAGAACCAGTGAATCATCTCCTGCGTGAGCAGGTAGCCCTCGGCGAATTCACGATGCGACGGTGTGTTCTCCCGCGCTGTGGTGCCGGGGTAGATCAGCAGTTGCAACACCGGCTGAAAGCCACGGTTGCGCGCTTCGACTGCGGTGACGGCCGCCAGCGTACCGCCTGCACTGTCGCCACCGAACGCGATGCGTGCCGGGTCTGCGCCGATGGTGGCGGCTTCGTCGAACACCCACTGCAGCACGTCGAAGGCGTCGTTGGCCGCAGTCGGAAACTTCCAGTCAGGCCCGAGCCGATAGTCCACCGACAACACCATCGCCCCGGATTTGGCCGCGAGCGAGCGGCAGAGCTGATCGTGCGTCTTGATGCTGCCCACCGTAAAACCGCCGCCGTGGAAGTACACCAGCAACGGCAGCGGATCGGCCCAGCTCGCTTCGCGCGCGGCATAGGTACGGATGGGAATCGCATGACCGTCGCGCGCGGAGACCGTCAGGTCATGCACGGCTTCCAGCGGGATGCTTGGGATATCAACAATCGGGCTGCTCTTTTCGTAGGCGATCTTGGCGTCGGCGGGGTCGAGCGCATTCAACGGCGGACGCTTGGCACGCGCCACCAGATCGAGCAACTGGGCGACGTGCGGGTCGAGAGACGGGTGCTGCATGAGGGCGAGAACTGAACGATCGTTCTAATTTGGCTATTATCGGAGTATCCATTGAACCACGCCCGCACGACAAGACGGGTGATGCACACATCCTTCGGAGACAGCGCATGGCCCTCATCTACTACCTCACCCACGTCCACCTAGGTTTCGGCACGGTCAACGAACTGAAGGGCGAATGCGCACGCGTCGGCATCCGCCGGCCGATGATCGTGACCGACAAGGGCGTGGCCACCGCCGGGCTGGCCCAGCGGGCCATCGATGCCACGGGTGGGCTGCCCGTCACCGTGTTCGACGAAACGCCCTCCAACCCGACCGAGGCGATGGTGCTGAAGGCCACCGCGCAATACAAGGAAGCCGGCTGCGACGGGCTGATCGCCATTGGGGGCGGGTCGTCGATCGACCTGGCCAAGGGCATTGCCATTGCGGCGACGCACCCCGAGCCGCTGACCACCTACGCGACCATCGAGGGTGGCAGCACAAAGATCACGGAAGCAGCGGCACCGCTGATCGCCATTCCCACCACGGCCGGCACTGGCAGCGAGGTGGCGCGCGGCGCCATCATCATCCTGGAGGACGGCCGCAAGCTTGGCTTTCACTCTTGGCACCTGCTGCCCAAATCTGCCATCTGCGATGCGGAATTGACGCTCGGCTTGCCGCCCATGCTGACGGCCGCCACCGGCATGGATGCCATCGCGCACTGCATTGAGACGTTTCTCGCGCCCGCCTTCAACCCGCCTGCTGACGGTATCGCACTGGATGGCCTGGAGCGCGCCTGGGCCAACATCGAGCGCGCCACGCGTGATGGTTCAGACCGCGATGCGCGGCTGAACATGATGAGCGCCTCCATGCAGGGCGCGATGGCATTCCAGAAGGGGCTCGGGTGCGTGCATTCACTGTCGCACCCGCTGGGCGGTGTGAAGGTAAACGGCAAGACAGGGCTGCACCATGGCACGCTCAACGCGGTGGTGCTGCCGGCAGTGCTGCGCTTTAACGAGACAGCGGAATCTGTGGTGCGTGACAACCGCTATGCGCGCATGCGTCGTGTGATGAATCTGCCGGCGGGCGCCGACCTCGCCCAGGCCGTGCATGACCTGACCGCACGGCTAGGCTTGCCGACAGGCCTGCGCCAGATGGGCGTGCCGGAAGATGCGCTGGAGCATGTAGTGGAAGGCGCCCTCCTCGACCACTGCCACAAGACCAACCCGCGCATCGCCACAGCGGACGACTACCGCCGCATGCTGGCGGAATCGATGTAACGTTGAGAACGCGTTACGAAACGAACGGCCGGATCAACGCAGTAATGCGCTCCGGCTGTTCGTGCACCACCCAGTGCGTGCCGTTGGGAATGCGCTCAAGACGCATATCGGGAATAAAGCGCTCCAACCCGTTGAGCAGGCCCTTCGGCAGCGCCATGTCCATCTCGCCCCAGATCACCAGCGTTGGCACCTTCACGACAAACGCTTCGGGCGGCATCTGGTCGATGCGCAGCGGCGCGGTGCCCTCGGTGGGCGGGTGCAATGGCGAAGCGCGGTAGTAGTTCACGCCGCCCGTCAGGCCATGCGAGCCGCCCTCGCCCGGTTGGCTCCATGCAGCGTGATAGCGTGCCCGCACCTCCGGCGTAAACCACTCGGCCACCGGCTGTCCCATGCCGTGGAAGAAGCCTTCCAGCTTCTCGAATTCGTTGGCGGCCAGCGCCTCTTCCGAGCCCGGTTTGCGCAGCCAGTTCATGTACGCCGATGAAGCCTGCTGTGCCGGATCGCTCAGCAGCGCATTCGCAAACACCCACGGGTGCGGTGAGTTGACGATCACCAGCCGTTCAACCAACTCCGGATGCTGGATTGCCAGGTTCCAGCAGATCGCGCCACCCCAATCGTGCGCCACCACGATGGCGCGCTCATACCCCAGCGCCGTGATGAACTGCACCAGATCCTGCACCAGCAGCTTCGGGCGATACGCATCCACCGCCGCTGGCTTGCTCGACAGGTTATAGCCGCGCATATCGGGCGCCACGGCAAAGTGCGTATCACCGAATGCCGCAAGCTGTGCTTCCCACTCGTACCAGAACTCCGGAAAGCCATGCACGAACAGCATCAGCGGCCCACCGCGCTTGCCGGCGCTGGCGTAATGCAGCCGCGTGCCGTTGGGCAGATCGGCGAACTGCGATTCAGTGATGGCGGCTGCAGTGGTGGCGGTCATGGCGGCTCCGGAGTCTTGGGGTGAGCGTTAGTCGCGCAGTGCATCCACTAGGCGTGCGCGCACGTCCGGCTTGCCCTCGAACGGGTCTGACGGGTTGCGCTGCGAGATGATGTCTTCAAAACGATGCTGCACCGGCGCCAGCGCATGCGGGTGCGAGTAAATGTAGAAGCTCGCATCGCGAATCGCATCAAACGTCATCTGGCCAACCTGTTCCGCCGTCACCTTGCCGGAGCTGACCGCCTTGTCCGACATGGCTTGCGACACAAGCTGCGATTTCGTGGGCGGCGCCGTATTGGCGAGGTCCTGTGGGCGATTGCGGTGTGATTTCGTAATGCCCGTCGGCACAAAGTACGGGCACAGCACCGAGCAATGAATCTGTTCGGTCACCAGGCTCAAGTCCTGATACAGCGATTCGGACAACGCCACCACCGCGTGCTTGGATACGTTGTAGATGCCCATGGCCGGCGCATTCAGCAGCCCCGCCATCGACGCCGTGTTGACGATATGGCCCTCGTACGACGGGTCTTTCTTCGCCGCTGCCAGCATCAGCGGCGTGAAGATGCGCACGCCATGGATCACGCCGTGCAGGTTCACGCCCAGCACCCAATCCCAATCGCGCTCGGAGTTCTCCCAGATCAGGCCACCGGCGCCCACGCCTGCGTTGTTGAATAGCAGGTTGACCTTGCCGAACGTCTTGATGGCGGCATCCGCCAGCGCCTGCACGTCTTCCACCTTCGACACGTCAACGCGCAGGCCGATGACTTCCACGCCCTGCGCTGCAAACTCAGCCACCGCGGCATCCAGCGCGTCCTGCTGGATATCGGCCAGCACCAGCTTCATGCCCAACCCGGCCGCGTTCTTCGCGAACTCTTTGCCGAAACCCGACGCACCACCCGTGATGACGGCCACGCCGCCTGCGAATTGCTTCATACGTGTCTCTCTCGTGTTGTTGTCATGAAAGGTGATCGAAACAGCAAGCCCCCTTAGCCTGCCGCTTCAACCTTGCGCACGGCGTAACCCACGCGCGGGAAATGCACCACCACCTTGCCAACGCGTGCGTCTTCACGCAGCACGCCCACCGTGTCGCGGGTGGAAACGATCAACTCGCCTTCGATCGGGTCGACGCCGTAGTCGACGGCGGCCACCGTCACGCGTGTGCCCTTGGGCAGGCCGTAGCGATCGTCGAATGGCGTGTTCGGCTCGGTCAGCGCGTGCGGTGTGGCGGCGCGGGCAACGTCCAGCGCTTCGGCCGGCGTCATCGGCTGGGCCTGCGAGTGCCCAAACGCGGCGATGCGATGCATCCACGCCACGACCTCCGGATGCGCGTCCAGAATGCCCGCCACGCCCGTTGCTCGGCGGATGAACCACAGGCAGTGGTAGACGGAGAAATCAGCCACGCTCGGCTGCTCACCGAACAGGAAGATGTGCTCACCGGTGGCGAGTTGCCGCTCCAGTTGCGCGAGGAAGACATGCAGCGTGGAGGCCGCCTCCTGCGGCGGTGTGCGCAGCCCGGTACCGCCTGCGCGCATGGCCTTGCGGTCTTCAACGAAGGCTTTGACAAACTCCTCAGGCATGCTGCCGAACAGACTTTGAAAACCGGCAGGCTGCATGACAAAGGTGGCTGACGCCCAGAACAGCGTCGTATCCGCCCATTGCGCCATGGCAAATATCGCCGCCGCCTGCTCGGACGGCACCAGCTTTGGTAGCGGATGAATCGATTCGAGCACCTGCGCAATCAACGCGGTGTCGCAGTAGATGTCTGCGCCGATCTGCAGAAACGGCGTGCGCCGGTAGCCGCCCGTGAGCGGCATCACATCCGGCTTGGGCAGGATGACGGGCACCGTGACGGACTTCCACGGCTGGTCTTTGTAGCCGAGGATCAAACGCACCTTCTCTGAAAACGGCGAGGTGGCGTAATGATGCAGAATCAGATCCGTCATGGATGCTCCAGGTGTTTAGGACCGATCAGTCGAGCAGATCGGGTTGTTCTTTGACGATGCGGGCATAGAGCGGCTGGAACTGGAACCACCCTGCCTGCGCCGAGCCGACGATGGAATACGCCTGCCGCGCAGCGGCATCGGAAATCGTACGCGGTGCCTCGCCGGTGCGTGCGGCTGCAGCTTCGGCCAGCAGTTGCACCTGGCAGGAGCGCTCCATGGTGATGAACCACCAGGCCGCCTCGTCCACCGTCTTGCCGACGGTCAGCAGGCCGTGGTTCTGCAGGATGGCGGCCTTGTTGTTGCCGAGTGCCTCGGCAATGCGCTGGCCTTCATCCAGCTCGACCACCACACCGCCGAAATCGTCATACACCGCATGGTCGCCATAGAACGCGCACACGTCTTGCGTGAGCGGGTCGAGCTTGCGGCCGAGCGTCGACCACGCGCGGCCATACGTGCTGTGCGAATGCGCTGCAGCCACGGCATCTGGCCGTGCCCCATGCACGCGCGAGTGAATGGCAAACGCCGCTGCGTTGACCGGGTAATCCCCCTCGACCACGTTGCCGTGGTGATCGCAGCGGATCAGGTTCGACACCGTCACTTGGCTGAAGTGCACACCGAAGGGGTTCACCCAGAAGCTGTCCTGGTGCTCCGGATCGCGCGCCGTAATGTGCCCGGCCACGCCTTCGTCGAAACCGAATTTGGAGAACAGCCGGAACGCTGCGGCCAGACGCTGTTTGCGATGCAGGCGTTCTTCGGCAACGGTGGCGAATTGCGGCGGGCGCGGCAGGTTGCGATAACGGGCAGCAGCCTCGGGGCTGAGGCTGCTGGCCATGTCTTCGGGCCGCTTGGCTTGGGCGGTGTCGGGTGCGTTCATGGTGTCTCCTTCACGCAAAGATTGTGGGTGGAGCCATTCTGTTGCGGCCCTCGCCCGGCGGACTGTCAAGCGATTGACAGTCCGCGCATGGACGTCGAAACGTCAGGTCAAAACGTCAGACCAGCTTCACCAGTTGCTTGCCGAAGTTCTTGCCCTTGAGCAGACCTATGAAGGCTTCCGGCGCACTTGCCAGACCGTCTGCCACGCTCTCGCGGAATTTCAGCTTGCCCTGTGCCACGAAGCCACCCAGCTCGCGCAGTGCTTCCGGCCACACGTCCATGTGTTCGGAGACGATGAAGCCTTCGATGGTCAGGCGCGACACCAGAATCAGTTGCGGGTTCTGCAGCGGCAGCGGCTGGCCGTCGTAGCCGGCGATCATGCCGCACATGGCGATCCGGCCGAAGGCGTTCATGCGCGACAGCACTGCATCCAGAATCGAACCGCCAACGTTCTCAAAGTACGAGTCGATGCCGTCGGGCGTCGCTTCCTTGAGCATTTTGTAGAGCTCTTTCGGATCCTTGGCGGCCTTGTAGTCAATGCAGGCATCAAAGCCCAGCTCGTTGACCACGTAGTCGCACTTGTCCTTGCCGCCGGCAAAGCCCACGGCACGGCAACCCTTGAGCTTGGCGAGTTGGCCAACCACGCTGCCCACAGCACCCGATGCGGCGCTCACCGCCACGGTTTGGCCCGGCTTCGGCAGCATGATCTTGTTCAGGCCGTACCATGCGGTCACGCCGGGCATGCCCACCGAACCCAGGTACGCCGACAGCGGAATGTGGCGCGTATCCACCTTCTGGATGCCGCGGCCATCCGACACGCCTACTTCCTGCCAGCCGAACATGCCGACCACGTTGTCGCCCACGGCAAATGACGGGTTCTTGGAGGCCTCCACCACGCCCACTGTGCCGCCGATCATCACTTCATCGAGCGGCTGCGGCTGCGCATACGACTTGCTGTCGTTCATGCGGCCGCGCATGTACGGATCGAGCGATAGGAAATGGTTGCGCACCAGCACTTGGCCGTCCTGCAGTTCGGGGATGTCGGCCGTCTCCAGGCGGAAGTTGTCCGGCGTCACGGCACCCTGCGGACGGGACGCCAGAACGATGCGCTGATAAGTCTTCGACATGAAAAACACTCCTAGGTAAGCGAATGGGTCACTTCTGATGCATGAGGAAATCTGCCAGCGCACCAAAGGCCGGCAGCGTGATCGGATCGTTGGCGCCGTTGGCGGCGATGGGGTGCGAGGCATAGCGCACGACCGTCATCTGGGCCACCGGATCAATATAGATCGCTTGGCCATGGATGCCGCGCGCCTCGAAAGCGTGGTGGGCATTGTTCGAGATCCACCACATATTGCGGTACGACCAGCCCGGCAGTGTGGCGTAGCCGGCCTTGGCAAACTTGGCAGGATCACCACCGCGGCGGATATCGTCGATCACGCTCTTGGGCAGGATCTGGCGGCCGTTGAAGCGGCCGTCGTTGCGGATCATCTCGCCAAAGCGGGCCAAATCACGCAGCGTCGTGTTCAGACCACCACCACCGGATTCGGTGCCGATACTGTCCACCCCAAAGTACGCATCGTTCTCTGCCCCCATCGGTTGCCAGATGCGCTCGGACAGCAGCGCGGCCAATGATTTGTTGGACGCGCGACGGACGATCCAGGCCAGGACTTCTGCGTTGACGGTCTTGTACGAGAATGCCTCGCCGTGCTCGCCTTCCTTCTTCAGCGTGATGAGATAGTCGTAAAAGTTGTCCGGCCCTTTGTAGCCTGCTGGGCGCGGCAGCATGCCGCCGGCACGGGCGTAGGCCCAGACATCAGCATTCGGGTCGGCGTAGTTTTCGGAATAGTGCACGCCGATAGTCATATCCATGACCTGGCGCACGGTGGCATCGCTGTACGCACTGTCCTTGAGTTCCGGCACGTATTGCGTGACAGGCGCGGCCGGATCGAGCTTGCCGTCTGCCACCAGCATGGCGGCCAGCGTGCCTACAAACGATTTCGTGACCGACATGGCAATGTGCTGTGTGTGCGCATCGAGCGCGCCAAAGTAGCGCTCGTACACCACCTTGCCCTTGTGCATGACGAGGATGCCGTCGGTGTAGGTCAGCTTCAGGGCTTCGGCAAAAGTGCGGCGCACGCCCTCAGGGTCGGTGAACAGCACGCCGTTGATATCGCGTTCAGCGCGCGGCAGCTTGCTAACCGGGCCATCGCCGTGCCAAACCGCGCGTGTCGGCACGAATTCACGCACGTGGCTGTAGCCATAGCGCGTGCGGGGGAACATGTTGCCGGCCAGGTCGAAGCGGATGATGCGATCGGGCGGCGGCGGGAAGCCCTGCATCCAGCCCATCTTGTTCGGGTCGGATTCATCAGCCGTGAGGGGTTTCTGCACCGGAGGGTTCGGGGCAGGCGGTGCCTGCACGGCGGTGGGCGTCTCCGCGGCCGGCGCGGAGTTGGAGGCGCATCCTTCCAGGGTCATGGTCAGTCCGGTGCAGCAAAGCAGCGTGATGGCAAAAGCGGACGCCGTCCGCCGTGCGGGTTGTTGCATGGTTGTCTCCGTGGTTGCTCTTCTTATGTGCCGGACGCTGTCCGGTGTGCAACTGGGTACTGCCTTACTGCAACTACGTAGGTCAATCAGCCGTCCGCGCCTGGCTCGGGGGTGCGCGGCGGCGGCATACGCTTGACGAACTTGAACGTGCCCGAGCCGCGGGCGACCAGCTTGCCGGTGTCGTCCGTCACCTCACCCTCGCAGAAGGCCATGGTGGTGGACTGGTGCACGCAGCGCGCACTGGCCTTGAGCGTGCCGCGCCCGGGCTGCATGAACGCCGTCTTCATCTCAATCGTCACCACGCCGCGGCCATGCACATCGGCGGAGCGGCCAGCCATGGCCATGGCGACGTCGAGCATCGTCATGGTCACGCCGCCGTGGGCCATCTCCCAGCTGTTCATGTGGCGCTCTTCCAGCGCCAGCTCGACGATGCCCTCGCCATCCGCCGCCTTCAGGCAGCGCATGTCGATGAGCTTTAGGAAAGGAATGTCGATCGGAAAACCGTTGTTGTCTGCGCTCATGCTGCGTTCAAAAGAGTGGAAAGCAGCCGAAATTAGACCACGCTCACGCCACCATCGACGGCAAGGATCTGCCCGGTGATGTGCTTGGACGCATCCGACGCGAACAGCGCAGCCACGCCCTTGAGGTCTTCGTCATCGCCAATGCGGTGCAGCGGCGACTTCTCGGTCAGCTTATCGACGCCGAGTTTCTCCAGCGAACCGCGCGTCATCTTCGAGGGGAAGAAGCCCGGGGCGATGGCGTTGACGGTGATGTTGTGCTCGCCCCATTCGCCGGCCAACGCGCGCGTAAAGTTGACCACGGCGCCCTTGCTGGTGTTGTACGCAATCGTGTCGAGCGAGCCCGGCGGGTTGCCTTTCAGGCCGGCAATCGATGCCACGTTGACGATCTTGCCGTACTTGCGCGGGATCATCGAACGCTTGCCGATCTGCTGCGTGAGCAGGAACAGGCCACGGATGTTCAGGTTCATCACCTTGTCCCACGCCTCAACCGGGTGGTCTTCGGCCGGCGCACCCCACGTGGCACCAGCGTTGTTGACGAGGATGTCGATGTGGCCCAGCTTGGCGAGCGCCTCGTCAGCCAGGCGCTGGATGTCGGCTTCGACCGCGCCGTCGGCGGCAATCCAGTCGGCCTCGATACCGAGCGACTTCAGGTGTGCCTGCGCTTCCTTCAGTTCATCAGCCTTGCGCGCCGATAGCACGATGCGCGCGCCCTGCTCACCCAGTGCTTCGGCAATCTGCAGGCCAAGCCCGCGCGAACCGCCGGTGATCAGCGCCGTCTTGCCGGAAAGATCGAACAGATGCTTGAGCGTACCCATGGTGTCTCCTGTCTATCGTTGTCGTTGTTAGAACCAAGCGTCCTGCATATCCAGCGTGGTCGTGTCGAGCGAGCCCAGCAGCGCGATCTGCGGGTCGATCTTGGGCAGTTCCCACTGGAAGAAGTAGCGCGCGGCTTGCAGCTTGCCGCGGTAGAAATCGGCATCCTCGCCTTGTGCGTTCGGCAATGCCTTGGCGGCGGACAGCGCCTGCTCCAGCCAAATCCAGGCCACGACCACGTGGCCGAAGGCCTCCAGGTAGACCGATGCATTGGCCAGCGCCACGCGCGGGTCGCCGGCGGCCCACAGCGTCTGCGTGACCTTGGCCAGCTTCTGCGTGGCCATGCCGAGCGCGCGGCCGTAGCTGATCAATGTTTCATCGCCGGTCTCCAACGCGCGGCCGACGGTGGCTTGCACACGCTCGCCGAGCGCGACAAATGCTGCGCCGTCCTGCATCACAACCTTGCGGCCCAGAAGGTCCAGGCCCTGGATGCCGTGCGTGCCTTCGTGGATCGGGTTGAGACGGTTGTCGCGGTAGAACTGTTCGACGTTGTATTCACGCGTGTAGCCGTAGCCGCCGTGCACCTGGATCGCCAGGCTGTTGGCCTCCAGGCACCACTGCGACGGCCAGCTCTTCGCGATGGGCGTGAGGATGTCCAGTAGCAGGCCGAGCTTGGCGCGTTTCGCTGGATCGGTCTCACCACGTTCTTCATCGACGAGCTTGGCGCAATACAGGTTCAGGCCGAGTGCGCCTTCCACATACGCCTTCTGGGCCAGCAGCATGCGGCGCACGTCTGCGTGGTCAACGATGCGGATTTGCGGAGATGCCGCATCCTTGCCCGACGGACCGATGGGGCGGCCTTGCGGGCGATTGCGCGCGTAGTCCACCGCGTGCAGGTAGCCCGTGTAGCCCAACATCGTCGCGCCCATGCCGACGCCAATGCGCGCCTCGTTCATCATGTGGAACATGCACGCCAAGCCCTTGTGCGGTTCGCCAACGAGGTAGCCGATGGCGCCGGCACGTGGCTGGCCATCTGCTCCTTTGGGGCGGAACTGCGTGCCCTCGCCAAAGTTCAGCAGGCAGTTGGTCGTGCCGCGATAGCCCATCTTATGATTCAGGCCGGCCAGCACCACGTCATTGCGCTCGCCAAGCGAGCCATCGGCATTGACCAGAAACTTGGGCACGATGAAGAGCGAGATGCCCTTCACGCCCGGAATCAGCTTGCCATCTGGGCCGGGGATCTTCGCCAGCACGAGGTGGACGATGTTGTCCGACAGTTCGTGCTCGCCGGCGGAGATCCACATCTTGTTGCCGGTCAGGCGGTATTGCGCGCCGAGCGGCGATTCGCCTTCGTACTCGGCGCGCGTGACGATGTCCGACAGAGATGACCCGGCCTGCGGCTCCGACAGGCACATCGTGCCGTAGAAGCGGCCTTCCATCTCGGGCTGCACAAACGTCTCGATTTGCGCGGGCGTGCCGTGGGCAAGCAGCAGGTTTGCGTTGCCGATGGTGAGGAACGGATACGAGCTCGTGCCGACGTTGGCAGCCTTGAAGAAGCCGAAGCCGGCCTTCTCGACCACGGTGGGGAGTTGCATGCCGCCGCGTTCGAAGTCTTGTCCTGCGGCCATCAGGCCGGCCTTGTTGAAGGCGTCCAGCGCCACCTTCACTTCGGGAATGATGTGAACCGTGGTGCCGTCGAAGTGCGGCTCTTGCTGGTCGTTCTTCTTGTTGTGCGGGGCGAAGAGGTCCGTTGCGATGCGCTCGCACGTGTCGAGTGCGGCATCGAAGGTTTCGCGGGAATGGTCAGCGTAACGTGGAATGCGGGTGAGCGATTCGACGTTGAGCCATTCGTAGAGCAGGAAGCTCAGGTCGCGGCGCGACAGCAGCAGAGAAGACATGATGTTAGTGGTCCATCCCTTGTTTCATCCCCTGCCGGGGCTGACTCACTTTCTTTGTCTTGCCAAAGAAAGTAAGCAAAGAAAGGCGCGCCCAAGATGGCGAAAGATTCCTTGAATTTCCGTAACCGGGCGGAGACGGGAAAAACTCGCTTCGCTCAGACAGTTTCCCGTCTTGTTTCCGCCCGCTTACAGAAATTCAAGGCGCCATCTAGGGCAAGAACGGCCAAACCGTCTGGGTGCATCGGCTGGCGCTCATGCGGGTTTCGTTGGTGCCAGAAAAAAGGCTCCCGTTTTGAGTGGGAGCCTGTGTCTCTTTAGAGCACCTCGAACAGACCAGCAGCGCCTTGGCCGCCGCCGATGCACATGGTCACGACCACGTACTTGACGCCACGGCGCTTGCCTTCGATCAGCGCATGGCCGACCAGGCGTGCGCCCGACACGCCGTACGGGTGGCCCACAGCGATGGCGCCGCCGTTGACGTTCAGACGGTCCATCGGGATGCCCAGCTTGTCGGCGCAGTACAGCACTTGCACGGCAAACGCTTCGTTCAGTTCCCACAGGCCGATGTCTTCGACCTTCAGGCCGGCTTTCTTGAGCAGCTTGGGCACGGCAAACACCGGGCCGATGCCCATTTCGTCCGGCTCGCAACCGGCCACAGCAAAGCCACGGAACACGCCCAGCGGCTGCAGGCCCTTGGCAGCGGCCACTTTGCCGTTCATCACCACGGCAGCGGATGCACCGTCGGAGAACTGGCTGGCGTTGCCTGCCGTGATCACGCCGCCGGGCACGGCCGAGCGGATCTTCGCCACGCCTTCCAGCGTGGTGTCCGGGCGAATGCCTTCGTCCGCGGAGATGGTCACTTCGCGCGTCATGAGCTGGCCGGTCTTGGCATCGGCTACGCCCATCACCGTGGTCATCGGGACGATTTCGTCGTTGAACTTACCAGCGGCAGCGGCGGCGGCGGCACGCTGCTGGCTCTGCACGCCGTATTCGTCCATGCGCTCCTTGGCGATGTTGTAGCGCTTGGCGACGTTCTCGGCGGTCTGGAGCATGTTCCAGTAGATCTCGGGCTTGTGCTTGTTGAGCCAGCCTTCGGTCATCATGTGGCGGTTCATCTCTTGCTGCACGCACGAGATGGATTCCACGCCGCCGGCCACGAAGATGTCGCCCTCATCAGCAATCACGCGCTGCGCGGCCATTGCGATGGTTTGCAGGCCCGACGAGCAGAAACGGTTGACGGTCGCGCCCGGCACGGTCACGGGGCAGCCGGCGCGCAGGGCGATCTGGCGGGCGATGTTGGCGCCCGTCGCACCTTCTGGGTTCGCGCAGCCCATCAGGATGTCTTCGACTTCACCCGGCTCGATCTTGGCGCGCGCAATGGCGTGCTGCACGGCATGGCCGCCCAGCGTGGCGCCGTGGGTCATGTTGAAGGCGCCCTTCCAGCTCTTGGCCAGGCCGGTACGTGCGGTGGAAACGATGACTGCTTCGGTCATGGTGTTGCTCCTCGTATCTGGTGGCGGGCGCGGCTTCTAAGCGCACCCGATGTATTCCGTTATCCGTTCAGAACTTCGTGCGACTGCAACCGCGCGATACCCGCATCCGTCATGTTCTGCCACGCCTGCGCAAGCGACCCATTCAGGTCAATCGCGCGGCAAGCATCCTCAATGACAGCCACGTCCAGCCCCGCAGCACGCGCATCCAGCGCCGACCACGCCACGCAAAAGTCCGTGGCCAGACCGACGCAGAACACGCGCTTAATCCCAAGCTCGCGCAGGCAGCCGAGCAAACCGGTCGGCGTCTTGCGGTCCGCTTCAAAGAACGCGGAGTAGCTGTCGATGTGCGGGTGATAGCCCTTGCGGACGATCAACTGCGCATGTGGCACGTCCAGCCCATCGGCCAGAGCAGCGCCGGTGCTGTGCTGCACGCAATGGGTAGGCCATAGCACCTGCTGCCCGTACGGCAAATCAATCGTGCCGAACGGCTCTTTGCCAGCATGATTGGCCGCGAACGACACATGCTCGCGCGGGTGCCAGTCCTGCGTCAGCACCACACGTCCGAATGCCTTGGCGAGCCGGTTGACGACCGGGATGACCTGGTCGCCGTCCGGCACCGCCAGCGCACCGCCGGGCAGAAAATCTTTCTGCACGTCAATGACCAGCAGGCAGTCGGTGGGCGTGAGTTGCATGGCGGTTCAGTCGCTTGCGTCGATGGCTTAGCCGTTGAAGCCCTTGCCTTCATCGGCCAGCTTCTGCAGCAGCGGCGCAACCTTCCACGCTTCACCGTGGTAGCCCTTGCTGTAGCGGTGCATGGTCTGAGCGACGTTGTACAAGCCGACGGTGTCTGCGTAGAGCATCGGGCCACCGCGGAACAGCGGGAAGCCGTAGCCGGTCAGGTAGACCATGTCGATGTCCGACGCCTTGGAGGCAATGCCCTCTTCCAGGATCTTTGCGCCTTCATTCACCAGCGCGAACACCAGGCGCTCGACGATCTCTTCATCCGAGATCTTGCGGCGCGTGATGCCCAGGTCCTTCGAATGCTGGACGATCATGTCGTTGACTTGCTGGTTCGGATACGGCTTGCGGTCGCCCGGCTTGTAGTCGTACCAGCCGCCGCCCGTCTTCTGGCCGAAGCGGCCCATCTCGCACAGCAGGTCGGCCGTCTTCGAGTAAACGATGTCCGGCTTGTCCACGGCGCGGCGCTTGCGGATGGCCCAGCCGATGTCATTGCCGGCCAGATCGCCCATGCGGAACGGGCCCATCGCAAAGCCGAACTTCTCGATGGCCTTGTCGACTTGCTCCGGCAGCGCGCCTTCGTCCAGCAGGTAACCGGCTTGGCGGCTGTATTGCTCAATCATGCGGTTGCCGATAAAGCCGTCGCACACGCCCGAGACCACGGCCGTCTTCTTGATGGCCTTGGCCAGCTTCATGACGGTCGCCAGCACGTCCTTGGCGGTCTCCTTGCCGCGCACCACTTCCAGCAGCTTCATCACGTTGGCCGGGCTGAAGAAGTGCATGCCGACCACGTCTTGCGGGCGCTTGGTGAAGCTGGCGATCTTGTCCACGTCCAGCGTGGAGGTGTTCGACGCCAGAATCGCACCTTGCTTGACGACTTCGTCCAGCTTCTTGAACACGACTTCCTTGACGCCCATTTCTTCAAACACGGCCTCGATGACGAGGTCGGCGTCTTTGATGTCGTCGTACGAGAGCGTCGGGGTTAGCAGCGCCATGCGTTGCTCGACCTTCTCCTGCGTCAGCTTGCCCTTCTTGGCGCTGTTCTCGTAGTTCTTGCGGATAGTGGCGACGCCGCGGTCCAGCGCCTCCTGCTTGGTTTCCAGCATCGTGACCGGAATGCCCGCGTTCAGGAAGTTCATGGAGATACCGCCACCCATGGTGCCGGCACCAATCACGGCAACCTTCTCCACCTTGCGCACCGGGGTGTCTTCCGGCACATCGGGGATCTTGCTGGCAGCGCGTTCGCCGAAGAAGGCGTGACGCAGTGCGCGCGATTCGCTGGTGTTCACCAGTTCGATGAACAGGTCACGCTCGAACTTGATGCCGTCGTCAAAGCGCTTCTGCACGGCGGCCTGCACGGCGTCGACGCACTTGCCCGGTGCCGGGAAGTTCTTGGCGACAGCGGCCACGGTGTTGCGGGCAAATTGCAGGAAACCTTCGGGGTTGTCGTGCTCGATCTTGCGGTCACGCACCTTCGGCAGCTTGCCCTCGGCAGCGGCCTTCAGCGCAAAGTCGATGGCACCGGCCATCAGGTCGCCTTCGACCATCTGGTCGAATAGGCCGCTCTTGGCCAGCTTTTCCGACGGAATGGCAGTGCCCGAAACGATCATGTTCAGAGCGGGCTCCAGGCCGATCGCGCGCGGCAGGCGCTGCGTACCGCCGGCGCCCGGCAGAATGCCCAGCTTCACTTCCGGCAGCGCGATCTGCGCGCCCGGTGCGGCCACACGGTAGTGGCAGCCCAATGCCAGTTCCAGCCCGCCGCCCATCGCCACCGAGTGGATGGCGGCCACGACCGGCTTGCTGCTCGACTCAACCGCCTTGATGACAGCGTGCAACGTCGGCTCTTGCGTTGCCTTGGGCGTGTTGAACTCGCGGATATCAGCGCCGCCCGAGAAGGCCTTGCCTGCACCGGTGATCACAATGGCCTTGACGCTGGGGTCATCACCAGCCTTGACCATGCCCTCAACGATACCCAGGCGCGTGGAATGGCCAAGGCCGTTGACCGGCGGGTTGCTGAGCGTAATGACGGCAACGCCGTCCTGGACCTTGTACTCCGCAGTCATGCTGGTTCCTTTGGTGATGCGAGGGCCGGCTCGATTGATGCCAAAGCAGCGCACCGTGCCTCGCGGTTGAACTGTCTCTTAAGTATCGTTTTTTTAACGCGCGGTAAGGCCGCGACTCGACACAGAATACACAAAATAGCACGGTCGTTCAATTTTTATTTTTGCGCTGCACGGCGCCGTTCAGCGGGCCATGCAGCGGGCTGCGGCAGGTTCAAACGCGTGTGCTGCAGCGTCGATTTTTTGCCCGGCACATGACGGTTTTGATAGAGTCGCGCATTTCGTTGCTTGGGATGATCCTGGGTGCCCATCAGGCGCGGGGACGTCTCGTCACATTTCGTCGATTCCATTCGCGATCCGAGCGGAATCGTCCACTCTGTATCCATGTCAGAACACGCTACCCCGTCCACAGAGACGCCGGGCTTGCGCCGCACCTTGCGCGCGCGCCATCTCACCATGATCGCCATTGGCGGATCGATCGGTACCGGGCTCTTCGTTGCCTCGGGCGCGACGGTCTCGCAAGCGGGCCCCGGCGGCGCACTCGCCGCCTACATCCTGATCGGGGTGATGGTCTACTTCTTGATGACCAGTCTGGGCGAGCTTGCCGCCTATATGCCCGTCTCCGGTTCGTTCGCCACCTATGGCGCGCTGTACGTGGACGAGGGCTTCGGCTTCGCGCTGGGCTGGAACTATTGGTACAACTGGGCGGTGACGATTGCCGTTGAGCTGGCGGCCGCGCAGCTCGTCATGCACTACTGGTTCCCCGATGTACCGGGCGTGCTGTGGAGTGCGGTGTTCCTCCTCATCATGTTCCTGCTCAACGCCATCTCCGTACGGGGCTTTGGCGAGGCGGAATACTGGTTCGCGCTCATCAAGGTCGTCACCGTCATCTTCTTCATCGGTATTGGCCTGGCGATGATCTTCGGGATCATGAAGGGCGGCCCTCAGTCGGGCCTGCAGAACCTGACGATGGGCGATGCGCCGTTCGTGGGCGGGCTGCCGGCGATGATCGGCGTGGCGATGATCGCGGGGTTCTCGTTCCAGGGGACGGAGCTGATCGGCGTGGCGGCGGGCGAATCGGCTGATCCGGCGCGCACGATTCCGCGTGCGGTCAAGCAGGTGTTCTGGCGGATCCTGCTGTTCTATGTGCTGGCGATCTTCATCATCGGTGTGCTGGTGCCGTACACAGATCCGAATCTGCTCTCCACGGAAGTCACCAACATTGGCGTGAGCCCGTTCACGCTGGTGTTCAAGCATGCCGGCCTGGCGTTTGCGGCCGGGCTGATGAACGCGGTGATCCTGACTGCCGTGCTGTCGGCGGGTAACTCGGGCATGTACGCGTCCACGCGCATGCTCTACAACCTGGCGACCGAAGGCCGTGCACCGCGCATCTTTGCGCAACTCACCAAGAACGGCGTGCCGCGCAATGCGCTGCTGGCCACGACGGCCGTTGGCGCGCTGTGTTTCCTCAGCTCGCTGTATGGCGACAAGACGGTCTATCTGTGGCTGCTGAATACGTCGGGCATGACCGGCTTTGTGGCGTGGCTCGGCATTGCCATCAGCCACTATCGCTTCCGCAAGGGGCTGGTGGCGCAGGGGCATGATCCGGCGCAGTTGCCATATCGCTCGAAGTTCTTCCCGTATGGTCCCCTCTTTGCGTTCGGGCTGTGCCTGATCATTACGCTCGGCCAGAACTACCAGGCGTTCACCAGCGGCACGATCGACTGGCCCGCGGTGATCGCCACCTACATCGGTATCCCGGTCTTCTTCCTGATCTGGATTGGCTACCGGCTTGTGCGGGGCGGCGGCATTGTCCGTTACCACGACATGCACTTCCCGCGCCCGCCCGTGGTGCGTGATCCGCTGGCCGGCCAGGACCCTGGCCCCGAACTGCCCACCGTCGCTCTCCCCACACAGCAATAACACTCGCCCCGCCTGCCGTTTGCCTCGCATTCGGCGGGCGTTTTTCATTTGCGCGCCCCACCCTGGCGCACCCGCTATGCACACACCGATTACCCCGACCGGCCTCGAAGCCCAATCCGAACTGCGCCGACGCCTGCGCTCGCGGCACATCATGATGATCGCCCTGAGCGGCGCCATCGGCACGGGCCTCTTCGTGGCGTCTGGCGCATCGATTGCAACGGCTGGCCCCGGCGGCGCCTTGCTCACCTACACGCTGATCGGCGTGATGGTCTATTGCCTGATGACGAGCCTGGGTGAGCTGGCCGTGCATCTGCCAGTGTCGGGATCGTTCGTGACCTATAGCCGCCTGTATGTGGAAGAAGGCTTCGGCTTTGCGCTCGGCTGGAACTACTGGTTCTCGTTAGCCGTGACGGTGGCCGTCGAGCTGGCCGCCGCGCAACTGGTGATGAAGTACTGGTTTCCGGGTGTGTCGGGCATGGTGTGGAGCGCGGCGTTCCTGCTGCTGATGTTCGGCCTCAACGCGATCTCCGTGCGTGGTTTTGGCGAGGCGGAATACTGGTTCTCGATGATCAAGGTGGTGACGATTGTCGTATTCCTGCTGATCGGCCTGGCGATGATCTTCGGCATCATGCACGGTGGCCCGCAGTCAGGCTGGCAAAACTTCACCGTGGGCGATGCGCCGTTCGTGGGCGGCCCCGCTGCAATGATCGGCGTAGCCATGATCGCGGGGTTTTCGTTCCAGGGCGTTGAGACCGTCGGTGTGGCCGCTGGCGAAGCGGAGAACCCCTCTCGCACGATCCCACGCGCCATTCGCCAGACGTTCTGGCGCATTCTGCTGTTCTACGTGCTGGCGATCCTGATCATCGGTGTGTTGCTGCCCTACACCGATCCCAACCTGCTGCGCAATGAGGCAACCGATGTTGGTGTGAGCCCGTTCACGCTGGTGTTCCAGCATGCAGGCCTGGCGTTTGCCGCCGGGATGATGAATGCGGTGGTGCTGACCGCACTGCTGTCGTCGGGCACATCGAGCCTGTATGTATCGACGCGGATCCTGTACGACCTGTCACTCGAAGGCCAGGCGCCGCGCTGGTTTGCCAAGGTGTCGGGCGATGGCGTACCACTTCGGGCGCTGCTGGCCACTTCGGCCGTGGGCGCACTGTGCTTCTTCAGCTCATTGTTTGGCGATCAGGTGGTCTATCTGTGGTTGCTGAACACGTCGGCGGTAACGTGTTTCATTGCCTGGTTTGGCATTGCCGTGGCGCACTACCGCTTCCGCAAGGGCTTCGTGAGCCAGGGCCATTCGGTGAATCAACTGGCGTATCGGTCGCCGTTCTTCCCGTTCGGGCCGATCATGGTGGCGATCCTGTGCGTGGTGATCATCCTTGGGCAGAACACCAAAGCGCTGTTTGCACCGATCGACAACTTCGGCCCGTTCGTTGCGACGTACTGCGGGGTGTTCCTGTTTATGGCGATTTGGTTGGGGTACCGCTGGAAGTTCAAGACGCGGTTTGTGAAGTATTCGGAGATGCAATTTAGCGGGGAGCATCTCCAGCAGGCCAAGGCGGCCTCGGAAGCCGCCTCGCCTGCTGCCGGCGCCATCGCTCACTGAGCGACGGCCACAGGTTCACGGCCCAACGGATCGCAGCGTCGAAAGATTGACCGCATTGGCCATCGCCGCATAGCCCGCGTCATTCGGGTGCAGGTGGTCTCCGCCGTCGAACGCCGGCAGCAGGTTTTGTGGACTTGCCGGATCGCGCACTACCGCATCGAAATCGACCACCGCATCGAACGCGCCACTGGTACGGATCCAGTGATTCACCGCTTGGCGCGTCGCCTCTTTCTGGGCCGACCAATAGTTCGGATACGGCACCTCCGAGCCCTTGAACGGCATCAACGTGCCGCCCATGATCTTGATGCCGTGTTGCCGGCTACGCACGATGATCTGCCGGTACCCGTTGATGATGTCTTCCGCCGCAACAAGCGGGCTGGAGGGAGCCAACGATGTACCGGGAAAGCCAATATCGTTGATCCCCTCCAGCAGGACGACCCACTGCACGCCCGGCAGGCTCAGGACATCCCGGTCATAGCGCGCCAGAGCGCTCACCCCTGCCAAGTCTGCGAGGACGCGGTTGCCGGCAATCCCCTGGTTGAGCACGGCAAACGCGCCCCACGGGCCATTGCTATTCAGGCGCTTTGACAGCACATCCGGCCAGCGCTTGTTGGCATCGGTCGTGGAATTCTGGCCATCCGTAATCGAGTCCCCAAACGCAACGACGGTGCGCGGCTGGTTCTGTGTCTTGACCAGCAAGCCCGACACGTAGAACCGGCTCGTGTGCCGCGTTGACGATGGCTGATCGGGCGCAGCCGTGTTGTCGCCGCTCGATACATAGGCGGTTTGCGCCGCGTAGTTGTGGATCGTGCCCAGCGTCGTCGCGTTGGGCAGGAACAGTGAGATGGCAACATCCGACAACGGTGCAACGGGAAGGTCGATCGGGTCACTGATCAACGGTGCGCCGGCATAGAGCGTGGTGGTGGCTTTTCCGCCAAACGTGACAGTGCGATCCGAGTTCGGGAGGATTCTCGATCCCCCGGCAGATAGCGCAACATGCACCGGGCCGACGATCACGGGCGCCGTCCCAAATTCATTGCTCAACCGCAGGCGCAACTGGCCGCCACCCGCACTGGTATGGACGATCTGGCGAATGGTCGTTGCTGCGGGAAAACTCTTAGGCGCAGTCGGATAGATATTGCGATCCGCGCTGGTTGTCCAGGTTGCTACCCAACGGTCATTGAATCCGTTGGCCCGATTGTCCTCGTCGGCATGCAGCGCCGGAGAGGTCAGTGAGATCAAGGTGATCGCCGCGATTGCACGGCCAAGACGCTGCGGAAAGAAGCTTCTGCGCATGTGGTGTCTCCATTGAGTGTTATCGCATGAGTCGGGCCAGATCGAATGCGTGGCCCATTCGATTCGTAGCGACCGATCTCGCTGACTTCAAGGAGAAATTTGTCAACTGAGGGAGCAACTCGACAAAAGAAGAAGCCCGCACGGTTCTCCATGCGGGCCCTCTGTCGAACGAGAAGCTCAAAGCGGTGTTTAAACCTCCAGCCACTCCTGCCGGACTTTCGCGTCCGCCTTCAGCTGCTGGGGCGTTCCCTCAAACACGATCTGCCCATGCCCCATCACATACACACGCTGTGAGATGTCGAGGGCAATGGCCAGCTTCTGCTCCACCAGCAGCACCGAGATCCCCCGCTCCTTGAGCGTCTTCAGATACTCGCCCACCAGCGTCACGATCAGCGGTGCCAGCCCTTCGGTCGGCTCGTCGATGATGATGAAATCCGGATCACCCATCAGCGTGCGGCACAGCGTCAGCATCTGCTGCTCGCCGCCGGAGAGCACACCTGCCGGCGTGTTCTCCCGCTCCTGCAGCCGGGGGAACATCCGGTACATGTCTTCCAACAGCCAACGCGGTTTCGGCTGACTCGGGTTGCGCTTCTCGCCCAGCAACAGGTTCTGCCGTACCGTCAGCGTCGGGAAGATGTCGCGGTTCTCCGGCACATAGCCGATACCCTGATGCGCCACTTCGAAGGTGCGCATACCGCTCACATTCTTGCCGCGCAGCAGGATCTCGCCTTCGTGCTTGACCATGCCCATGATGGACTTGGCCAGGGTCGAGCGCCCCACCCCGTTGCGGCCGAGCAAGGCGACGATCTCGCCCTCGCCCACGTGCATGTCGACACCGTGCAGGATGTGGCTCTTGCCGTAGTACGCGTGCAGGTCGCGTACTTCGAGCATGGGAGTATTGGTTGCCATCAATGCGCTCCTGCAGGTTCGTCCAGCGTGGTGCCGAGGTAGGCCTCCTTCACGCGACGATTGTTGCGAATGGCCTCGGGCGTGTCGGTGGCAATCACCTCGCCGTAGACCAATACCGAGATGCGATCGGCCAGGCCAAAGACCACGCTCATGTCGTGCTCGACCATCACCAGCGTCTTGCCGACTGTCACCTTGCGGATCAAGTCGACTGCGTGGTCGGACTCGGAGCGGCTCATACCGGCAGTCGGCTCGTCCAGCAGGATCACGTCGGCACCGCCGGCGATGGTGATGCCGATCTCCAGCGCACGCTGTTCGGCATACGTCAGCATGCCTGCGGCGGCATCGCGCCGATGCGTCATGCCAATCTGCTCAAGCACCTCCTCGGCGCGTTCACGTGCATCGCGCAACTCGGCCAGCTTGTGCCAGAACGAGTACTTGTAGCCCAGCGACCAGAGCACTGCGCAACGCAGGTTCTCGAACACCGTCAGCCGATGAAAGATGTTGGTGATCTGGAAGCTGCGCGACAGGCCTTTGCGGTTGATCTCGAACGGGGCGAGACCGCTGATCTCTTCACCATTCAGGCGCACGCTGCCCGAGCTGGCTGGGAAGCGGCCCGAGATCAGGTTGAACGTGGTCGACTTGCCTGCGCCATTCGGGCCGATGAGCGCGTGGCGCTCGCCCTTGCCGATGGTGAGGTTCACGCCCCGGATGATCTCGGTCTGACCGAAACGCTTGCGGACATCGCGCAGTTCCAGCGCGGGAATGGGTTGGCTCATGGTTGCGGCTCCTGCAAGGCGTTGTCCCAGGCGGTGCGCAGCTTGCCCGCTGCGACACGTAGGCCGAAGGCACCCACCAGCCACAGCACGGCGGTCACGGCCCACGGCATCCAGGTGGTCGGTGCGACGGACATGCCGAACAGCGTTGCCACGCCGCCCGAACCCTCGTCCTGCACGGCGTAGATCATCTCTACGGTGGAAATCAGCGCCACCAGCAGGATGGCCGCCGGCACGAATGCCACGCCGTAGGCCGGCAGCAGCGTCTTCAACTTGCCGCGCCGCGCGATCGGCAGATGCATCACCAGCAGGCTGGCGATACCGCCCGGCGCATACATGACCATCAGCACGAAGAACAAGCCCAGATAAAGCAACCACGCCTTGGTGATACCCGACAGCGCCACGGTAAAGAACACCGTGAGCACCGCGCCAATGATCGGACCGAAGAAGCTACCCATACCGCCAATGAACGCCGCCAGCAGCACCGCCCCCGACCTCACCGCCGAGACGTTCTCAGCCGTCACAATCTCAAAGTTGATGCAAGACAGCGCCCCGGCAATGCCCGCGAAGAACGCTGACAGAATCACCACCAGAAAACGCACGCGCTGCGTGTTGTAGCCGATGAATTCCACACGCTCCGGGTTGTCACGCACGGCGTTGGCGATACGGCCCAGCGGCGTCTGCGTCCACGCGTACATCAGCGCCATCGAGATCAGGCACCAAGCGGCGATCAGGTAATACACCTGGCGCGCCGGGCCAAAGCTGACGCCGGCAAGCGCATCGCCGATGCTGCGGTTGGTCGACACACCGCCTTCGCCACCGAAGAAGTCCGGAAACATGAGCGCGCTGGCGAAGACCATCTCGCCGATGCCCATCGTGATCATCGCGAACGTCGTGCCAGCCTTCTTGGTGGTGACGTAGCCGAAGATCACGCCGAACAGCGCGCCGCCCAAGCCGCCCACGATGGGCAGCAACGCCACGGCCAGCGGCCCGGCAACACCCAGCGTCTGCATCGCGCCGATCTTGTTGAGCACGTGCACGGCCATGAAGGCACCCAGGCCGGCGTACACCGCGTGCCCGAACGACAGCATGCCCGACTGCCCCAGCAGCATGTTGTACGACAGCGCGAAGATGATCATGATGCCCATCTGCGAGAGCAGCGTGATGGCAAAACCCTGCGGCCAGATCAGCGGCAGGACGATCATCACCAGCGCCGTGATGCTCCAGATGAGCCAGCGGGCGAGGTTGACCGGCCTGAACTTCATTGTTCGCGCGCGATCATTGGCCGGCAATGCCCCTTGTTGTTGCGCTTGTTGGTGCATAGTGCGTTCCATTTAGCTCTCCCGCGTACCCATGAGCCCACGCGGGCGGAAGATCAGCATCAGCACCAGCAGCAGGTACGGCAGCACCGGCGCGACTTGCGCAATCGTCAGGTTCCAGACCGAGATGAGCGGCACGTCCGGATGGAGCGTGACACCGATCGTCTGGAGCACGCTCGTCACCGAAATATCCAGCGTGACGGCAAACGTCTGAATGCAGCCGATCAGCAGCGATGCGATGAACGCGCCCACCAGCGACCCCATGCCGCCCACCACCGCCACCACGAAGACGATGGAGCCGACTGCCGCCGCCATCGACGGCTCGGTCACGAAGGCGTTGCCGCCGATCACGCCGGCCAGCCCGGCCAATGCACAGCCGCCGCCGAACACCAGCATGAACACACGCGGCACGTTGTGGCCGAGCGCTTCCACCATGTCTGGATGCGTGAGCGCGGCCTGAATGACCAGGCCGATGCGCGTGCGCGTGAGCAGCAGGAAAATTCCCACCAGCATCAACAGCGACACCAGCATCATGAACGCGCGGTACTTGGGGAACGACGACGTGAACAGCGTGAACAGCGGACCGTCCAGCACCTCTGGCACGCGGTATGGCACGGCCGGCAGGCCCCACACCAGCTTCACGCCTTCTTCAATGAGGTAGGCCAGGCCGAAGGTGAACAGCAGCTCGGCAACGTGGCCATAGCGGTGCACGGTACGCAGGCCGAAGCGCTCGACCACCGCACCCAGGGCGCCCACCAGCAGCGGCGCCACGATCAGCGCGGTCCAGAAGCCCAGATACCCGCTGACGACGTAGGCGAAATACGCCCCCAGCATGTAGAAGCTGGCATGCGCAAAGTTGAGAACGCCCATCATGCTGAAGATCAGCGTCAGGCCCGAAGACAGCATGAACAGCAGCAGCCCGTAGCTGATGCCGTTCAAGAGATTGATGACTAGAAATTCCACGCTACAGCCCTCTCGGCAAGGCATGGACCGTCCCGCAAAAATGCGGCAGCGGCCCACGCCTTTCCCCGTTTAAAACATCGCCGCACGATAGCATCGGGCGGCCCTTCGGCACACCACCTACCGTTTTACTGCGGACGTTTCATCTGGCAGGAGGTCGGCTGCGACGCGACGTACTGGTCGAGCACGGCGTCGGTCTTCCAGCCGTAGCCGGTGTTTTCCTGGTCGTATTTGACGTTCTTGCCGTTGGTCTTTTCCCAGGTGGCGATGTAGAGCGGCTGCTGGCCCTGGTGGTCCGATGCGCGCATCTCGAAGGTGCCGTTCAGGCTGTCGACCTTCATGCCTTCGAAGGCCTTGGCGACCTTGGCTGGCTCGGCCGACTTGGTCTGCTTGATGGCCTTGGCCAGCATGGCAACACCGGTGTACGAGGCCATCAGGTAGAAGTCGTCGTTGTACTTCTTCTTGAAGCCGTCGACGATGTCCGCACCCTTGTAGCCGTCGTTGTTGACGTTCCAATAGCCGACAAACTTCACGTGGTCGGCGCCGGCTGCGCCCATGGCGGTCGGCACACCTGTCGTGGCACCGTAGTACGTATAGAAGTTGGCGTTCAGGCCCGCATCCTTACCTGCCTTGATCAGCAGAGCCAGATCGCTACCCCAGTTGCCGGTGATGACGGTATCTGCGCCGGACGATTTGATTTTCGAAACGTACGGCGAGAAGTCCTTCACCTGTGCCAGCGGGTGCAGATCCTCACCCACGATCTCGATGTCCGGGCGCTTGCGCTTGAGGTATTCCTTGGCCGCACGCGCCACCTGGTGACCGAACGAATAGTTCTGGTTGATCAGATAGACCTTCTTCACCTTCGGGTCCTTGGCCAGGTAACTGGTCAAGGCTTCCATCTTCATGTCGGAGTTGGCGTCCAGGCGGAAGTGCCAGTAGTTGCACTTGCTGTTCGTCATGTCCGGGTCGACCGCCGCGTAGTTCAGGTAGACGATTTCCTTGCCCGGATTACGCTCGTTGTACTTGGCTACGGCGTCTTCCAGCGCCATGCCGACGCTCGAGCCGTTGCCCTGCACGATGTAATGGATGCCCTGGTCGGCCACCTGCTTGAGCACGGTCAGGCTCTCCTGCGGCGAGAGCTTGTTGTCGAACCCCACCACCTCGAACTTGGTGCCGTCGCCGGCCCAGTTCTTCTGCGTGGCCATGTCGGCGATGTACTGCCAGCTGCGCAACTGGTTCTGGCCCAGCGCGCCCATCAGGCCAGACAGCGGATCAATCCAGGCGATCTTGACGGTTTCAGCGGCGGATGCAGCAGCGCTCCCCAGCGCCCCACCGATTGCCACCACACTTGCCACAGCCACAATCAACGGACGGAACTTCGTCATGCGTGTCTCCTTCAGGTGGTGGAGTCGCCGGCGAGTCACTCTCCCGCGTGCCACGGATGGGCACGTCGGCTGCTTGCGTCTCCAGGTTGCAACGCGCCCGGGCTTCATTCCGCCGCATCCCGACTGCTGGTGGGTGCGCGGCGGCTGGCCCTGATCCGGTTGTCTTACGTCCGCCGTCCTCACGCCCGGCCTGTTGCCGGTGCGCGGGCGGCGGTTTCTGTTCTGACTGCTAGGCCTGTGCGGCCGGGAACTGGTAATCCTTGAACTGCTCGCGCAGCTTGAGCTTCTGCATCTTGCCGGTAGCCGTGAGCGGAATCTCGGTGACGAACACCACGTCATCCGGAATCCACCACTTGGCAACCTTGCCTTCGAAGAACTTGAGCATCTCCTCACGCGTGAGTTCGGCGCCCGGCTTCTTCATCACCACCAGCAGCGGACGCTCGTCCCACTTCGGGTGGTGGCAGGCAATGCACGCTGCCATGTGCACGGCGGGGTGCGCGGCGGCCACGTTCTCCACATCGATGGACGAAATCCACTCGCCGCCGGACTTGATCACGTCCTTGCTGCGATCGGTGATCTGCATGTAGCCGTCGGCATCGATATTGGCAACGTCACCCGTCGGGAACCAGCCGTCCACCAGCGGTGAATGGTCACCGCGGAAATAGCTGTCGATGATCCACGGCCCACGCACGTACAGGTCACCGAAGGCCTTGCCGTCCCACGGCAACTCGTGGCCTTCTGCATCGACGATCTTCATGTCGACGCCATAGATGGCGCGGCCTTGGCGTTCGAGCACGTGCTGCTTGGCTTCTTCAGGCAGATCGGCGTGTTTGCCCATCAGCTTGCAGGTCGTGCCCAGCGGCGACATCTCCGTCATACCCCAGGCGTGGATGACTTCCACGTCGAGCGATTTCAGCGTCCGGATCATGGCCGGCGGCGCAGCCGAGCCACCAATCACGGTACGGCGGAATGTCGAGAACCTGAGGTTATTGGACTGCACGTGCTGCAGCAGGCCCAGCCACACGGTCGGCACGCCGGCGGAGAAGGTCACCTTCTCCTGCTCGAACAACTCGTAGATGGAAGCGCCGTCCAGCTTCGGCCCCGGAAAGACCAGCTTGGCCCCCACCAGCGGCACCGAATACGGGAGCCCCCACGCATTGACGTGGAACATCGGCACCACCGGTAGGATCACGTCCTGCGCTGAGCACCCCAGCGCATCCGGCAATGCCGATGCGTATGAGTGCAGCACAGTGGAACGATGCGAATACAGCGCGCCCTTCGGATTGCCCGTCGTACCCGACGTGTAGCAGAGGCTGGAAGCGGTGTTCTCGTCGAACTGCGGCCAGGTGTATTCGGCGCTTTGCGCATCCAGCAGCTCTTCATAACAGAGCATCGGCACGCTGGAGTTAGGCATGTGCGCCCGGTCAGTCATCGCCACCCAACCCTTCACGTTCGGGCAATGCGCAGCAATGCCCTCGATGAGCGGCACGAACGTCAGATCAAAGAAGACGTACTGGTCGTCAGCGTGATTGACGATGTAGGCGATCTGGTCTGGAAACAGCCGCGGGTTGATGGTGTGGCACACCGAACCCGAGCCAGACACACCGTAATAAATTTCAAGATGGCGATAGCCGTTCCAGGCCAGCGTACCGACGCGCTCGCCGGGCTGCACGCCCAGTGCGGCCAGCGCATTTGCCAGTTGCTTGGAACGATCCCGCACTTGCCGGTACGTGGTGCGATGGATATCGCCCTCGACACGGCGTGACACGACTTCAGTCGAACCGGAATTGCGCGCTGCATGTTCGATGATGGTCGAGATGAGCAAAGGGTTGCTCATCATTTGTCCCATCAGGGCCATGGTGTCTCCTAAAAAAACTGAACAACCGTTCTATTTTTTGGGCCGATTGTTCCCGTGATCGTCTAGCACGTCAACGGGTTGTTGTTGTGCGCTGCGGCATGTCACACAATCGCGGCCCCCATGTTTACCCGGCCATCTGAAAAACCCTGGGAACCGTTGTGGTGCAAGGGTTCGCAGGCTGTAGCTTTTTTTTACTCGCAAGTACAATACGCGATAGCGTTGCTGCGTCTCAACATGGCGTTTTCCCCTACGCAGAGCGCATTTTTCTGCACTGCGGAATTCACAACACTTGACGATTCGGCACTGTTTTTGCGCCATTTCCTGTGCTAATCGAGCGCCCCGATCCATGCCGACTTCCCCTGCCGTCCTGCCTGACGATTCCCTTATCAGCACCTTCGACTGGGCCGACCGCCCCGCCGCTGCCCCCGGATTCTCCGCACTGGGTGAGCGTTTTCTAACGCGTCTGCCACCCATGCCGATGTCCTCGGCGGGCGCACCGTATCTCGTGGGCTTCTCACCCGATGCGGCCGCCCCGCTGGGCATTGCGCGCGCAGCACTCGATACACCTGCCGGCCTGGATGTGTTCACGGGCAACACGATTGCCGCATGGAGCGATCCGCTCGCCACGGTCTACTCCGGTCACCAATTCGGTGTGTGGGCCGGCCAGCTAGGTGATGGCCGCGCGCTGCTGCTCACTGAGCTGCAGACCGCCAACGGCCCCTGCGAAATCCAGCTCAAAGGCGCCGGCCGCACGCCGTATTCGCGCATGGGCGACGGACGTGCCGTGCTGCGCTCGTCCATCCGCGAATTCCTGTGCTCGGAGGCGATGGCCGGCCTCGGCATCCCGACCACGCGCGCGCTGTGCGTGACCGGCTCCGATGCCCCGGTGCGCCGCGAAGAGATCGAAACAGCCGCCGTCGTCACGCGCCTGGCGCCGTCGTTTGTGCGCTTCGGTCACTTCGAGCACTTTGCCGCCAACGAGAAGCTGCCCGAACTGCGCGCGCTGGCTGACTACGTCATCGACCGCTTCTACCCGGACTGCCGCACCGCACCACAGCCTTACCTGGCCATGCTGCGCGAAGTCGCCCGCCGCACCGCCGAGTTGATGGCGCAATGGCAGGCCGTCGGCTTCTGCCACGGCGTGATGAACACCGACAACATGTCGATCCTCGGCCTCACGCTCGACTACGGCCCGTTCGGCTTCCTGGATGGCTTCAACGCCAACCACATCTGCAACCACTCCGACACCGGCGGCCGCTACGCCTACGCCCAGCAGCCGCAGATCGGCTACTGGAACCTGTTCTGCCTCGCACAGGCCCTACTGCCGCTGTTCGGCGAAGATCCCGACGTTTTCGTTGACTTGAGTGACGAAGCGCAGGCCCAGCCCGCCATTGATGCCGCACAAGACACGCTGCTCACCTACCGTGACGTCTACGGCGCGGCCTTCCACGCCCGCTACCGCGCCAAGCTCGGCCTGTCGACCGCTCAGGATGCCGATGAGACCCTCTTCGGCGACCTGTTCAAGCTGCTGCACACGCAGCGTACGGACTACACGCTCTTCTTCCGCCACCTCGCCGATGTGCGTCGTGACGACACACCCGCCGCGGCAGAAGCGCGCACCGTGCGCGACTTCTTCTTCGACCGCGCCGCTGCCGACGTGTGGCTGGCCGCGTATCGCCAGCGCCTGCAGGCCGAACCGCAATCCGACGATGAACGCGCGACCGCCATGCACCGCGTCAACCCGAAATACGTGCTACGCAACCATCTGGCCGAGATCGCCATCCGCCGCGCCAAAGAAAAAGATTTCTCCGAAGTCGAGAACCTGCGTGCCGTGCTGGCCCGTCCGTTTGACGATCACCCCGGCTTCGAGCACTACGCGCAGCCGGCACCGGATTGGGCGTCATCGCTGGAGGTCAGTTGCTCGTCGTGATCCGACATACCGACATGCGCCGCGCGTGATGCGCCGGAACTGACGCCATGCTCTAATCCGCGCCTGTCAGGATCGCCGCCGCAACACGACAAAACAACGTCAGCCGCCCACGAAGCGGCTGTCGATACCAACAAGGAGTCTCATCACCATGACCGTCCAGAAAACCAACGCCGAATGGCGTGACCAGCTCTCCGACATCGAATACCGCGTCACTCGCGAGGCCGCCACCGAACGCCCCTTCACCGGCGAGTACTGGGACCACTGGGAGCGCGGCGTCTACAACTGCGTGTGCTGCGGCACCCCGCTGTTTGGATCGTCGACCAAGTTCGATGCCGGTTGCGGCTGGCCGAGCTATTTCCAGCCTATCAACGGCGAGGTAATCGCCGAGAAGACCGACCATTCGCACGGCATGTTGCGCATCGAGGTGCAGTGCAAGAATTGCGGCGCGCACCTGGGCCACGTTTTTGAAGACGGTCCTGCGCCGACCGGCCTGCGGTATTGCATCAACTCGGCTGCGCTAAAATTCGGCGATTGATCTTTCGCATAGGCCCGCGCAAGCGCCCTACACGCACATTCACGCATGAAATTCCTGTTCGATCTGTTCCCGGTCATCCTGTTCTTCGCTGCCTTCAAGGTGGCCGGTATTTATGTGGCGACCACCGTCGCGATGGTCGCCACCGTGCTGCAGATCGCCTGGGTGTGGTTCAAGCACCGCAAGGTGGACGCCATGCAGTGGCTGTCGCTGCTCATCATCGGCGTGTTTGGCGGCGCAACGCTCATCTTCCACAACGACACCTTCATCAAGTGGAAGCCGACGGTGCTGTACTGGCTGTTTGGCGTTGTACTGCTGGGTAGCGTCGTGTTCGTCCGCAAGAACCTGATTCGCGCCATGATGGAGCAGCAGGTGTCGCTGCCCGAGTCGATGTGGGGCCGCCTGAACCTAGTGTGGGCCATCTTCTTTCTGGCCATGGGCGGCCTGAATCTGTACGTGGCTTACAACTACGACACCGACGTCTGGGTCAACTTCAAGCTGTTCGGCTCGATGGGCCTGATGGTGGTGTTCATCCTGGTGCAAAGCGTCTGGCTGGCGCGCCACATGCAGGAGCGCCCCGCCGAGGCCGCCAATGACCCCAGCGCCAAGGACAACTCGAAGGAACAGATCTGATGGCCGCAGACCCGCGCGAAATCGAGCGCCTGTTGCGCGAAGCCTTTCAGCCTGCCCACCTCGTCGTTGAAGACGACAGCGCCAAGCACGCCGGCCACGCCGGGGCAGCCTCTGGCGGCGGGCATTACAACGTCGACATCGTCAGCGCGGCCTTTGCCGGCAAGAGCCGCGTGGCGCGTCATCGCATGGTGTATGATGCGCTGCGCACGCTGTGGCCCACCGCCATTCATGCCCTGGCGATCCGCGCGGTCACACCCGAAGAAAACGTCTGAGTCCTTCCCTCGAACGCAATCCCATGAAGATTTCCAGCCTTACCGCCAGCCTGCTGGCTGTTGCCCTTGCTGCGACCGTCGCACCTGCCCTGGCCCAGAACGCTGCCGTGGTCAACGGCAAAGCCATCCCGAGCGCCAAGGTGGACGCGCTGATCAAGAAGTCGGGTCAGCCCGAATCGCCGGAGCTGCGCGGCAAAGCCCGCGAGATGCTGATCGACCGCGAACTGATTGAGCAGGACGCCGCCAAGCGTGGTCTGCTGGAGCGCGATGACGTGCAGGAACAGCTCGCTGCATCCCGCCTGAACGTGCTGGTTGCCGCCGAGTTTGAAGACTACGTCAAGAACAGCCCCGCCACCGAAGACGAACTGCACAAGCAGTACGACAAGATCAAGGCGCAGTTCGGCAACGGCAAGGAATACCACGCCCACCACATCCTGGTGGACAAGGAAGCCGACGCCAAGGCGATCATCGCCAAGCTCAAGGCCGGCGGCAATTTTGAAGCCATCGCCAAGGCACAGTCGAAGGACAAGGGATCGGGCGCCAACGGCGGCGATCTGGACTGGGCCAATCCGGGCACCTACGTGCCGGAGTTCTCGGCAGCGCTCACGGGCCTGAAGAAGGGTGAGATCACCCAGACGCCAGTCAAGTCGCAATTCGGCTGGCACGTGATCCGCCTGGACGACACGCGCGACGCGAAGATCCCGTCGTACGAAGAGGTCAAGCCGCAACTGCTCGAAATGATGATGGGCGACCAGAACTGGCAACGCAGCAAGTTCCAGGCAATGCTGAAGGATCTGCGCGAAAAGGCGAAGATCCAGTAACCAGCGCCCCGCACGGGGCCGTCAAAAAAGGGGCCTCGTGCCCCTTTTTGATTTTTGGGCCGCCGATAGATAGCGCGCAACCCGAAACCCTTGCCCAGTCAATCAGGTATGCCCCAAAACGCTTCTGAAGTGTTTGCTGAAAAGCGGTGAGATTTGTCTCATAATGTGCGCCCACGTGCGCCAGCTTTGCACTGCTTCGGTGCGCTCAAGAACGTCTGAAAACCAACCACGCCAGCGCGGGCTCATCCCGCCCGTTGTCAGAGCGAAACCACCCAAAAGGGAAACAGGAGATCCGTATGTCCAGCTTCAAGAATGCCGTTCGCCTTGCAGCGCTTGCCGCCATTCCGATGGCGCTTCTGCAAGCCACGCCGGCACTGGCCCAGGCCACCAAGTCGGTCGAAGTGTTGGCGATCGTTGAGCACCCGGCACTCGATGCCATCCGCGACGGCGCCAAGGAACAGCTGAAGGCCGAAGGCTTCGACGCCGGCAAGAACCTGAAGTGGGAATACCAGAGCGCCCAAGGCAGCACCGCTACCGCCGCGCAGATCGCCCGCAAGTTCATCGGTGACAAGCCGGATGCCATCGTCGCCATCGCCACGCCGTCGGCGCAGGCTGTTGTGGCTGCCACGAAGACCATCCCGGTGGTGTATTCCGGCGTGACGGACCCGGTTGCCGCGCAACTGGTCAAGAGCTGGGAGCCGACCGGCACCAACGTGACCGGTGTGTCGGACAAGCTGCCACTGGACAAGCAGATCGCTCTGATCAAGCGCGTGGTGCCGAATGCCAAGCGCGTGGGCATGGTCTACAACCCGGGTGAAGCCAACTCGGTGGTGGTCGTCAACGAACTGAAGAAGCTGCTGTCGGCCCAAGGCATGACGCTGGTGGAATCGGCTGCTCCGCGCACCGTGGACATCGCTCCGTCCGCCAAAAACCTGATCGGCAAGGTCGACGTGATCTACACGAACACCGACAACAACGTGGTGTCGGCGTATGAGTCGCTGGTGAAGGTGGCCAACGAAGCGAAGATCCCGCTGGTGGCTGGCGATACGGACAGCGTGAAGCGCGGTGCCATCGCTGCACTGGGCATCAACTACTACAAGCTCGGCCAGCAGACCGGCAAGGTCGTCGCCCGCATCCTGAAGGGTGAGAAGCCGGGCGCGATCGCTTCGGCCGGCAGCACCGATCTGGAACTGTTCGTGAACGAAGGCGCCGCCAAGAAGCAAGGCGTGACCCTGTCGGCAGACCTGCTGAAGGACGCCAAGGAAGTCATCAAGTAACTCGCAAGGCGCCAGGTCGGCCTCCGCACAACCGGAGCCGGCCCGGCGCGGGTCTGGCTGCCCGAGCCCCAACGTGGCTATCCGCCGCATAATGGCCGGGCGCTTACGCTCCTACCCACAAGCGTCCCCGTTCATTGCACACAGGCCGGTGCCCAACCACCGCGCTTTACTCTGTCATGTCACTGTTTTCATTGCTCGGCGCCCTGGAGATCGGTCTGATCTTCAGTCTCGTGGCGCTCGGGGTGCTGATCTCCTTCCGCATCCTCAACTTCCCTGACCTCACTGTCGACGGCAGCTTCCCCATGGGCGGCGCGGTGGCGGCCACGCTCATCGCCGGCGGACACGATCCGTTCGTGTCGACCCTGTGCGGCACGCTGGCCGGTGCCTTCGCGGGCTTCGTCACGGGCTGGCTCAACGTGCGCCTGAAAATCATGGATCTGCTCGCCAGTATCCTGATGATGATCGCGCTGTACTCGGTCAACCTGCGCATCATGGGCAAGCCGAACGTACCGCTCATCTCTGAGCCGACGGTGTTCTCGCTGCTGCAGCCGGAATGGATGCCTGACTACGTCTTCCGCCCGGTGCTGCTGGGTGTGGTCGTGGTGATCGTCAAGCTGCTGGTGGACTGGTTCTTCTCCACGCAGATTGGCCTGTCGTTGCGTGCCACCGGCGCCAACCCGCGCATGGCGCGCGCCCAAGGCGTGGCTACCGGCCGCGCCACGCTGGCCGGCATGGCGCTGTCCAACGCGCTGGTCGCCCTTGCTGGTGCGCTTTACGCGCAAACGCAAGGCGGCGCTGACGTGTCGATGGGTATCGGCACCATCGTCATCGGCCTGGCTGCCGTCATCATCGGCGAGACCGTGCTGCCGGCACGCCGCCTGGTGCTGACCACGCTGGCCGTGGTGGTGGGCGCGATCTTGTATCGCTTTTTCATCGCCCTGGCGCTCAACAGCGATTTCATCGGCCTGCAGGCGCAGGATCTGAACATGGTGACCGCCGCGCTGGTGGTGATCGCGCTCGTGCTGCCGGGTGTGCGCCGCAAGGTGTTCGGCAAGTTCGCCAAGACTGCAACCAAGGGGAACTGACATGCTGAGCGCACAAAACCTCACCCTCACCTTCAACCCCGGCACCCCCATCGAAACGCGCGCACTGCGCGGCCTGTCACTGGAGATTCCCACGGGCCAGTTCGTGGCCGTGATCGGCTCGAACGGCGCTGGCAAGTCGACGTTCCTGAACTCCATCAGCGGCGACCAGTTGGTCGATTCGGGCAGCATCACCATCAACGGTGAAGACGTTACCCGCAAGACCGCATGGCAACGTGCCGACAAGGTCGCCCGCGTGTTCCAGGACCCGATGGCCGGCACCTGCGAGAACCTGACCATCGAAGAGAACATGTCGCTGGCCATGTGCCGCGGGCAGCGTCGCGGCTTCAAGTTCGCGACCAACCGCAAGTGGCGCGAGATCTTCCGCGAGCAACTGCGCCGGCTGGACCTCGGGCTGGAGAACCGCCTGACCGATCGCATCGGTCTGCTCTCCGGCGGCCAGCGCCAGGCCGTGAGCCTGCTGATGGCCTCGCTGCAGCCGTCGCGCATCCTGCTGCTGGATGAGCACACCGCCGCGCTGGACCCGAAAACGGCTGCCTTCGTGCTGGAGCTGACCGCCAAGATCGTCTCGGAGTCCAAGCTGACGACGATGATGGTGACGCACTCCATGCGCCAGGCGCTCGACTACGGCGACCGCACGGTGATGCTGCACCAGGGCAACGTGATCCTCGACGTGCAAGGCGAGGAGCGCAAAGGCCTGGATGTGCCGCACCTGCTGCAGAAGTTCGAAGAAACGCGCGGCGCCAAGGTGGACGACGACGCGCTGCTGCTGGGCTGATGCCGGCGTAACGCTTCAACGCACCATGAAGAACGGGCACCTTCGGGTGCCCGTTTTCTTTTCACCCATGGAGTCGCCGCCAAGCCGCCTGCCTACAATGCACAGTCAACCGTGATGTCTTTCGCATTCTTGAACACCCTGCCATGACCAAGGCACGCCGTCCGGCCATCAGCATTGCGCCCGATCAGAACCAACAAGACGCGCCAACGCTGTCGAAAGGGCAGAAATCATTCAACGCACTGATCAAGCAGATCGAGAATCGGCGCAAGCGGCTAGCTGACTGGGAGGCAGCCACCATCCAGTTTCAGGGCCGGTATGCCGGCGAGTTCTTGCCGCTTGAGCGAACACGCGTCGATTTGCAAATCCGGATGGTGCGCAGCCTTGACCAGGCCTACGAGCACGATGGGCTCACCAAGCCCGAGCGCCGCAAGATATCCGCCCTCATCGTCGATCTGGCCGGCAACTTGATCGATGAAGAAGCCAGCCTCAAGGCCATCTACAACAAGTACAGCGGAACGGACTTCGATCGTGAAGCCTCAGCACAAGCCGCGGAAATGAAATCGCGGCTGGAGGCGATGCTTGGTGTCGATCTGGGGGATGACGCGGATGCGCATTCGCAGGACACCGTGCTGAAACGCGCCCGAGCGCACATCGAGCAGCAGGCGGCGAAAAAGGCAGCACTCGCAAGCAAGCGCGAAGCCCGCCGGGCTGCCCGGGAAAAATCCCCCAAACAGCTTGCGGCGGAAGCACGCGAGCAAGAGGAACAGGCGCAGATCACCCTGTCCATTCGCGAGGTCTATCGCAAGCTCGCCAGCGCCCTGCACCCCGACCGCGAGACCGATCCACAGGAACGCGATCGGAAGACTCGGCTCATGCAGCGCGTCAACGAGGCCTATGACAAGGGCAACCTGTTGCACCTGCTGGAGTTACAGCTTGAACTCGACCACATCGACCAGCGCTCAATCAACCACCTGAGCGAAGCGCGGCTGACGCACTACAACGAGATTCTGAAAGACCAGGTGCGCGAACTCGACCGACAAATCCACCGCGTCGAGACGACGTTCCGGCACACCTACGGGTACCATCGGGCCGGGGCGCTATCTCCGGATGCGCCCCTGCAGAACCTCGCCACCAACATCGGTGCCCTGCACCACACGATTCGCAACCTTGAGCAGGACCTTGCCGCATTTGACGACATCAAGGATCTGAGGCGCATGTTGAAACGCGCGCAATCGACCAGCGATTCGATACCCTTTTGAAAGGGAATCGGTTCAATCCAACAAAACGGGCACCCGAAGGTGCCCGCCCTGTTTGGTGCGACCGAAACTACGATCAGAAGCGGTGCTGCAGACCCGCCGTCACACCAATCTGGCTGTTGCCGTAGCCAACCACATCACGCGACAGGCTCACGTTCTGGCCGTTCTGGGCCTTGGCGTAGGCCGCCGACAGATACGCCGTGGTGCGCTTGGACAGCGCGTACTGGCCACGCAGCGAGAACAGGATCGGATCCGCCGAGTTGTTCACGCCCTTGATGTTCTGCTTGTACACCGCGCCGTACAGCGTGAACGCCGGCGTGAAGTCGTAGCTGGCACCGGCCCAATACATGTCGCTGCGCTGGGTGGCGGCGGTCGTGGTGAACGCGCGCTTGTAGTTGCGGTAGCCCGCGAACAGCTTCAGTGCACCGAAGTCGTAGCTGGCACCGGCGTGGATGCCCTGGATGTAGTCCGTCGTGTCAGCCGGCGTCACGCTCGTGCCCGCGCCGTTCTGGCGATCCCACGTGGCGGCAGCCGAGAAGCCGCCCACGCTGTAGCCGACACCCAGGTCGTACTTGGACGAGCGCTTGAAGTTGCCTGCTGCCTCGCCAAAGCCAACGGTGGCGCCCAGCTTCAGGCCACCGAAGGTGCCGTCATAGCGGATGGCATCCGACGAGCGCGAGAACAGACCGTCCTTGCGGCCGCCCGTGGCGGTGGACGACGTGGCCCACGAGTAGTTCGGTGCGTAGCCCATCGGGTCATACGGCAGCATGAAGTCGTACGTGGTCGTGAAGGTGCGACCGGCCACCACTTGGCCAAAGCCACCTGCCAGACCCACCACGGCGCGGCGGTCGAACAGCACGTTGTCGGTGTCCAGCTTGCCGGTGTCGACGGCGATGCCGCTTTCCAGGTTGAACAGGGCCTTCAAGCCGCCGCCCAGGTCTTCCGTGCCGCGCATGCCCCAGCGCGACGTATTCTTGCCGCCCGACACCAGACGGGTGACGCTGCCACCGTTCTGGCCAGCGTGGTTCACATACTCGACGCCCGAGTCGACGATCCCGTACAGGGTCACGTTGGAGGATTGTGCGGCTGCAGAGCCGGCGGTGGCGAATGCAACTGCCGCCAGCGCCATCGAAGTCATTTTCATCAGGTCTCCCTTATTCGTTGTCCTGCCGCAAGCGCCGCCGTGACGGGGTCTTGGGCGGCACGGATCGTATGAGGGACGCACTTTCAGTTCACTTTCGATTGCCGGGAAATTGGGAGGGTGTACCTAGGCAGAATCGGGGGTTTCCCCTAGCTTCAAAACGCGGAGGGATATCTGTATTTCTCTGCGGCTCTGCAAGAAGAATCCGATATGCGCATCCTGTTGGTCGAAGACAACCTGAAGCTGGCCAGTACGCTGGAAGAAGCCCTCAGCCAGGCCGGCTTTACGGTTGACTGCGTGCACGACGGCCACGCGGCTGATCTGCTGCTGACCACGCAGGACTACGCCCTGGCCATTCTCGACCTCGGCCTGCCGCGCCTGGATGGGCTGGAAGTGCTGCGCCGCCTGCGCGCCCGCAAGAACCCCCTGCCGGTGATGATCCTGACCGCACACGGCGCCGTGGAAGAACGCGTGCGCGGCCTGAACCTCGGGGCTGACGATTACCTTGCGAAACCGTTCGACCTGACCGAAGTGGAAGCGCGCGCCCGCGCATTGATCCGCCGCAGCCACGGCCACGAGAGCACGCAGTTGCAATGCGGCCCGCTGCACTACGACGGCATCAGCGGGGCCTTCACGCTCAACGGCGAACTGCTCGCCCTCACCGGCCGCGAGCGCGCTGTGCTGGAGGTGCTGATGCTGCGCGACGGCCGCGCCGTCAACAAAGCCGCCATCTCGGAAAAGATCTTCAGCATCAACGAATCGGTCAACGCCGATGCCATCGAGATCTATGTGCACCGCCTGCGCAAGAAGCTCGACGGCAGTGGCGTGGCCATCGTCATGCTGCGCGGACTCGGCTATTTGCTGGAAGCCACACCGGGCGCGCCAGCAGATGCGGCCCCATGAGCCAGCCGAGCCTACGCCGGCAGCTCTCGCTCTGGCTGCTGTTGCCGCTGTTGGGGCTGCTCGCGCTGGATGCCTGGCTGACCTACGCGCGCGCCATGAACGCCGCGCACGCCGCGTTTGACCGCACGCTGGGCGCATCGCTCAAGGCCATGCACGAAGGCGTACGCCTGCGCGAAGGGCGCTTCGGCATCGACCTGCCCTATCTGGCGCTGGAAATTCTGGAGTCGGAAACCGGCAGCAGCATCTTCTACCGGATTGCCGATACCGCTGGCAACACGCTCACCGGCTACAACGAACTGCCTCTGCCCGGTGGGCGGCAACCCACGCCGTATCACTCCGTTTTCTACGACACCACGTTCCGCAATATGCAGGTGCGCGTAGCAGCCCAGGCGGTACCCGTGCGCGACGCGCAGTCCTCGCAGATTCAGTTGGTGTGGCTACTGGTGGGCGAAACGCTGGAGCCGCGTGAGGCGTTGGCCCACGAGATCCTGGCGGGCTCGCTGCAGCAGGAAGTGCTGCTGGTGGTGCTGGCCGTCGGCATTGTCTGGCTGGGCGTACGGCGCGGGCTGCGGCCGTTACGGCAGTTGAGCGAAAGCATGGCCGGCCGCGGCACCGATGAACTGGCCCCCCTGCACCAGCACGGCTTGCCTGCGGAAGTCGCCCCGCTGGTGGAGGCCATCAACCAGTACGTGGCGCGCCTGCTGCGCATGGTGCAGGCCCGCAAGCGCTTCTTTGCCGATGCGGCACATCAATTGAAGACGCCGCTGGCCGTCATCCAGGCGCAATCGGAACTCGCCCTACGCGAGCCCGACGGCGATCGCATCCGCCGCCACCTTGAGCCGCTGCACGGCACCGTGCGACAGGCCGCGCGTGGCGTGCAGCAGTTGCTGTCGCTTTCGCGTCTGGAAACCGACAGCGGTTACGCCCCGCAACTCCAGCCGCTGCGCCTCGACACGCTGGCCGGTGATGTGGCGCTCGAACTGGCACCGGTGGCACGCAAATCCGGCGTCGATCTCGGCTTTGAAGGCGACGAACCCGTGACCGTGGCCGGCGAGCCCCAGTGGCTGCAAGAACTGGTCGGCAACCTGCTTGACAACGCCATCCTCTATGCCGGCCACGGCGCGCGGGTCACGCTGCGGGTCAAACGGCAGGCGATGGCCATGCTCGGCGAACAGGCCGTGCTGCAAGTGGAAGATGACGGCCCCGGCATTGCCGTGCCCGAGCGCGATGCGGTCTTCAGCCGGTTCTATCGTGGCGCTGTATCGGAGGGCCACGACGGCAGTGGCCTGGGCCTGGCCATTGTGCGCGAGATTGCGCGCATGCATGGTGGCACCGTTGCACTGTCGGAAACACATGGCGGTGGGCTGACTGTCAGCGTCTATCTGGCGCTCGCGCCGGTCGACGAATCTGTGTAGCGGTTGCTGCAGGACAACATCTATTTCTGAGCGACACGGCATGCGGCCACGCGCCGTGCACCGTTTGCGTGACGACGCGGCGCACCAATTCCAGGCAGATTAATCGCCCGGTCTGCTCCGGCAGAATTGGCTCCATTCCCCATCTGTAACGCCCGCCGCACCTGCGCTGGCCGCGACCTACACTCAGAGCACACCCCAGTCGTCACCCAATCGGCCGCCGAGCTTGCTCGGGCAAGGCATCCGGGGTTTTCCCTATTGTGGTGCCGTGGGCCCCTACGCCCATTGGCCGTGCCTGTGGCACCGCCTGAAATGGCTCCATCAAATAACCAGGATTGGGTCCACTTTGCAAAACAATGAGCCGCTATAGTCCATCCACAAATCGTCACAACACGACATGTTGACCGGCCCCGATGGGCTTAGGAACGGCAGGAGGCAGCAAATGAAAACCGACGACGTGATCGTCAGCTTTCGCGGTGTACGCAAGACGTATGACGGCGAGACCCTCGTAGTCAAACACTTGGATCTCGACATCTACCAGGGCGAGTTCCTCACCCTGCTCGGCCCCTCCGGCTCGGGCAAGACCACCTGCCTGATGATGCTGGCCGGGTTTGAATTCCCGACCGGCGGCGAGATCCGCCTGGAAGGCGCGCTGCTCAACAACGTGCCGCCGCACAAGCGCAACATCGGCATGGTGTTCCAGAACTACGCGCTGTTCCCGCACCTGACGGTGGCGCAGAACGTGGAATACCCGCTGACCGTTCGGAAGATTCCCGCCAGCGAGCGCGCAGACCGCGTGCACAAGGCCCTGCAGATGGTGCGCATGGAAGGCTTTGCCAAGCGTTACCCCGCGCAGCTCTCCGGCGGCCAGCAGCAGCGCATTGCCCTTGCCCGCGCGCTGGTGTTCGAGCCCAAGCTGGTGCTGATGGATGAACCGCTGGGCGCGCTCGACAAGCAACTGCGCGAACACATGCAGTACGAGCTGAAGTCGCTGCACGAAAAGCTGGGCGTGACGTTCGTCTACGTGACGCACGACCAGGGCGAAGCGCTCACCATGTCCGACCGCGTGGCGGTGTTCGACAAGGGCATCGTGCAGCAGCTCGACACGGTGGACAGCCTGTACGAACGCCCCTGCAACGAGTTCGTCGCCAACTTCATCGGCGACAGCAACACGCTGCGCGGCACCGTCACCCGCATCGACGGGGACTACTGCGAGCTGCAGCTCAACGACGGCGCGCGCATCCTGGGCCGCAACATTGCCGGCGCCAGCGTTGGCGCCACGGCCACCGGCTGCATCCGCCCCGAGCGCATGCGCCTGGCGGAAGGGGCTTCCGCCGCCGGCAACGCCATCACCGGCCAGACACGCGGCCTCGTCTACTTTGGTGACCACGTGCGCATGCGCTGCGCCCTGCCCGATCAACCCGAATGTTTCGTCAAGGTGCCCCTGGGCACGCGTGCGCTAGAAGGCTTTGCCCCCGGCGCGCCGATCCAGCTTGAATTCGCACCCGAACACCTGCGCGTTTTTGCATGACGCACGCGAGCAACCCTGCCCGCATGCCACGACCACACGTTGTACCCACACGCCAAAAAGAGGAGCCAGGAATGAAACACATCGCCAAGACGCGTCTGTCCGTACTTGCCGGCGCGTTCGCCATTGCATTCGGTGCACACGCTGCAGAGATCACCGTCGTCAACTTTGGCGGCGCCAACGGCGACGCGCAGAAGGCCGCCTTCAACAAGCCGTTCGAGACGCAGACCGGCAACAAGGTCACCGTGGTCGAATACAACGGCGAGCAGGCCAAGATCAAGGCCATGGTGGAAGCCAAGCACGTCAACTGGGACGTGGTGGAAGTCGAATCCGGCGACATCGGCCGCGGCTGCGACGAGGGCCTGTTCGAGAAGCTCGACTGGAGCAAGATTGCCAAGAAGCCAGACCTGATTCCGGAGTCCCCGCAGACCTGCGGCGTCGGCTTCTTCGTGTGGTCGACCGCGTTGGCCTACAACGCCGACAAGCTCAAGACCGCGCCCACCGGCTGGGCCGACTTCTGGGACGTGAAGACTTTCCCGGGCAAGCGCGGCATGCGCAAGGGTGCGCGCTACAACCTGGAGTTCGCGCTGATGGCCGATGGCGTGCCGGTCAAGGACGTCTACAAGGTGCTCGCCACCAAGGACGGCCAGAACCGCGCGTTCAAGAAGCTCGACCAGTTGAAGCCGTACATCCAGTGGTGGGAAGCCGGCGCGCAGCCGCCGCAGTTCCTGGTGGCCGGTGACGTGGTGATGTCCACCGCATTCAACGGCCGCATCGATGCCGCACAGCGTGAAGGCAAGAACCTGAAGGTGGTCTGGAACGGCAGCATCTACGATCTGGACTACTGGGCCATCCCCAAGGGTGCACCCAACAAGGCGCTGTCCGAGCAGTACATCGCCTACACACTGTCGCAGAAGCCGCAGCAGGAGTACGCCAAGCACATCGCGTACGGCCCGGCCAACGTGGCGGCCATCAAGGCACTGGATGCCAAGACGCAGGCCAACATGCCCAACTCGCCCGAGAACGCCAAGAACGCCGTGCTGCAAAACCTGCAGTTCTGGACCGACCACGGCGACGAGCTGGAACAGCGCTTCGCCTCGTGGGCGTCGAAGTAACGATGTAGTGCAGTGACCGCGCGGATGCTGTGTCGAGTCGACATGGCATCCGCCGGATGAATCTCCGCAGCATTTGGCGAGGGCAGCTTGAACACCATGACGATCGCGGCTGAATCGGTTCCGGAATCGACGGCCAAACTCAAACGCGAATTGAAGAGCGCTGAGGCGCGCAGGCGTGCCATGGCGCTGGCGCTGGTGGCGCCGCTCGCCATCTTTCTGCTGCTGATCTTTGTGGTGCCGATCGGCGCCCTGCTCACGCGCGCCGTGCAGAACCCCGAGGTGGCCGACGCGCTGCCCAAGACGGTAACCGCGCTCAAGAACTGGGACCGCAAAGCCCCACCCGCCGATGCCGCCTACGTTGCATTGGCCGCTGACCTCACCACAGTGAGCGAAGGCGAAGCGATGGGCGCCCTGGCCCGCCGCCTGAACACCGAAATCCCCGGTTTCCGCTCGCTGGTCGCCAAGACTGCGCGCGCCATGCCGCTGGCTGATGACCAAGGCAAAGCACTCACACTCACGCCCGAACAGACCCGCGCCAAGCTCCTCGAACTCGACGACCGCTGGGGCGACACCACCTACTGGCAGGCCATCGCCAAGAACGGCAGCCGCACGTCGCCGTTCTACCTGCTGGCCGCCCTCGATCACCGGCAAGATGCCTTCGGCCATATCGAAGCCACCGATCCCGACGAGCAGATCTACGTGACGGTGTTCATCCGCACCTTCGTCATCAGCGCGATGGTGACGCTGTTCGCGCTGCTGCTCGGCTACCCGCTGTCGTACTGGATTGCCTCGCTGCCGGAGCGCCGCGCCAACCTGGTGATGGTGCTGGTGCTGATCCCGTTCTGGACGTCCATCCTGGTACGTGTGGCGGCGTGGATCGTGCTGTTGCAGACCGAGGGCCTCATCAACCACGGCCTGATGGACCTCGGCATCATCAAGGAGCCGCTGGCGCTGCTGTTCAACCGCGTGGGCGTGTACATCTCGATGACGCACATCCTGCTGCCGTTCATGATCCTGCCGCTGTACAGCGTGATGAAGTCGATCCCGCCGACGTACCAACGCGCAGCCGTGTCGCTGGGCAGCCATCCGTTTGCCGCATTCTGGCGCGTGTACGTGCCGCAGACGTATCCGGGCATCGGCGCCGGTGCGCTGCTGGTGTTCATCCTCGCACTCGGCTACTACATCACCCCCGCGCTGCTGGGCGGCCCGAACGACCAGATGGTCAGCTACTACGTGGCCTACTTTACCAACGTCACCATCAACTGGGGCATGGCCTGCGCGCTGGGCGCCCTGCTGTTGCTCGCCACGCTGGTGCTCTACGCGGTGTATGGGCGCTTTACCCGACCCAAGGTTCGCGTCGGTTGAACGGAGCCCATCGACTATGAAACTCGCCAAACCGATGTTCGCCCCGCACACCTCGCTCGTCGAGCGCGTGTGGTACTTCACCCTGCGCGGCCTGGCCGTGCTCACGCTGCTCTACCTCGTGCTGCCGGTGCTGGTGATCGTGCCGCTGTCGTTCTCGTCGAGCACGTTCCTCTCGTACCCGATTCCGAGCTATTCGCTGCGCTGGTATCAGAACCTCGTCACGTCGGATGAATGGCGCATGGCGGCCAAGAACAGCTTCATCGTCGCGCCTGCGGCCACGATCGTGGCAACGGTGCTGGGCACGCTGGCGGCCATCGGCCTGAACAAGGCGGACTTTCGCGGCAAGGGCTTGCTGATGGCCGTGCTGGTGTCGCCGATGATCGTGCCGGTGGTCGTCGTCGGTGTCGGCATGTATCTGTTCTTCGCGCCGCTGGGGCTCGCCAATACGTATATCGGACTGATCCTCGCGCATGCGGCGTTGGGCGTGCCGTTTGTGGTGACGACGGTGTTGGCGACGCTGCAGGGTTTCAACCACAACCTCGTGCGGGCGAGTCTGTCGCTGGGCGCCAATCCTGTGATGACGTTCTTCCGCATCACCCTGCCGGTGATTGCGCCGGGCGTGATTTCGGGGGCGCTGTTTGCCTTTGCTACGTCGTTTGACGAGGTGGTGGTGACGCTCTTCCTGGCCGGCGCGGACCAGGTCACACTGCCGCGTCAGATGTTTACCGGGATTCGCGAGAACATCTCGCCGACCATCGCCGCGCTGGCGACGATCCTCATCGTGTTCTCGACTTGCCTGCTGCTGACGTTCGAGTGGCTGCGTGGGCGTGCGGCCGCCAAGGCCGTTGCGTAGGCCAACCTCAAAACCGGTTGATCATCCCGATCTGCACGCCACGCACGGGCGCGCCGGGGTAGGCAGTCGGCAAGCCCGTCACGTTGACGCCGCGCAGCGTGAAGGTGGCATTGCCGCGATTGCGCAACGCACCGGCGCTGGCATACAGCATGAGCCTGCGCGAAACTTCGTACTCGGTCGCGGCGCTGAACTGGTCCGCATTCGCATTGCCGCCCGAACGATCACGCACGCGGGCATAGCCCACCGAGGCACGCCAGCGCGCATTGAATGCATAGCGCGCCGAGACCGACACCCCGTCGTTGTGCGCGCGCGGCGACCCGCCATCGCTGTTGAAGAACGCCAGGTACGCGGTGGTCTTGCCGATGCGGTACGACACGCCGCCGAGGTTGGCCCGCAGCGCCCCGCTACCGTTGGTCTGCTGGTGCGCATACGACGCGTGGAACGGTCCGTTGCTGTAGGCAATGGTCTCGTAACTGCCGGCCAGGCCTGTGCCGCTGCCACCATTGCTACTGTCGCGCGCGGCCATCATCAGCGTTGCCGTCCAACCGCCGAGGTTGGGCGACAAGTACGTGACGCCATTGTTGGTGTACGGCGTGATCCTGGAGAAGTTGTTCAGGCCCGAGGCAATCGTGCCCGCGCCAAAGGCATCCAGCGCCCCCTTGAAGGGGATGTAGATGGGCGAATACTGGCGCCCCACACGCACCTCGCCCCACGGCGCACCCACGCCGATCCAGGCCTGACGGTTGAACAACGTGCCTGGCGCAGCAAAGGAACCGTCATCCGAGCCGAAACCGTTTTCAAGCGTAAATAGAATGCGCGTGTCCGCGCCGATCGGCTCGGCGCCGCGCAAGCCGAAGCGTGAGCCGCGATAGGCGCCCGAATCCATCCGCGGCGTCCACGTACTCCCCGCGTTCGTCACTTCGATGCTCGTATCGAGCGAGCCGTACAGCGTGACCGTGCCCTGTGTGGCCTGTGCGCCTTCCGCGCAGGCAGCCTGAACGCCGAACCCTGCCGCGAACGCGACGCACACCAGCCCATACGGCCGCACGTGCCCGCGTGAAGGAAAAATCGACATGCGTTGTGTTCCCTCTTTGCCCAAGTTGGGCTCCCCAATAAAAATCGGCCGCATGCGCAAACATTGGGCGCATGCGGCCGTGTCCAGCCCAGCTTGGTTTACTTCAGCGCGTAGGCGATGACGTAATCCCCACGATCGGGCGACTGACGCGCCCCACCCGCCGAGATCAGGATGTACTGCTTGCCCGTTTTGGGCGACACGTAGCTCATCGGACCGCCTTGGCTACCCACGGGCAGGCGGGCCTTCCAGACCTCCTTGCCGGTGCTGCTGTCGAATGCGCGCAGGTAGTAATCCTGCGTGCCGGCAATGAACACCAGCCCGCCCTGCGTCGCCAGCGTACCGCCTAGCGTCGGCATGCCCACCGGCATCTTCATGCCCATCTTGATGCCCATCGGGCCCGTGTCCTGCACCGTACCGACCGGCACCTGCCACAGGATCTTGCGCGTCGTCAGGTCGACCGCCGACAGCGTGCCGAACGGCGGCTTCTGGCACGGCACGCCCAGCGGCGACATGAAGCGATCCTTATTGACCGCGTAAGGCGTGCCCTTGAGCGGCACCGCCCCCATGCCTGCGTTGACGGCTTCCCCGCCGTTGCTGGCAGGCGTGTTGGCATCCGTCTTTTGCGGAATCATCTGCACCCACAGCCCCAGGCGCATGTCGTTGACGAAGATGACGTTGTGGTTCGGGTCGGTCGACACGCCGCCCCAGTTCATGCCACCCAGCGAGCCTGGAAAGCTCAGCGACACATCGGTATCCGGCGCCGTGAACAGGCCGTCATAGCGCATCGACTTGAACTTGATACGGCACATCAGCTGGTCAAACGGCGTGGCGCCCCACATGTCCGACTCCTTGAGCGGCCCGGCGCCAATGGTCGGCATGCCGACCGAGAACGGCTGCGTCCTGCTGTACTGCTCCCCCGGAATCTTGGCCAGCTTCACGGGGCGCTCTTCCACCTGGGTGAGCGGCTGGCCGGTCTGGCGATCCAGCACGAAGAGCTGGCCCGACTTGGTGCCGAACACAACTGCCGGCTTGGTGGTGCCGCCCGCCTGCGGAAAATCGATCAGCGTCGGCTGCATCGGGATATCGAAGTCCCACAAGTCGTTATGCACGGTCTGGTAGACCCACTTCTCCTTGCCCGTGGTGGCATCGAGCGCCAGGATCGACGTGGCGTACTTGTGGTCCAGCGGCGTGCGGTTCGCGCCCCACAGGTCCACCGACGAACTGCCCATCGGGATGAACACCGTGTTCATCGCTGCGTCGTACGACATCGGCGCCCAGGAGTTCGGCGTGCTGCGCTTCCAGGTTTCGCCTGGCTTGAGCGCCGCATTCGGGTCATCATGGCCGGGGTCGAACGCCCAGCGCATCTGTCCGGTGATGACGTCAAAACCGCGCATCACACCGCCCGGCATGTCGGTCTGCACGTTGTCCGCCACGCGTCCGCCCAGGACGACGGTGGTGCCGGCCATGGTCGGCGCGGAGGTGAGCTGGTATTTCGGATCGCTCGCGTCACCCATGCCGGCTTTAAGGTCCACCGTACCGTGGTTGCCGAAGCGTTCGCACAGGGCACCGTCGTCTGCATTGATGGCGATGAGACGCGCGTCGATCGTGTTCATCAGAATGCGGCGCTGGCACGGATCATCGGCCGCGATGGCCGGAGCGATCACCGGGGTGGCGCCTGCGGCGGTGGGCTGCGCAACCGGCTGCGTGGCGTCGAAATAAGCCAGACCGCGGCAGCGGTTCCAGACCTGTGCTTTCGCGTTGATCTCGCGCTTCCAGAGTTGCGCGCCGGTGTCAGCATCCAACGCGATGACGTTGTTGTGCGGCGTGCAAAGGAAAACGCGGTCACCGATCTGCAGCGGCGTTTCCTGGTCTTCCGCACCGCTGCCGGTGGGGCTCAACGGCACGTCGCCGGTGTGGGCCGTCCAGGCCACCTGCATCTGGCCAACGTTGTCGCGCGTGATCTGGTCCAGCGCTACGAAGCGGCTGCCGCCGGGCGTGTTGCCGTAGTGGCTCCAATCCTTCTGAGCCTTGTTCTTGTCCAGCGGCACTAGCGGCTGCGGCGCGCCGCTGAACGCGACGGTGGGATGCGGCACAAACATCTGCGCAAACGTTACCCCCATCGCCACGGCAATCGCTGCGGCCAGTGCGTAAGACACACCCGCAGCGGGCGCTTTGGACTCGCGCTTGCGCAACGCAGGCCACGTGGCCAGCAGCAGCGCCGTCAACCCGGCCGGCAGCATGAGGCGCGACACCAGCGGCCAGAAGTCGAAGCCCGCATCCACCCACGCCCAGGCCAGCGTGCCAATCAGCACCAGCCCGTATAGCGGCACCGCTGCGGCGCGGCGACGGAACAGCTGGATCGCCGCCAGCACCGTCACGATGCCTGCGACGAGGAAATATGCACTCCCGCCCAACGAAACCAGCTTGGCGCCGCCGACTGCAAAAAACAGCCCCGTCAGGAGCAGCACGAGCCCCAGCAGCCAGCACCACACATCCAATGCGCCCGGCGAGCGCCCGTTACCCTTCGACATAAACGCCTCAACAATCCTCAAATCCAGTGGGCGGGTGCGGTTTTGCTGCACCCGCACATATTTTAGCTTTGATTCTGCTAAGGCAATGGTCAGGCTGCGGATTCTTGCATTTGGCTGCGCCCGGGGGGCGAAGTGCGCGACGCTAACCGCGAGGTTCAGAGGAACATCCCGCCCGAAGCCTCAATCCGCTGCGCATTGATCCACCGGTTGTCCGGCGACAGCAGCGACGCCACCACGCCACCAATGTCATCCGGCACGCCAGCGCGGCCCAGGGCCGTGTTGGAGGCCACCATGGCGTTGAGATTCGCGTTGTCACGCACGGCACCGCCACCAAAGTCCGTCTCGATGGCACCGGGCGCCACCACGTTCACCGCAATGCCGCGCGCGCCAAGCTCCTTCGCCAGATACTTGGTCAGCACCTCGATCGCGCCCTTCATCGCCGCATACGCGCCATAGCCCGGCAGCGCAAAGCGCGCCAGCCCCGACGAGATATTGACGATGCGCCCGCCGTCGGCCATCAGCGGCAGCAGGATCTGCGTGAGGAGGAACACGCCCTTGAAGTGCACGTTCATCAGTTCGTCGAACTGAGCTTCGGTCGTCTCGGCCACGGTGGCGTGCACGCCGACGCCTGCGTTGTTGACGAGGAAATCGAAACGCTCGGCCTTCCATTGCGCCAGCACACCGCGCACGGCATCCGCAAACGCCGGGAAGGTAGCGATCTTGCCGGTGTCGAGTTGCAGCGCGGCGGCGCGGCGGCCCTGAGCGGTCAGCTCGGCCACCAGCGCATCGGCGTCTGCGCGGTTGCTGCGGTACGTGAAAATCACGTCGGTGCCGCGCTGGGCCAGCTTCTGCACCATGTTCTTGCCGAGGCCGCGGCTGCCGCCGGTCACGATGGCGATGGGGGTATGGGTCTGGGTCATCTTGCTCTCCGTTGGGTTAAGGGTGCGGGTTGTCACACTGCGCACCGTGAGAGCATGGTATTAGGCGATAAAACAAGAATAAATCTCGCCTATCCTATTTCTGTGTTTGCCCACAGATAACAATCGCCCCACCCTCGCCATGTCCACCAACCGACTCGAAGCCATGCAGATCTTTGTGCGCGTGGCTGAACTTGCCAGCTTTACGCGCGCCGCGGAGGCGCTGAGCATCCCCAAGCCGGCCGCCTCGGTGGCGGTGCAGCAGCTGGAGACGATGCTCGGCACGCGCCTGCTGCACCGGACCACCCGCAAGGTGCAACTCACGCAGGACGGCCAGACCTTCTACGAGCGCTGCCAGGACCTGCTGGCCGACATGGATGAACTGCAGACCATGTTCCGCCAGAGCCCGCAGGCGCTGCGCGGCCGGTTGCGTGTCGACATGCCGGTGGGCGTTGCACGCCGCATCGTCATCCCCGCCCTGCCCGGCTTTCTGGACGCGCATCCCGATCTGGAAATCGAACTCTCCAGCACCGACCGCCGCGTCGACCCGGTGCGAGAAGGTTTCGATTGCGTGCTGCGCATCGGCGCGCTGACCGACAGCAGCCTGATCGCCCGACCGCTCGGCCAACTGCATCAGGTCAACTGCGCCAGCCCCGCGTACATCGCACGCTATGGCATGCCGACGACGCTGGAAGACCTCGACCACCATCGCATCGTCCATTACGTGCAGACGCTGGGGACGAAATCGCCGGGGTGGGAATACACGGTGGATGGCCGTTCGGCGTTTCGACCGATGCAAGGCGCGGTGACGGTCAGCTCGGCGGAAAGCTATGACGCTGCGTGCCGCGCAGGGCTGGGGATGATTCAGGCGCCGGTATATGCGGGGCTATCATCCGCCATTGCAGATGGAACGCTGGTGGAGGTGATGCCCGACCTGCGCCCGCCGCCGATGCCGGTGTCGCTGGTGTATCCAAACCGGCGGAATCTGCCCGTGCGGGTGCAGGTGTTCATGCACTGGATGGAGGGGTTGTTGGGTCCGTATCTGGAGGCGCGGCCTTCGGGTTCGTTGTAAGAGCCGCTAACAAAACTGTCCTGGCAAGGCGTGCCGACGCAGACAGTACTGAAGTGCGGCAAGGAGGCGCAATGACGCCAGGGCGGTTTTGTTAGCGGCTCTAAGTCGCCTGTCAAATGACCTGTTTGCCTCGAACAGGTCGCCTCCTTTCCATTTGAGACGCCGCTGAACCTATAAAATACGGCTTCGCCGCGATTCCCGTGGCAACCGCACTCAGCACCCATGTTACGTTTAAGCGAAGTCAAACTCCCTCTGGACCATGCCGACGACGATCTTGAAGCCGCAGTTCGCGCGCGCCTCAAGGATCTCGGCGTTGCGGCAGACGGGCTCGTCCGTTACACCGTATTCCGCCGTGCCCACGATGCACGCAAGCGCTCGGATATCAAGCTGACCTATATCGTCGACGTCGAAGTCAAGGACGAGGCGGCGGTGCTCAAGCGGATTGCCGGCAAGCCGCATTGCGGGGTGACGCCGGACATGACCTACCGCTTTGTTGCGCAGGCACCCGAGCACACGACGCGCCCGCGTCCGGTGGTGATCGGCATGGGGCCATGCGGCCTGTTCGCGGGGCTGATCCTCGCGCAAATGGGGTTCCGTCCCATCATCCTCGAACGCGGCAAGGCCGTGCGCGAGCGCACCAAGGACACCTTTGGCCTGTGGCGCAAGAGCGTACTCAACCCGGAATCCAACGTGCAGTTTGGCGAAGGCGGGGCCGGGACGTTTTCCGACGGCAAGCTGTATAGCCAGATCAAGGATCCGCACCACTATGGCCGCAAGGTGCTCGAAGAGTTCGTCAAGGCGGGCGCACCGGAAGACATCCTGTATCTGAGCCGGCCGCACATTGGCACGTTCCGCCTCGTCAGCATGGTGGAAAAAATGCGCGCGACCATCCACGAACTGGGCGGCGAAGTGCGCTTCGAAACCCGGGTTGACGATATCGAAATCGATCAGGGCAAGGTGCGCTCGCTCAAGCTCTCGAACGGTGAAACGCTGCGGTGCGACCACGTCGTGCTGGCCGTTGGCCACAGCGCCCGCGACACCTTCCAGATGCTGCACGATCGCGGTGTGTATATGGAAGCGAAGCCGTTTTCGCTGGGTTTTCGCATCGAACATCCGCAGGGGCTGATCGATCGCGCCCGCTTCGGCAAGTTTGCGGGCCACAAGCAACTCGGCGCGGCTGACTACAAGGTGGTCCACCACTGCAGCAATGGCCGGGCGGTCTACAGCTTTTGCATGTGCCCAGGCGGCACGGTGGTCGCGGCAACCTCCGAGCCGGGTCGCGTGGTCACCAATGGCATGAGCCAGTATTCCCGCGCCGAGCGCAACGCGAATGCGGGCATCGTCGTCGGCATCACGCCGGAAGACTATCCCGGCGGGCCGCTGGCGGGCATCGCGTTCCAGCGCAAATGGGAAGAGCGGGCATTCGAACTCGGCGGCGGCAACTACCAGGCGCCCGGTCAACTGGTCGGTGATTTCATCGCCGGCCGGCCGTCGACGTCGCTTGGCTCCGTCATCCCGTCGTACAAGCCGGGCGTGCACCCGACCGATCTCAGCACGGCGCTCCCGGACTACGTGATCGAAGCCATCCGTGAAGCACTCCCCCAGCTCGATAAGAAGATCGCAGGCTTCGCGCTGCACGATGCTGTGCTCACCGGCGTGGAGACGCGCACTTCTTCACCGCTGCGGATTCGCCGCAAAGACAATTACCAAAGCATGAACGTCGAAGGTCTGTATCCGGCTGGCGAAGGTGCCGGGTATGCCGGTGGCATCTATTCGGCGGCCATCGACGGCATCGAAGTGGCGCAAGCGGTAGCACTCAATCTGACATCAACACACGCGTCCTGACGTGTGGGAGTGAGGGCGGCTGGTGAGCCGCCGCACGACGCGAACGCGCGGTCTCCTGAAGCCAGCAAGTCATGCACGCGTGCGCTCGGCAATATGCGGGGCGCTCATCGGCCATTGCAGATGGCACGCTGACGGCGGTGAGCCCGCTTCTCGTCCACCGCCGATGCCGGTGTCTTTGGTGTATCCGAACTGGCGGGATCTGCCCGTGCGAGTGCAGGTATTTATGAATTGGATGGAGGGGTTGATGCAGGGGTATGTGGAGCGTGGTTCGGGCGAGTAGGGAAATTGTGGGTCAGATGATCTGTCTACAAACGAAGAGCACCACAACCACCCAGAAACTCAGGCCGAGGATAAAAACCGGGTTCTGCCCCATCTGCTTTGGATCGCATCGGTTCAGAGTGAACACTCTGACTAGGACCGCACCGGTTCCCCAGAGAAAATGGCCACCCACGACGTCCAGAATGAAACCTGCAATCCAATCCAGCATCCTCAGCCTCGTTGTTGGGTCACTAACATTGCATGCTATTTGCACAGATTACTGATCTCGCCATTGGGTTCCGAATCCCCGCGTTATCTTTTCGAAATAAGAACGGCACCTGATCAGTCAGAGCAATTGGCCAAACCGAACAACGTTCGATGCAAGCGCCCTGTCCTTGATGGCGTTTGTTCACGCGAAAATACCAAAAAAAACGCGCCGGGCGTAACCTCGGCGCGTCTTTCATTGCCTTGATCGCAACAACAGCCAGAATCACCCCACGCTGCCGCCAGCCTCCTGCCGGCCCTGCATCGACAACAACGACGCAGGCACCCAGCCATCCAGCAGCTTGAGCAGCAGGCCAAAAACGCTCGCCCCCGCCAAAACAAACGCGGTATTCCGCAGCGCGGTGGGATACCCGATCTCCCCGGCATTCAAGAACGGATAGGGATACCACCCGCTCAACGCGCCATGCACGAAAGTGTATGCAAGCCAAGCCGCGGGCCAGATCAGCGACAGCGCGACGGTCGACCACCCGATGCGTGGCCGGGGGCCAAACAGCAGCCAGCCGACAAGCGCCATCCATGGCGAGACGTAGTGAAAGCCGTTTGACGCCAAAAGCGCCAATCCGGTTGCCTTCGAGGTCGGCGCAAGCACGATGTGAAACACCAGCCCCGTTGTCGCGATGCCGAGCAAACCATCCAGCCTGAGTACGCGCCACCATTTGCCATCTCGCGCAGGGTCCATCACGAGAGAGATGGCAGCCACCGCAACCAGGATGTTGCTTTGGATGGTGAAGTAGCTGAACAACCGGACAAGCCGCGTGGCAAGCGAGACCTGGCTACCCACACCGCTGACGGTCACGCTGAGCTGCACGATCAGTGCAACGACAATGACAGCGGCCAACACGGCATGCCATGCCCGTGCCGGCCGCATCGGTGATGCATTGGCCAACTCAGCCACGCATCAACCCATCCACTTGCGTGCGTTACGGAACATGCGCATCCACGGGCTGCTGCCGTCACCGGCGGTTTCCCAGTCCTTCGGATGCCAGCTCATCTGCACCGCGCGGAACACGCGTTCCGGGTGCGGCATCAGCGCAGTGAAACGACCGTCGTGCGTCGTCACCGAGGCAATGCCCTGCGGCGAGCCGTTCGGGTTCAGCGGGTACGTCTGCGTAACCTGGCCGCGGTTGTCGACATAACGCAGACCCACGGCCACCTTGCTGATGTCGCCTTGCTGCGAGAAATCGGCATAGCCCTCGCCGTGCGCGACGACGATGGGGATACGGCTGCCTTCCATGCCCGCGTAGAAGATCGACGGGGACGCGTCCACCTGCACGGTGACGAGGCGGCCTTCGTACTGCTCCGACTGGTTGCGCGTGAACTTCGGCCATGCGCCTGCGCCCGGGATGATCGGGGCGAGGTTTGCCATCATCTGGCAGCCGTTGCACACGCCCAGGGCGATCGAATCGGTGCGGTTAAAGAACGCGGCGAACTGCTCGGCGAGCATGCTGTTGAAGAGGATGGTCTTCGCCCAGCCTTCGCCCGCGCCAAGCACGTCACCGTAGCTGAAGCCGCCACACGCAACGAAGCCCTTGAAGCCGGCCAGCGTGGTGCGGCCAGCCAGCAGATCGCTCATGTGGACGTCGTAGGTGTCGAAGCCGGCCTTGTCCATCGCGTAGGCCATTTCGATCTGCGAGTTCACGCCCTGCTCACGCAGGATCGCCATGCGCGGGCGGGCGCCCGTGGCGATGAACGGTGCGGCCACGTCTTCCGCAATGTCGAACGTGAGCTTGGGCGAGATGCCCGGGTCTTCGGCATCCAGAAGGATGTCGTATTCGCTCTGCGTGCACTCGGGGTTGTCGCGCAGGCTGGCGATGCGCCAGGAGACGTCCGTCCAGGTGCGCTGCAGTTCGATGCGCGAGGCGCTAAAGACCTTCTTGGCGTCGCGCCAGATTTCGATGTGGCCATTGGCGTTCGGCGCGCCGATGACGTGGCTGCAGCCGGCCAGGCCGTGCTCGCGCAGCACTGCGAAAACGGCATCGCGCTGGGCCAGCGGCACTTGAATGACGGCGCCGAGTTCTTCGGCGAACAGTGCGCGCAACGTCAGATCCGCACGGCGGCCGGAAACTTGCAGCGCCCAGTTCTTGGCGTCGCCATGATCGGCTGCATCGTCCAGCGTGAGCATGTCGACGTTGATCGACACGCCGCAGTGGCCGGCGAACGCCATTTCGCAGACGGTCGCCCACAGGCCGCCGTCGGAGCGGTCGTGGTAGGCCAGCAGCGAACCGCTGACGTTCAGTTGCTGGATGGCGGCGAAGAAGCGCTTGAGGTCTTCCGCGTCGTCCACGTCCGGCACGCTGTTGCCGATCTGCTGCGTGACCTGCGCGAGGATGCTGCCGCCCATGCGGTTTTTTCCGCGGCCCAGGTCGATGAGGATCAGCGTGGTGTCGGCCTGTGCGTTGGCCGACTCGACTTGCTTGAGTTGCGGCGTGAGCGTCTTGCGCACGTCCGTCACTGGCGCGAACGCCGAGACGATGAGCGACACCGGCGCGACCACTTCCTTGGCCTGACCGTCGTCTTCCCACTTGGTGCGCATCGACAACGAATCCTTGCCCACCGGAATGCTGATGCCCAGTGCCGGGCACAGCTCCATGCCGACGGCCTTGACGGTGTCGTACAGGCGGGCGTCTTCGCCGTTCACGCCGCAGGCAGCCATCCAGTTGGCCGACAGCTTGAGTTGCGTGAGCGAGTCGATCGGCGCGGCGGCGATGTTGGTGATGGACTCGCCAATCGCCATGCGGCCCGATGCCGGTGCGTTGATGACGGCCAGCGGCGTGCGCTCGCCCATCGTCATCGCTTCGCCGGTGTAGCCCTTGTAGTCAAGCGTGGTAACAGCCACGTCAGCCACCGGCACTTGCCACGGGCCGACCATCTGGTCGCGCGTGTTCAGGCCGCCGACAGTGCGGTCACCGATGGTGATGAGGAACGACTTGCTGGCGACGGTCGGGTGACGCAGCACGTCGCGCGCGACGATCTCCAGGTCCAGGCCGGTGACATCGACTTCCGGCAGTTCCTGCGACACGCGGCGAACGTCGCGGTGCATGCGCGGCGGCTTGCCGAGCAGCACGTCCATCGGCATGTTGACCGGGAAATGGTCGGCGCTATCGACCGGAGCATCGCTGTCGACGACTTGCAGTTGCTGTTCGTCCGTAGCGAAACCGACTACCGAGAACGGTGCGCGCTCGCGCTCGCACATGGCCTGGAAGCGCGGGAAATCGCCCGGGGCGATGGCCAGCGTGTAGCGCTCTTGCGATTCGTTGCACCAGATTTCGGCGGGGCTCAGGCCCGACTCTTCCAGATGCACCTGGCGCAGATCAAAGCGTGCGCCCTTCTCCGCGCCGTCGACGATTTCCGGGAAAGCGTTGGAGATGCCGCCCGCGCCCACGTCGTGAATCGACAGGATCGGGTTGTCTTCACCCAGCGCCCAGCACGCGTTGATGACTTCCTGCGCGCGACGCTGCATTTCGGGGTTGCCGCGCTGGACCGAGTCGAAGTCCAGGTCAGCGGTGTTGGTGCCGGTCGCCATCGAGCTGGCAGCGCCGCCGCCCATGCCGATGCGCATACCCGGGCCGCCCAGTTGGATCAGCAGCGTGCCGGCCGGCAGGCCGTGCTTGTGCGTGTGGCCGGCGTCGATGTTGCCGATGCCGCCGGCAATCATGATTGGCTTGTGATAGCCGCGCACCGTGCCGCCGACGTTCTGCTCGTAGACGCGGAAGTAGCCGCCCAGGTTGGGTCGGCCGAATTCGTTGTTGAACGCAGCGCCGCCGATCGGGCCTTCGATCATGATCTGCAGCGGCGAGGCGATGCGCTCCGGCTTGCCGATCGGGCCGGCTGCGGCCTCGTTCGGGTTGCGGTGTGCCACGGGCTGGGCCGTATCGCGGGCGTTTTCCCACGATTGCACAGCTTCGGGCAGCAGCAGGTTCGACACGGTGAAGCCGGTCAGGCCCGCCTTGGGCTTGGCGCCACGGCCGGTGGCGCCTTCATCGCGGATTTCACCGCCCGCGCCGGTCGATGCGCCCGGGAACGGCGAAATGGCCGTCGGGTGGTTGTGCGTCTCCACCTTCATCAGCGTGTGCGTGAGCGCTTCGCGACGGTTGTATTGCGGCACGCCCGTTGCGGCTTCGGTGCCAGAGTGCGGGAACCAGCGCTCGGCCATGCCGCCTTCCATCACGGCGGCGTTGTCGGAGTACGCGACGATCGTGCCCTGCGGCGCGAGCTGGTGCGTGTTACGGATCATCGCGAAGAGCGACTTGTCCTGCGTATCGCCGTCGATGGTCCAGTCGGCGTTGAAGATCTTGTGGCGGCAGTGCTCGCTGTTGGCCTGCGCGAACATCATCAGCTCAACGTCGGTCGGGTTGCGTTCGAGCTTGCGGTAAGCGTCGACCAGGTAGTCGATTTCGTCGTCGGAGAGGGCCAGGCCCATTTCGACGTTGGCGGCTTCCAAGGCCTGGCGGCCACCGGCGATATCGACAAAGCGCAGTGCCTTGGCGGGCAGCACGTCGAACAGGCCGTAGCCGGCTTCGCGCGAGTCGATGACCACTTCCGTCATGCGGTCGTGCAGGTGCTCGGCCACGGCGGCGCGGGTGGCGTCGTCCAGGTGCTTGGCCGCACCGGTCAGGCTGCGGATGAGGCCCTTCTTGCATGTGACGGTGAATTCCACGCCGCGCTCGATGCGATGGATTTGCGGTAGCGCGCAGTGGCGGGCGATTTCCGTCGCCTTGCTGGCCCACGGCGAGATCGTGCCGAAGCGCGGGATGACCACGAAGCGGTCGCCTTCGACATCCGCTGGGGCGGGCGAGCCGTAGGTCAGCAGCGCCTGCACACGGGCCGATTCATCGGCCGACAGCGGTGTGTCGGCGGCGACGAAGTGCAGGTATTGGGCACTGACGGCTTCGATATCGGGATCGATGCGCTTGAGGGTGGAAAGCAGGCGTTGCTGGCGGAAGGCGGACAGCGCGAGAGCGCCGGGAAAGCACGAGAAATGCGCCATGGTGGGCAAGGCAGGAGTCGCTGGAAGAGGAATTCCCCGGCGTGCGCGGGAAAACCGCTATTGTACCTTGCCCCGCCCCTGTTACCGACGGTCAAATCGCCTGGAAATGCGCTTGTCTCGGCCAGAATTGGCCCAAACCGCCGGTTTTACAGCGACGTGGCCGAGCGAGCTGCCTGTTCGTACAGCCCCGTCAGCACGCGCAGCAGCCGCGCCAGCTCGCCAATCTCCGCATTTTCCTCGCCACTGGGCGAAATATTGCTGGTCAGGCACTGCTCGCGGATCTCGCGATAACGGGCGCAGGCCTTTTCGCCAGCAGCCGTGGTGGTATAGGTGACTTCCTTGCCGCTGCGCGTGCCTTCCACAAGCTCCATTCCCTGCAGCTTCTTGAGGGAATACGTGACGAGGTGGGTGTCTTCCACGTTCAGCACGAAACAGATGTCGGCCAGCCGTTTGGCGCGGCCCCGGTGGTTGACGTGATGCACCACCAGCACATCGAGGAATGTCAGGTCGCGCACACCGGCAGCCGCCATGCAGCGCACACACCAGCGGTTGTAGGCGTTGTAGGCGGTATTCAGCGCGAATTCGAACTCGGACAACTCAGGGCTGCGCGCCGACACCAGATGCGACGAAGACACGATCGGCCCGCCCTTGCTTCCTTCATTGGCAGCGGCTTCCGGCAGATCGGCTTTCGGGGTGGAGGGCGATTTAGACATGCGCAGCTCAGGGAAAAAGGATCGGAAACAGTCTGGGACGCGGGCTATTGTAAGAGAATAGATCGTCATGTCTGCCCTGGTTAGACCCATCATGTCCGCACATCCGACCTGGCGCGAAATCCTCATCAACGGCGCCCTGGCCGCACACCACGGCGCTGATCTGCTCTTTGGCACGGCAGGCATTCGCGCGCTGGAAGCCGCCGCCTACCGCTCCCTCGCCCCCTTCACCCTGATGGCCCGCGCCGGCGAGGCCGCCGCCGACTGGCTTCAGACGCGGGCGCCACACGGCCACCTGCTCTTTGTCGCCGGCCCTGGCAACAACGGCGGTGACGCCCTGGTCGCAGCCACGGTGCTGCACCTGGCGGGCCGCGCAGTCACCGTGTGGCTGGCAGCCGATCCGGCCAAACTGCCCGACGATGCCCGCCGCGCGTGGACCGAGGCGCGCGCCGCCAACGTACCGATCGAGCTTCTGCACACACCTGCCTCCGTCCCGGCAACGACCACGGCCATCGTCGATGGGCTGTTCGGCATCGGGCTGGCGCGGCCGCTGACCGGGCTGCATGCAGCGCTGGTCGACACGCTCAATGCCAGCGGCCTGCCGGTTTATGCGCTCGACATTCCTTCTGGGCTGAATGGCGATACGGGCCAACCGCCGGCGCAGGGATCACCCGTCGTGCGTGCACGTGCCACGCTCACGTTCCTCGCGGTCAAACCGGGCTTGCTGACCGGCTGCGGTCGCGATGCTGCCGGCGACATCGCACTGGCTGACCTGCAGGCCGCGCAGCCCGCGTACGACGGTGTGATTGAAGCAGAAGCGCTCATCAACACGCCCGCACGCTGGCTCGCCCATCTGCCGCGTCGCAGGCACGATGGTCACAAAGGGTCGTATGGCAGCGTGGCGATCGTCGGAGGCGCACATGGCATGGTGGGCGCCCCGCTGCTGACTGCACGTGGGGCGCTGTACCTGGGTGCAGGCAAGGTGCACGTCGTGTCGTTGGCGGCGGATGCACCGCGCGTGGATTCCGCTCAGCCCGAACTGATGCTGCATACGTGGGGCAAGCTCGACCTGGGCAGCATGCAAGCGCTGGCGGTGGGCCCAGGCATGGGTACCGCCAAGGATGCTGAAAGCGCGCTCGACCATCTGCTGGATCGGATGCTGTCGTCGCGCATCCCCGCGGTGTTCGATGCCGACGCCCTGAACCTGTTTGCCAAGGTGCCCGCGCTGCTCGCGCATCTGACGCAATTGGCGCAAAGCGGCGTGCCGGTGGTGCTGACACCGCATCCGCTTGAGGCCGCGCGCCTGCTTCAGCTCGACACACCGACCGTCCAGCGCGACCGTCTGGCCGCCGCCAAGGCACTCGTCAACCGGACGGGTGCCGTCGTCGTACTCAAGGGTTCAGGCACTGTGATTGCTGCACCGGGCATGACACCCGCCGTCAACCCGACGGGCAACGGCGGTTTGGCCTCGGGCGGCACCGGCGACGTGCTCACCGGTATGGTGGGCGCGTTGCTTGCGCAGGGCGTGCCGGCGCGCGAGGCGGCGCTGTCCGCCGTCTGGCTGCATGGCAGGGCGGCGGACGATCTGGTCGCCTCGGGCGAGGGCCCGATCGGCCTGCACGCAAGTGAACTGTGCGCCCCAGCACGGCGTGCGCTCAACGCATTGCTGGCGTCAGACACGCGCGGATAGAAAAGCGCCACGATGCGCCGTTATACTGCGCATTCGTTTTTGCAACTCGATGTCATACCGCATGCCCACAGCCTTTCCTGCTTGGCAATCCCTGACGCAACATGCCCAAACCATCCGCGCCGCTCATATGCGCGACTGGTTTGCCGCGCCGGACGCCGAGGAACGGGTGCGCGCCTTCACCCTGGAAGCGGCGGGCCTGACGGTCGACTACTCAAAAAACCGCATCACCTCCGACACGCTCGCCCTGCTGCTGCAATTGGCCGATGAAGCAGGCGTGCTCGCGCTGCGCGACGCCATGCTGCGCGGCGACTGCATCAACAACACCGAGCACCGCTCTGTCTTGCATGTCGCCCTGCGCGGCCGAGCGGAAGACGACTACCGCGCCGACGGCGAACCCGTCATGCCCGAGGTGCTGCGCGTGCGCGCCCAGATGCGTGACTTTGCCAACCGCGTGCACAGCGGCGCCTGGACGGGCCACTCCGGCCAGCGCATCACGGACATCGTCAACATCGGCATTGGTGGTTCGGACCTCGGCCCCCGCATGGTGTGTCGTGCGCTCGACCATCTGGCTGTGCCGCAGGTACGCGTGCATTTCGTCTCGAACGTCGACGGCACGGATCTGGCCGAAACGCTCGACCACCTGAACCCCGACACCACGCTCGCCATTGTCTGCTCCAAGACGTTCACCACGCTTGAGACGATGGCCAATGCGCACAGCATGCGCCGCTGGTTTGTCGAGCACGGCGTGGCGGAAGATCAGCTCAAGCACCACTTCGTTGCCGTCTCCACCAACCGTGAAGCCGTCGCACAGTTCGGCATCGACCCTGACCACATGTTCACCTTCTGGGACTGGGTGGGCGGGCGCTTCTCACTGTGGTCTGCGGTGGGCCTGTCGATCATGCTGGCGATCGGCCCGCAGCAGTTCGAAGCGATGCTCGACGGCGCGCGCGCAATGGACCGCCATTTCGCCACGGCCGCACCGCGCGAGAACCTGCCGCTCATTCTCGGGATGCTGTCGGTTTGGTATCGCGGCTTTTTCAACGCTGCAAGCGCCTGCACGGTGCCCTACTGCGCACCGCTGGAACTGCTGACCGACTTCATGCAGCAACTGGAGATGGAGAGCAACGGCAAGTCGGTCCAGCGCACCGGTGCTGCCATTGATACCGACACCGGCCCCATCGTCTGGGGCACGGCGGGCACCAATGGCCAGCATGCGTACTTCCAGCTGATCCACCAAGGCTCGCAGATCGTGCCGGTGGATTTCATCACCACGCTGGAGCCGGTGCGCAATCTGCCCGGCCACCATGCCAAACTGCTCGCCAACTGCTTTGCCCAAGGCGAAGCACTGCTGCGCGGCCGCACCGAGGATGAAGTCCGCGCAGGCGGTGTGACTGACGAGGCGTTGGTGCCGCACATGGTGTTTGAAGGCAACCGCCCAAGCACGACCATCCTGATGGAGCGACTCGATGCCGCATCATTCGGCGCGTTGATTGCCTGCGCTGAACACCGCACTTTCGTGCAAGGTGCAGTGTGGAATATCAACTCGTTCGACCAGTGGGGCGTGGAGCTCGGCAAGAAGCTCGCCAAGCCGATTCAAGCAGAATTGGAAGGCGCGCCCGCCTCGGTGGCACATGACGCATCGACGGCTGCGCTGATCCGTCGCGCCAAGGCAGCGCTCTAATCGATCAAAGCTCGGTGACGGTTTCGTCGCCGACCAAGTGACCCGCTTCAATGGTGAGGATGCGGTTGCAGCGCGCCGCAACCGAACGGTCGTGCGTGACCAGCACGAGCGTGGAACCTGCGCTCTGATTCAGTTCGAACATCAAAGCGATGACAGCCTCGCCGGTGGCTGTATCAAGGCTACCCGTCGGTTCATCCGCAAAGAGGATGTCCGGCTCGGTCACAAACGCCCGGGCCAACGCTACGCGCTGCTGCTCACCGCCCGACAGCGTTTTGGGATAGTGGGAAAGCCGCGCGCCAAGACCAACACGTTCCAGCAGCGTTGTGGCGCGACGGCGCATCTCCGCAGTACTCACATCGCCCTGCAGCTCGAGCGGCAGCATCACGTTCTCCAGCGCGGTCAGATGCGGCAGCAACTGGAACGACTGAAACACGAAACCCACGTGACTGCCGCGAACGGCTGCACGGCCATCCTCATCCAGCCCGAACAGATCGTGACCCAGCAGTTTGACCTTGCCAGCGCTCGGCAGGTCCAACCCTGCCAGCAACCCAAGCAACGTCGATTTGCCCGAGCCCGACGCGCCGACGATGGCCAGCGTCTCGCCCGCTTCCACACGGAAGCCAACATCGCTCAGAATAGGCAACTCACCGGTGGCATCGCGCACGGTCTTGTGCAGCGAATCGACTTCAATCACCCAGGTAGCGGAAGACGACATGATTGGACAGGTAGGTAGTAGAAGGCGCAGCTTGAAGGCACTGGTCGCGGCACTCGGCTGCACCATGGTCGGCATGCTGCCCGTCACGCAGGCGTCAGCACAAAGCGCGCCCACAGCGCATCGCGTGGTGGTGCTGGGCGATAGCCTGTCGGCGGGATACGGCCTGGCGCAAGGCACCGGCTGGGTCGCACTGCTCGACAAGCGCCTCAAAGAACGGAAGCCTGATTATAGCGTCGCCAATGCAAGCATCAGCGGCGATACCACGGCCGGTGGCCGCTCACGCCTGCCCGCTGTGCTGGCGCGCGAGAAGCCCTCCGTGGTGATCCTGGAGCTGGGCGGCAACGACGCACTGCGCGGTCTGTCGCTCGCCTCCAGCGAAGCCAATCTGAAGGCGATGATCGATGCGTCGCAAGCTGCGGGCGCCAGGGTACTGCTGGTCGGCATGCGCATCCCGCCCAACTATGGCCCCGACTACAGCGACCGGTTCTTCGCCATGTACGGCAAGCTGTCGCAGCAGTACAAGCTGCCACTGGTGCCCTTCCTACTTGAAGGCGTGGCCCAACGTCCTGACTGGTTCCAGGAAGACCGCATCCACCCGATTGCCGCAGCTCAACCGACGATGCTCGACAACGTCTGGCCAAAACTGGAACCTCTGCTGAAGGTGCGGGTCGGAGGGTGACGGCTCGGCCGCGCCGACTGGCTCGCAAGAAGCCTGGCGCGCATCACAGCCGCATCTCATACGGGGGAATGCCATGAAGCTTTTGACCGGCGCGCTGCGTGCGGCGCGCGACAACAAGCGGTTCCTGGTCGGCATGTCGCTGCTGTTTGCCTTCCGGGCCTGCATTGCCGACTGGGCGGTGGTCCCCAGCGGCTCGATGAATCCAACGCTCATCGAGGGCGACTACATCCTGATGAACCGGCTGGCCTACGGTGTACGTGTGCCTGCCACCACCGTCTGGCTCAAGCGTGGCGACGAGCCAAGGCGCGGCGACGTCGTCGTGTTCTCATCGCCCGAAGATGGCACAAAACTGGTCAAGCGCCTGATCGGTCTGCCCGGCGATGTTGTCGAGATGCGCGGCGAAGCGCTTTTCATTAACCACCAGCGCATCGCATACACGCCGCTACCTGACGTTGCCCCCGGCGCGTTGCCGCAAGCCACCGCGGCCCTGCCACACGAACTTTGGTCTGAGGCCCTGCCCGGGCAGGCGCACACTGTAATGGTCTTGCCTGAAGTGGCTGCACTACGCGATTTCGGCCCGATCACCGTGCCAACAGACCACTACCTGATGCTTGGCGACAATCGCGACAACAGCCACGACTCGCGCTACTTCGGGCTCGTCCCGCGCAAGAACCTGATTGCACGCGCCTCGTACGTGGCCGTGTCGTTCGATCCAGACCGCTGGTATATGCCGCGTCTTGCACGCATCGGCAAACCAATGGACTAAGCCTGCGCCCGCGGGCATAAGAAAAGCCCCCTCAGTGAGGGGGCTTTTTTGTCAGGCTTGCGATGACGCGCCTAGCTCAGTCATCTCCCGAGCTGGACGGCTTGGCAGCGTCGACCACGCTGCTGTTGATCTTCACCTTCGAGCGGGCTTTCAATGCTTCATAGTAGGCATTGAAGTCGGCCTGGCCGGCAGCTTGCGCCAACTGCTGCGCATCGGCGGCACGGCGGGCTTCATCCACGTTGGCCGGCGGCAGCACCTTGTTGATGCGGTACAGCGCATAGCCTTGGGCACCCAGATCGACACCAATGGTGGTCGGCAGCTTCGTGGCATCGGCACGCAGGATGGCCGTGAGTGCCGGCGCTGGCGTGCCCTGAGCCTGCTGACGCGACACCGTCTGCGCCGCGCTGAAGCCATCGGCACTGTTGCTCTGCTTGACCGCAGCCAACTTCTCTTCGCCGGCCTTCTTAGCCAGCGCAGCCGCTTGCTCAGCAATCACCTTGGCCTTGACCTGCTCACGCACATCGGCCAGCTTCTTGACCGTCGCCGGGCGATATTCCGCCGCACGCGCTGCCACCAGGGTGGTCGGACCCACCTGGATGGCTGCCGTATTGCGATGGTTCTTGATGACGTCGTCGGCAAACAGCGCCTTGAGTACCTTCTCGTTGCCGATCGGGCTGTTGGCCAGCGCCGGGTTCGGCGTGCGCGTCACGTTGTCGATGGTCTGGATTTGCAGCTTCAGCTTGTCGGCCACCGGCTTCAGGCTGTCAGACTGATCTTCAACCGCGTTGGAGAACGCGTCGGCCAACTCGGTGTACTTCTTGTTGGCCAGCTGGGTGCGCACTTCGCGTTCCAGTTCGGGCTTGACGGCTTCCAGCGGTTGCACGCCACCACCCTTCACTTCCTCAAGCTTGATGATGTGGAAACCGAAGTCGCTCTGCACGACATCGCTGATGTCGCCCGGCTGCTTGAGCGCAAACAGCGCGTTCTCGAACGGCGGAACGGTCGCGCCTTTGCCCAGGAAGCCCAGTTCACCGCCCTGCGCGGCCGAGCCCGGATCGCCCGAGTACTTCTTGGCCAGTTCTGCGAAGCTCGCCGGGTTCTTGCGCACTTCGGCCAACACTTCTTCAGCCTTCTTTTTGGCGGCGTCCTTGTCGGCAGGCTTGGCGTTGTCCGGCAGCTTGATCAGGATGTGCGCGGCGCGGCGTTCTTCCTGGGTCTTGAAGCGCGCGGCATTCTGATCGTAGTACTCCTTGATCTGCTCGGGCGTGACCGGAATCTGCTTCATCATGTCTTCGCCCGAAAACACAACGTAGTCGGCCTTGACCTGCTCCGGCACCGAGAACTCTTGCTGGTGCGCGTCGTAATAGGCCTGGATGGCCTTGTCGTCGACGTTGACCTTGGCAGCGTAGTCAGTCGGCTTGAACACCAGGGCCTGCACTTCGCGCTGCTGGTCACGTACCTGGATCAGGTGGTCCACCAGCGACTTCGGCACAAAGGCCGTCGACACGATCGACTGCGGAATTTGCTGCTGCGCGAGCTCAAAGCGCAGGTTGTTTTCCAACTGCTCCGGCGTCATGTTCTGCGCGGCCAGCAGTTGCACATAGGCTTGCTCGTCGAACGAACCATCCGGCTTGCGCAGCGCTGCCACGGCCGGGATCTGCAAAATCGTGTCGCGAACCTTATCGTTCGAGACGTTCAGGTTGGCATGCGCGACTTCATTGGAGAGCACGCGCTGCTGAATGATGCCGTCAAGCACATCACGACGCATCTGCGGCCCTTCGAACTGGCGCGGATCGTACTGCGCGCCCAGCATCTGGCGCAGGCGGTCGGTCTGCTCGCGCACACGATTGTCGACCTCGGCGGTAGTGATGACCTTGCCGTCGACCTTGGCTGCGTCGTGCGAGCTGTCCATGAAGCTCGAATAGCTCTGCACGCCAAAAAACACGAACGAAGGGAACACCAGAATCAGCAGCACCAGAAACATCAAGCGCCGATGCGTACGTACGAATTCAAGCATGCTGGACCGGAGTGATTAGAATGATGGGAAATCGGGCGATTCTATCAGGTGCTGCGACCGCCTCGCTCATTCTGGCATGCTGCTGATCTGCAGCCGCCGCTCGACGATATGCTGTCGCATCGCATCCAGCGCGCCGGACAGGGCGCCGGCCAACTCCGGATGTCCTGCGATGCCTGCGGCATCGAGCTTCGCGCCCAACACTGGCAGCGCGATCGATGCAGACATCACCAGATCGGCCGACATCACTGACAACGTTTCCTTAAGGGCCGCGTCAGCATGCGTCGCGCGCGGCGACGCGTTGAGTACCGCGGTTGGTTTGTCGACGAACGCTTCGCAACCAACGACCCAGTCCAGCGCATTCTTCATCACGCCGGTCACCCCATGCGCATATTCGGGGCTGGCGATCAGTACCCCGTCAGCCACGTTGATCTGCTCACGGAACGCCTGTACAGGTGCCGGCACTGGGGATTCGGCGTCCGGATTGAACAGTGGGAATTCACCGAGGCGCGCGAACGTCGTAATGGATACACCTTGCGGCGCGGCCATGCTCGCGGCGCGCAACAGCGCTGTGTTGATGGAGGCCGCACGCAAGCTACCGGAGACAGCCAACAGTCGGATGATCTGCAATGCATGGCTCCTGAATGGCGCTGCCCTGCAGCCGGCTAGCGCGTCGCGCTTCACTGAAGGCAGATAAGACAAAGGCCCGAACAAGTCGGGCCTTTGCTATGTTCTGGCGGAGCGGACGGGACTCGAACCCGCGACCCCCGGCGTGACAGGCCGGTATTCTAACCGACTGAACTACCGCTCCAGATTGGGTCGGACTGCACGACGCACGGAGCGGCATTGCGAACGATGGTGGGTGCTGAGAGGCTCGAACTCCCGACCCGCGCCTTGTAAGGGCGCTGCTCTACCAACTGAGCTAAGCACCCGTTCGCACTGCCGGCACAGGCCGGACTGTCCGGTGCCCACATTCGTTGTCACCCGAATGTTGTGAGCACCAAAGCCCACTAGTTTAGCGCATCTTTTAGCGCTTTGCCAGGTTTGAATTTCGCAACTTTGCCACCTTCGATTGTGATGGTAGCTCCGGTGCGCGGATTGCGCCCGTTGCGCGAAGATCGCTTGCCGACCAGGAACGTGCCAAAGCCGACCAGCGTGACTGACCCGCCGTCGCACAACGCATCCTTGATACCGCCGATCAGCGCGTCGATGGCGCGCCCGGCTGCGGCTTTTGACATGTCGGTCTGCGCCGCCACATGGTCGATGAGATCCGTCTTGTTCATCGCGCCACCTCCCCGAACACCCGCTTAGTGTGGATTCATTAAAGTGGCCGCCAATCGACGTGTCAAGGCGAAGAACCGCCTACATCTCGCCGCCTATCGCGCAAAGAAAAAGGGCCCGAACAACGTCGGGCCCCTCTTCAACCTATGCAGGTCATGGCATCAGTGATGCACCATCTCCTGCGCCTTGCCGTCGTCAGTCTTGGCAGCTTCGGGCGCGGGCTTGGTTTCCTCTTCCGGCAGCGGCTCAGGCTTGCGCACCAGCGCGAGTTCCAGCACCTTGTCGATCCAGCGCACCGGCTGAATCTCAATGCTGTTCTTCACGTTGTCCGGAATGTCCGTCAGATCCTTTACGTTCTCTTCCGGAATCAGCACCAGCTTGATGCCACCACGATGTGCGGCCAGCAGCTTTTCCTTCAGGCCGCCGATCGGCAGCACTTCGCCGCGCAGCGTGATTTCGCCAGTCATCGCCACATCGGCGCGCACCGGAATTCCGGTCAGCACCGACACCAGCGCCGTCGTCATCGCAATCCCTGCAGACGGGCCGTCCTTGGGCGTCGCGCCTTCAGGCACGTGGATGTGGATGTCGCGCTTCTCAAACATCTCATCCTTGATACCCAGGCGAGCGGAGCGCGAACGCACCACCGAACGCGCAGCCTCGACCGATTCCTTCATCACATCGCCCAGCGAACCGGTGCGGGTGATGTTGCCCTTGCCCGGCATCAGCGCGGCTTCGATGGTCAGCAGATCGCCGCCCACTTCCGTCCATGCCAGACCTGTCACCTGACCCACCTGGTCTTCCTTGCCGGCCAGACCGAAGTCGAAGCGACGCACGCCGAGGAATTTGTCCAGATTGTCCGAATCCACCTTCACGGACGTACCGGCTTCCTTCTTCAGCAGCAGTTGCTTGACGACCTTGCGGCAGATCTTCGAGACCTCGCGCTCCAGCGAACGCACACCCGCTTCGCGCGTGTAGTAGCGGATGATGTCGCGCAGCGCGGCTTCAGTCACCTCGATCTCGCCTTCCTTCAGACCATTGTTCTTGATCTGCTTGGGCAGCAAGTAGCGGCGGGCGATGTTGACCTTTTCGTCTTCCGTATAGCCCGACAGACGAATCACTTCCATCCGATCCAGCAACGGCGCCGGAATGTTCAGCGAGTTCGACGTCGCCACGAACATCACGTCCGACAGGTCGAAGTCCACTTCGATGTAGTGGTCCTGGAACGTGTGATTCTGTTCCGGGTCCAGCACTTCGAGCAGCGCCGACGACGGGTCACCGCGGAAATCCGCACCCATCTTGTCGATTTCGTCGAGCAGGAACAGCGGGTTGCGCACGCCGACCTTGGTCAGGCTCTGCAGGATCTTGCCCGGCATCGACCCGATGTAGGTACGGCGGTGACCGCGAATTTCAGCTTCGTCACGCACGCCGCCCAGCGCCATACGCACGAACTTGCGGTTCGTTGCACGCGCCACCGACTGCCCCAGCGAAGTCTTACCCACGCCCGGCGGCCCCACGAGGCACAGGATTGGTGCCTTCAGCTTGTCAACACGCTGCTGAACCGCGAGGTACTCGAGAATGCGTTCCTTGACCTTCTCCAGACCGTAGTGGTCCTGATCCAGTACCTGCTCAGCATTCGACAGGTCGTTGTTGACCTTGCTCTTCTTGCGCCACGGCAGGCCCACGAGCGTGTCGATGTAGTTGCGCACGACCGTTGCCTCGGCCGACATCGGCGACATCAGCTTGAGCTTCTTGAACTCGGAGTCGGCCTTCTTCTTGGCCTCCTTGGGCATGCGAGCGGCCTTGATCTTCTTGTCCAGCTCTTCGAGATCAGCGCCTTCTTCGCCTTCGCCCAGTTCCTTCTGGATGGCCTTGACCTGCTCGTTCAGGTAGTACTCGCGCTGCGACTTCTCCATCTGGCGCTTGACGCGACCACGGATGCGCTTTTCCACCTGCAGGATGTCGATCTCGCCTTCCAGCTGCGACAGCAGACTCTCCAGACGTTCGGTGACGTTGAACATCTCGAGAATTTTCTGCTTCTGCTCGAGCTTGATCGGCAGATGCGCGGCGATGGTGTCAGCCAGACGACCCGGCTCATCGATGCCCGACAGCGAGGTCAGGATCTCCGGCGGGATCTTCTTGTTCAGCTTCACGTACTGATCGAATTGCGACACGATGGCGCGACGCAGCGCCTCGGTTTCGGCCGATTCAGTCGGTTCCGGGCCGACGGGCACTGCTTCGCAGAAGAAGTGCGATTCGTCGTCGGTCACGGTCAGGATATTGGCGCGTTGCGTGCCCTCGACCAGCACCTTCACGGTGCCGTCCGGCAGCTTCAGCATCTGCAGGATGTTGGCGATACAACCGACCTCGTAGAGGTCCTTGTCGGTCGGCTCATCCTTGGCGGCCGTCTTCTGCGCCACCAGCATGATGCTCTTGCCCGCTTCCATCGCGGCTTCCAGCGCCTTGATGGACTTGGGGCGCCCCACGAACAGCGGAATCACCATGTGCGGAAACACCACCACGTCACGCAACGGCAACAGCGGCAGGCGAATCTGCTCAGCGGGTAAAAGTTGGGTTCCGGACATTATTTTCCCCAGAAAGTCATGTAAGGGCTAAATTGGGCGCAGTGGCGGTTTTACAAGACCGCTGCTGCAAGTCGCATGCCGGCCCGGTTTCCCGAAGCAAAAAAGCCGCTCGCGAGCGAACGGCTTCCTGCATGGGATGCATACGGCGCATCCCCGCCGGGCATTCGCGTCAGTTGGAACCTGCAACCTTGGGTTGCTCTTCGTACATCAGCAAGGGCTTGCCGTCACCGGAGATCGTACTTTCATCGATCACCACTTTCTGCACACCCTTGTGGTTAGGGAGGTCATACATCACATCCATCAAAGCGTGCTCGACAATGGAACGCAAACCACGCGCCCCCGTCTTGCGCTTGATCGCCTTGCGGGCGATTGCCGTCAGCGCGCTCGGACGGATTTCCAACTCCACCCCTTCCATGGCCAGCAGTTTTTGATACTGCTTGACGATTGCATTCTTAGGCTCGACCAGGATTTCCATCAGGGCGGCCTCGTCGAGCTTGGCCAGCGTTGCCACCACGGGCAGGCGGCCAATCAGCTCAGGAATCAGGCCGAACTTGATGAGGTCTTCCGGCTCCACCTGCGGCAGCACTTCATTGACGTCGCGCTCTTCCTTGCTCTGCACTTCTGCACCAAAACCGATCCCGGTCTTGTCGGAGCGCTGGCGGATGATCTTTTCCAGACCATCGAACGCGCCGCCGCAAATGAACAGAATGTTGGTGGTATCGACCTGCAGGAAGTCCTGATTCGGATGCTTGCGGCCACCTTGCGGCGGTACCGATGCCATCGTTCCCTCGACGAGCTTGAGCAGAGCTTGCTGCACGCCTTCCCCAGAAACGTCTCTGGTAATGGAAGGGTTGTCAGACTTGCGCGAAATCTTATCGATTTCGTCGATGTAGACGATGCCGCGCTGGGCCTTGTCCACTTCGTAATTGCAGTTCTGCAGCAGCTTCTGGATGATGTTCTCGACGTCTTCGCCCACGTAGCCGGCTTCGGTCAGCGTGGTGGCGTCAGCGATGACGAACGGGACGTTCAGGAGGCGTGCCAGCGTTTGTGCGAGCAGGGTCTTGCCCGAGCCAGTCGGCCCGATGAGCAGGATGTTGCTCTTAGACAGCTCGACATCATCCTTCTTGCCGAGGTGCTTCAAACGCTTGTAATGGTTGTAGACCGCGACCGCCAGAATCTTCTTGGCCTGCTCCTGACCAATCACATATTGGTCGAGGCTCTGACGGATTTCATGCGGTGTCGGCAGATCGGACTTGACCGCAAGACCACCTTCCTTCTCGGAGATGGCGGCTTCGTCCCGGATGATTTCATTGCACAGGTCGATACATTCATCGCAGATGAAGACCGAAGGGCCGGCAATCAGTTTTTTGACCTCATGCTGGCTCTTGCCGCAGAACGAGCAGTACAGCAGCTTTTCGCCAGTCGAGCCTTTCTTGTCCGCCATAACGATTACCAGTAGTTCTTGGCAGCATCATACGCCAAATTATCTGGCGACGATCCGCTGGTGTTGTACAAAGCAAAAACGAGGCGCGAAGCCTCGTTTTTGACACCGCTTGACATGCTTTGCGCGCTTAACCAGTGTGCCGCCGAGGTGACCCGGAACACACCGGCTATCGCGCACATCGGCGTTTTACCGCTTGCTGATGACCTGGTCGATCAGGCCGTATTCCTTGGCCTGTTCGCTGCTCATGAAGTTGTCGCGGTCCGTGTCGCGGGCGATCTTGTCGACCGGCTGGCCGGTCGCCTCCGAGAGCACCGTGTTCAGGCGCTCGCGCAGGTACAGGATTTCGCGCGCCTGGATCTCGATATCGGAAGCCTGACCACGCGCGCCGCCCAGCGGCTGGTGAATCATGATGCGCGAGTTCGGCAACGCCAGACGCTTGCCCTTGGCGCCAGCGGCCAGCAGGAACGCGCCCATGCTGGCTGCCATGCCCATGCACAGCGTCGACACATCCGGCTTCACGAACTGCATCGTGTCGTACATCGCCAGACCGGACGACACCGAACCGCCCGGTGAGTTGATGTACAGCGAGATGTCCTTGTCCGGATTCTCGCTTTCCAGGAACAACAGCTGTGCCACCACGAGGTTGGCAGTCTGGTCGTTGACCTCGCCTACCATGAAGATCACGCGCTCCTTGAGCAGGCGCGAGTAGATATCGTAGGCGCGTTCGCCGCGGCCCGACTGCTCGACCACCATCGGCACCAGACCGAGCCCCTGCGTTTCGAGCGCAGAAGCCTGGGTACGGGCAAGTTGGTCGATCAGTTCATTGCGGATCATGCGGTTCTCCGGTGCTTAGTTCGGAAACTCTATCGATCGAATCAGCCTTGCGCCGGGGTGGCGGTCAGCTCTTCGAACGACACAGCCTTGTCAGTAACCTTGGCCTTGTCGCACACAAAATTTACCACGTTGTTTTCGAGCACGTAGGCTTCCATTTCAGCCAGGCGCTGTTGGTCACCGTAGTACCAGCGAATGACTTCCTTCGGATCTTCGTAGCTCTTGGCGAACTCTTCGATCTCGGCCTTGATCTGCTCCGGCTTGGCTTCCAGGTTGTTGGCCTTCACGACTTCAGCCAGCACCAGACCCAGCTTCACGCGGCGCTCGGCTTGTTGCGTGAACATTTCCGCCGGGATCGGCATGTTCTTGGCGTTGGGCATGCCGCGCGACTCGAGGTCACGACGGGCCATTTCGACCAGGCGCTCTTGGTCTTGTTCGACCAGCGACTTCGGCACATCCAGCTCTGCCACCTTCAGCAGCGCTTCCATGACTTGGTCCTTGAGCAGCGCGTGCGTGCGGCGCTTGACTTCACGCTCGAGGTTTTCGCGGATGTCGGCGCGCATCTTGTCGAGGTTGCCGTCGGCGATGCCCAGCGATTGTGCGAAGGCTTCGTTGACTTCCGGCAGGTGTGCCCACTCGACTTGCTTGAGCGTAACGGTGAACTCAGCCGTCTTACCGGCCACGTCCTTGCCGTGGTAGTCCTCCGGGAAGGCCAGCGGGAATTTCTTCGACTCGCCTTGCTTCAGGCCCAGCGTCGCTTGCTCGAACTCAGGCAGCATGCGGCCTTCGCCCAGCACGAAGCTGAAACCTTCAGCCTTGCCACCGGCAAATTCCACACCGTCGATCGTGCCGACGAAGTCGACCGTCACGCGGTCGCCGTTTTGTGCAACGGCAGCGCCGCCGTCACCGTGCTCACCAGCCTCGCCGCGCGCGTGGTAATGCACACGCTGCTTGCGCAGGATGTCGAGGGTCTTGTCGATTTCCGCGTCGGTGATCTCGGTCTTGGTGCGGGTCAGTTCCGCGCCGGCCAGATCGCCCAGCTTGACTTCCGGGTACACCTCGAAGGTGGCGTCGAATGCGACTTGGTCGTCGGCCACGCCTTCGGTCTTCAGCTCGAAGCGCGGTTGGCCGGCAACCTTCACGCCTTGCTCATTGGTGATGTCGAAGAACTGACGGGCAGCCTTGTCGTAGCGGACTTCGAATTCAACTTGTTGGCCGTATTGCTTCTCGACCATCTTCATCGGGACCTTGCCCGGACGGAAGCCCGACATCTTGACGGTCTTGGACAGACGCGCCAGACGGCTTTGCTTCTCTTGCTCCACTTCGGCCTTCGGGACAGCCAGGGTCACTTTGCGATCAAGCTTGCCGAGGTTTTCGATAGTCGACATGGTCGTAATTCCAGAATCAGATGAAAGTTGCGTCGAACGGCGCAGCGCCAGCAGCAGCCGTGGTTCAAAGTTCTTGGTCTTGCCGGGCTTGCGCGGATGCGACGCGAGGGCCGCTCAGGTGACACTTCGGCGGCTTAAACGGGTGCAACAGGCGCGTTCGGGCTGGCAAACGCAAAACGCATATTATGGCATGGAACGCTCGCCGGCCCTGATTTTTTGGGTCAGAACGCTTGGAAACCCCTTCAAACAGTGGGTTAGTCGAGCGTATCCGCTGCTTCAGTTTCAGCAGGTGCAGCACCCTGCCCGCGCCCTTGCCCATGCTGCAACGCACGTAGGACAAAGCGCCCTGGATCGAGCGCCGCCGCAAGGTCAACTTCCAGCGGTAACGGCCCACCGTCGATCTGCGCGGCGAGCAATTCCGCGCCCAAGACCGACCATGTGAGGCCGCGCGAGCCATATGCAAGTGCGGCATACAGCCCTGGCACGCGAGGCAGTTGCGCATGCGGCCCGCGCAGGCGGAAACCCGGCGCCATGGCCACCGCCTCATCGACCACCGCGCCAATCAGCGGCAAGCGGTTGGCGGACACGCACCGCACCCCGACATACCCATGCAGTTGCGCTGGGTCCAGCCTCGCCAACGCCTGCGATTGCTGCGGCTGCATGCCTGCCAGCCGCTTCAGGTTGGCGGCGTGATCGCTGGTGCGCTCGGCCAGATCAGAATCGCCCGGTTGGAACGATGAGCCGATCCGCACGGAATTCGCATCGGGTTCCGCTGGCAGCAAGTAGCCATCACCGCACACCACGGCGCTGGGCCAAACGGCGCCCTGCTCAAGGCTGGCGACGGGCACATCCGTAAGCTGGCCGCGCACCGGCTTGAGCGACGCAGACGACAGCGGCGCCAGCCGGGCCGCATCCAGGCTATTGGCGAGGATGACGACCGGCGCGCTGGCAATCACGCCACCGTGAGCGTCGAACGCTTGCCACTTGCCATCCGTTTGGAGCAGCGAATCAACTCGGGTGCGCCAGCGCGCATCAATTGCGTTGGCTGCTGCGGCGAGGTTCGCCCGACAGACGTCGGGCGGCGCCACCCAGCCAGCCTGTTCGAACCACCAGCCACCCTGGGGCACGCTTGCGCCGACGCGGTCAGCAGCCTGGCTGGCGCTCAACCAATCGATGTAGCCGGTGGGGTACCCGAGCGCCTGCACGATGCGTTGCTGCTCGGCGGCATCGTCTTCGTGTTCAGCGAGCTGCAGTACGCCGGTGGGCTGGAAGCCGGTGGCAAAACCCGCGCGGTCGAGTGCGTCCCACTGCCGACGTGCGAGCAGATTGCCAGCGCGCGACAGACGGGAGAGCACGCTGTCATCAATGGACACATGCGGATGCATGGCTGCGGCACGGTGCGCTGATGTGCCGCGAGCGGGCCCCTCGTTCGCATCGATGAGCGTGATGCGCCAGCCGCGTGCGGCGAGGCGTTCCGCGACGGAGCAACCGGCCAGCCCCGCGCCAAGGACGATAGCGTGGCGCTCAGACCAAACGGGCGCTTCGACCGGACCGCGTCGCGTCTTCCAGTGCGTTGGAAACTGCGCGACGGTCATATCGCGCTTGGTGCCGAAGCCCGGCGCCTTGCGTGCCTCGAAGCCGGCTTCCTGCAGGCCGCGTCGTACAAAGCCTGCCGCCGTGTACGTTGCCAGCGTGGCGCCAGCGCGGGCGACACGCGCGAGCTGCTTGAACACGCGCGGCTGCCAGAGGTCCGGGTTCTTGGCGGGCGAGAAGCCATCCAGATAAAACGCGTCGGCGGCGCAAGACAGTTGCGGCAGCATCTCCATCACATCGCCAAGCAGCAGCGTGAGCGTGACGCGGCCCTCATCGAAGACGAGACGATGCACGCCCGGCACGGGTACGGGCCATGACTGCCGCAACGCTTCGCCGAGCGGCGCAAGCACGCCCTCTTTCGGATGGACGAAGGACAAGCCCGCGCGATCGAACGGGTGCTTCTCGATGGAAACGAAATCGAGCCGCGCACAACGCTGTGGATCGTCACGCCACGCTGCCCACGTCGCCAGGAAATTCAGGCCTTGGCCGAAACCGGTCTCGACGATCGTGAAGGCGCCTTTGCCCTGCCACGCGCCCGGCAAACCGTTGCCGCCCAGGAAGACGTGCTGCGCCTGTGCGAGACCACCTTCGGTGCTGTGATAAACGTCGTCGTATTGCGCGGAGAACGGCGTGCCGTCTGACGTGAGCTGGGGCGTGGCGAGAACGAGGCCGCGTGGCATGGAACACCTGGGAGAGAAGCGACGGATTGTACCGCCGCCCTCCCCGCCCACCTTGATCTGACGCAGGTGCGTGCGGCTATACGTCAGCAACCGGTAGCGTGCCCATGATGCGGCGATACCACGCGTGGAAATGCTGCATGCCGTCTTCCAGCGGCGACTGGTATGGGCCGGTTTCCGACACGCCGCGTGCCATCAGTGCGCGGCGGCCCGCGTCCATGCGCTCGCCGATCTCGTCGTCCTCGATACAGGTTTCCATGTAGGCCGCGCGCTGCGCCTCCACGAACTCGCGCTCGAACGCGGCGATCTCTTCCGGGTAGTAGAACTCGACCACGTTGACGGTGTCCTGTGGCCCTTTTGGATACAACGTGGAGAGCACCAGCACGTGCGGATACAGCTCGATCATGTGGGTCGGGAAGTACGTCACCCAGATCGCACCGAAGTCGGGCGAGGTGCCGGAGCGATAGTCGAGCAGCCGGTCATGCCAGGCGCCGTACACGTCCGAGCCCGGCTGGCTGAGCGCCTGGTGGATGCCTACGCGCTGCATGCTGTACCAGTCTGCAAACTCCCATTCGAGGTTGTCGCACGTGACGAAGTGGCCGAGGCCGGGGTGGAACGGTGCGACGTGGTAGTCCTCCAGGTAGACCTCGATGAAGGTCTTCCAGTTGTAATTGCATTGGTGGACTTCTACGTGGTCGAGCACGTAGTCACCGAAATCGAACTCGGGGCGGGCGAACAGCGGTGCCATGTCGTGCGCCGGGTCGCGTGGGCCTTCGAACAGCAGGCCGTGGCAGTTGCGTAGGGTGAAGCGCTGCAGGTTCTTGCACGGTGTGCTGGTGAACTGTGGTGCGCCGATCAGCTCGCCGCGGTCGGTGTACGTCCAGCGGTGCAAGGGACAAACGATGTTGCCGCCAGCCGCGCGCAGGTTGCCGGTGGCATTGGCGAGGCCGGTCACGTTGCCGGCTTCCCCACCAAGAATCAGCGCCTGCCGGTGGCGGCAGACGTTGGACATCAGTTCTACGCCGCCGGCATTGCGCACCAGCAAGCGGCCGCCGTCCTCCTGGGCGAGGCGGCGCCAGTCGCCAGGTTCGGGCACGGCTTTTTCATTGCCGATATAGCAGGCGGATTGCTTGAAAATGGTTTCGAGTTCGCAAGCGAACAAGGCGTCGTCGAAGTACGCGGCGACGGGCAATTGGGTATGCGCTGGCATCACGTGCGCCAGGCGTCCGATATCGGTCATCGGGGTCTCCAACACGGTGTGGCGGGCGGTTCAGTGTTCACGCTGAGCCAGCATCCGCCCCATCAGGTATCGGGGGGAGAGGAAAAAGCGCGCACTACGACGCTTCGGCCAGCAAGCGGGCGATACGCGCGTCGAGCGAGAGCTTTGGGCAGGTGCTGCATTTCTCGCCGTCGTGGCGGCGAAAGTGGTGGCAGCAGACCTTGCGGTCAAGCGCGAGCGCGGGTGTGCCATCACGTGCACGGTAGGCGAAGAAGCCGCAGCCGCCGGCAATGCCAAGGGCGGCCAGCCACGCCTCCCCTATGGCAGTCACGTCTGCATCTGACAGCGACGTGTGTGGACGCACAGCCATCAACGCGCCGAGCACACACTCGGCCTGCAAGCGATCTGCAGCGCGCTCATGCAAAGCGACCCGTGGTTTGAGCGCTCGGCGGATTGCGCCGCAGAACGCCCGCAACTCAGCGGCAGCAGCGTCCATCCGCTCGGAGAATGTGCCGCCGACCGGCGCATGCACGGGCAAGTTGAAGCCACTGGGGAAGCCCGCCTTCACTGGCTGCGCGAGGCCCGCCAACCGGGGAACCAATCCATCCAGATGCACGGCAATCACACACAGATAGATCGGCTGCCAGATCGCCAGCCCCCAACAGCGCAGGGCGAGGTAATGCGCGCCCGCCTCCGGATAGGCCTGCGCCCAGTGATCGCACAGTGCCTGCAATGCAACGTTGTCGTCCAGGCGCAGCGCATTGGCGGGCGGTCCCCCGCCCTGCTCGCCGCGCAAGCTGGGAATGACACGCTGCGCCAGCCTTAGCACCTGGGCTAGGTCCGGGTTCGGTGTCGGCGCCGGACGCCAGACTTGCGGCAAGGCAAAGTCCGCCCCCGCGGCGTCTTCAACGAAGGCGCGCATGCCGTCTGTCATGCAGCCGCTTCCACCACGTCCGTCGCTTCGGCTTGCACGGCAAGTGCCGCACGACGGAACTTGGCGATCGGGTTGACCAGGTTGCCTGCGATCTTCAGGCTTGATGCCGGGTCGGCCAGGTTCACCATCTGCACGTTGTTGCCGAGCTGCAGGCGGTTCAGGCACGAGTGCAGGAACTCGGGCACGAACATGTCGTAGTGCGCGTACTTGGCGGCATGCTCAGGATGGGCGTCCTGATAGTCATAGACGCAATCGGCCACGGCGCCCCAGAACTGGTCTTCGGTGCAGCAGCCGTTCTCCATCAGCACGTGGTTGATGTGGCGCAGCACGCCATCGAACACGTCGATGAAGATGCCGAGCAGCTTGAAGTTGTCGGGCACCTCCACCGCCAAGCGCTGCACACGTTCGGGCAGCCACTCGCGCGCCTTGATGTCGAGGATGGCGCATTCCTCGGCAATGTCTTTCATGATGGCGCGCACGGGCACGTGGCTGTCCATCACGAGGATAAGGTTCTCTCCGTGCGGCATGAAGGTCAGCTCATAGGCGTAGAAGCAATGCAGCAGCGGCGTGAGATACACCTGCAGGTACTGGCGCACCCACGTGAGCGCAGGCAGGCCCGAGCGGCGGATCAGCTCGGGCATCAGCGCATGGCCGTCCTTGTCGACGTGCAGCAGCGCCGCCATCGTCATCAGGCGTTCGCCCGGCTTGAGCAGCGGCAGCGGGTTCTCGCGCCACAGCGCCGAGAACTGCTTCTTGTACGGCGTATCCACCGGAATCGCCGCTTCGTAGTAGAAGTTTCGGAAGCCGATGGCCGCCACTTCCTGCAGGATGGTGAAACCGTTCTCGCGCAGGAAGCCATCTTTCGAGACCAGCTCCTTGATGAACTCGTTGATGGCCGGCGTGCCCGACATGTAGTACGGCGAGAGCCCGCGCATAAAGCCCATGTTCAGGATCGACAGCGATGTCTTCACATAGCGCTTGGTGCGATCGCTCGTGTTGAAGAACGTGCGGATGGATTGCTGGGCGATGTAGTGATCGGCGCTGTAGTCCAGGCAAATAATCTTGCGCTGGGCCACGTAGCCCGCAAACGCGATGGAGAGCTTATTGAACCACTGCCACGGGTGCGCCGGCATGAAGTGGTAGTCGGCAGGGTCCACGCCCTTGGTGGCAACCTGGCGCGTGAAATCGTCCACCGTGTCCTGGCCGAGTTCTTCCACCAGCATTTGCGCGTAGTTGAGCGTGGAAAGCGTTGACGGCGTGGCGTGATCCTTGTGCACGGCCAGCCAGATCACGCGGATGTCGGAACCGGCCTCAGGCGCATAGGCCTGATAGTCGACTGAGGTGAAGCCCAAGCGCCCATTGTTGGCGACGAAGCCGGGGTGCCCTTCGATCATGGCGACTTCGATGGCCTGGAAATCGGTGGCCTCCGCCAGTTGTGCACTGCTGGGTGCGTCGGCCTTCATGCGTTTGAACGCGCTGCCGAATAGCGTGCTGCTGATCTCGTCGAGGTAGATGGGCAGCAGCTCGTCACGGATACCAAGCCGCTGACGGCATTCGATGATGAACTGCAGCGCGTCGAGCGGTTGCTCGGCATCCTCGACCAGACGGCGAATCGATTCCGGTTGGATGAACCAATGGCGCATCGCGAGTTGCTGCGCTTCAAACTGGTAGCAGACCTTGCCGTCATCAGAGCGCACCTGGTACTGCGCGAACCCGCCGGCCGTAGCATGCAGATGCTCGGGCTCCAGGATGAGTTCGTGCGCATACTCGGCAATCGCCTTGCGCAACAGGCGTCGATTGGCCTGCGCCCAGACTTCCGGCGTAAGGTGGGCGGCTGCCTGGGCCGGGTGTTGCGAGAGCTGATTGTGGATCGAGACGTTCATGGCGAATCCTTTGGTTTAAGCAATGGCGGTGGCGCGGGTGGCTTGTTCAAAATCCCGCCGGGTGCAGAAAGCGAGGCTGGCGATTTTCTCGGTGAAGACAACGTTGCGGTCGTAGACGAAACCGGCGGCGCGGTTGATGGCGTGAATACGTGTGTTGTTGGCGTCGGGCTCAACCACGATGCGTGCTGCGCCCAGGCGCTCGAACATGAAACGCATGAGTGCGAAGAACACAGTGCGCGTGTAGCCGGCAATGCGCACATCCGATGGCCCGATGAAGATATGCATGCCAAGGTCGCCCGGTTGCACGTTGTAGAACGTGCGGATGCGATCGTGGGCGGGGTCATAGCACTCGGCCAGGAAAGCCGGGCGACCGCCCTGCCACACCAGGTATGCGGTGGCGTGGCCGGAATCCATCAGGTCCTGATAGACCCGACCGACTTCGGCTTCCGTCTTGTCGCGCATCAGCCAGAACGATGCGCGCTCCGGCTGAAACCAGCGATGCAGCATCGGGATGTCTTCCGGAATGCGCAGCAGGTGGAAGGTGAAACCGTCCGCATCGGTGTACGGCGCGCTTTCTACATCGGCACGGCGGTGGATCGTGCGGGCATCAGTTGGCATGGGCCGGCGCCTCCAGGTTGGCGGGTGCGTCTGCCCTGCCTGCGTCATCTGCATGGCCCGCGCTGGGCACGTTCAAGATCAGCCGATCCAGCAGCGCCGTCAGCACGAAGCCACCGGCGGCTAGCAGGAACGGCAGATGCAGCCCGTAGCGATTCACGATCGCCCCGGCTGCAAACGACGACAGCAGCACGCCCATGTTTTGAAAGAAATTGGTGATGCTGTAATCGTGCGCGTAGCGCTGCGGCGTAGAAAGCCGGAACAGGTTCACCTCCAGCTTCACGATGATCTGGAAGAGCGCCCAGCCATACAGCACGCGCCCAAGCACGATCAACGCAGGGTTCGGCGCCGCATGCAGCAGCAGACCCACCATGCCCAGCAGCAGATTGCCCACCGTGTGATCCGGCAATTGACCGCCGCGCGCACGAATACGGGCATGCAGCCGCAGCGCCACGATGGCGACCACGCCCGGAATGGCAAACGCCATGCCCGAGACGAACTCGCTGTCGAGCCCAGACACCTGCTGCCAGTACACCGAGAAGAACGGGCGGATCAGATACGCGCTGAAGTCGAACACCAGCATCACCAGCGCCAGGCGCAGGATCGGCAGACGGTCGCGCCAGCCGGTGCTGGGCACGCGTGCAGCTTCAGCAGCGGCGGCCTCGGCATGCTTGCCCGAGTTGATGCGCACGATCTTGCCGCTGCGGATCAGGTGCATGCACACGCCCATCTGGAAGAAATCGCCCGCCGCCATGGCGACGATGCTGGCGCGCGGCCCCCACGTCTGCAGCACAAGGCCACCCACCACCGCCCCGAAGATGGCACCAAAGTGCACCACCACCGAGAGCGTACCCACCGTGGCAGCGTGCTGCTCCTTGGGCGTGAGTCGCATCATGTACGGATACATCAGCAGGTAGCTGCTCTTGCACATGAACATCAGCATCGACAGCACCCAGTACGTCACCACATCGGGCGCCCAGTCACTCAGCAGGCTAAAGGTGCCTGCTGCGAACTGCGTGTAGACCAGCAGATACAGCGGCTCGACGCGCTTGGCCACACGCGCCCAGATCGGCAGCGTGCACATGACGGCAATCGAGATGGCCGCCACATACGCCCCCACGTGCACGGGGCTGTCCAGCCCATAGCGCGACGCGAAGAACTGCGGGTAGAACGGGATCAGGATCGCATCGCTGATGACGGCAAACACCGTCATCAGAATGATGGTGTTGCGCAGCGTCATACGGCTTCCTCGACAGGCGCCTTCACGCGCTCGGTAACACTCCGCTCAGCTGCCAGCGGGATGAACTCCGGCGTGGCCGGAATCGCAAAATCCTGGATGGCCACACGCGGCTCGATCTTGTAGTGCTCGACGCCCGTCAGCTCTCGGATGATGTAGGAGTTGCGATAGCAGCTCATGCCAATGTCCTGATTGGTCACGCCGTGCGTGTGCAGCCCCGCGTTCTGCACGTAGACCTCGCTGCCGTTGACGTCTGCCGCGTAGTTGCGGGAGAGCTGGTAGCGGCCCTTGGCATCCCAGCGCAGCCGGTGGCGAATGCCATCAAGGAACGCCGGGATGTTTTGCTCGTAACCCGTGGCGAGCACGAGCTCTTCTGTGCGATGGGCGTAGCGCGTACCGCTATCGACCTGCTGGAACTCGATCTCGTAGGTGCCGGTGGTGGCGTCGTGGCGGCACGCCTGCAGCTCGCAATTGGTAATCAGGTGCGTGCGCAATTCGCCCACCTTGCGCTTGTCGTCGAGCAAGTCGTAGATCTGGTTGATCAGGCTGGTGTTCACGCCCTTGTACAGGCTGTCCTGCGCACGGACGATGGCATCTTTGCGGCCGTCGGGCAGGCTGTAGAAGTGGTCGATGTAGTCCGGCGAGAACATCTCCAGCGTCAGCTTGGTGGTCTCCATCGGGAAGAAACGCGGCGAGCGCGTGATCCAGACCAAGCGGTAGTCGTGCTTGTCGCTCTCCTTGAGCAGGTCGTAGTAGACCTCCGCCGCGCTCTGCCCGCTGCCGACGATGGTGATGGAGCGTTTCTCGTGCAGTGATTCACGCATGTCGATGTAATCCGCGGTGTGAAGATAGCGGTGGCCATCGCGCCGCACGCACGCCGGAAACGACGGCGACGATCCCACACCCAGCACCAGCTTGCGCGCATGGAGGACGAATGGCTCGCGCTCCGCGCCGCGAAAGCCCGAGATCACGTAGCAGCCGCGCTGCGCGTCGTAGGTCAGTGCCTGCACGTCGTGGTGGAAGCGCGCACAGGTGAGCTGCGCGACGACCCACTTGCAATAGCGGTTGTACTCCGCCCGGCTCAGGTAGAAGTTCTCGCGGAAGTAATACGAATAGATCTTGCCTTCCTGCTTGCAGTAATTCAGGAAGCTGAAGCGGCTTTTTGGATCGGCCAAACTGACGAGATCTGCCAGGAATGGATTCTGCAACGTGGTGTTATCAATCAGCATGCCAGGATGCCAATTGAATTCCGGCGCACGCTCCAGAAATACCCCATTCAAATCGGCAATGGGTTCAGCCAGACAAGCCAGGCTTAAATTAAACGGGCCTAACCCAATGGCAATAAAGTCATGAACTTCTGATTCCATCACGTCTGAACCTCCTGATTTACAAAAGCGATGACAAAAAAACTTCAGCCGGGCGAACGCGCACACGCTTCCCGTCGGCTGGCGGCATCAGGCCGCGCCTAGGCTGGGTAAATTCAGGTGGGGAGCAGATCACGACCGATGCGTGCCGGCCGCTGAAGGATCATGGAATATCGCGGATGCGATATCAGGACAGACTCTGAATAGCCCGACGACTTCAATGCAAAGCCGCCGGGTAACAAGCTAAGTCACGATACTACACAAACATGATGATGCTTGCGTGAATAAATCTTAATTACCACTGATACGAAATGGTCGCCATCACGTTGCGGGCATCACCCCAATAACAGTAGTTGCTGTTCATGCACGATGCCACATACGTTTTATTAAAGAGATTCTTTGCCGACAATTGCAGCTTTGCGCCCTTGAGCGATGGGTCCCAACGCGCGAGATCGATACGCAGCATCAAATCGACCAGCGTGTACGGCGGTACCTTGAAGCTGTTGGCGCTGTCGCCATAGCTCGTGCCAACGTAGCGCACCCCCACACCCGCCGTGTAGCCTGGCATGAAGGTCCAATCGCCCCACACCGATGCCATATGACGCGGTGCCTGGTACGGCGTATTTCCTACGAAGCCTTCGGTGGACTCGACAAACTTCATGTCGGTGAACGTGTAGTTGGCCAGCAGCGAAACGTTGTCGGTGATCTGTGAACGCGCCTCCAGTTCCAGCCCGCGCGTACGCACCTTGCCAGTGGGCACGTAATAGACCTGGGCAGCAGGCCGGTTGGCGATGTTCTCCTGTTCCAGGTTGAATACGGCAGCCGACAGCAGCGTGCTCGAGCCCTTCGGCTGATAACGCACACCCGCCTCGAACTGCTTGGCGGTGGCCGGTTGCAGCAGATTGCCCCGCTGATCCGTTCGGATGCTCGGGTTGAAGCCATCGGCATAGCTGAAGTACGGAGCGATACCGTTGTCGAACAGGTAGACCACCCCCGCGCGCTTGGTGAACTTCGAGCCGTTCCACTCTGACGGCGTGCCGGTGCCATACAGGTTGGATGCCTTGGCGTGGTCTTCACGCACACCCAGCGTGAAGCGCCAGCGGTCGATGGCGATCTGGTCCTGCAGGTACACACCGGTCTGCTCCAGCCAGCGGTCGATCGGCGCCGCCGAAACACCTGTCAGCCCCGGATTGCCATAGACCGGGTTGAACGCGTTGATCGGGTCTGCGCTGCCGGATTCCCAGAAGCCATCGACGTGGCGCTTCTGGTAATCCAGACCAACCAGCATCGTGTGTTTGACGGGGCCGGTCGTGAACTTGCCTTCAAGCTGGTTATCAACGGTGTAGGCGTGGGTGGCCTCCTTGGCGCCGGCGTAATAGCGCGTGAGGTTGTTCGCATCGGCCCAGCCATAGCCGTAGATCTGGCGCATGCGCACGTCACCGTATACGTAGCGGAAGTTCTGGCGCGCCGTCCACTGGTCATTGAACGTGTGCTCGAACTGGTACCCCAGCATGCGCTCGGTGCGGCGGAACTTCTCGACCGTCGGGTCGCCATCGAAGAAGTAGCGCGAGATGGTGCGGCCGTTGTGCGGGAACAGGCTGCCCTCTGCCGGCACACCGCTATTGAAACTACCTTCTGGATCGTGCTGCAGATACGCCTGCAGCAACAGGTGCGTGTCGGGCGTGAAGTTGATGGCCAGCGACGGCGCGATCGCAAAGCGCTCTTCCCGCACATGCTGGAACTGCGAATCCATACCACGCGCGAGGCCAGTTACGCGGAAGGCCATCACGCCGTTCTGATCCACCGGCCCGGAGATGTCGAACGCGCCTTCAACACGGTTGCGGTTGCCTACCGTGAACTCGACTTCGTGATACGGCTGGAACAGCGGCTTTTTGCTGACCAGCGACACGACGCCCCCTGGCGAAGCCCGCCCGAACAGAACAGAGCCCGGCCCCTTGAGCACGTCAATGCGCTGCAGGAAAGTCGGATCGATCTGGAATGAGCTATAGCTGCCCTGGTCCCCCTGCAGGCTCAGGCCATCAAGCAGCGCGTTGTTGACGCTGGCGTCATTGAAGCCGCGCAGCGCAACGTAGTCATAGCGATTGGCCGCCCCGACCAGACCAGTGAACGCGCCCGTCGTGTAGTTCAGCGCTTCCGACAAGCCACGCGGCCGCTGGTCTTCCAGTTGCTGTTGCGTGATCACGGAGATCGACTGCGGCGTTTCGATGATCGGCGTATCGGTCTTGGTGCCGGCCGAGCTTTGCTTGGCGACAAAGCCCTTGCCGGGGCTCTGCGCTGTCTCACCGCGGCCGACTACGGTCGCGGTGGGCAGTGTGGCATTCACCTCTGCGGTGGTACTCTGCGCCATCACTTGCGCGGGTAGCGCTGCCCCCAGCAGCACTGCGCAAGTCAGCCGTGCAGCAAGCGCCAACGGGCGCAGCGTCGGGCCGGAAATCGGGCAAGTCGTTTCAGATGGAAAAACCGTTGTTGTGTTGATGTGCTTTGGCATGGTGTGTTGGAAGATGCGTGTGATTTCCACACCCATCGACGATCCACACGGCAAAAGCGGAACTCGATTTGGAACTTTTTTTCGATCAGGCCCTCGCGCACGTCGAACAACGCTCAACCGCTTGCACGAGGTACTTGCGCACCATGCGCGTTGATTTGCCAAGCTGCTCGGCAATGCACGCATGGGACTGCCCTTCGATGTAGCGCAGGCGAACGGCTTCGCGCGCGCTGGGCGACAGCGTTTCCAGCATCGTGCTCGTGTGCTGCAGCGTCTGCGCCTGTGCCATGCGCTGCTCCGGTGACGGTGCATGGCCGAACTGCTCATACCGCAATGTCAGTTCATCCAGGCAGGCACACTCGACACGCCGCCGGCGCGCACGGTCGATCATCAGATGCTTGGCGGTGGTGGTCAGGTAAGCACGCGGCTCGCGCACCTCGCTCAACGCATCGGGCACGGCCAGCACGCGCACGAAGGTGTCGTGCAGCACATCTGCCGCCTCCTCCGGACACGCGAGCTTCCTGCGCAGCCAGGCGAACAGCCAATCGCTGTGGCAAACGTAAAGCGCGTCGATGTCGTGCAGCGGGTTGGGCTGAACGGCCGGCATGCGGGCTCCCGGAAATGGACCGGACGCACGCAACTACGTACACATGGCGCCCATATAAATGAGAATCATTCTCATTGTAAGGGTCGAGCAACCATGCTCGCAAATGGGGATTCGAAAGGGAGCACTAAGAATGGACGCGCGGCAGCAAGACGCCCTTAAGTCGCGTCGTCCGTTGAGCGGTGCCGCCACGCCATCAGGGCAACGGCCAGGGCAGCCAGCGACAGGCCGATCGCCAGCCCCGTCATGCGGCCGGAGCGGCGCGCTTCATCGGCCTGCTCGCGCGCTTCGATGGCCTGGCGCACGGTTTCCCAGAAGGCCTCGCGGTGCTCGTTCTCGTCAAAGATGGACATGGCACGCTTCCCTGTTGTCTGCACATGGTTTTGCGCTGCTTGCCTTGTCATCGTAGGGAACGTGCAGCGGGCGCGCCACCGCACGTTTCGCGTAGGCGTCCGAGTTCAGGCCGCGGCAACAGGCTTGCCGACCGGCGCGGACGGTGCGCCGGGGGTACCAATACGTGCATCGGCGTCACCCAGCCCCAGATCCATCGCATCAGCGCGCTCGGCAGTGGACAGCTCGTCTGCGCGATAGCCCGTGCGGTTGAGCAACACCAGCGTGCACGCCAGCGACACCAGCGCATACAGCGCCGACGACGCTGCCACGCCCACGATGTTGCCGGTGCTGTTGAGCATCCACTGCGCAAACACCGGCGTGCCACCGCCCACCACCAACGAGCACAGCTGATACGCCAGCGACAGCCCGGTATAGCGGATGCGCGTCGGGAACACGCGCGCCAGGATCCCGCCGATGGCGCCGTAGAACATCGAATGCGGAATCGTCGCCAGGCACATGCCCAGCAACGCAATCGAGTACACCTTGGTCTCGATGGCGAAGAACATCACCGGCATGAGCAGGAACTCGGGCAGCACCATCAGGCAGATCGCACGGCGCATGTCCATGCGCGAGACCAGCCACGCGCCCAACGGCTGCGTGATGAACTGCACCACCAGTGCAATCGCGATGATGCCGAGGAAGGTGTCTTGCGCGTAGCCGAGTTCCTTCGTGGCCCACGCCAGCGCAAAGTTGCTCTTCAGGTACGTCACGTGGATGAGCGGCAGCGTGCCCGCGCCCAGCAGCACCAGGCCCCAGTGGTCGCGCACCACATCCTTGAGCGGCAGCTTGACGGTCTTCTTCTGCGCCAGCACGCGCTTCATGTCGTCGGACTCTTCCAGCTTCAGGCGGATCACCATGCCCACGATCACCAGCAGCGCCGACAGCAGAAACGGCACACGCCAGCCCCAGAGCATGAATTGCGGTGTGGGCAGCGCGCTCAGCGCAAAGAACACCAGCGTCGCCAGCAGGTTACCTGTGGGTGAACCTTGCTGCGCAAACGCGGAGTACAGAATGCTCTTGCGCTTGGGCGCGCTCTCGCTGGCGATCAGCACCGCACCGCCCCACTCGCCGCCCACGGCCACGCCCTGAATCACGCGCAGCACCACCAGCCCCACCGGCGCCCACATGCCGATCTGCGCATAGCTGGGCAACAGGCCGATACCCATCGTCGCGAGCCCCATCAGGATGAGCGTGACGATGAGCGTCGTCTTACGGCCGATCTTGTCACCCAGGTGGCCGAAGATGATGCCGCCGATGGGCCGCGCGGCAAAGCCAGCCCACAGCGTCACGAACGACAGCAGCGTGGCGATGCCCGGGTCCAGCGTCTTGGAAAAGAACACCTTGCCGAAGACCAGCGCGGCGGCAAGCCCGTAGATGTAGAAGTCGTACCACTCGATGGTGGTGCCGATGAACGCGGCAACCGCGGCACGGCGCGGCTGCAGATTCGCAGCCTGGGGCGCGGACTGGTGGGGCATGTTGGTCTCCTTGGTGGTACTGCCGGTTCGGTGCGGCCTCTGTCGGGCCGTCTGCCGTGTTGTGGTGAAGCTGCCTTAGTTCATTTCAGAACGCCCGCCTCGAACAGGCGCTGCCGGGTTTCCGTATCGATGCCGAGCGAAGCCAGCACGGCATCGGTATCGGCACCGAGCGCAGGTGGCGCATTGCGATACGTGGCCGGCGTGCGCGACAGCTTGATCGGCGAGCCCGTACCACGGTACTCACCCAGCTCGACCACCATCTGCCGATGCAGGGTGTGCGGATGGCGCGCCACCACGTCCACGCTCAGCACCGGCCCGCATGGCACGCCACCCTGGATCAGGTCTTGCGCGAGCGTCTCGCAATCGAAGCGCGCCAGTTGCGCCTCCAGCGCCTGCTTGAGTTCCGGGCGATGCGCGCAACGGCTGCGGTTGTCGGCAAAGCAAGCATCTTCCACCAACTCGGGCACACCGATGTGCGTGCACAGCTTGGCAAACTGGCGGTCATTGCCCACGGCCAGAAAGATGGGCGTGGTGCCAGTCTGATAGCTGTCGTACGGCGTGATGTTCGGGTGCGCATTGCCACTGCGCTGCGGCACCTTGCCGGAGCCGAAGTAGTTGGGCAGATGCGGATGCAGTAGTGACACGCCGCAGTCGTACAGCGCAATGTCGATCGATTGGCCGCGCCCGCTCTTCTCGCGCTCCGCCAGCGCCAGCAGGATGCCGGCCAGCGCGTTGAGCCCCGTCACCATATCGACGATCGGCAGGCCGACGCGCATCGGGCCGCCATCGCGCTCGCCATTGACGCTCATGAGGCCTGCCATGGCCTGGATGGCGGCGTCGTAGCCGGGCAGCCCACCCAACGGGCCGTCGGGACCGAAACCGGAGACGGCGCAATGGATCAGCCGAGGAAGGCGCGGCTGCAGATCGCGCTCGAAATCCATGCCCCAGCGTGCCAGCGTGCCAGGCTTGAAATTCTCGACCAGCACATCGGCCTCTTCCAGCAATTGCCAGAGCACCGCACGGCCCTCGTCGCACGACAGGTCGACCGAGATGCCGAGCTTGTTGCGGTTGACGCCATTGAAGTACCACGCCGTGTCGCTCTCATCGAACGGCGGGCCCCAGGTGCGGGTTTCGTCGCCGACGGGGGGTTCGAGCTTGATGACCTGTGCGCCGTGGTCGGCCAGCGCCTGCGTGCAGTACGGCCCGCCAAGCACGCGGCTCAGGTCGATCACCTTCAGGCCATGCAACGCGCCATTGACCGCGCTCATTGCTTGCCTCCTGCTGGCAGCGCCTGCACCGCCAGCGCCAACGAAACCTCGCGCTGCTTGACGAGGGCATCGAACAGCAGCGCATCGTCGCTCTCCGGCAGGGCCAGCGGATCAACCGGTAGCAGTTTGTGCCGCAACACCAGATGCGCAAGCGCCAGACGCCGATGATCCGGCGCCAGACGCACGCCTTCCACCGCCATGAAGATCGCCGTGGTGATGTGGTACAGCGCGGAACCGGCCTGCCGCACAAGTTCGTCGCTGCCCTCTTCGGCCACCTTGGCGATGGTGCGGCAGACGCGGTCGAGCGTGGCACGCAGCAGCGCATCGCTCTGCGCCGGCAGCGTAACGCCATCGAGCAACTCCCGCAGGTACGCACGCAGTGGCTCCAGCGCGCCTTCACGCTTCACGGCGCGGGCGATGTCGAGCGCGACGATGTTGCTCGTGCCCTCCCAGATCGAGCCGAGATGCGAATCCCGCACGAGGCGCGCGTCGCTCCACTCTTCGATGTAGCCGGTGCCGCCACGCACTTCCATCGCATCGCCGGTCACGCGGCGCGCATCGCGGCAGGCGCGGAACTTGACCAGCGGCGTCAGGATGCGCACGCACTTGGCGGCCTGCTCGTCGCCGGCATCGGCCAGCGGCAGCAGCTGCGCGATCTGCATGAACATCGAGCGCGCCTGCTCCGTCGGCAGCAGCATCTTCAGGAGTTGGCGCTGCATCAGCGGCATGTCGATCAACTTGCGGCCAAAGGCTTCGCGATTGCGCGCGATGTGCAGCGCCTCGGTGGTCGCGCGGCGCATCAGGCCAGCGGCGCGCACGCCGTTCGACAGCCGCGACATGTTGATCATGTCGGCCATCTGGTGGAAGCCGCGGCCGATCTCGCCGATCAGGTAGGCGGTGGCGCCTTCGAGCACGATCTCCCCGCTGGCCATGGAGCGGGTGCCGAGCTTGTCTTTCAGGCGGATGATCCGGTAGTTGTTGCGTGCGCCATCCGGCAGCGTCTTGGGCAGCAGGAACAAGGCCAGGCCGTTGATACCCGACGGCGCACCGTCCGGACGGGCCAGCACCATGGCAAGGTCGGCGTCGGCGTTGGAGCAGAACCACTTGTCGCCGTACAAGCGCCAGGTTTGTGTGCCGTCGGGTGCGGTCTCTAGCGCAGCGCGCGTGGCGATGCGAGCGACGTCCGAGCCGGCGGCCTGCTCGGTCATGAACATCGCGCCCTGGTACAGCACGTCAAAGTCACGCGAAGCCAGCATCGGCAGATAACGCGCCACCAGTGCCGGATCGCCAAACTTGCGCAGCGTACGCGTGAGCGAATCCGTCATGCTGACGGGGCAGCACAAGCCGAATTCGGCCTGCACAAACAGATAGGTAAGCGCGTATTTGACCAGCGGCGGCGGCGCGCTGCCGACGTGACTCATCGATGCGAGGCCAAGTTCTGCGTAAGCCACACGTTCGAGTGCGACGTAATCGGGGTGCTTGTCGATGCTCTGCAGCGCCTCGCCGCGGCGGCTACGGTGGCGCAATTGCGGCGGGTTGTGGTCGGCACTGGTGGCCCAGGCATCGAGCTCGTCCGAAGCGCGCAGACCCAGCGACTTGAGCTGCGGCTCCAGCTCACGGTATTGCGCGTCACCCAGGTACAGCTGCAGCAGGCGCCCGAGATCCGGATCGACGCGGAAGAAGTTGATGCCCCGGCTATCGGGGATGTTCTGGTGGCCAACGGGCTGGCCAATGATTGGTTCGCGGGCGATGTCGTTCATGCGGGTGGCCTCGCTGTCTCCTGTGTTGTCCGGCCAGCATAGGAACACCATCGATAATCGTCCAATACAGGTTTTGTCCTGTACGATAAACAATCCTTATCGTTGAGCGAGACCGCCATGGACCTGAAGCAGCTGCGCTATTTCGTTGCCGTGGCGGAAGAACTGCACTTCGGGCGTGCGGCACAGCGGCTGTTCATCTCGCAGCCGGCGCTGAGCTTCGATATCCGCAAGTTCGAAGAGCAGTTGGGCGTGCAACTGCTCGCGCGCACCAACAAGAGCGTGGCCCTCACCAACGCCGGCCAGGTGCTGCTGGACGAGGCTCGCAAGCTGCTGCAGCAAGCGGCCGAGGTCGAGCGCATCACGCAGCGCTCCGCGCACGGGCTAGCCGGGCGGCTGCGCGTCGGCTTCGTCAATTCGATGCTGTATCGCGGCCTGCCACGCGCGGTCGAGCGCTTCGAGGCCGATCACCCAGCGGTGGAGATCATCCTGCGCGAGATGAACACCGGCGAGCAGGTCCAGGCCATTCAGCGCCAGCAGATCGATCTGGGCTGCGCCTACTGGGGCACGTTCCCCGCCGAAGTCGTCTCCACGCCGATCTTCTCCGAACCCTTCGTCGCCTGCCTGCCCGCCGGGCACACGCTGGCCCGCCGCAAGAGCCTCGCACTGGATGCGCTTGCGCAGGAGCCGTTCATCCTCTTCCCACGCACGGTATCACCGCACTATCACGACCTGATCATCGCGCTGTGCGTGGATGCCGGTTTCAGCCCGGTGATCCGCCACGAGGCGCGGCTCTGGCAGACCGTGGTGACGATGGTGGGGTTCGGGATGGGCGTGGCACTGGTGCCCAAGACACTGCAGCACGCAGGCGATGCGCGCGTCAGCTTCGTGCCGCTGGCCGGCGGCAAAAAAGAATCGCCCGTGCTGTCATTGCGACGCACGGGCGATGCAGAGCCGGTGGCGAGCCGCTTTCTCGAATACCTCGAAGCGGCCGCGCGGGAAAACGTGAACCCCTGAACGCTCAGGGCTGGCCGGTCAGCTTGAACTTCGTCAGGCAGACATGCTTGGCCAGCTTCTCCTTGCCGATCACCACGGCATCGGTCTTGCCATAGGGGTCACCGGTCTGCACGTCCTCCTCATCCTTGTAGCTGCCCTTCACGTACTTGGTATCGCACTGGTCGTACTTGTTGCAAACCTGGAGCTTGGTGCAGATGGTCTGGCCATCGCGCTCGTAGATGTAATACGTGGCGCCGGAGTATGGCGGGCGCGGATAGTTTTCGGTGCGGACGGTGATGTCAGCGGCGTGGATGACGCCAGATGCGAGCGCAAGCGTGAGCGCTGCGAATGCCTTGTACATGGATGAGTCCCTTTCCTGGTTGGGCGATGCGTGCGAGACGCATTGTGCTGGAGTTTCCCGCCCAGCCGTTCAGGCCATCACCGATGATCTTGACGGCGTCGTCGTCGGCCTTGTTCGTGACGATGATCTCTAGGATGTGCATCCACCGCCCTACTGTGTCCGCGGCGGCAAGATCGCACTGCCCGACCCAGGCATGGGCCGCATGTGCGGCATCATGTTGGTGTTCAGGTGGTACATCACCCAGAGCGAACCGCTGAGCGTGATGACCACCAGCACCAGCGTGAACATCAGCGACAGCATGTTCCAGCCGCCCTCCGACTTGGCGTTCATGTGCAGGAAATAGATCATGTGCACCACGATCTGCACGGCGCCAATCAGCAGGATCGCAACAGCCGTGGTCGACGACTTATCGAACACGTTGCCCATCACCAGCCAGAACGGAATCGCCGTCAGGAAGACGGACAGGACGAAACCCGTCAGGTAGCCACCTAGTGTGGCGTGCGGCCCGACCTCTTCTTCGTGATGCTCGTGATGATGACCGTGGCCATCACCGTGTCCGCTGATCGTTTGGTCGTGCGCGCTCATGGCAGCGTTCCCATCAGGTAGACGAAGGTAAAGACGCCGATCCAGACGACGTCCAGAAAGTGCCAGAACATCGACAGGCACATCAGCCGGCGCTTATTGGCGGTAATCAGCCCGTGTTGCGACACCTGCAGCATCAGCACGATCAGCCAGATCAGGCCGAACGTCACGTGCAGCCCGTGGGTGCCAACCAGCGAGAAAAACGATGTCAGGAAGGCGCTGCGCTGCGGCCCTGCTCCCTCATGGATCAAGTGCGCAAATTCGTAGAGTTCCACCGCAAGAAACGCCGCACCGAAGAGCCAGGTGATGGCCAGCCAGATCTGCATGGGTGCAATCTTGTTCTGCTGCATCTGCAACATAGCAAAGCCATACGTGATTGACGACAGCAGCAGGAAGGACGTGTTCAGCGCCACCAGCGGCAGCTCGAACAGTTCCGCCCCGGTGGGCCCGCCCGCATACTCGCGGCCCAGCACGCCATAAGCGGCAAACAGGCACGCGAAGATCAGGCAATCACTCATCAGGTAGATCCAGAACCCGAGCAGCGTGCCGTTGGGCACGTGATGCTCTCCGGTAACGTGGAACTGGTAGCCACCCGGCGGGACCACATCCGCCCCGGCGGTACCGTTCGCATGCAGGGGTACGGTCGTATCAGCCATGGCTTGCCATCAGTTGGGTACGTGATGCTTCGGTCCGGACCACGTCTTCCGCGGGGATGTAGTAGTCGCGCTTGTAGTTGAAGGTGTGAATGATGGCCGAGAGGATCGTGGCCGCAAATGACGCAACGGCCAGCCACCAGATATGCCAGATCAGCGCAAAGCCGCACAGCGTGGACAGCCCCGCCAGCAGGATGCCTGCCGCCGTGTTCTTCGGCATGTGGATCTGGACGAAGCCCTCTTGCGGGCGCTTGTAGCCGTACTGCTTCATCTGCCACCAGGCATCGGAGTCATGCACGAGTGGCGTGAACGCGAAGTTGTACTGCGGCGGCGGCGATGAGGTCGACCATTCAAGCGTACGGCCGTTCCATGGGTCACCGGTCGTATCACGCAGTTCTTCGCGGCGCAGGAAGCTCACAACGAGCTGGATCAGGAAGCAGGCAATGCCGATGGCGATCAGCAGCGCGCCGAATGCAGCAAGTTGGAACCAGATCTGCAATGAGGGATCGTCGAAATGGCTCATGCGGCGGGTCACACCGCGCATGCCCAGCCAGTACAGCGGCATGAACGCAAAGTAGAAGCCGATGAACCAGAACCAGAACGAGGCCTTGCCCCACGACGACACCAGCCGGTAGCCGAACGCCTTGGGAAACCAGTACGTGATGCCCGCCATGAGCCCAAACAGCACGCCCCCGATGATCACGTTATGAAAATGCGCGATCAGGAACAGGCTGTTGTGCAGCGAGAAGTCCGCCGGCGGCACCGCCAGCAACACGCCGGTCATGCCGCCAATAGCGAAGGTGACCATGAACCCGATGGTCCACAGCATTGGCGGCTCGAAGCGGATCTTTCCGTGGTACATCGTGAACAGCCAGTTGAAGATCTTCGCGCCGGTCGGGATCGAAATGATCATCGTTGTGATCCCGAAGAACGAGTTGACGCTGGCGCCCGACCCCATGGTGAAGAAGTGGTGCAACCAGACCAGGTACGACAGCACCGTAATCACGACCGTCGCGTAGACCATCGACGCGTAGCCGAACAGGCGCTTGCGTGAATACGTGGCCACCACTTCCGAGAAGACACCAAACACCGGCAGTACTAGGATGTAGACCTCGGGGTGGCCCCAGATCCAGATCAGGTTGACATACATCATTGCGCTGCCGCCCTGGTCAACCGTGAAGAAATTGGTGCCGGCATAGCGGTCCAGGGCCAGCAACGTGAGCGCGGCCGTCAGCACCGGGAAGGCGGCCACGATCAGCGCGTTGGTGCACAGCGCCGTCCACGTGAAGATCGGCATGCGCATCAGCGTCATGCCCGGCGCGCGCATCTTGACGATGGTCACCAGCAGGTTGATGCCCGATAGCACGGTGCCGACCCCTGCCACCTGCAATGCCCAGATGTAGTAATCGACCCCGACGTCGGGGCTCGCCAGGATGCCCGACAGCGGCGGATACGCCAGCCAGCCGGTGCGCGCGAATTCGCCCACGAACAACGACATCATCACCAGGATGGCACCGCCCGTGGTCATCCAGAAGCTGAAGTTATTGAGAAACGGGAACGCCACATCACGCGCGCCGATCTGCAGCGGCATGACGAAGTTCATCAGACCAGTCACCAGCGGCATGGCCACGAAGAAGATCATGATCACGCCGTGCGCGGTGAAGATCTGGTCGTAGTGATGTGGTGGCAGGAAACCAGTGCTATCGCCAAACGCGACCGCCTGCTGCATCCGCATCATGATGGCGTCGGCAAAGCCGCGCAGCAGCATCACGATGCCCAGCACGATGTACATGATGCCGATCTTCTTGTGATCGATGCTGGTGAACCACTCGCGCCAAAGGTAGCCCCACACGCGGTAGTAGGTCAGCAGCCCCACCACTGCGAGGCCGCCAATCGCAACGACCGCGAAGGTGGCGAGCAGGATCGGCTCGTGGTACGGAATGGCCTCCCACGACAGGCGGCCAAAGATCAGGTTGGCGAGTTCGGAACGCTCGGGCATGGTTGTCACCTGGGCCTGGTTTGATCAATCGTGGCCGATCAACATTAGCGAAAAGCGTCAAAGGGGCGCAGGGTCGTGCGCTACTGCAACAGCCGTCGGTTGTCGTTGCTGGCGACATCCGGCGCAAAGATTGGCATGGCATCCGCCGTGGTGCTCGCGGTACAGATTTCCGCCGTCGGGTCGAACCGATCACTGCTGCGCACGCCGTTACGATTGCGCGCCATGGCCTTCGGTTGGCACGTCTGACCGTCTACACAACGGGTCAGGATGAGGTCGTAGAGGTTCGGTGCCACGCTGGCATAGCGTTGTACCGGTTCGCTTTCGCTGGGCTGGGCCAGCTTCTGGTAGGTGTCCTTCGACAACGGCGTGCCAGACGACTTGACCTGCTGGACCCAGCGATCGAAATCCTCGTTGGACAAGCCATGGAACTTGAACCGCATGTGCGAGAAGCCCGCACCGCTGTAGTTGGATGAAAATCCGTCGTAGATACCCGGCTGGTTGATGACCGCATGCAGCTTGGTTTCCATGCCCGGCATGGCATAGACCATGCCCGCCAGCGAAGGCACGAAGAACGCATTCATGACCGAGGTGGCCGTAATCTTGAACGCGATCGGCCGATCCACCGGCGCAGCCAGTTCATTGACGGTGGCGATGCCCTGCTCGGGGTAGAGGAACAGCCACTTCCAGTCCAGCGCCACCACCTCCACGGTGAGCGGTTTAACCTCCGCGGCAACCGGGCGGTGTTCATCCAGCCTTGTCAACGGCCGATACGGATCGAGCTGATGGGTACTGACCCAGGTGACGGCGCCCAGCGTGATGATGATCAGCAGCGGCGCGGCCCAGATCGCCAGTTCCAGCACTGTGGAATGGTCCCACTCCGGGTTGTAGGGCGCGTCTTTGGCACTCTCCCGGTATCGCCATGCAAACAGCAGCGTGAGAAAGATCACCGGCACGATGATCAACAGCATCAGGCACGTGGCGATGATGATCAGGTCCCGCTGTCGCAACGCCATGTCGCCAGCGGGCGACAACAGCACCGCATTGCTACATCCCGCAAGGATCGCCAATGAGGCGATTGCGGCACTTCGCAAAAGCGATCTTCCCGTTACTCTGAGGAGTGTCACCGCTGCATCGAAGCGTGGCATGGTCTCGGAAGTGGCGTGTGGTTAACGTCGCGTCGGGTGGTCCCCAACGATCTTTCGATTTGCCGTTGCAGTTTAGGCGCCTATTCTGGTGATTGCCGGACTTTGAGTGCTGCACGACATTCCTCCCGCTCCCGATGGAGACTCCACGATGGCCAGTCTGACCCACCAACATCGCGCGTCACCGACTGCACCTCCTGCACCAGGACATCATGAAGTGGCCCCCGCCGAGATCGCCACCGGCGTGGTGATCGGGCGCGCGTCGGAGTACTTCGACTTCTTCGTCTACGGCATCGCCTCGGTGCTCGTCTTCCCGACGGTCTACTTTCCGTTCACTGGCGAACTGGCTGGGTTGCTGTTCAGCTTCACGATCTTTTCGTTTGCCTTTATCGGGCGCCCGTTCGGCACGGCGCTGTTCATGCGCATCCAGCGCCGATGGGGGCGCGGTATCAAGCTGACCGCGTCGCTGTTTCTGCTGGGCACGGCCACGGTGGGCATAGCATTCCTACCACCGTATGCGTCGATTGGTCATTCGGCGATTTATCTGCTGGCGCTGTTCCGCTTCATGCAGGGCATTGCGTTTGGCGGTTCGTGGGATGGCCTGCCGTCACTGCTGGCCTTGAACGCGCCTGAGAACAAGCGCGGCTGGTACGCCATGCTGGGGCAACTGGGTGCGCCCACTGGCTTCATCATCGCGGGGGCGCTGTTCCTGTTCCTCTACTCCAGCCTGACCTTCCAGGAATTCATTGACTGGGGCTGGCGCTATCCGTTCTACGTGGCCTTTGCCATCAACGTGGTGGCGCTGTTTGCGCGGCTGCGGCTGGTGGTAACGCACGAATACACGCAGCTACTCGAAGAAGGCGAACTGGAGCCGATCAGCACCCTGCAGATGGTGAACGCGCAGGGTTTCAATATCTTCCTGGGGGCCTTCGCCGCGCTGGCCAGCTACGCCCTATTCCACCTGGTGACGGTGTTCCCGCTGTCTTGGGTGGTCCTGCGCAAAACGCAGAGTGTGTCTGCCGTGCTGGCGGTGCAGATTGTCGGCGCTGTGATCGCACTCATCGGCACGCTGATTTCCGGTTTGATTGCGGACCGCATCGGCCGGCGCACTACGCTGGCGGCCATGGCCGTGCTGATCGGCATCTTCAGCCTGGCCACGCCCTGGCTGCTCGACGGCGGTGTCGCTGGACAGGACACCTTCATCCTGGTGGGTTTTGGTCTGCTGGGGCTGTCGTACGGCCAGGCGGCCGGTGTGGTGACATCAAACTTCGAGCGCCGGTTCCGCTATACCGGTGCCGCCCTGACCACGGACTTCGGCTGGCTGTTTGGCGCGGCATTCGCGCCACTGGTGGCGCTCGGGCTGTCGTCGCTGTTTGGGCTTGCGGCGGTCAGCCTGTATTTGCTGTCGGGCGTGGCCGGTACGCTGATTGCACTGCGGATTAACCAGGCGCTGGGGACGCCTGATGCGTGAGTCTTTCCGCCGGGGGAACCCCGCTAGGCTAGGTGAGGCGCCATAAAAAAACGCCGCAGACATACAGCCTGCGGCGTTTTTCATGCCACTACGACGGAAACAACCCGCCGTAGCCCGACAACCCGATTACATCTGCACGGTGTCGGCCACTTCCTTGAAGTCTTCGATCTGGTCGAAGTTCATGTACTGGTAGATCTTGTCGCCGTTGGCGGTGAGCACGCCCATGTCGGCCATGTACTCTTCCTTGGTCGGGATTTTGCCCAGACGCGAGCAGATCGCCGCCAGTTCCGCCGAGCCCAGGTACACGTTCGTGTTCTTGCCCAGACGGTTCGGGAAGTTACGGGTCGACGTCGACATGACCGTCGCGCCTTCACGCACCTGAGCCTGGTTACCCATGCACAGCGAGCAGCCCGGCATTTCCGTACGCGCACCGGCCGTGCCGAACACGCCGTAGTGGCCTTCTTCGGTCAGCTGCTTCTGGTCCATCTTGGTCGGCGGCGCGACCCACAGCTTGACCGGAATGTCGCGCTTGCCTTCGAGCAGCTTCGACGCGGCACGGAAGTGACCGATGTTGGTCATGCACGAGCCGATGAACACTTCGTCGATCTTGGCGCCGGCGACGTCCGACAGCGTCTTCACGTCGTCCGGGTCGTTCGGGCAGGCCACGATCGGCTCGTGGATGTCAGCCAGGTCGATCTCGATAACAGCGGCGTACTCGGCGTCCGCATCAGGTTGCAGCAGTTCCGGATCAGCCAGCCAAGCTTCCATCGCCTTGATGCGGCGTTGCAGGCTGCGGGCGTCCTGGTAACCCTGCGCGATCATCCACTTGAGCAGCGTGATGTTGCTGTTCAGGTATTCGATGATCGGTTCCTTGTTCAGGTGGACCGTGCAACCGGCTGCCGAACGCTCAGCCGATGCATCCGACAGTTCGAACGCTTGCTCGACCTTCAGATCGGGCAGGCCTTCGATTTCGAGGATGCGGCCCGAGAAGATGTTCTTCTTGCCTTGCTTGGCGACCGTCAGCATGTCTTGCTTGATCGCGTACAGCGGGATCGCGTTGACGAGGTCACGCAGCGTGACGCCCGGCTGCATCTTGCCCTTGAAGCGGACCAGCACCGATTCCGGCATGTCCAGCGGCATCGTGCCGGTGGCGGCCGCGAAGGCGACCAGGCCCGAACCTGCCGGGAAGCTGATGCCGATCGGGAAGCGCGTGTGCGAATCGCCGCCGGTGCCGACGGTGTCGGGCAGCAGCATGCGGTTCAGCCACGAGTGGATCACGCCGTCGCCCGGGCGCAGCGCGATGCCGCCGCGCGTGCTGATGAAGTTCGGCAGCGTCTGGTGCGTCTTCACGTCCACCGGCTTCGGATACGCGGCGGTGTGGCAGAACGACTGCATCACCAGGTCGGCCGAGAAGCCCAGGCACGCCAGATCCTTCAGTTCGTCGCGGGTCATCGGGCCCGTGGTGTCTTGCGAGCCAACCGAGGTCATCTTCGGTTCGCAGTACGAGCCCGGGCGGACGCCCTGGCCTTCCGGCAGACCGCATGCGCGGCCGACCATCTTCTGTGCCAGCGAGAAGCCCTTGCCGCTGTTGGCCGGCTGGTGCGGCAGGCGGAACAGCGTCGACGGAGCCAGGCCCAGTGCTTCACGTGCCTTGGCGGTCAGGCCACGACCGATGATCAGCGGAATGCGGCCACCGGCGCGCACTTCGTCGAACAGCACATCGGACTTGACCTGGAATTCGGCGATGACCTTGCCGTCCTTCAGCGCCTTGCCTTCGTACGGGCGCAGTTCAACCACGTCGCCCATTTCCATTTGCGACACGTCGAGTTCGATCGGCAGCGCGCCGGCATCTTCCATCGTGTTGTAGAAGATCGGGGCGATCTTGCCGCCCAGGCACACGCCGCCAAAGCGCTTGTTCGGCACGAACGGGATGTCTTCACCTGTGAACCACAGCACCGAGTTGGTGGCCGACTTGCGCGAGGAGCCGGTGCCGACCACGTCGCCCACGTAGGCGACCAGGTGGCCCTTTTCCTTCAGCGATTCGATGAACTTGACCGGGCCGCGCTTGCCGTCTTCTTCCGGCGTGATGCCCGGGCGCGCGTTCTTCAGCATCGCCAGCGCGTGCATCGGGATGTCCGGGCGGGTGGTGGCGTCCGGGGCCGGCGACAGGTCGTCGGTGTTGGTTTCGCCCGTCACCTTGAACACGGTGATGGTCAGGCTTTCCGGCACTTCCGGACGGCTCGTGAACCACTCGGCATCGGCCCAGCTTTGCAGCACGGCCTTGGCGTTTGCATTGCCTTTGTCGGCCAGTTCCTTCACGTCATGGAACTGGTCGAACATCAGTAGGGTTTTCTTCAGTGCGTCGGCGGCGACAGCGGCGACGGCTTCATCGGACAGCAGCTCGATCAGCGGCTGGATGTTGTAGCCGCCCAGCATCGTGCCGAGCAGTTCGGTAGCGTGCGCACGCGAGATCAGCGCGCAGGCGGTCTCGCCCTTGGCCACGGCGGCCAGGAAGCCAGCCTTCACGCGGGCGGCTTCATCGACGCCTGCCGGCACACGATGGGTGATCAGGTCGACCAGGGTCTGCTCTTCGCCAGCGGGCGGGTTGGTCAGCAGTTCGACCAGTTCAGCGGTCTGTTGAGCCGTCAGCGGCAACGGGGGAATACCGAGCGCGGCGCGAGCGGCCACGTGAGCGCGATAGTTTTCAAGCATGGGGAGACCTGCTGGGATTGCGTTTCAGAGGACGGTTTTTCCGGCACTCCGAGTGCTACCCCGGGCGCCGCTTCGGCGCGATTCTAATCGCAACATCCCGCGAGGTCAAATGTCTTATATCTTATATAAGAGTCAGAAGGCAAAATGACGGCGTTCAGGTCCGATTCGGCTGCTAGGCCAGTGCCCTGCCCTAGGCAGCAAGACGTTCGCATTTGGCAAGCGACTTATCTGGATATCGCAGCGGGTTCGGCGCACGTGACGTGAAGAGCGGCGAGAACGCCCTCGGGGATCTCTCGCAATTCGCACGCAGTACCGGCGGAAATTCAGGAAAATCGGGTGCAAAACCGACAAAAACCAACTGGATTCTTGCCGACCAGAGAACCTACTGGCCCGATTGATAAGGGAATGCTGGTGCGAGGGAGGGGACTCGAACCCCTACACCATTGCTGGCGTCAGGACCTAAACCTGGTGCGTCTACCAATTTCGCCACCCTCGCTGGATGGATCGCGGCGCCCGCTGAAGGGGTGCCGGAAAGGAAGCCCGCAAGTATATCGCAGTCATTCGCAGGTTTCCATCCCCGCCCCGACGCGATTGGCCGGGGCGGTTATTCGGATGGGTGTGAACGTCAGGTAGTCGGCGCGGGAGCGTCGGCTTCAGGCCGCTTGACGCGGAACCACGCCGCATACAGCGCCGGCAGGAACAGTAGCGTCAGCACCGTGGCGATGATCAGGCCACCCATGATGGCCGCGGCCATCGGCCCCCAGAACACGCTGCGCGAGAGCGGGATCATCGCCAGCACCGCCGCTGCAGCCGTCAGGATGATCGGGCGGAAACGCCGCACGGCAGCTTCGACGATGGCTGTCCAGGTCGGCACGCCGGCCGCCACATCCTGCTCGATCTGATCCACCAGAATGACCGAGTTGCGGATGATCATACCGATCAGCGCGGTAATACCGAGCTGGGCCACGAAGCCCATCGGCGCCCGCAGCAGCAACAACGTCGCCGCCGCACCAATCAAGCCCAGCGGGCCAGTCAGGAACACCATCACCGAGCGCGAGAAGCTGTGCAGCTGGAGCATCAGCAACAAGAAGATGATGAAGATACATAGCGGCATCTGCGCGGCGATCGATGCACCTGCATTGGCGCTTTCCTCTTCCGCGCCGGCAATTTTGATCTGGTAATCAGGCGGCAGATCGGCGCGAATCTTGTCGAGCAGCGGGTTGATCTGCGCCGTCACCGTCGGGCCCTGCACGCCATCGACCACGTCGGACTGCACGGTGATGCCGTAGTCGCGGTTCTCGCGCCAGATCACGCCTGGCTCCCATGCAAAGCCCACGCGCGCCACTTGCGTGAGCGGCACGGTACGGCCGCTGCTGGTCGGCACCTGCACACGCTGCAAGGCATCGAGCGTGTTCCGCTCGTCTTCCTGCGGACGCATGACGATGTCGAGCAGCTTGTCGCCATCACGGTATTGGGCGATCGGCGCGCCAGACATCACCGTTTGCGTGACCTGCGAGATCGAACCCGTCGACACGCCAAGTGCGCGCGCCTTGTCCTGGTCGATATCCAGGCGCAGCACCTTGACGTTCTCGTTCCAGTTGTCGTTCACGCCCATGGTGTTCGGGTTGGCGACCATGATCGCCTTGACCTGGTCGGCAATCTTGCGCACGCCGCCAATGTCCGGACCCATCACGCGGAACTGCACCGGATACGGCACCGGCGGCCCGTTCGGCAGCAGCTTCACGCGACCACGTAAGTGCGGGAACTGCGATTTCAGCAAGCCGATGATGTGCTGCCGCACGCCCTCACGCGTTTCCAGCGAGGTCGGCATCACGATGGCCTGGGCCACGTTGGTCTGCGGCAGGATCTGGTCCAGCGGCAGGTAGAAGCGCGGTGCGCCGGAGCCGATGAACAGGGTCACGCTGTCGACGTTCTGCTCCTTGCGCATCAGCGTTTCAAAACGCTTGGCCTCGGTTTCGGTCTGGCTGAAGCTGGAGCCTTCTGGCAACCACAGCTCCACCATCAACTCCGGGCGGCTGGAATCGGGGAAGAACTGCTTCTCGATGAACTTGAAGCCGAACACGCCCAGCCCGAACGTCACCAACGTCACGACAATCACTGTTTTGCGATACTCCACGCACCAGTTCACCCAGCCACGGAAGCGGTTGTAGAACGGCGTATCGAACAGCTCGTGGTGGCCGCCGTCGCCCACGTGCGACTTGGTGCGCAACAGCAGGAAGCCGAGGTACGGCACAAACACCACCGCCGCAAACCACGACAGCACCAGCGCCAGCGCCGTCACCGCGAAGATGCCGAAGGTGTACTCACCCACCGTCGAACGCGCCAGCCCCACCGGCAAGAAGCCCGTGGCGGTGATGAGCGTGCCGGTCAGCATCGGCATGGCGGTGGAACTGTACGCAAAGGTGGCGGCTTCCATCTTGGAGAAGCCCTCTTCCAGCTTGCGCACCATCATCTCGACCGCGATGATCGCGTCATCCACCAGCAGGCCGAGCGCAATGATCAGCGCACCGAGCGAGATCTTGTGCAGGCCGATGTCGAAGATGTTCATGAACAGGAATGTCACCGCCAGCACCAGCGGGATCGTCAAGCCCACGACCAGACCCGGCCACACGTCGATGCGCAGCTTCGGCTTGGTATGCAGGCCCAGCGAGAGGAAGCTCACGGCCAGCACGATCACCACGGCCTCGATCAGCACGTGCACAAATTCGCCCACCGAGTTCTGCACCGATTTCGGCTGGTTCTGCACCTGCTCCATCTCAATGCCCATCGGCAGCTTCGCGCGAATCTTGTCGACCGTGGCGCGCAGGTCCTTGCCGAGCTGGATGATGTCGCCGCCCTTGGTCATCGAAATGCCCAGGCCGATGACTTCCTTGCCGTTGTAGCGCATCTTGGCGTGCGGCGGATCGATGTAGCCGTGCTTGACGGTGGCGATGTCGCCCAAGCGGATGTTGGTCGTGCCACCAGGGCCGCGCAGCGTGAGGTTCTCCAGATCGCGGATGTCCGAAAACTGGCCCGACAAGCGAATCTGCACGTTGTCGCTGGGCGTCACCAGCACTCCGCTGGGGCCGATGTTGTTCTGCTGGCCAATCTGTGTGGCGATGCTGTTGATGTCCAACCCCATCTGCGCCAACTTGGCCTGCTGGAACTCGATGTAAATCTTCTCGTCCTGATCGCCCAGCGTTTCCACCTTGGCGACATTGGGCACGCGCAGCAGTTGCTGACGAATCGAATCGGCGTAATCGTTGAGTTGGCGGTACGTAAAGCCATCGGCGGACAGCGCGTAGATCGAGCCGTACACATCGCCGAAGTCGTCATTGAAGTACGGCCCGCGCACACCCTGCGGCAACGTGGGGGCGATATCCCCCACCTTCTTGCGCACCGTGTACCAGAGCTGCTGCGTTTCCTTGGCAGGCGACGTGTCGCGCAACTGGAACGTGACCAGCGTCTCACCTGGCTTGGAGTAGCTGCGGATCTTCCAGGCGTACGGCACCTCCTGCAGTGCCTTCTCGATCTTGTCGGTCACCTGGCGCGACATCTGCTCGGCCGTGGCGCCGGGCCAGAAGGCCTGCACCACCATCGCGCGGAAGGTGAAGGGCGGGTCTTCATCCTGCCCCAGCTTGGAATACGCAAAGATGCCGCCGAGCAGCAGCGCCACCAGCAAAAAGCGCGTGAGCGGTTGATGCTCAAGCGCCCAGCGTGACAAGTTGAAACGGGAATGTTCCATGCGCGCGAAGGTTGGCGTGTTTGGGCTGGAAGCGCGGCTTAGCGGCGCGGCGTGATGGCGGACTGGGCCGACGGCTGATCCGCCGGGGCCATCGGCATCACCTTCTGACCGGCCTTGAGCAGGTGCACGCCGGCGGTCACGATGGTCTGGCCGGGTGTCAGGCCGCTGGTGACGAGCAGCACGTTGTCGCGTGGCTCACCCACCGTCACCGGCACGGGCTTGACCGTTTGCGATGCGGCGTCATACAGCCACACCACGTTCTTGCCCTGCTCCTGCAGCAGCGCGCTGATCGGCACGCGCACCCCGATGCCACCGCTGTCCGCACCACCCGATGTGCCAACTGTAGGGCGCACGAACCTGGCCACCGCCGTCATGCCCAGTTTCAGGTCGGGCGGCGGGTTGGGCACCGAAATCTTCACGGTGTACGTACGCGTGAGTGGGTCAGCCGCTGGCGCAATCTCACGCACCTTGCCCGGAATGCTGCGCGACTGGTCTGCCCACAGCTTGACGCTCACGTCGGGCGATTTGCGCAGCGTGTCCACCTGGTCTTCGGGAATGCCAACCACAACCTCTTTCTCGGCCGTCTGTGCCACACGCACGACCGGCTGGCCAGCAGACACCACCTGCCCGACCTCGGCGTCGACACCCGTCACTACGCCATCTGCATCGGCTTCGAGCGTGGCATAGGCGGCCTGGTTGGATTGATTGCGATAGCCCGCTGCAGCCTGCTCGTAGCGAGCCTGCGCACCGTCATAGTTGGCTTGATGGCGTTGCTGCTCAGCCGCACTAATGAACCCCTTGGCAAAGAGCTCAGAGAAACGTTTGAGATCGGCTGCCGCCAGATCGCGGTCGGTCTTGGCGGCCGACAACTGGGCCTGGGCAGATTGCTGCGCCAGCGCCAGATCGGCTGGGTCCAGGCGAGCCAGCACCTGCCCCTTCTTGACCGTCGCCCCCACGTCGACCAGCCGCGCGACGATCTTGCCCGGCACGCGGAAGCCCAGGCGCGATTCAATGCGCGGGCGCACATCGCCGGAGAATTCTGCTGTGCCGGCGCCCTGCTCGCTGGTGACCGTCAGGGTGCGTACGGGGCGGACTTCTGGCGCCTTGGGCTGTTCTTTGCTGCAGCCAGCGAACAGCGCTGCGCCGGTCAACAAGACCGTTGATACAGCCAGAGACCAAGAGCGCCCTCGCGACTGCGCAAGCGTGTCGGAGGAACCGGTGGAGTCGGAATGCGGGTACGACGGATACATCGCAGGCACGGCGGGCATGACACGCTCTCAGTAAATAACTGACCGGTCAGTAATATACCCACAGCAATGCGCAGGGTCAACGACACGGCGTGGTCTGATTGACTTTTATTGCTGACCGCCTGGCAGCGGCCTCCCACATGCTGCGCTGCAGCGCCATGTAGAATGGCCGCCCAGCTTATCTTCCGACATCACGTCCACCGCGACGGCCTCTTCCGTGACCCCCGACGACTACTGCGCCGACAAGGCCGCCCCGCCCGGCAGCGATGTGTACTACAGCGTATTGTTTCTGACGCCCGAGCGCCGCCGCGCGACCATCGCGCTGGAGGCTGTACGCCGTGAGCTGGAAGATGCCGTGCGCGATGCGACCGACCCGGCTGTCGTGCAAACGAAGCTGCAATGGTGGCGCCTGGAGCTGGCCCGTTTATTCGAAGGCCGCCCCGATCACCCCGCCACCAAAGCGCTGCAACCGCATCTGGCCGCCTATGACATTGGCGCAGTGCACCTGGGCGAACTGCTGGCAGGCGTTGAGGCCGACGCCATGCAGAACCGCTACCTGGACTGGCCCAACCTGCGTCGCCACGGCGACCAGGTAGCCGGTGTGGCGGGCCGACTGGCTGCACGCATCGCCGGCCATACGCATGCGCGCACGCTGGAATTCGCACGGCAGCTGTCGCTGGCTGAGCAGTTGGTCCACTTCATTCGCAACCTGGGGGAAGACGTTCGCCACAACCGCGTCTATGTTCCCGTGGACGAACTGCAACGCTTCAACGTGCCGGCCGCAGATCTGTTCAACCGCCGCTATGCAGAAGGCTTCAAGCCGCTGATGGCGTTCCAGGCCGAGCGTGCCCGCACGACCTACAAGGAAGCCCTGGCCGCATTGCCCGCTGAAGACCGCCGCGCCCAGCGCTCAGCGCTGATCCGCGGCGTGCTGGCCATGCGCCTGCTCGACGAGGTGGAAGCCGACGGCTTCCAGGTGCTTACGCAGCGCACCGACCTGACGCCGCTGCGCAAGCTTTGGCTGGCCTGGAAGACACAGATCAAGCGTTAATTACGTCTTGATGAGATCCAGCGGTGCAAACCGGCCGGCCAGCACCGCCTGCGAATCCATGCCCCACCAGCGCTCCAGCACCGTCGCGTAAAGCGAGCGGAAATCGACCGACGGGTCGAGATTGCCGCCACCATCCAAGCGCTCCAGCATCGGTCCCTGCCCGGACAGTCCCCCCTTCACACGACCGCCTGCCACGAAATGCGCGGCGGCGGTGCCGTGGTCCGTACCGTTGTTCAGGTTTTCGCGCGGGCGGCGACCGAACTCGGAATACGTCACGATCAGCGTGTCGTTCCAGCGGCCCAGCTCCGTGAGCGCACTTTTGAGCGAGGCAATGCCATCGCCCAACTGCTTCAGCAGGTTCGCCTGCGTGCCCTGCTGGTTGGTATGCGTATCAAAGCTGCCCAGCGACAGGCACACCACGGCCACATCGGCCCCGCCATGCCCGGGAGCAGCAACCACCTGCATCGCCGCCTTGATCGAGTTGCCGAAGCCGCCATCCGGAAAGTGCGTCTGGAATGCGAACTTGCCCGCCTTCGGACGCAGCCCGTCGGCGGCTTTGACGATATCCGCCTCGACTTTCAGCACGTGCTCAAGCGTTGCATTGCCCATGGCGTGAGACGGCATCGCCAGCTTCGCGTCGTTGAGGAACGCGTCCGGATTGGCCAGCGCCACCGCCCGGGAGCCGCCGTCGAGTGGGCCAAGATCCGCAGTGCCGATGATCACGCCATCCGCACCGAACGAAGCCGGCACCGGCCGCGCGGCAAACGCGCGTGTCAACCAGCCTTCGCGCAGGTACTGGTCGGAGCGCGACGCCGTATCCCAAATTTCGATCGAGCGGAAGTGCGAGAGATTCGGCTGCGGATACGACAGCCCCTGCACCACCGACAACTCGCCCGCCTGCCACAGCGGCATCATCGCCTGCAAAGACGGGTGCAGGCCGTAGCGGTCATCGAGTTGCAGCACCTGCTCACGCTTGATGGCAATGCGCGGGCGCAGCGCGTAGTACTGCGCGCTGGTGTACGGCACGACGGTGTTCAAGCCGTCGTTGCCGCCCTTGAGTTCAATGAGGATCAGCAGATTGCCGTAGCCCTTGCGCCCGCCTTGATCCCGCTGCCCTTGAGCAAAGACCACGCCCGGTAGACCGGATGCAGCGCCACCAAGGCCGAGCATGGCGCCCGCCTTCAGAAAATCGCGACGTTCCATGATGTGTGCTCCTGCAATCGTGGCGTTACTTCAACTGGTAGGCGGGGTCCATCATCAGCGTGCGCAGGTACGCGGTACCAGCCAGCTTGACGGGGATGGGCGCGGTGGGCTCAATCGGCAACACCGCGCGCTGGATCGAAATGCGCGGCCCAAGTTGCGGCGGGTCATCCCCATCCGCCCCGAACTGCGCCAGCCACTTGGACGAGTTGAACGACACCATCGTCTGCGACTGCGCCAGCTTGAAGCGGCCCTCCTGGCCCATGCCCTTGAGCGCTTGGCCCAGGCCCTGCACCGTGCCACCCTCTTTCAGGTCTGCACGCATGGCGGCCATCATCACGCCGGGCTTCTGCTGCTGGGCTTGCTGCGCAGGTGCTTTCATTTCGGTCGAACGGAACAACTGATCGAGAAACTGCTTGCGCCCCAGCAACGTGGTCGAGTTGATCCACGCATCGCCGCCCGGCCAGCCCTTCACGTTGGGCGGTGCCAGCAAGTTCTGCCCGAGCTGTGCAGACTTGATCGCGAACGGCGTCGGATCGGAGTACTGCACGTTGAACTCCTTGAGCGTGCCGACAATCATCTCCGCCGGCGACTTCACCAGCGTCGCGCGCGTCTGCGGCGCCCAGAAGGCCGGCGTCATGAACAGCTCGCGCAGGGCAACCTTGATGTCGTAGCCGCTTGAGCGGAACGCATCGGCCACGTGCTGCACCTGCGCCGCATCCGGGTCAGGCGAAACGAACTCGCGCCACAGCTTGGTCGCGATGAAGGTGGCCGTCTCCGGGCGGGACAGCAGGATGTCGAGCATCTGGTCACCGTCGTAATCGCCACTCTGGCCGAAGACGGTCTTCACGCCGGTGTCGTGAATCTGCGGGCGCCAGAGGTAGGCAAAGTCGTGCTCACGGTCGATGCTCCAGCCCGTGTAGGCGCGCGCCGCTTCCTTGATGTCCTGCTCGGTGTAATGGCCCTCACCCAGCGTGAAGAGCTCCATGACCTCGCGTGCGAAATTCTCGTTCGGCTTGCCCTTGCGGCTTTCAGCACCGTCCAGATAGATCAGCATCGCCGGGTCTTTGCCGATGGCGTGCAGCATCGCTCCGAAGTTGCCCACCGCTTCCTGGCGTAGCAGCACGTTCTGCCGGTACATCAACTGCGCAAACGGCACCTTCTGCGAGCTGGACACGAAGTGGTTATGCCAGAACAGCGTCATGCGCTCGGTCAGCGGCGACGGCGTCTTGATCATCTCGCCCATCCACCACGCGCGCAGTTCCAGCTCGTGCGCAGCATTCTTCTGGCGCGCGGCCTTGCGGGCGTCTTCGTCGGGCAGTTTGTTGTAGGGGATGATCGGTTCAGTGACCCACGCTGGCGGCGGCGTGGTGGCAACCGTGCCCGTCTGCGCCAGCACGCAATCGACGGCCTCTCGGTGCGTCAGCCCGGCATAGGTATCAAGCTCGCTCTCGGAAGGCGAAAAGCCGATGCGGGTGAGGAAATAGCGCGCGTCTTCGCGGTCCAGGCGCTGCTCGTCGGCAACGGGTGCCTTGGCATGCGTGCTGTGGCGATGCGGCTTGTCCTGCGTCGCCGCCTGCGCGTATTGGAGTGAAAACGCACCGGCGGCTGCCAGCGCGATGCAGATCACGGTGTCACGTACTCGCATGTCGGTCCCCCGAGTCGACCCTACTGCCCCTTTGCTGCTTTTGCCGGGGCAGCGACTGCGCGCCGTTCCTCGGCCCCTACCTAGCCGCCACGGTGATAGATGTCCCGCGTGACGTCATAGATGTTCTGACGCAACTGCTTGCGTTCCTCGGGGGACAGCTTGCGCTGCGGGGGTGGCGACGACCGGCCTTCGTTCTCGGCTCGGCGGTTTTCCATGGCGGCGGCACGGCGACGGCGTTCATCCGCCTCGTTACCGCGTCCTCCACCTTGGTTCCCGCCCTTGTGCGGTGCGGCGGCCTCAAAAAAGTTGCCGCCGTTGAATCGACCGAACCCGTTTCCGCCACCAAATCCACTGGGGGGCGCATTGTGCGGCCCACGTGCCTGTGCCGGCAGATACACCAGGCAGAGGGCGGCAGCACACGCCGTCAGCGCCAAGCGCTGCCGGAAACTTGCTGATCGATCCGTCAAAAGAGAGAGAGAAGCCACGTCCATGTTGCTGGAAACCGATGCGCCATGCATCATTGCGCGACAATCGATATCAGGCAACCGCATTGCACGCCAGTCCCCTTTATGGGGGTCAACACGATTTGACCCCAACTGAGGAACCGCCAACGCAGTGTAGCCGTGCGTCCTACAGACTGTTCGTGTGGCCCGGTAAATAATGTAACCGTCTGTTTCAATTGGGGTTCTACCGCGCCTCGAGCCTCTGTTTTTGTCGTTACCATTAGCGCCATGGAAAATTCTGGTCAAAAGATTCTCGTCGTCGACGACGATCCCCGCCTGCGCGATCTGCTGCGCCGCTATCTCGGGGAACAGGGCTTCACCGTGCTGGTGGCGGAAAACGCCACGGCCATGAACAAACTCTGGCTGCGCGAGCGGTTCGACCTGCTCGTGCTCGATCTCATGATGCCGGGCGAAGATGGCTTGTCGATCTGCCGTCGCCTGCGCGGCGCGAACGATCAGACGCCCATCATCATGCTCACCGCCAAGGGCGAAGACGTGGATCGCATCGTCGGCCTCGAAATGGGCGCCGACGACTATCTGCCCAAGCCCTTCAACCCGCGCGAACTGATTGCACGCATTCACGCCGTGCTGCGCCGCCGCGGGCCTGCCGAGATTCCTGGTGCGCCGTCGGAAACGCCCGAAACCTTCGCCTTTGGTGATTTCGTGCTGAACCTGGCCACGCGCACGCTCAAGAAGAACGACGAAGAGATCACGCTCACGACGGGCGAATTCTCCGTGCTCAAGGTGTTTGCGCGCCATCCGCGCCAACCCCTATCGCGCGAAAAGCTCATGGAAATGGCGCGCGGCCGTGAATACGAAGTCTTCGACCGCAGCCTGGACGTGCAGATCTCGCGCCTGCGCAAGCTGATCGAGCCTGACGCCAGCAACCCGCGCTTCATCCAGACGGTCTGGGGCCTGGGCTACGTGTTCATTCCTGATGGTGCCAAGTAAGGGCGCCGAGTAACCTCTCTCACCCGCAACCGACTTGCGCATTCCGCGTCCGGCCGCGCTGCGGCATCTGTTGATCAGTGTGTTTGGTTCGCTGTTCTGGCGAACCTTCATGCTGATCGCTCTGCTCATTGCGATCTCGCTGGGCGTCTGGTTCCAAAGCTTCCGCATTTTCGAGCGCGAACCGCGCGCGCAGCAGATCGCCATGCAGGTCGTCAGCGTGGTCAAGCTCACGCGCGCGGCGCTGCTGTATTCCGACCCGGCGCGGCGGCGCTTCCTGCTGCTCGACCTCGTGCAGAACGAAGGCATCAAGGTCTACCCGCGCGAGAAGGAAGACGAGTACCGCGAACCGCACACCAACCCGTACCTGACCCAGCTCGTCCAGCAGGAAATCCGCAATAGGTTGGGCGCCGAAACGGTGATCGCCACGGCGGTCAACGACATTCCGGGCGTGTGGGTGAGCTTCCAGATCGAGGGAGACGACTACTGGGTCGCCATCAGCCCGGATCGTTTCGAGCACGTACCGGGGCTGCAGTGGCTGTGGTGGTCGATGGCAGCGCTGGTGCTGTCGGTGCTGGGCGCGGCATTCATCACCTCGCGCGTGAACCAGCCGCTCAAGCGGCTGGCCGACACGGCGCGCGCCATCAGCGCGGGCGACGACCCGAAAGCACTGCCGGAAGCCGGCGGCACCGAAGTGGCGCAAGCGAATCACAGCTTCAACCAGATGGTGCGCGACCTCAAACAACTTGAGGCCGACCGCGCCGTCATGCTGGCGGGCATTTCGCACGACTTGCGCACACCGCTTACGCGCCTGCGCCTGGAAACCGAGATGAGCCCCGTCGACGAACAGACGCGCGAGTTGATGGTGGCCGACATCGAGCAGATGGACGCCATCATCGGCCAGTTCCTCGACTACGCGCGCCCTTCCAGTGAGATGCAGGAAGAGGTGGATCTGACCGAACTCGTGCGCGACACGGCACCGGTGTATTCGGCGCACGACGACATCGATCTCACACTCAAGCTCGCGCCGGAAGCCATCGCCCGCTGCAACCGGATGGAGACGCAGCGCATTCTCGATAACCTGATTGAAAACGCGCGCCGTTACGGCAAGACGCCCGGCACCGGTCGCGCCGACATCACGGTCAGCACCGTGCTGCAGAACAACGAGGTGGTGCTGTGCGTGGCCGATCGCGGCGCCGGTGTGCCCGTCGATCAGCTTGGGCTGCTTACGCGCCCGTTCTACCGGCTTGAATCTGCCCGCAGCGAGGCCAAGGGCGCCGGGCTCGGCATGTCGATCGTCAATCGCATCCTGCAGCGCAGCGGCGGCCGGCTGGTGCTGGAAAACCGCACACCGCCGGAAACCGGGTTGGTCGTCAGCGCCTGCTACACACGCTTCTGATCCACGCCGCTCAGGCATACCCCCTGCTTCTCACGGCTGTCATGCGCAGCGACTAGCGTAGTCGAATCAGCGTGCCCGGCGGATCTGCTATGGCGGCCGTTGAGATTATCAATTAGCCGGTTACGAGATCGTCAACCATACTGCAGCCGCCAGGCTGCGCTCTCCCGCCGCCGCTGCGTTCTTCGTCTCTCCGTCCCCCTCTTCCCATTGCCGGGGCGGCGGCGAGTCTGCGTTTGCAAGCTCTGTTCCCCCACTGCACAACTTCAGGAGAAGCTCATGAAGACCATTGGTGACAAGCTCGAACCGTTCAAGGTCGTCGGCGTCAAGCCGGGGTTCAATCATCACGAGGAAGGCGGCCAGTCGGCGTTCGAAGACATCACCGAGACCTCGTTCCCCGGCAAGTGGAAGGTCATCTACTTTTATCCGAAAGACTTCACCTTCGTCTGCCCGACCGAGATCGTCGCCTTTGCCAAACTCAACGGCGATTTCGAAGACCGCGACACCGTCGTGCTGGGCGGCTCGACCGACAACGAGTTCGTCAAGCTCGCATGGCGCCGCGAGCACAAAGACCTCGACAAGCTCAACCAGTGGTCCTTTGCCGACACGACCGGTGCCCTGATTGATCAGCTCGGCGTGCGCGAACATGAGGCCGGCGTTGCATTGCGTGCAACGTTTATCGTCGACCCGGACAACGTCATCCAGCACGTGTCGGTCAACAACCTGAACGTGGGCCGCAACCCGGATGAAGTGCTGCGCATTCTCGACGGCCTGCAGACCGACGAGCTGTGCCCGTGCAACCGCGCGGTTGGCGGTGCCACGCTGTAGTCGCCACACAAGGCATGCCGAATCGAAGCCCGCCCTGCGCGGGCTTTCCTTCTTCCAGCCACCGCTAATAGGAGCTGCCGATGGAATTCCTGCAGACGATAAAAGGCTTGATACCGGATTACGCCAAGGACATCCGCCTGAATGTAGACGGCACGATCGCACGGTCTTCGCTCGAAGGCACGGATGCGGTGGGCGTGGCGCTCGCGGCAGCCTTTGCCGCGAAGAGCAAGGTGCTGACTGAAATCATCCGTAATGCCGGCGTACTGTCGGCCGAGGAGACGACTGGCGCTCTCACCGCTGCTGCGCTGATGGGCATGAACAACACTTGGTATCCGTTTGTTGAGATGGCCGACGACGCCGACCTGAAAACGCAACGCGCCGAACTCCGCATGAACGCCTACAGCAGCCACGGCGGCATCGACAGGCGGCGGTTTGAGATGTATGCCTTGGCAGCGTCCATCGTCGGCAAGTGCCACTTCTGCGTGAGCTCGCACTACAAGCTGCTCAGGGAGATGGGCATGAGCACGCAGCAATTGCGCGACGTTGGGCGCGTCGCTTCGGTCATCAACGCGGCAGCTATTGTGATTGCGTCCGAATAGACCATCACGCGCCACAAACGAAAACGGCAGCGCCGGAGCAATCCGGGCTGCCGTTTTTCGCCAAGCGGCACTTCAGTCTTGATCAGCGCCTTCCGCACGGTAGAGCAGCACGATGGCCTGCGCGACGATGCCCTCTTCCTTGCCCTCGAAGCCGAGCTTCTCGTTGGTCTTGGCCTTGACGTTACAGCGCTCGGGCGCAATGCCGAGGTCTTCCGCCAGGTTGGCAACCATGCCCGGCACGTGCGGTGCGAGCTTCGGCTTCTGTGCGATGACGGTGGCGTCGACATTGCCCACGGCATAGCCGGCCTTGCGCACGCGTTGTACGGCTTCACGCAGGAGCACGCGACTGTCGGCGCCCGCAAAGGCAGGATCGGTGTCGGGGAAGTGCCGGCCGATATCGCCCAGGCCAGCGGCACCGAACAGCGCGTCAGTAATGGCGTGCAGCAGCGCATCGGCATCGGAATGGCCGAGCAGCCCGCGCGTGTGAGGAATGTCCACGCCGCCCAGGATCAACTTGCGGCCTTCCACCAGCGCGTGTACGTCGTAGCCCTGGCCAATGCGGATGTCCATCCAGTTCATGCTTGTGATGCCTCGTGAGGTTTGTCTTGTGCGTACTGCGCGAGGATGGCCTCAGCAAGCGCGAAATCGTCGGGGTACGTCACCTTGAAGTTGCGCAGCGCGCCGGGCACCAGCAACGGTTTGTGGCCGGCACCCTCAATGGCGCTCGCTTCATCGGTAACGATGCGGTGCTGCGTGAGCGCATCACGCAAGGCGCGTTCCAGCAAGCCAAGCGGGAACATCTGCGGTGTTTGCGCTTGCCACAGGCCATCACGCTGTACGGTGGCATCGATGTGCTGTTCGGCATCTGCACGCTTGAGCGTATCGGCCACTGGCAGCGCGAGGATGCCGCCAACGGCCTGCGAGCCTTCGCTCTCCACCGCGGCAACCAAGCGCGCGATCAGCGCAGGTGTCAGACCTGGGCGCGCCGCATCGTGCACGAGCACCCAATCGTCGTCGTGCGCACCCATCCCGCGCAACGCTGCCAACCCATGCGTGACCGACGCGTGGCGCGAATCACCGCCGCAATCCACTTCGACCAGCCTGGGTGCATCGAAACCGCCATCGGGAAAACGCTGCACGAGCGGTTGTGCGCCCGGCGTCGTCACGATCAACACAGAATCGATCTCGGGGCTCCCCAGAAAGGCTTGTGCGGTGTGCCACAACATCGGCCGCCCGGCGATCGCCTGATATTGCTTGGGCAAATCGCCGCCGGCGCGCGAGCCGGTGCCGGCTGAGGGAATCAGCGCAAAACGGCGTCGGCCTGGGCGGGAAGGTTCGGACATGGAGTGCAAGAGATGAGCGTGGATGCGGCGTTTGCACGGTTTTTGAGCCGTCACCAGCATGTAATTCGCGCGGATTTTATAATAGCGGCCAACGTCACGACACCCCGCCTGCAAACGCCGGCGGGGTGTCGTGCTTTGCCTTGCCGACCGGTCCTACAAGAACCCGACGTCTCCCATGTCCGATTTTTCGCTTTCTGCCCTGCCCGCCGTCAAACCGGGCGCGCGCCTCGTCTTCAGCGGCCTGCAAGGCGCGGCAGATGCCCTGCTGCTCGCACGCTACCTGGAGCAGCATCGCGCTGTCGTGCCGATGCTGGCGGTGGTCTGCGCCAATGCCGTCGATGCCCAGCGCCTGGCCGAAGAACTGCGCTGGTTTGCCCCGCAAGCGCGTGTGAAGCTGCTGCCGGACTGGGAAACGCTGCCGTACGACAACTTCTCGCCGCACCAGGACTTGATCTCCGAACGGCTGGCCACGCTGCATGACCTGCAGAACGGCGCGTGCGACATCCTGCTCGTGCCGGCATCGACGGCATTGCAGCGCATCGCGCCGCCGTCGTTCCTGGCGGCCTACACGTTCTTCTTCAAGAAGGGCGAAAAGCTCGACGAGGCTGCGCTCAAGGCGCAATTCACGCTGGCCGGCTACGAGCACGTCAGCGCCGTCATGCGCCCCGGTGAATACTCTGTGCGCGGCGGGTTGATCGACCTGTTCCCGATGGGCTCGCCGCTGCCGTACCGGCTCGACCTGTTTGGCGACGAGATCGAGACCATTCGCTCGTTCGACCCGGATACGCAGCGCAGCCTTTACCCCGTGAACGAAGTGCGCCTGTTGCCGGGCCGCGAATTCCCGATGGACGAGGCGTCGCGCACCGCCTTCCGCGGACGCTGGCGCGAGGTGTTCGAGGGCGACCCGACGCGCTCGCCCATCTACAAGGACATCGGCAACGGCGTGCCGAGCGCCGGTATCGAGTACTACCTGCCGCTCTTCTTCGAAGAGACCGCCACGCTGTTCGACTATCTGCCGGGCGCCACGCACTTGGCCTTCGTGGGCGACATCGAAGGCGCGGTGCGCCGCTTCTGGGCTGATACCACGCAGCGCTACAACTTCATGCGCCACGACCGCGAACGGCCGTTGCTGGAGCCCGGCGCGTTGTATCTGGATGAGGAAGCGTTCTTCGTGGCGGCCAAGCCGCATGCCCGTCTTGTGCTGCGCGCGGAGCCTGGCGATGCCCCGCTCTCGCTGCCGCTGCCAAACGTTGCGGTCAACCGCCGCGCAGAAGACCCGCTGGTCAACCTAGAATCGTTCCTGATGCGTGGCAACTGCCGCGTGATGATCTGCGCAGAATCCGCCGGCCGCCGCGAAACGCTCGCGCAGATGTTCGCCGCCAGCGGTCTGCATCCGGAAGGCGTGGCCGACTATGCCGACCTGATAAGCGGCGACGCCAAGTTCGTGCTGGGCGTGGCACCGCTGTACCAAGGCTTCATCCTCGGTGACGAACGCATCGCCATCATCACCGAGACCGAGCTGTACGCACAGACCACGCGCCGCGCCGGTCGCCGCAAGCAGGAACAGGCCACCGCCGTCGATGCGATGGTGCGCGACCTGGCCGAACTGAAAATCGGCGACCCGGTGGTCCACAGCGAACACGGCATCGGCCGCTATCAGGGGCTCATCTCCATCGACATGGGCAACGGCGAGGAGGAGTTCCTCCACCTCGACTACGACAAGGGCAACAAGCTCTACGTGCCAGTGCATCAGTTGCATGTGATCTCGCGCTACTCGGGTGCCGATCCGGAAACCGCGCCGCTGCATTCGCTCGGATCCGGCCAGTGGGAAAAGGCCAAGCGCAAGGCTGCGCAGCAGATTCGCGACACGGCGGCAGAGCTGCTGAACCTGTACGCACGCCGCGCGCTGCGCCAGGGCTTTGCCTTCCCGCTCACACCCGAGGACTACGTCAAGTTTGCCGAGAGCTTCGGCTTTGAAGAAACGCCCGACCAGGCCGCCGCCATTGCCGCTGTCATCGCTGACATGACCTCGGGCAAGCCGATGGACCGCCTCGTCTGCGGCGACGTCGGCTTCGGCAAGACAGAAGTCGCCTTGCGCGCCGCGTTCGTCGCAGTCATGGGCGGCAAGCAGGTCGCCATTCTCGCGCCGACCACGCTGCTGGCCGAGCAGCACTATCAGACGCTGGTCGACCGTTTTGCCGACTGGCCCGTGCGCATTGCCGAAATCTCGCGCTTCAAGAACAAGAAGGAAATCGACGGTGCCATCGAGGCCATCAACGCCGGCACCATCGACATCGTGATCGGCACGCACAAGCTGCTCTCTCCTGACGTCAAGTTCGATCGACTCGGGCTCGTCATCATCGACGAGGAACACCGCTTTGGCGTGCGCCAGAAGGAGGCGCTCAAAACGCTGCGCGCCGAGGTGGACGTGCTCACGCTCACCGCCACGCCGATCCCGCGTACGCTGGGTATGGCGCTCGAAGGCCTGCGCGATTTCTCGGTGATTGCAACCGCGCCGCAAAAGCGCCTGGCCATCAAGACCTTCCTGCGCCGCGAGGAAGACGGCGTGCTGCGCGAGGCCATCCTGCGTGAGCTGAAACGCGGCGGGCAGGTCTACTTCCTGCACAACGAAGTCGAGACCATCGAGAACAAGCGCGCCAAGCTGGAGGAGCTGATTCCGGAAGCGCGCGTGGTGGTTGCGCACGGCCAGATGCACGAGCGTGAGCTGGAGCGCGTGATGCGCGATTTCGTGGCCCAGCGCGCCAATATCCTGCTGTGCACAACGATTATCGAAACCGGCATCGACGTGCCGACCGCCAATACGATCCTGATCCACCGCGCCGACAAGTTCGGCCTGGCGCAGTTGCACCAGTTGCGCGGCCGCGTCGGGCGTTCGCACCATCAGGCGTATGCGTATCTGCTGGCGCACGACCTGGACGGCCTGACCAAGCAGGCACAGCGCCGGCTCGAAGCCATTCAGCAGATGGAAGAACTGGGTTCGGGCTTCTATCTGGCAATGCACGATCTGGAAATTCGCGGCGCCGGCGAGGTGCTGGGCGACAAGCAATCGGGCGAGATTTCCGAGATCGGCTTCCAGCTCTATACCGACATGCTCAACCAGGCGGTGAAATCGCTCAAGGCGGGCAAGGAGCCCGACCTGATGGCGCCGCTGGCAGCCACCACCGAGATCAACCTCGGCACGCCTGCCCTGCTGCCGCAGGACTATTGCGGCGATGTGCAGGAGCGCCTGTCGCTCTACAAGCGCCTGGCCAACTGCGAGAGCGGCGAGACCATCGACAACATCCAGGAAGAGCTGATCGACCGCTTTGGCAAGCTGCCACCGCAGGCGCAGTCGCTCATCGAAACGCATCGCCTGCGCATTGCGGCCGTACCGCTCGGCATCCGCAAGATCGACAAGGGCGCGGAAGCGGTCACGCTGCATTTCATACCCAACCCGCCCGTGGATGCGATCAAGATCATCGACCTCGTGCAGAAGAACCGGCAGATCAAGCTGGCCGGCCAAGACCGTCTGCGTATCGAGAACATCCCGGCCGAGACGGCCGCGCTGGCGCAGACGATTCGCCATGCCATGCGGCAATTGAGCTGATGCGCTAGCATCGCCGAATCAAAAGATAAGGAAACACCATGAGCACCGCTCTCTCTACGCTCGACTGGACCCGCAAGCTGGTCAGCTTCGACACCACCAGCCGCGGCTCGAACCTCGCCCTGATCGAAACCGTGCGCGACTACTTGCGCGGCGTCGGCCTTGAAGCGCATCTCTCACACAACGACGAGCGCAACAAGGCCAACCTGTTCGCCACCATTCCGGCGGCAGACGGCGGCTTGCAAGGCGGCATCGTGCTGTCGGGCCACACGGATGTGGTGCCGGTGGATGGCCAGAAATGGGACAGCGATCCGTTCAGCCCGGAAGTGCGCGACGGCAAGCTCTACGGCCGTGGCACGTGCGATATGAAGGGGTTCATCGCTTCGTCGCTGGCGCTGGTGCCGTCACTGTTGCAGGCCAGGCTGCGTGAGCCGGTGCATCTGGCGTTGTCGTACGACGAAGAAGTCGGTTGCGTGGGCGCGCCGCGCATGATTGAAGACCTGATCGCGCGCGGCATCAAGCCTGCCGGCTGCATCGTCGGCGAGCCCACCTCCATGCGCCCCATCGTTGCGCACAAGGGCATCAATGCTTACCGCTGCCGCGTGCATGGCCGCGCCGCGCATTCGTCGCTCACGCCACAGGGGGTGAACGCCATCGAATATGCCGCGCGCATCATCTGCTTCGTGCGTGATCTGGCGGATGAATTCCGCGCCCAGGGGCCGTTTGATGAGGCGTTTGACGTGCCGTTCACCACGTCGTCCACCGGGCTGATCAATGGTGGGATCGCGCTCAACACGATCCCTGCGCTGTGCGAGTTCGTGTTCGAGTTCCGCAACCTGCCGGGCGTGGATGCCCCCGCCATCCGTGCACGCGTGGAGCGCTATGTTCGCGAAACCATCGAGCCCGCCATGCAGCGCGAGCACCCGGACGCCCGCATCGAACTGGCCGAGATTGCCGCTGCACCATCGCTGGATGCTTCCGAGCAGGCCGCCATCACGCAGCTCGTGCGCGTACTGACCGAAGACAACGACAAGCGCAAGGTTGCCTACGGCACCGAGGCCGGCTTGTTCCAGCGCGCCGGCATTCCAGCCGTGCTGTGCGGCCCCGGCAACATCGAGCAGGCCCACAAGGCCAACGAGTACGTGGAGCTGGCGCAACTCGACGCCTGCGACCGCTTCCTCGCCAAGGTCGCCCACAGCCTGGCGGCGGAGACGGCCTCAGCCTGAATTTTGTGCTGCGCGCGTCTCACCTTTTGGTGGGGCGCATTCCTACCGGGGGCTTCGCTACAATAGCGCGCTTCCCCGGCGCATCCTTTCTCCCGTCCTCCCATGCCTGTCGTCCTGCAAAGCCTGTCGCCGCTGTCTACCGGCGATATCGAGTCCGTCCGCAGCCTGTTCGGCACAGCCGCGTTTGAAATGCGTGCGCCCAACGTCGCCGCCATCGAATGGGTGCACGAGCTGCCCAGCGAGCTGCGCGTCCAGCTCGACGCCATCTGCGCCAACCTGAGGCTGGACTACGCGTGGATTCCCGACGAGTGGACCTTTGGGGACTTCCGCGTGCTGGCGATGGACATGGATTCCACGCTCATCACCATCGAATGCATCGACGAGATTGCGGACTTCTGCGGGCTCAAGCCGCAGGTGGCCGCCATCACCGAAGCGTCGATGCGCGGTGAAATCAAGGATTTCAACGAGAGCCTGACGCGCCGTGTCGAGCTGCTCAAGGGTCTGGATGCAAGCGTGCTGGAACGCGTCTACAACGAGCGCCTGCAGCTCTCCCTGGGCGCAGAAAAGATGCTCAAGGCCGTGCAGGCCATGGGCATCCGCACGCTGCTCGTGTCGGGTGGCTTCGAGTTCTTCACCTCGCGCCTGCAAGAGCGCCTGGGGCTCGACCGCACGCGCGCCAATACGCTGGAGATCGTGGACGGCAAACTGACCGGCCGCGTGCTCGGCGAGATCGTCAATGCCGACGTGAAGGCGCAGACGCTCAAGGCGTTCTGCAAGGACATGGGCGTGACGCCGCATAACGCCATCGCCATGGGTGACGGTTCGAACGATTTGAAGATGATGGGTGTCGCCGGCTTGTCGGTGGCGTTCCGTGCCAAGCCCATCGTGCAGGCGCAGGCCGATGTGGCGTTCAACGTTGTCGGCTTGGATGGGTTGCTGAACCTCTTTCCGCAGCAGTAAGGAACAATGGCGACCAGCCAACCAGCCCGAAAAAAACTCGCACCGGTGGTGCGAGAAACGGTAGAAGCGCACGACTATGCGGCCTTGCTGGTCGAGATCAAGGCGCGTATTCAGGCTGCACAGTACGCAGCGCTGCGAGCGGTCAACAAGGAACTGGTCGGCCTCTACTGGGACATCGGGCAGTTAATCGTCGCACGCCAGCAAACCGAAGGGTGGGGCAAAGCCGTCGTACAGAAGCTTGCCACTGACCTACAGGCGAGCTTTCCGGGCACGGGCGGGTTTTCGGCATCTAACCTGTGGCGGATGAAGGGTTTCTTCGAAACCTACAGCGACACGACAAAACTCGCACCACTGGTGCGAGAAATCGGCTGGAGCCACAACCTCCTCATTCTCGAACGCTGCAAGGACGCTCAGGAGCGTGAGTTCTACCTGCGCATGACGCGCAAGTTCGGATGGTCGAAGAACGTGCTTGCACACCAGATCGACAACCAGAGCTACGAAAAGTCGCTCCTGGGCCAGACCAATTTCGATCAGGCCCTGACGCCGGCCTTGCGCGCGCAAGCCAAGCTGGCAGTCAAGGACGAATACGCCTTCGACTTTCTCGAACTGGGCGACCAGCACAGCGAACGCGAGCTTGAGCGCTCGCTGATCGCCCGCATCGAGGACTTTCTGCGTGCAATGGGCGGCATGTTTGCCTTTCTTGGCAGCCAGTACCGGCTTGAAGTGGCCGGGGACGAGTACTTCATCGACCTCCTGCTGTTCCACCGGCGCCTGCGCTCGCTGGTCGCCATCGAACTGAAGATCGGCAAGTTCGAGCCCGAGTTCATCGGCAAGATGCAGTTCTACCTGGCTGCGCTGGACGAACAGGTGCGCCAGGACGACGAGAACCCGTCCATCGGCATCATCCTGTGCAAGGAAAAGAAGCGCACCATCGTCGAGTACGCCTTGCGCGACGCAAGAAAACCGATCGGCGTGGCGACCTATGCCATCACCAAGAGCTTGCCGAAGGAGTTGCAGGGCCAGTTGCCCTCGCCTGAAGCCATCTCGCGCCTGTTGGAAACGCTGTAACAGCGACCACCTGCGGATGCAAAACGGGGCGCAACCTGTGCGCCCCGCTCCATTGCCCTGACGGACCGACCAGATCAGGTCCGCAGGTGCGTCTCCATTGCCTGCTTCAGGTCGGCGATCAAGTCACGCGGGTCTTCCAGGCCGATATACAGGCGCACGAAACCACCCGCGTTCTCCCAATCGGCCGGCGGCCAAGCGGTCGCCGTGCGCATCGACGGGATGTTGTACGGCAGCGCCAGGCTGTGCGCCCCGCCCCACGAAAAGCCGATCGCAAAGTAACGCAAGCCTTCGATGAAAGCATCGATCTGCGCCTGCGAATAGCGCTCGTGCAGCACGATCGAGAACAGGCCACTGGCACCGGTGAAGTCACGCTTCCAGTTGTCATGGCCTGGGCAGTCAGGCAGCGCCGGGTGCAGCACGCGCACGACTTCGGGCCGGTCGGCCAGCCATTCGGCCACTTCACGCGCGTGGGCGTCGTGCGCAGCCAGGCGCGTCGGCAGGCTCGGCAGGCCGCGCAGCACGAAATAGCAATCGTCCGCCGACACGCCCCAGCCCATGCGCATGCGCGTGGCCAGCAGCTTGTGGTGCAGCGCCTCGTCGTTGGTGATGGTGGCGCCCATCAGCACGTCGCTGCCACCGGACTGGTACTTGGTCAGCGCCTGCACGGAGATGTCGATGCCATGCGCGAACGGCTGGTAGTACACGCCGCCGCTCCAGGTGTTGTCGATCGCCGTGATGGCGCCTGCCGCACGGGCCACCTCAGCAATGGCGGTGCAGTCGGGCACTTCCATCGTCACCGAACCCGGCGCTTCCAGCCACACCAGCTTGGTGTTGTGGCGGATCAGATCGGCAATGCCTGCGCCGACCATCGGGTCGTAGTAGCGCACGGTGATGCCGAACTGGCGCGCCATCCATTCGCCATGGTCGCGGTTCGGGCCGTAGGCGTTGTCTGGGATCAGTACATCGTCGCCGGACTTGATGAGCGTGAAGTACACCAGCGAGATCGCCGCCAGGCCCGAGGGCAGCAGCAGCGCATGCGAACCGCCTTCGATCTGCGCCAGCGCCTGGCAAAGCGCGTCGGACGTCGGGGTGGCATGCAGGCCGTAGCGCCAGTGCACCACACTACCGCTGCCGAAGGCGCGCATATCAGCGAGGTTCTTGAACACCACGGTCGATGCGCGATGTGTGGCGTGCGAGAACGCAGCAAAACCCGGCGGGACATTCAGGTCCGGATGCACAGCCAGGGTTGCGGGAAACTTGGGCGGGAGCTTGGTATCGTCGTTCACGAAAGATTCCTGGTGAGTGGCGTACGTGCAGCCGATTTGGCAGATGGATGCTGCGGGCAACTGACCCGGCAGCTTACCAGTGCGCGCTGGATCGCGCGGGATTGACGGGCGGCAGCACCGGTGCAGGTGAGACCTGACCGGGTGCGGCGGGCATCAGCGGCGTGGCTGGCGTCACCGCATTGCTGTTGGCGGCGGCATCGTACGGGGGAATCACCACCACGGCGACCGGTCGCAGCACAAACGGCAGCGTACTGCCGCCGTGTGCGACATCCGTCCAGGTGCCATGCACGATGCCGTGCATGTCGATGGCGCCTTCCCATGTGCCGGTGACGTTCGTACCGTCGTCGGACTCTTCCATCAGGAAGCCGCCGTTTTCATATTCGCCAGTCACAAGGCGCACGCCCGGCCCTTTGCCCGCTGTGTACTCGCCGTGGACGCTGTCGATCTCACCGGGCTTGCGGCCGAGGCGCATGTGGATCGGCACATCCCCGATGACGCCGGTGTAGACGGGATATTTCGCGTAGTCGGGCTGGGGCTGCAACACGTGGGGTTGGTCGGTCTGGGCGGAGAACCCATTATCGGCCTTAACAGCCCTGGCGGCGCGCCGCTTGTCGCCATCCGCAATGGCGCGGTTCAGGCCGAGGTCACCCGGCTGCACGTTGGCGCCGCCGGCCGACACGTCATAGCCGTTGCTGGCAGCCGGCGTCTGGGCAGACGCCGTTGTCACACCTACGGCGCCCAGGGCCAGCACCAGCGCGAGCAATGCGCCGGCCGGCCCAGTCGGGCGCTCAATCAGAAGAAAGCGTTCAGATGCGTTCGAACACCGCCGCAATGCCTTGTCCTCCACCAATACACATGGTCACCAGCGCGTAGCGACCGCCAATGCGCTGCAGCTCGTGCAGCGCCTTCACCGTAATCAGGGCGCCCGTTGCGCCAATCGGGTGGCCGAGCGAGATGCCCGAGCCGTTCGGGTTGACCTTGGCCGGGTCCAGGCCCAGTTCCTTCGTCACGGCACAAGCCTGCGCGGCAAACGCCTCGTTGGCTTCGATCACGTCCAGATCCTTGACCGACAGGCCTGCACGCTCCAGCGCCTTGCGCGTGGCCGGCACCGGGCCGATCCCCATGATCTTCGGGTCCACGCCCGCGTGGCCGTACGACACCAGACGTGCCAGCGGCTTCAGACCACGCGCTTCGGCCACCGAACGCTCCATCAGCACCAGTGCTGCGCCCGCATCGTTCAGGCCCGAAGCATTGCCGGCCGTGACCGTGCCGTTTTCCTTGGCGAAGACCGGCTTGAGCTTGGTCATGTCGTCGATGGTGGCGTCGTGGCGGACGTGCTCATCGGTATCGAACTGGATGTCGCCCTTGCGCGACTTGATCGTCACCGGAACGATCTGGTCCTTGAAGTAGCCAGCCTGGATGGCGCGCGAGGCACGCTGGTGCGATTCCAGCGCGGTCTGGTCCTGCTGTTCGCGGCTGATGCCGAACTCGCGGGCGACATTTTCCGCCGTCACACCCATGTGGATGGTGTGAAACGGGTCGTGCAGCGCGCCGAGCATCATGTCGACCATCTTGGCGTCGCCCATGCGCGAGCCCCAGCGGGCAGCCGGCGCGAGGTACGGCGCGCGGCTCATGCTTTCGGCACCACCGGCAATGGCAATGTCAGCGTCACCCAGCAGCACGGTCTGCGCGGCGTTCACCACAGCCTGCAGGCCGGAGCCGCACAGACGGTTGACGTTGAACGCGGGCGTCTCAGCCGACACGCCGCCATTCACGGCCGCCACGCGCGAGAGGTACATGTCGCGGGGCTCGGTGTTGATGACGTGGCCGAACACCACGTGGCCAACTTCCTCGCCCTTCACGCCAGCACGGGCGAGGGCCTCGCGCACGACCAATGCACCCAGTTCACACGGCGCCACGTCCTTCAGGCTGCCGCCAAACGTCCCGATTGCGGTACGAACGCCGCTGACCACCACCACTTCACGTGCCATTGCTGTCTCCCATGCCATTGAAATTGAATGGCAACGAGTATAAACGCACGACCGTTCGCAAATTTTAGGTGCGATTACCTAATGGGCCAAAGTTGAGCTTGAGACTCAGACCTCGCCCCAGAGGTCGTGACCATCCGCGCCAGTGATCTTGACCGACACGAAATCGCCCGCCTTGTAGCGCTTGTATGGCTTGGACGGCGGCGCGATGTAGACCAGTCCGTCAATCTCCGGCGCATCTGCGGACGAGCGGCCAATGCCGCCATCCTGGTTCACCTCGTCGACCAGCACGCGCAGCGACTTGCCGACTTTGCGCTGCAGACGGCGGGCCGACACACGCTCCGCCACTTCCATGAAGCGCGCGCGGCGCTCTTCACGCACCTCGTCGGGCAGCGCGCCCGGCAGGTCGTTGGCGGTCGCACCTTCCACCGGCGAGTAGGCGAAGCAGCCCACGCGATCCAGTTCGGCTTCGGCGATGAAGTCGAGCAGCGTTTGAAACTCTTCTTCCGTCTCGCCCGGGAAACCGGCAATGAACGTGCTGCGGATGGTTAGCTCCGGGCACACCTCGCGCCAGGCGCGGATGCGGTCGAGCGTTTTCTCGGCATTGGCCGGACGCTTCATACGCTTGAGCACGTCCGGGTGCGCGTGCTGCAGCGGCACGTCGAGGTACGGCAGCACCTTGCCCTCGGCCATCAGTGGCATCACTTCGTCCACGCTCGGGTACGGGTAGACGTAGTGCAGGCGCACCCAGGCGCCATACTGCGAGGCCAGTTCGCCCAGCGCAGCCACCAGCTCGGTCATGCGCGTCTTGAGCGGTCGGCCATTCCAGAAGCCTGTGCGGAATTTGACGTCAACACCATAGGCGCTGGTGTCCTGCGAGATGACGAGCAGTTCCTTCACGCCGGCTTTCAGCAGGTTTTCTGCCTCCAGCATCACTTCCGCCACCGGGCGCGAGACCAGGTCGCCGCGCATCGACGGGATGATGCAGAAGCTGCAGCGGTGGTTGCAGCCCTCGGAAATCTTCAGATACGCGTAATGCTTGGGCGTGAGTTTGATGCCCTGCGGAGGCACGAGGTCGATGAACGGATCGTGCGGCTTAGGCAGGTGCGTGTGCACCGCTTCCATCACTTCGCCCAGCGCATGCGGCCCGGTCACGGCCAGCACCTTCGGGTGCACGCTGGTGATGATGTCCTGGCCGGCGGCGTCCTTCTTGGCGCCCAGGCAACCGGTGACGATCACCTTGCCGTTCTCGGCCAGCGCTTCGCCGATGGCATCCAGGCTTTCCTGCACCGCCTCGTCGATGAAGCCACAGGTGTTGACGACCACCAGGTCCGCCCCGCCGTACGTGCCGGAAATCTCATACCCCTCTGCGCGGAGCTGGGTGATGATTTGCTCGGAATCGACCAAAGCCTTTGGGCAACCAAGCGAAACGAAGCCAACTTTCGGGCTCTGGGTACTAACGTCGGACATGGGGACAACCTGATGTGGGGAGTGTTTGTGCCGCGCGCTTGACATGGTTTCGGTACGTGCATGAGCGCCGCGCGGATGCGCATTTTACCCTGCCGGAGCCGTCTGCCGGCCACCCTGATGCAGCGCATGCTCAATCACGCGCTGGATTTCCATCGGGTCCTGCAGACGCCGGATGGCATCGTGCAACTCGGCTGCCTGCGGCCACGTCCGTTTCAGGTAACCGAGCCATAGCTTGACCCGGCCATGCTCGTGCTTCGACAAGATGCGCGCATGCAGCTTCTTCAGATAGTCGGCAAGAAAACCCAGCACAATCGGCCATTCTTCCGCGGAGGGCTCCGGCTCCATCCGCCCGCGAATGCGCTGAGCCAGGAACGGATCAGACACGGCACCGCGGCCGATCATCACGTCATCACAACCGCTGACGGCGCGGCAGCGCTCCCAATCGCCCACGGTCCAGACTTCGCCATTCGCGATGACGGGCACGTGCACGGCATCCGCGATACGCGCAATCCACTCCCAATGGGCTGGCGGGCGATAGCCATGATCGCGCGTGCGGGCATGTACCACCAGCGACGCCGCACCACCTTCGGCCAGGGCGGTCGCACACTCGATCGCGCGCGACGTATCGGAAACACCCAGGCGCATCTTGGCCGTCACGGCAATGTTTTGCGGGACAGCAGCCCGCACCGCCGCCACGATCGTGTGCAGCACTTCCGGCGTATCAAGCAGCATGGCGCCGCCGCCGTGCCGATTCACCACTTTGGCCGGGCAGCCGAAGTTTAGATCGATACCATGCGGTGACAAGGTCGCGGCGTACGCGGCGTTCCGCGCAAGCCATTCCGGGTCGCTGCCTAGAAACTGAACGACCATCGGCGTACCGCTGGCGGTGTAGCCGCCGTTGGCGATTTCAGGCGTCTCGCGCTCGTAGGTGCGCAGGGGCAGCAAGGAGCCTGTTACCCGGACAAACTCGGAGACACATCCATCGAAGCCCCCGGCGCGGGTCAGCGTGTCACGCATGACGAAATCCGCGACGCCCTCCATCGGGGCGAGCAAAAGACGGCTCATGCGAAAGCGGCCACCCGGTCAATGTGCCGGAAGCTGGGGTTGAACATGGGAATCACCGAAGCGGGAGATCGAGATCTTGAAGTAATGCATAAAGCGCACGCATCAGCCTCTGAGGCCGCGCATTTTACCCTGCTACCCAATTCCCATCACCCAAACAAAAAAAAGGCGAACCGCAGTGCGATTCGCCTTTGTCCGCCAAGCTGGCCCGGCTTACTTCTTCTCAGGCGGCTGGTTGAACGGGAACGTCCCGAACATGTTCTTGGCCTGGCTCTGCATCTGCTCCTGCATCTGCACGAACAGGTTTTTGCTCTGTTCGATGTAGTTGCTCATCATGCCCTGCATCATCGGCCCCTGCATGTTCATGAACTGCGACCACATGTCGGGGTTGAAGCTGTTGCCGCTGTACAGATCCTTCGAGTTCTCGGCGAGCTTGCTCTGGATATCGACAAACGCCTGGATGTTCTTTTCCAGGTACGTGCCCATCATCCCCTGCATGGCGTTGCCGTAGAAGCGGATGATCTGCGCGAGCATCGAGCCGGAGAACATCGGCACACCGCCGGTTTCCTCTTCCAGGATGATCTGCAACAGGATGCTGCGGGTCAGATCTTCGCCGGACTTCGCGTCAACCACGCGAAACTCCTCAGTCTCCATCACGAGCTGCTTGACGTCTGCAAGCGTGATGTAGGTGCTGGTCTGGGTGTCGTAGAGCCGGCGGTTAGGATATTTCTTGATCAGCCGTTCGGTGCCCTTCTTGCTGGTGGCCATCGTGCCTTTCCGTGTTGGCGATGCTGCTGCGGTGCAGCCGATGCAGTGCGAAGTGACCGCACCAAGCGGTGCAGCAAAATACGCGGTTGCCCGGCTATTCCGATCTGCGTGGCAATGTGGCAACGCAGATGCATCCGGTTATGATCGGACGCCCCGTGTCTCCCTGCGGAGCGCCTCCGTGATTGGATTCTATGCGGATCGCCCTGCAAAGAAAAGGCGACCTCCCCCGGTAAAAACCCGCAGCATTTTGATACGGCTGATGCACCCGAATGCGTGTCGAAATGCAACGCAAATACACTGCTGCGACGCACTTGAGCATCGCAGCACCGAATGGGTAAAAACAGGTTGCGGGGGAAAAATTGCTGCGCCCATGCTGCAGCAAGACCGCAGCATGGGCGTTTGAAGGTCAGCCCATGTGCAGGCCGCCGTTGAGGGAGAAGTCAGCGCCGGTGGAGAAGCCCGACTCTTCGGACGCCAGCCATGCGCAAATCGAAGCGATTTCCGTCGGCTCACCCAGGCGCTTGACCGGAATCGTACCGACGATCTTGTCGAGCACATCCTGACGAATCGCTTTCACCATGTCGGTGGCGATATAGCCCGGCGACACGGTGTTCACCGTCACGCCCTTGGTCGCCACTTCCTGCGCCAGCGCCATCGTAAAGCCGTGCAAGCCAGCCTTGGCCGTCGAGTAGTTGGTCTGGCCAAACTGCCCCTTCTGACCATTCACCGACGAGATGTTGATGACGCGACCCCAGCCACGATCAACCATGCCGTCGATCACCTGCTTGGTCACGTTGAACAGCGACGTGAGGTTGGTGTCGATCACGGCATCCCAATCCGCGCGGGTCATCTTGCGGAACACCACATCACGCGTAATGCCGGCGTTGTTGACGAGGACGTCCACCTCGCCCACTTCAGCCTTGACCTTGTCGAACGCGGCCTTGGTCGATTCCCAATCGCCGACGTTGCCTTCGGACGGAACGAAATCAAAGCCCAGCGCCTTCTGCTGCTCGAGCCACTTTGCTTTGCGCGGCGAGTTCGGGCCGCAGCCTGCAACGACGATGAAGCCGTCGCGCGCCAAGCGCTGGCAAATCGCCGTTCCGATGCCGCCCATGCCGCCGGTGACGTATGCAATGCGTTTGGTCATGTCCACTCCTAGTCCTTGTTATTGGAACCGCCTGAGCCTTTCTCAAACGGAGATGCTTCGGATCGGCGCGCACCGCTTTCGTTCAGCGCGCGCCGATAACACTACAAAGATTTACGGACGCTCGACTGCCAGCGCCACGCCCATGCCGCCACCGATACACAGCGAGGCCAGGCCCTTCTTCGCATCGCGCTTCTGCATTTCGTGCAGCAGCGTGACCAGAATGCGGCAGCCCGATGCGCCGATCGGGTGACCAATGGCAATCGCGCCGCCATTGACGTTCACCTTGGACGTATCCCAGCCCATCTGCTGATGCACCGCCAGTGCCTGCGCGGCAAAAGCCTCGTTGATCTCCATCAGGTCCAGATCGTTTACCGACCAGCCGGCGCGCGACAGGCAACGCTTGGACGCCGGCACCGGACCCATGCCCATCACTTTCGGGTCAAGACCCGCGCTGGCGTAGGCACGAATGGTGGCCAGCGGGGTCAGGCCCAGTTCGCGGGCCTTAGCCGCAGACATCACGACCACGGCAGCGGCGCCATCGTTTAGGCCCGAGGCATTGGCCGCCGTAACGGTGCCAGCCTTGTCGAAAGCGGGCTTCAGGCCAGCCATCGAGTCCAGCGTCGCGCCATGGCGAACGAATTCGTCCTGCGCGAAAGCGATCGGATCACCCTTGCGCTGCGGGATCAGGATCGGAACGATTTCGTCGTTGAAGCGACCCGACTTCTGCGCAGCTTCTGCCTTGTTCTGCGAGGCCACGGCAAACTCGTCCTGCGCCTCACGCGTGATGCCGTATTCCTTGGCGACGTTCTCGGCGGTGATGCCCATGTGGTACTGGTTGTAGACGTCCCACAGCCCGTCCACAATCATCGAGTCGATGAGCTTCGCGTCGCCCATGCGGAAACCGTCGCGCGAACCCGGCAGTACGTGCGGTGCGGCGGACATGTTCTCCTGGCCACCGGCCACGACGATATCCGCGTCGCCCGCAATGATGGCGTTGGCTGCCAGCATCACGGCCTTCAGACCTGAGCCGCACACCTTGTTGATGGTCATGCCCGGCACCATGTTGGGCAGCCCGGCCTTGATGACGGCCTGGCGCGCCGGGTTCTGGCCCGAACCCGCGGTCAGCACCTGCCCCATGATGACTTCGCTCACCTGGTCCGGCGAAACCTTCGCACGCGAGAGCGCCTCGCGAATCACGGCTGCACCCAGATCAGGGGCGGCGATCTTCGCCAGCGAACCACCAAACTTGCCTACGGCGGTACGAACCGCCGATACGATCACAACATCGGTCATTTGCTTACCTTCCACAGTCGAAAGAGAGTCGGGAGACACTGTCGGCGGCCGCAGCCGCGACGGCAACGGGGGATCATGCGCGCGATCTTACGCTTTCTGTTTGACGTAACGGCCGGGTGCGGGCTCGATCTCCGAGTAGTCCGCATTGCCATAGCGTTTTGGGGCGGCCTTTTGTGCGCCAGCGTGTGACGCCAGCCAAGCCGACCAGTCGGGCCACCAGCTGCCCGGGTGCTCTTTGGCGCCCTCGAACCACGCATCGGCAGTCTCGGGCAGTTTGGTATTGATCCAGTGCGAGCGCTTGTTGGCCGCGGGCGGGTTGATGACGCCGGCAATATGCCCCGAGGCGCCCAGCACGAAGCGCCGCTTGCCCTTGAGCAGCGGCACCGACGCATACGCCGACTGCCACGGGACGATATGGTCTTCGCGTGAGCCGTAGATATAGACCGGCACATCGATCTTGCCGAGGTCCACAGGCGTGCCGCCCACTGCCAGCTTGCCCGGTTCCTTCAGGTCGTTCTGCAGATACGTATGGCGCAGATACCAGCAGTACCACGGGCCCGGCAGGTTGGTCGAATCGCCGTTCCAGTACAGCAGGTCGAACGGTGCGGGCGTCTTGCCCTTCAGATAGTTTTCGACGACGTAGTTCCAGACCAGATCGTTCGGGCGCAGGAAGGAGAAGGTGTTTGCCAGCTCCACGCCTCGCAGCAAGCCCGGGCCAGTCGGTGCATTTGCACCGATGGTCTGCTCACGCATCTCCACCTGGGCTTGATCGACGAAGACGTCGAGGATGCCGGTGTCGGTAAAGTCCAGCAGCGTCGTCAGCAGCGTCAGGCTCGCGGCCGGGTGCTCGCCACGCGCGGCCAAAACTGCCAGTGCCGTGGAGAGAATCGTGCCGCCCACACAGAAGCCCAGTACGTTGATCTGGTCCTGCGCCGAGATCTCACGTGCCACGCGAATGGCTTCAATCGCGCCGCCCTCGATGTAGTCCTCCCAGGTGCGCGAGGCCATGCTGACATCGGGGTTGCGCCACGACACGAGGAACACCGTGTTGCCCTGCTCCACCGCATAGCGCACCAGCGAATTAGCGGGCTGCAAATCGAGGATGTAGTACTTGTTGATGCACGGCGGCACCAGCAGCAGCGGCTTGGCATACACCTTGGCCGTCAGCGGCTTGTACTGGATAAGCTGGAAGTAATCATTCTCGAAAACGACCGCGCCTTCGCTGTTGGCCACGTTGCGGCCGATCTCGAACGCCGTCTCGTCAGTCTGCGAGATCTTGCCGCGCTCCATGTCCTGCAGCATGTTCAGGATGCCCGTACGCAGGGATTCGCCGCGCGATTCGAGCAGTTGCTTCTGCGCCTCCGGGTTCGTCGCCAGGAAGTTGGACGGCGACATAGCGGCCGTCCATTGCGACACGGCAAAACGCACGCGCTCACGGGTCTTGGCGTCGGCCTGCACGGCATCGGCCATTTCCATCAGCGTACGGGCGTTGAGCACGTAGAAGGCGGCGGCATAGCCGTAGAGCGGGCTCTTGCGCCAAGCCTCGTTGGCAAAACGGCGATCGGACGGCGCGACAGCCTCGGCGCTATCGCCGGTGCTCATGTGGCGCCAGATCTGAAGCCACTCTTCAAGGTATTTCTGCTGGATTTCAGCCAGGCGCTCAGACGGAATCAGCGCGAAGGGCACTGCGCCCTCGCCCATCATCTGGGCGCCATTGAACTGGCCAAGGCCAGGAGCGGCAGCGCCTGGCTGAGCGAATGCGCCAGCGTAGGCTTGCCATTGCTTGAACTGCTCAGCCCATTGAGCCGGATCCGGCAAGTTCTGCCAGGAGGCTTGGGTGTGGGCGCTAGATGCTTTGGAAGATGCGGATTGACGCGTTGCCATAGTGCCCTCATGCATGCGATACGCGCCGTTCCGGGTGGTTGTGCAGCGCAAATCGCAGTATTCCAGGGCATTGTTGCCTTGCCGTTTCAAGCCTGTCAATCGGAGTTGACCGATGATTGCCTGTAAACCGTGATCCAGTAAGGGTTTTGCCGAATCCGCCTGGGCGCGGCGCCCTTGAATGGCTAAGCACGGTGGCGGGCTATGGTCCAGCCGGTGCAATTTCGTGCGAGACTGCCCCATTGCGCAAACGCCGGGCGCCTTCCGCCATGTATATCGTCGCCATTGCCTGGGTTTACGTCGTCCTGATGATGTCCTTGACTGAGCAATCGTGGATTGCCGGCATCGGCACATTCATCCTGTACGGCGTGGCGCCGCTGTCGCTCTTCTTGTGGATTGTCGACTCGCCGGCACGCAAGCGGCGCAGACGAGCACGGGAAGCAGAGAATGACGGCGCCGCATCCAGCGACGGCGCCAACTGACGTTAATCAGCGTTATTCTGCGCGCCAGATCAGGGTAGCCATGCGGCCAGTCGTGCGATCGCGGCGATACGAATAGAAGCGATCGGCGTCCGTCATCGTGCACAAGCCCCCGCCGTACACATCTGTACAACCGACACGGGCGAGCCGCAGCCGGGCCAGCGCATAGAGATCGGCGAAGAATTTTCCTTCCGGCACGCCCTTCACGAACGCCGCTTCGGTAGCGGGCAGTTCATCAGGCTGAGCCGCGTCAATGAAGGCCTGGCGCACTTCAGCTCCCACCTCAAAGCACGATGGGCCGATCGCGGGGCCCAGCCATGCCAGCCATGTCGGATCGGCCTCCTGACCGCAGGCACGCAGCCGTTGCATCATCGCGTCGACCGTGCGCTCGATGACACCACCGCATAGCCCACGCCAACCGGCATGCGCCGCCCCGACCGTCACGCCACGCGCGTCGCTCAGCAGAACAGGCAGGCAATCGGCCGTCATGACCACGCAGACGCGATCGCGCCAAGACGCCACTGCGGCATCAGCCACCACTGGCGTTGATATGTCGGTAAGTTGATCCAGGTCCGCCACACCGGTGCCGTGTACCTGTTCCATCCACACCGGTTCAGCAGGCACGGCGGCACGCAGGATGCGGCGATTCTGCTCGACGGCATCCGGCGTATCGCCCACATGTTGACCGAGATTCAGGCCACCTGGCAGACCACCGGCCAGACCGTACGGGCCGGTGCTGACACCACCCAGCCGCGTGGTCGCCAGTGCCTTGACGCGTGGATGCGCCGGCCAGTCGGGGATGATCCAATCAGTTGAAATCGACATCGGGGTCCAGGTCCAGCGCTTCCATCAGCTCTGCGAAATCGTCGGGCACCTCGGCCATCCAATGGACCGACTTGCCGGATGCAGGGTGTACGAGCCCAAGGCGCACCGCGTGTAGCGCCTGCCGTGCAAACGGCACCGGCAACTGCGCCTTGATCGTCTGCGGCTTGCCGCGACGGAAGTTGCGCGTGTACACCGGATCGCCCAGCAGCGGGTGACCCTCCGATTCAAAATGCACGCGAATCTGGTGCGTACGGCCGGTCTCAAGCTGACAGCGCACGAGCGATACCTGCGCACGCCCCAGATCCACCACGTCGAGCGTCTTGAAATGCGTACGTGCCTGCTTACCGCTGGCCGTCTCGATGATGGCCATGCGGGTGCGGTCGCGCGGATCACGGCCGATCGGCGCATCGATGGTGGCCTCTTCTGGCGTTTCACCCCAGACCAGCGCCAGATAGGTCCGCTTGACCGTGCGCGCTTGCAACTGACGCACGAGATCGGTCTGTGCGGGCAACGTGCGGGCGACGACCATCAGGCCGGAGGTTTCTTTATCGAGACGGTGCACGATGCCCGCGCGCGGCAGCTGAGCGGCATCGGGATAGCGATGCAGCAAGCCGTTGAGCACCGTGCCGCTCCAGTTGCCTGCAGCCGGGTGCACAACCAGGCCGGCCGGCTTGTTGATGACGAGCAGCGTGTCGTCTTCGTAGACGACATCCAGGTCGATCGGCTCAGCCACGAAGGCGTTCTCATCGGCCGCGCGCTGCGGCACGACCTCGATGCGAGCGCCGCCGGATACCGCTGCGCGCGGGCGCACCGCAGCGCCATCCATGCGCACAGCACCGGCGTCGATCCATTGCTGCAGGCGGCTGCGCGAGTAATCGGGCAGCAGCTTGGCCAGCGCCTTATCTAAGCGCTCCCCGTGCAGGACTTCGGGAACCTCCACGACGATCGGCTCAGCCGCCTCTGCGCCACCGGGGGCAGGCAGGACGAGGGCCTCATCATCGAGCGCGTCTTCGGTTTCTTGCGAAGTGATGGAAACGTCAGCCGCTGCGTCATCTGACACGGGGCTTGGGCTATAATCCTTGATGCGATTTTTCATTGAGAAAAGGTGCCCATGTCGGTCACGAGCGTAAAGCAGGCGCGTTTTGGAGTACGAATCCGCGCACAAATCGGAGCAGTGTTGGCGGTAGGGTTTGCATGCCTGACCATTTCGGCCTGCGGCATCCTGCCAGAACAGCAAGACGAAACGGCTGGCTGGTCAGCCAACAAATTATATTCTGAAGCGAAGGAATCGCTCGATGGCGGCGACTACGCTAAGGCCGTCAAGTACTACGAAAAGCTCGAAAGCCGCTATCCGTTCGGCCCGTTTGCTCAGCAGGCGCAGATCGAAACCGCCTACGCCAACTACAAGGATGGCGAAACCGCCGCCGCGCTGGCTGCTGTCGATCGCTTCATCCAGTTGCACCCGAACCATCCCAGTGTCGATTACGCCTACTACCTCAAGGGCCTGATCAACTTCAACGACAACCTGGGCTGGCTTGGCCGCTTCTCGAACCAAGATCTGAGCGAGCGCGACCCGAAGGCAGCACGCGCCGCCTACGACGCGTTCAAGACGCTGATCACGCGCTTCCCGAACAGCAAGTACACGCCGGATGCGACCGCACGCATGCAGTACATCGTGAACGCGATGGCCGAGCATGAAGTGGGCGCTGCACGCTACTACTATCGCCGTGGCGCTTACCTGGCCGCAGTCAACCGCGCACAGGACGCCATCAAGGATTACGACCGTGCGCCAGCAGTTGAGGAAGCGCTCTACATCATGATGAAATCGTACGAAGCGCTGGGCATGAAGGACATGCGCGACGACACGGAACGCATCATCAAGCAGAACTACCCGAACAGCGATTTCCTCGCCTTCGGTCAGCGCAAGAAAGACAAGCCGTGGTACCAGATGTGGTAAGCAAGGCTTGAACAGCAGTAAAAAAGCCCGGTCCAAGTTGGCCGGGCTTTTTATTTGCGCGTCACGTCAGCATCAGTCTGATGCGGGCTCTGCCGGCGGCGTATCCGGCCGCAGCGAGCGTAGAAAACCCGCTGCCGTGTCGGCCTCACGCGTGCGCTTGAACGGCGGCAGGCTCTGCCAGATCTGCCGGCCGTAGTTCTTCTCTACTAAGCGCGGGTCGCAAATCATCAGCACGCCGCGATCGGTCTCGGACCGGATCAACCGCCCCGCCCCTTGCTTGAGCGTGATGACGGCATGCGGCAACTGGTGTACGGCAAACGGGCTCAAGCCCTTCTTTTCCAGTGCTTCCATACGCGCACTCAGCACCGGATCGTCGGGCGGCGCAAACGGCAGCTTGTCGATCACCACCAGCGATAGCGCCTCGCCGCGCACGTCCACCCCTTCCCAGAAACTCTGGCTACCGATCAGCACGGCATTGCCGAGCGTGCGGAAACGATCGAGCAACTCGGTGCGGCTGGCCTGCCCCTGCACAAGCAGCGGGAAATCCCAGCCGCGCTGGGCAAACTCATCGGCCAGACGTTCGGCTGCTCGGTTGACGGCACGCAGCGTCGTGCACAGCACGAAGGTCTTGCCGCCCGCCGCCTTGATCATCGGCAAGGCAGCGTCGAGCACGGCATCCGTAAAGCGCGGATCGCTCGGTTGCGGCAGATCACGCGGCACATACAACAAGCCCTGCGACGCATAGTCGAATGGGCTGTCCAGCGTCATCGACTGATCTCGATTCAGCCCAAGCTGTGCCGCGTAATGCGTAAAGTTGCCGCGCACCGACAGTGTGGCAGAGGTGAAGATCCATGCACGCGGCTGGCCTGCGCGCTGGCGCGAGAAGATCGGCGCGATGGACAGCGGCGTCAGATGCAGTTGCACGGAATTGGCAAACACCTCGACCCAGCGCACGCGCTCATCGAACGGCGCGGTTTCCACCGTCTCACCCTCTTCGTTCTTCACCACGGGCGGCGGCTTGGGGTTGGCCCATGCATCCAGTTGGTCGCACAGCGCGGCGGCGCGGCGATGGCATTGCTCGATGGTCTCAGCGCGTTCGGCCTGGGCCTCCAATGCGCCTGTAAAATCCGACAGCGCTTGCTCCAGCTTCGGCAACACTTCGTAGAACGGCTTGGCTGTCGCCTGATCGTTGTCGATCTGCTTGATCGACAGGCGCGCGCCGTCCTGGCGGAACACCAGGCGCAAATCACGTGCGGCACGCTCCAACGGCGCGGCAATGGCAACCCAGTCCATGGCATCACGCGCGTGCGACAGGCCCTCGGCCACGGCATCGCGTGCCAGTTCCAGAATCTGGTTGGTCGAAATCGTCTCGCCAAAGAACAGCGTGGCGGTTTCGGGCAACTGGTGCGCTTCGTCGAAGATGATCGTGTTGGCCGCCGGCAGCAGCTCAGCCATCCCAGTGTCCTTCAGCATCACGTCTGCAAAGAATAGGTGATGGTTGACCACCACCACATCGGCCTGCTGCGCTTCCTTGCGGGCACGCATGACGAAGCAGTCCTTGTAGTACGCGCAGTCAGAGCCGAGGCAGTTGTCACGCGTGGACGTAACGAGGTTCCACACCAGTGCGTTCTCGGGCACGGTGGACATCTCGGCCTTGTCACCCGTCTTCGTGGTCTTCAGGAAGAGATTGATCTGGCGCAGCCACGCGGCATCCTGACGTGAAGACAGGCGCCCGTTCTGCGACGTGCGTTCCAGGTGGTAATGGCAGACGTAGTTCGCGCGCCCCTTGAGCAGCGCCACCGACACCGGTGCATTCAGAGCCTTACGCACCGTCGGGATGTCACGCAGGAAGAGCTGATCCTGCAGGTTCTTCGTCCCCGTCGACAGGATCACCTTACCGCCCCACAGCATCGCCGGAACCAGGTACGCGTAGGTCTTGCCCGTGCCCGTGCCGGCCTCGACGATGAGCGAATCGGCGGCCTCGATGGCATTGGCCACCGCCTGCGCCATCGTCAGTTGCGAGCTGCGCGGCCGGTACGAGTCGATGCCCTTGGCCAGCGTGCCGTCGTCGGCAAAGAGCGTCGCCAGTTCGGCATGGTGAGCATCGGCGGGGACTGCTGCGGGAGCAGAGATGTCGCCAGCCGCATCGGAATCATTCGGCGGCTCGGCGAGCGGGGAAAGCGAAGTCAACGGAGAAAAGTCCCTGGGGGCAAATGAAGGAAGCCGCACGTGCTGGCGGCTTCTCAGAATTGGGATGGGCGATGCTCAGGCTGGTACGTCCGGTTCAAGCTGTAACTGTAGCAGCGTGATGGCGTCCTTGAGTTTCAACTTGCGCTTCTTGAGCCGTCGCAGTTGCAGCTCGTCGTGATCGATTTCCGACGCCAGCTTGTCAATCAGGAAATCAAGATCGCGATGCTCAATCTGCAATTCGATGATGCGACGTGAGATCGTGTTCAGATCGCTGTCCATCACTTCCTCCCGGGACACCCGTCCACGCTTCAAAGTTTAGAACCCCAACGGGCTCGCGTTGTTGTTGTTTTGTTCGTTGCGGCGCTTGGTCTGCTCGCGACGCTCTTCCAGTTCCTTCTGACGCTGCGCGGCGTCTTGTTGCTTCTCCTGGAATTGCTTGACGCTTTCCGCGCGCTTGGCAGCATTGGCAGCGCCCTGCTCTTGCGCGGCCTTGAGCTTGGCATTGTGCTCCGCCTGCTTCTGAGCGTTCGCCTGTGCGTTGGCTGCACGTTGTGGCGCCTCAGCCTGGCGCTGCACTTCGTTCAGGCGCTGCTGTTCCTGCTTGTTCTGGAAGTCGGTGCGGTTCTTCTGCTCAGCAGCTTCGCGTTGCGGACGCTCAGCGTTGTACTGAGCCTCGCGGATGGCACGATCCTGATCGCGGCGAGCAGCGCGGTCGGCGCGCTCGGCTTCATCCAGTGCCAACTCGCGCTCACGGATGGTGTGGAGTTCCGTGCGGCGCACATCCTTGGCTTTGTCGATGCAGCGCGTGACGAAGAACTTGTCGTAACAGGCACGCTCGGTCTGCGCATAGCGGTATTCGGCCCACGATTTGGCGCTGGTGATGCGGTCGTGTTCCGCACCGAAATCCGGTGGTGTGGCAGACACGGCTGGGGTCGACGCAGGGGTTGACACAGCGGCCGACTGAGATTGGCTCCACGCCGGCGCAGCACAGAGCGCGGCAAGCAGCAGAACCAGGCGAGAAACACGGCGCGCGCCAGCGCGGTGATGGGCGGAAAACGGGAGCGTAGGCATAACTTGCATTTTATCACCGCGCCTGTGCCGCAAACGTCGCGTGGGGCGCGCAATCAGCACCGGAACAGATTGTGCCTTATGGCAAAATGCGCGGCTTCCCATCGCACTCTCTGGAAGCAATGACCGATTCCGTGTTGCAGAAGATCGTCTCCCGCATTGCCGTTGAACTGGCGGTCAAGCCGCATCAGGTTGCCGCCGCCGTGCAACTGCTGGACGAAGGTGCCACCGTGCCCTTCATCGCACGTTACCGTAAGGAGGTGACGGACAACCTGGACGACACGCAGCTGCGCAACCTGGAAGAGCGCCTGCTGTACCTGCGCGAGCTGGAAGACCGCCGCGCGGCGATCCTGGCCTCCATTGAAGAGCAAGGCAAGCTGACCGACCCACTGCGCGCGGCCATCGAAGCGGCCGAAACCAAGCAGGTGCTGGAAGACCTCTACCTGCCCTACAAGCCCAAGCGCCGCACACGCGCCCAGATCGCCCGCGAATGTGGCCTGGAGCCGCTGGCCCAGGCGCTGCTGGCCGATCCGACACTCGACCCACAGGCCGAAGCCGCCAAATTCGTCAACGGTAACCCGACCGCTGATGGCGGCGTGCCCGACGTGAAGGCCGCGCTGGACGGCGCACGCGACATCCTCTCCGAACAATTTGGCGAAACGGCCGAACTGCTGGGCAAGGTGCGCGAGCACCTGTGGAACCAGGGCCTGGTGTCATCGACGGTGGTGGAAGGCAAGGAAACCGCCGAGGAAGAAAAATTCCGCGACTACTACGCCTACAGCGAGCCGATCCGCAACGTGCCGTCGCACCGCGCGCTGGCGCTGTTCCGTGGCCGCAATGCGGGCGTGCTGTTCGTCAAGCTCGGCCTGGGCGAAGAACAGGATGCGATGAGCCCGCACCCGTGCGAAATCATGATCGCGCGCCATGTCGGCGTCGAAAACAAAGGCCGCGCGGCGGACAAGTGGTTGTCGGACGTGTGCCGCTGGTGCTGGCGCGTCAAGGTGCAGCCGCATATCGAGACCGAACTGCTGACGCAACTGCGCGAATCAGCCGAAGCCGAAGCCATCAAGATCTTCGGCCGCAACCTGCACGATCTGCTGCTGGCCGCCCCCGCTGGCCCGAAGGCCGTGATGGGCGTCGACCCAGGCATCCGCACCGGCTGCAAGATCGCCGTGGTCGACCACACCGGCAAGCTGCTGGAGACCGCCACCATCTACCCGCACGAGCCACGCCGCGACTGGAACGGTTCGCTCGCGACGATGGCACGCCTGGCCAAGCAGCACAACGTGGCGCTGGTTTCCATTGGCAACGGCACCGCCAGCCGCGAGACCGACAAGCTCGTGCAAGACCTGATGCGCAACATGCCCGAACTCAAGCTGACCAAGATTGTGGTGAGCGAGGCTGGTGCGTCGGTGTATTCCGCATCGGAACTGGCGGCCAAGGAATTCCCGGAACTGGACGTGTCGCTGCGCGGCGCAGTGTCGATCGCCCGCCGCCTGCAAGACCCGTTGGCCGAACTCGTGAAGATCGACCCCAAGTCGATCGGCGTCGGCCAGTACCAGCACGACGTGAACCAGCGCGAGCTGGCCCGCGCGCTGGACGCCATTGTCGAGGATTGCGTGAACGCGGTCGGCGTGGATGTGAACACCGCCTCTGCCCCGCTACTGGCGCGTGTATCGGGCCTCAACTCGATCCTCGCCAAGAACATCGTCGAATACCGTGACGCCAACGGCGCGTTTGCCAACCGTGATGCGCTCAAGAAGGTGCCGCGCCTGGGCGACAAGACGTTCGAGCAGGCCGCCGGCTTCCTGCGCATCAACGATGGCGACAACCCGCTCGATCGCTCGTCTGTCCACCCGGAGGCTTATCCGGTGGTCAAGCGCATTCTGGACAGCATCAAGAAGGGCATCGTCGACGTGCTCGGCAACCGCGAAGCACTTCGTGGCCTGACCCCGCGCGATTTCACTGATGAGAAATTCGGCCTGCCGACCGTGGTCGACATCCTCTCCGAACTGGAAAAGCCCGGCCGCGACCCGCGCCCCGAGTTCAAGACCGCCACGTTCCAGGACGGCGTGGAAGACATCAAGGACCTGCAGCCCGGGATGGCGCTGGAAGGCGTGGTGACGAACGTAGCGGCCTTTGGCGCGTTCATCGACATCGGCGTGCATCAGGATGGGCTGGTGCACGTGTCGGCGCTGTCGACCAAGTTCGTGCGTGATCCGCACGAGGTGGTGAAGCCCGGCCAGATCGTCAAGGTCAAGGTGATGGAGGTGGACGTGAAGCGCAACCGCATCGGCCTGACGATGCGCCTGTCGGACGAGCCGGGCCAGACGCCGGCGCGCACCGGCGGCGGCGATCGCCCGAACGGCGGCGGCAATCGCCAAGGGGGGCAGCAACGCCGCGAAGCCGCGCCGGCGGGTGGCGCGATGGCGGCCGCCTTCGCCAAGCTCAAGCGCTGACGCGCGTTCTGCGCAGCGAAACCCGCCCAGTCTTCGGACTCGGCGGGTTTTTTCATGCCTCGCCCGATAACGTTACAAGTTCTTACGTGCGCGGAACTTTGCTAACACTCGGGCGTCGTCGGCACGTCTTTTTGGCCCGTTAAGGAGACACAGGCAACCACCGCCTGGTACCCACGAGGAGAACACCATGAAGACGAGCCACACCCTGATTGCCGCCCTGCTTGCTGTTGCCGGTACCGCCGCTTTTGCTCAAACCGCCCCGGTCACGCAAGTCCAGCAAGACAACCAGCAGATCCGCCAGGACAACCGCGACATCCGTCACGACAACCGCGATATCCGCCACGACCGCGCCGACATCGGCAAGGACAAGGCCGCCCTGGCTGACGAACGTGCCGAGCGCAACGCTGCCCAACGCCGTGAAGACCGTGATCTGGCCAAGGGCGACGTCAAGGGAGCCGAATACTGGAACAAGCAGCGCGCCCAAGACCAGCGTCAGGTCAACGCCGACCGCAAAGACCTGAACAAAGACCGCCGCGATCTGCACCACGACGTCAAGGACCGCAATCATGACGTCCATGCGCGCAACGACGAAGTCCGTGAGCGCAACCACGCTGCCTCGAAGATGTAATCACTGCAGGCATCCAAGCAAAACGGCCCGTGCGTCTCTCTCGCACGGGCCGTTTTGTCTTTCAGCGACGCGGGTCTTAAATCTCGACCTTGGTCCCCAACTCCACCACGCGGTTGGCAGGGATATGGAAGAAGTCCGAAGGCTTTGCGCCGTTCTGATGCATCCAGGCAAACAAGCGCTCGCGCCACATCGACATGCCCGGCAACTTGGACGGCACCACCGATTCACGCGCGATGAAGAACGACGTATCCATCAGCTCGCAGCGCGTGCCGATCTGCGGTTGGCCCAGCTCGAGCACGCGGTACACATCCGGCGTTTCCTTGAAGCCGTATTCCGCCTTGACGATGTAGATGCCGCTGCCCAGATCACGCACCGACACGCGGTGCTTGTCATCCACGTACGGAATGTCGCGCGTGACGAAGCTGATGAAGATCACGCGCTCGTGCAGCACGCGGTTGTGTTTCAGGTTATGCAGCAGCGACACCGGCACGAACTCGGTATTGCCGGTCAGGAAGACCGACGTGCCCTCCACGCGATGCGGCGGATGGGCCAGCAGGCCGGCCAGGAAGGGCTCCAGCGGAATGCCATCTTCCAGGCTGCGTGCGCGCAGCAGCTTCTTGCCCTTGTACCAGGTCATCAGCAGGAAGAACACGCCTGCGCCCAGCATCAGCGGGAACCAGCCGCCGTCGAGGATCTTCAGCAGGTTAGCCGCGAAGAACGCCAGGTCGACCACCAGGAAGCCAGCAATGACCAGCGTCACCAGCGCGGTGTTCCAGCGCCACACCGAGCGCATCACCACCGCCGCCAGTACCGTAGTAATGACCATCGTGGTCGTCACCGCAATACCGTAGGCCGCGGCCAGGTTGTCGGACTTCTTGAACGCGAGCACCACGCCAATCACCAGGATCAGCAGCATCCAGTTGACCATCGGCACGTAGATCTGGCCGATCTCTGCTTCCGACGTATAACGGATGCGCATGCGCGGCACGAAGCCCAGCTGAATCGCTTGGCTCGTCAGCGAGAACGCGCCCGAAATCACGGCCTGTGAGGCAATGACCGTGGCGGCCGCCGCCAGCACCACCATCGGCAGTTGGAGGGCCTCCGGCACAGAGCGGTAGAACGGGTTTTCGATTGTGCTCGGATCGACGAGCATCATGGCGCCCTGGCCGAAGTAGTTCAGCAGCAGGCTCGGCGCCACGATAAAGAACCACGCCCAGCGGATCGGGCGCGCACCGAAGTGGCCCATGTCTGCGTAGAGCGCTTCGGCGCCGGTCAGCACTAGGAACACGGAACCCAACACGATGAACGCCTGCAGCGCGTGGTCATGCAGGAACGAAATCGCATACATCGGGTTGATGGCTACCAGAATCTGGGGGGCCTTCACCAGGTTCATCAAGCCCAGCGCCGCCAGAGCGGCAAACCACAGCAGCATCACTGGCCCGAACAGCTTGCCGACCACCGACGTGCCGCTGCGCTGGATCAGGAACAGCCCCGTCAGGATCACCAGCGTGATCGGCAACACAAACGGCGACAGCGCGGGCGCCGCGATCTCCAGGCCCTCCATGGCTGAGAGCACAGAGATGGCCGGCGTGATCACCGCATCGCCGTAGAACATGCACGCCCCGAAAACGCCAAGCATCATCAGCAGCGACATGCGCTTGGAATTCTGATTGGCCGTACGCAGCGACAACGCCATCAGCGCCAGGATGCCGCCTTCGCCGTTGTTGTCGGCGCGCATGACGAACAGCACGTACTTGAGCGACACCACGATCACCATCGCCCAGAAGAGCATTGAAATGATGCCGAGCACCGCGGTGTTGGAGAACGGAATGCCGTGCTCCGGATTGAACGCTTCCTTGAGCGAGTACAGCGGGCTGGTTCCGATGTCGCCGAACACCACACCGACCGCGCCGATCACCATGGCGCGCAGGTTTACGTTGGTCTTGGGGGGGACCCCTGCTGCTGTAAGAACTTGACTCATGCGCTTGTAAATCGGCCGAACTACTGGCCGCTCAAAAAATAGTGCAATGCACAATGAGGGCGGATTGTACTCCGCGGCTTTCTCCCGCCAACCCCTCAAACGGGCAATCGTTGCCGCGCTGCATCAGGACAAATCCCCCTTGCCATTGGCGTTTCGGAGGTGTTTGAAACACGCCGATTCAGCAAACGACCGTTTGATATTGGCAGCAGAAAACGGTGTAAAGCCAAGCGCTATGCACCGCGTTGCCGGGTCAAGCATGCTGTGCTGCACATAGCCAAACGTAGGACAGCGGCGGACAGAACTTTGTAGGAGAATTCCCGACAAAGCTGAATTGCAAACTTTTCTGCCGACCATCTTGACGGCCGGACAGCAATCTTTAAGCAGGGACGAGCCTTGCCCTATTCATCCATCCGCACCTGGGGACGGTCGCAGACCGCACTGGCCGCACTGATCGTGCTGCTGGTGGTGGCTGTGGTGCTGTTCGCCATTCCACGCGTGATCCTGCCCTGGACGCAGTCGGCGTTCGCGCAGCGTTTAGATCCAGCGGTGTGGGCGGATTACACCGGCCCATATGACGTGGCGGCGACCCTGGTGGCCGTCAGCGCCATCGTCATCTACCTGACCCGGCGCTAGGGCCGGCGGGCTCCACTCAACGCGCCAGCGCGCGGGCACATTCCGCCACCAGCGACGGACCGCGATAAATCAACCCGGTATAGAGCTGCACAAGCTGTGCGCCAGCGTCGATCTTCTCGCGCGCGTGCTCGCCCGCCAGGATGCCGCCCACGCCAATGATCGGCACAGCATCGCCCAGCAAACCGCGCAGCGCGCGAATCACTCGCGTCGAACCTTCACGCACCGGCTGCCCCGACAGGCCGCCCGCCTCTTCCGCATGGGCCAAACCAGTCACGGCTTCGCGGCTGATCGTCGTATTGGTGGCGATCACGCCATCCATCTTGTGGCGCAGCAAGGCATCGGCCACGTTGGCGATCTGGTCGTCGTCGAGGTCCGGTGCGATCTTCAGTGCCACCGGCACGTAGCGCTTGTGCTGATCAGCCAGGCGCTGCTGTGCATCGCGCAGCGTACCGAGCAGGCTATCGAGTTCGCTCGCGCCCTGGAGCTGGCGCAGATTCTTCGTATTCGGCGACGAGATGTTCACCGTCACATAGCTGGCGTGTGGGTACACGCGCTCCAGGCAATGCAGGTAGTCGTCGACGGCGCGTTCGATCGGCGTATCAGCGTTCTTGCCGATGTTCAGGCCGAGCACGCCACCTGCCTCACGCCACTTCGATGCCTTCACGTTATTGATGAACGCATCGACGCCGCCATTGTTGAAGCCCATGCGGTTGATCAGCGCATTCGCAGCCGGCAAGCGGAACATGCGCGGGCGCGGGTTGCCAGGCTGTGCGCGCGGCGTGACCGTGCCCACCTCGATGAAGCCGAAGCCAAGCGCGCCAAGCGCGTCGATATAGGCGCCGTCCTTGTCTAGGCCAGCAGCCAGCCCCACCGGGTTCGGAAACGTCACGCCCATCACCGTGCGCGGTTGCGGCGCAATGCGCGCGCCAATGCAACTGGAGAACCCCATCGCATGCGCCCGCTTGAGCTGGTTCAACGTGAAGTGGTGCGCGTCTTCGGGGTCCATCGAAAACAGCAGCGGGCGGGCAAGCGGGTACAGGGCGTTGAGCACGGTCAGAGTCAGGAGAAGAACGCGAAAGGCCGCATTGTAAACGGCGCGCGCACTGCCATGCATCGTGTGCGCCGCATTCGAACACCACGATGTTCGATGAGTCTAAGTACCAAGTGCGGATTGACGTTGCAGGCACGTCGCACGAGCATCAGGCACCACCAAGATGCCGATTGCACGAGAAAGATGTTGCGTCGCCGCAGGGATTTCGATATAGTCTCGTTCTTCGACGGACGCGGGGTGGAGCAGTCTGGCAGCTCGTCGGGCTCATAACCCGAAGGTCGCAGGTTCAAATCCTGCCCCCGCAACCAGCCAGAAGTCGAACGTGTTTTTTACGGACGCGGGGTGGAGCAGTCTGGCAGCTCGTCGGGCTCATAACCCGAAGGTCGCAGGTTCAAATCCTGCCCCCGCAACCAACGACAAAAGTCGAACGGCTCGCTCCAACACCTGGGCCGAATAAAAAACACACCAGCAAAGCCCGCACTAGCGGGCTTTTTGCTTTTCTATGCGCTGCCGCAGTCCGCAGCTCAGTCGATACCCCGCCCCACGCGGGACCGCGTCACCTCGGTGATACACTGAGACATTCCACCTGCCTGAGTGCTCATGGTTCCCATGAAATTCTGTTCCAACTGCGGCCAGCCAGTCGTCTCGCGCATTCCCACCGGCGACAACCGACTGCGCGACGTTTGCGATCACTGCAATACGATTCACTACGTGAATCCGCGCAACGTGGTCGGCACCGTGCCCGTGTGGAACGATCAGGTCCTGCTGTGCAAACGCGCCATCGAGCCGCGCTACGGTTTCTGGACCTTGCCTGCAGGCTTCATGGAAATCGGTGAGACCACCGCGCAAGCCGCCGAGCGCGAAACGCAGGAAGAAGCCGGCGCCCGCATCGAGATCGGTGAACTGTATTCGGTGCTGAACGTGCCGCACGTGCATCAGGTGCACCTCTTCTACCTGGCCAGATTGAGCGATCTCGATTTCGCGCCGGGCGAGGAAAGCCTGGAAGTCGCGCTCTTCAATGAAGCCGACATCCCCTGGGACGACCTCGCCTTCCCGACCGTCATCCATACGCTTCGCTGCTTCTTTGCCGACCGCGCGGCAGGCAAACTGACCGACGGCAGCTTCCGCCTCCACACGCTGGACATCTACAAGCCAATGCGCTCGGCCACGGTCGACACACCGGCCACGACGTCGTAATCCAGCCTCAACATTTCTCCGCATCATGATCGCCTGGCTGGATCCGCACGATCCCTTTCCGCCGGTCGATCGCGCGCTCGGGCCTGAATCCGAAGCGCCTGGGCTGCTTGCGGCCAGCGCAGATCTCTCCCCGCAGCGGCTGCTGATTGCGTATCGGCAAGGCATCTTCCCCTGGTATGCGCAGGGCCAGCCCGTGCTGTGGTGGAGCACCGACCCGCGCATGGTGCTGCGCCCGGAAGACTTTCGCGTATCAGCCACCTTCCGCAAGACACTGCGCCGTGTGCTCGACAATCCGGCCTGGGAAGTGCGCATCGACCACGCCTTCCGCGAAACGATGATCGACTGCGCCACCACCGCACGCCCCGGCCAGCACGGTACGTGGATCACCGAGGATGTGATTCAGGCGTATACCGCCCTGCACCGCCGCGGCTATGCCCACAGCGTCGAGACCTGGTATGCCGGCAAGCGCGTGGGCGGTCTGTACGGCGTGTCGTTGGGCCGCATGTTCTACGGTGAATCCATGTTCGCCCACCGTACCGACGCCTCGAAAATCGCCTTGGCGGCACTGTGCGCCTTCCTCGGCAGTCAGGGCGTCGCGATGATAGACTGCCAGCAGGAGACTGAACATCTGGCGTCGCTGGGAGGAGCCCCGGTGCCGCGCGCAGCGTTTCTCGCGCATGTGCGGGAAGCGGCCAATGCGCCGGCCATCGTGCCGTGGCACTTCGACAAATCCGTGCTTCGTCGATGGACCGTGCGCAATGAGCAAGCTTAAGGAACTTCCTCTCTCGGCATTGCAGTTCTATGCCACCGCGCCTTACGCATGCAGCTACCTGGATGGCCGCTTGGCGCGTTCGCAGGTCGCCACGCCGGCGCACCTGATCAACGCGGACGTCTACTCGAAGCTCGTGCGCGCCGGATTCCGGCGCAGCGGCATCTTCACCTATCGCCCCCACTGTGACGACTGCCATGCGTGCACGCCCTGCCGCGTCGTGGTCGATCAGTTTTCGCCTTCGCGCACGCAACGTCGCGCAGCAGAGCGCCATCAGTCGCTGGAGGCGTTGGTCGCCCCGCTCACCTATGTCGAAGAGCACTACCAGCTCTACCTGCTTTACCAATCCGTCCGCCACGCAGGCGGCGGCATGGACCACGACAGCCGCGACCAATACGAACAGTTCCTGCTGCAAAGCCGGGTGAATTCGCGTCTGGTGGAGTTTCGCGAGCCGCCCGAATCGCCGTCGGCGGGCAAGCTGCGCATGGTGAGCATGATTGACGTGCTGGAAGACGGTCTGTCGTCCGTCTACACGTTCTACGATCCGACGGAGCACAAAGCGAGCTACGGAACGTACAACGTGCTCTGGCAGATCGCCCAGGCGCAGGCGCTGGACCTGCCCTATGTCTACCTCGGCTACTGGATCGAGCAGAGCCGCAAGATGGCCTACAAGGCCTTGTTCCAGCCGCTGGAGCTGCTGGTCAATGGTGAGTGGCGGCGATTTGAGGACGTGGCACCGGCCACGGAGTGAAACTCAGCGAGAGGTTCGCTCAATCCCAGCATCAATCACACCATATGCGCTGATATTGGAACTCTGGCTGTATTGCTCGCGCGAGGTTGTGCAACCACCCAGCGTGGCCCCAACGCATACCAATCCCACCGCCCACAGCACGGCACGTTTCCACCCAGTCACTCGGTTCATAGCGTCAGTTCCTCTCAAGGCGTGGCCGTCAGCCGCTCAGCCAGCACCGTGTTGTACGCGCGGACCATCCCCGGGATCAGGAACACGTCCACCAGAACCCACAGCCCGCCGATGACAGCCAGCACCCAGCCGGCCGTATTGCCCATATCGCGAAACGCCAGCCAGGTTCCGCCAATGTTGGCGACTGCCTGCGCAATGCCACTGCCCGACCGCTTCACGTAGAAACGATGTGCCCCCAGAAAGCCGAGCAGGAACCACCAGAGGTAGGCGACGCCCGTGGTCTTCTTCTGGGCGTCGTACAGCATGATTTCGCGGGCAGTTTCGTTCATGAGGTCGGCAAACGTGGGAGTTTCCGGTCAGACAGCAACGCCGCGTGCGCGTTCCATGTCGCGTACCGATTACATGCCGGCGAGCTTGGCCTCGGCCTTGTCGGCCCACAGGCGCATTTCCGCGAGCAGCGATGCGGGCGAGAACGAACAACTCTCCTCACTGAACGACACGGCCATGTCCAGCCGCTGCAGCATCGACCGGCGAACCTGATCGTATGCCGGCGGCAGCACAGCCAGCGGTGCGAGTGTGGCTTCATCACGCCAATGCTTGAGCAAGCGCGGAATGTCAGGCGACTGCGCGTGGCGATCCAGCGCGTCACGCAGCGTTTGCAGGGATTCAGTAGCGGTCATGCACGCGCCCTCTTTTCACGATACAGCTCACGGAATGTCTTACCGGCGGGCGCCGGCATGTCTCGTGTATCCGTCCAGCCCTTACCGACCGGCAGCGAATGGATCAGCTTCTTGTCGCCGCCCATCCAGCGCAGCACACGCGCCGCAACCCACGTACCCGCCGAGTACAGTGCCGGCCGCCGCGCCATGAAGCCCCATACACGCAAACCGAAACGCTCGGATTGCGGACGCAGTTCGCGCTCCATCTGCTTCTCGCGCAGCGTGCGCAGCAGGTCCGACAAGGGAATCGATGCCGGGCAGACGCGATTGCATTCGCCGCACAGCGTAGCCGCCTGCGGCAGGTCCAGCGCGTTCGACAATCCGACATAACTCGGCGTCAGCACACTGCCCATCGGACCTGGATACACCCAGCCATAGGCATGCCCGCCGATCTTCTGATAGACCGGGCAATGGTTCATGCACGCGCCGCAACGAATACAGCGCAGCATCTCCTGAAACTCGCCGCCGATCAGGCCACTGCGGCCACCATCGACGATGACGAAGTACATATGCTCAGGGCCATCTTTCTCGCCGGGCGCGCGCGGGCCGGTCAACAACGAGAAATAGTTCGAGATGGCCTGCCCCGTGGCCGAGCGTGGCAACAGGCGCATCACGGTCGCCAGATCTTCGAGCGTCGGCAGCACCTTCTCAATACCCGTCACCGCGACGTGCACGCGCGGCATGATCGTGCACATGCCTTCGTTGCCTTCGTTGGTGACGATGGCCACCGAGCCCGTCTCGGCAATGATGAAGTTACCGCCCGTCACGCCCATGTCGGCAGACAGAAATTCAGGCCGCAGCACTTCGCGCGCCTCGCGCGTCATCTCGGGGATATCGGTCAGGCGCGGCTTGTTGTGCGTCTTGGCAAAGAGGTCGGCAATCTCCTCCTTATCCTTGTGCACCACCGGCGCGATGATGTGCGACGGCGGTTCGCTATCGTTGATCTGGAGGATGTATTCGCCCAGATCGGTCTCGATGCTCTGCACGCCCATCTCGCCGAGCACCTGGTTCAGGCGCATCTCTTCGGTCACCATCGACTTGCTCTTGATGACCTTCTTCACCTCGTGCTTGCGGGCGATTTCCGCCACTAGGCGAGCGGCATCGGCCGTCGTTTCGGCAAAGAGCACCTTGGCGCCACGGCGCGTGGCCTCAGCTTCGAAGGTAGCAAGCCAGACATCGAGGTTCTCCAGCGCGCGGTTTCGGCGCTCTTTCAACGCCTCGCGTGTCGCCGGGAAATCAATCTCCTGAATAGCCGCCGCGCGCGCGGTGACGAACTTCGTTGAGAGCTTGGTGAGGTTCTGCTGCAGGCGCTTGTCGGCAAGCTTCTGCCCGGCACGCGCCTTGAATTCCATGCTGCGGACTTGCATGCGATTGCGTCTCCGTCGTGTTCTTGGCGCTCAGGCGTCGCCGGCAAGGACCTGCGCGATATGCAGCACACGCGTGCTCGTATCGCCTGTGCGGCGCAGTCGGCCTTCGATGTTGAGCATGCACCCAACATCGCCAAGCACCACGGCATCAGCGCCGCTGGCCTTGATGTTGGCGCACTTCTCGTCGGCGATGGCGGTGGAAATGTCACCGTACTTGATCGAGAACGTGCCGCCGAAGCCGCAACACGCCTCGCACGCCGGCATCTCGGTCAGTTGCACGCCGGGTAGTTTTCCGAGCAGCTCGCGCGGCTGCGTCTTTACGCCCAGCTCGCGCAGGCCCGAGCAGGAATCGTGATACGTGACGTGGCCCGTGAACTCGGAATCGAGTGATTCGATACGCGCGACGTTGACAAGGAAATCGGTCAGTTCGTGCACGCGGGGGGCCAGGCGCTCATAGCGGCCGGCAAGCTCCGGATCATCGCGAAAGAGATCGGCGTAACCCTTGCGGATCATGCCGCCGCACGAGCCGGACGGGATGACCACATAGTCGAACTGTTCGAATTCCTTGAGCGTTTTCTCGGCCAGATCGCGCGCCAGCGGGCGATCGCCAGAGTTATAGGCCGGCTGGCCGCAGCACGTCTGTGCGGGTGGCACCACCACGTCGTAACCGGCCTTTTCCAGCAACTTGAGCACCGAAAAGCCGATGTCAGGCCGCATCAGATCAACCAGGCAAGTGACGAACAGTCCTACGCGCATGGGGAGTCTCGTGTGTTCTTGGAAGCCGCCATTATGCGCCCGACGCCCAGCCAGCGCGGGTTTTCAGGCAATGAACTTCTTCATGCCGCCCATGAGTGCGCTTCACGATGCCCTCTCACGCACAATGCAAGCGCGACCGAGAATGCCCTCGAAAATGTCCGGAATCACGTATCCGGATGGTGCGCATTTTCACATCGTGGGATAAAATTTTGCATCGCATCCGCACCCATTCCTGCACCCATGGCAGAAGCAGACAAGGACCCCGGTAAGACGTCCATCCAGGTCATCGAACGCATGATGATGCTGCTTGACGCGCTGGCCGAGCACGCCGACCCGGTCAGCCTGAAAGCGCTGTCCGCCAGCACCGGCTTGCACCCATCCACCGCGCACCGCATCCTGAACGACATGGTGGCTTGCCGCTTTGTCGATCGCTCCGACCCCGGCAGCTATCGCCTCGGCATGCGCCTGTTGGAGCTTGGCAATCTGGTCAAGGCGCGCCTGTCGGTACGTGAAGCCGCGCTGGCACCCATGCGCGCGCTACACCGCCTGACTGGCCAGACCGTCAACCTGTCGGTACGCCAGGGCGACGAGATCGTCTACATCGAACGCGCCTACTCGGAGCGCTCGGGCATGCAGGTCGTGCGCGCCATCGGCGGCCGTGCGCCGCTGCATCTGACCTCGGTCGGCAAGCTGTTCCTGGCTGCCGATGAGATCGGCCGCGTGCGAGCCTATGCCACGCGGACCGGCCTGTCTGGCCATACGCGTACGTCGATTACCGATCTACCCAAGCTTGAGCGCGAACTGAACTGGGTACGCACCAACGGTTACGCACGTGACAACGAAGAGCTGGAACTCGGCGTGCGCTGTATCGCTGCCGGCATCTACGATGATTCGCGCCGGCTGGTGGCAGGCCTATCGCTGTCCGCACCGGCAGACCGGCTGCAGGACAGCTGGCTCGACAACCTCAAGGACACCGCCCTGCAGATCTCCAAGGGCATGGGCTACACCTATGACGAGGAGCCGGTGCGCGCGGAATGAGCGCCGTTTTTTACCCAACAAAAAAGCGCGTCATCGAACGCGCTTTTTTGTTGGGCCGATCAGGCTGCGACTCAGGCCCCGTGCTGCTCCGCAGCCAGCACCGTGGCCGGTTGCGTCGACACAGGCACATTGCGCAGTGGCGCAGCAGCCTGCGTAGCTGCCTCAACATGCGGATTGCGCTCCAGCCAGTTGCGCACGCGCGTGGCATCCGCAAAACGCGTCAGGTTGCCGGCCGAATCCAGGAACACCATCACCACGTTGCGGCCATGCACGTTGGCCTGCATCACCAAGCAGCGGCCTGCCTCGTTGATGAAGCCGGTCTTCTGCAGGCCGATGTCCCATTCACCGCCACGCACCAGGCGGTTGGTGTTCACGTAGTGCAGCGAGCGGCCATTGGCGTTGACCGTGTGCTCGGTGGTGGTCGTGAACTGGCGGATGGTCGGCACCTTGTAAGCGGCAACAACGATCTTGGCCAGATCCTGCGCGCTCGACACGTTGCTGCTCGACAAGCCGTTCGAATCGACGTAGTGCGTGTCGTTCATGCCCAGCTCATGCGCCTTGCGGTTCATGGCAGCGACGAATGCCGGACGACCGCCCGGATAGTTGCGGCCCAGCGCCGAAGCTGCACGGTTCTCCGACGACATCAGCGCCAGCAGCAGCAGATCTTCACGCGTGAGCATCGTGCCAAAGCGCAGACGCGAGCCGGTGTTGCGCTCGTAATCGCGATCGTCATCGGTAATTTCCAGCAGCTCGTCCATCGGCTGGTGCGCTTCGGTCACGACCAGCGCGGTCATCAGCTTGGTGATCGAGGCGATCGGCAGCACCGCGGCCGAATTCTTTTGGAACAGGACTTCACCGGTGTTCTGGTCCATCACCAGCGCAACCGACGAGCGCAGTGCCAGCGCATCCGGCGTGGCACGCAGGCCCATCGCTTCGCCCAGCGTCGGGCTGGCCGGCACGAAGGCGGCACGCACTGGGCGAGCACCGCGCTCAACCACGATCACGCGGCGCTTGCCCTTGACGGTCACGACCTTGCGGATTTTGGTGGCGGCAACGTCATCGCTGCTGGCTGCAGCAACCTTGGCGCCGGCTTTTTTGCTGGCGACTGTCTTGCCTTTGGATTTGGCTTTCTTGCTGGCGGCGGGTTTTTTGTCGGCGGTGGCAGCGTTGGCCACGGAGGCGACGGAAACGGCGGCGAGCGCGACAGTCATCAGCGAAGCTAGGCCGAGACGTCGGAAAAATGAGGAAACAGACCGTGACATGATTCGATCACCCGCGCGTGAGATGGCGCAAGTGTAGGCAAAAACAAAATTCTTAGCAAGATGAAGGACTTAGCTCACAGCCTTAAAGTTTGACCTCTGGAGCCTTATCATTCAGACATCATTTCGACGCAATTCCCTGCTACGGCAGTTCACAATTTGCGAAGAAAGTTGCGCATAGGGCACTTTCTGAGTATCGCGTCAAAACGTATTGCGAAGGCTCCGGGACAGAGCACCTCATCCCGCTCGAATTCCCACCTGGATGGTGACAATCACGGTTTACAACCTCGTCCAACACTTCCTCACAATGCGCCCGCGCTTACACGCCGACTGCATGATGGAAGTCTAACGACACATCGACCCAATCTGTTGACATAGCTTGACGATTTTTTGGCCTCTATTCGCCCCTTGCACGAAGATGTGCGCTGTAGTGTGCAAGCAGCGACGCGTTGACGTGTCAATCGAAGAACCGAGTGAAGTCGGAGACAGGTGCACGCTCGGTGATGAGTGTGTTTTCGATGGCGGATGCGTCGGCATACCCCATCGACATACCGCACACGACCATTTCGTCATCAGGCAACACCAGGTGCGCCTTGATGATGCGATGGAATTGCGTGAAGGCCGCTTGCGGACACGTATCGATGCCACGTGCACGCGCCGCCACCATCACGGCTTCGAGGAACATGCCGTAGTCAAGCCAACTCCCCTGCTCCATCACGCGATCGATGCTGAAGATGAGGCCGACCGGCGCATCGAAGAAGCGGAAGTTACGCGCGTGCTGTGCATGCATGCGCTCCTTCTCCGCGCGGCCGATGCCCAGCAGGCTGTATAGGTCCCAACCCACTTTGCGCCGGCGGCTTTGATACGGATCGACCCACGTGCGCGGGTAGTACGGATACTCCTCGCGATGCAGCGTATCGACCTCCGGATGTTCGTATGCAGCCAGTACGGATTCCGACAGTCGCGCCTTCGACTCGCCCGTCAGCACATAGACCTTCCATGGCTGCGTATTGCTGCCTGAGGGCGCACGGCGCGCGACATCCAGAATGGCTTCGATATCCTCCCGCGCGACAGGCTTGGGGAGGAACGCGCGAATCGAACGGCGCGACGTGATGGCCTGGTCGACGAGCTCGACCTCGTTGGGGCTGGGGCGGCGATCGTTCATGACAAGGCAGGTCACTCAAGCGGCGATGTTGGCGGCCAACGGTTCCAGCACAGCACGCAACGCCTCTGGCAGCGGCACCGGACGACGCGTTTCACGATCAACATAGACGTGTACGAAATGCCCTTGCGCTGCTGCGTCACGCGCATCGCCTCGGAACAGCCCTACCTCATAACGCACGCTGGTGTTGCCCAGGCGCGCAACGCGCAAGCCCGCAACCACCGGATCAGGAAACGACAGCGGCGCGAAGTAGTTGCACTGCGTCTCGATGACGAGGCCGATGGTGTCGCTGTGCTCGGGGTCCAGCACGCCTTGCTCGATCAGGTAGGCATTCACCACGGTATCGAAGTAGCTGTAGTAGACGACGTTGTTGACGTGGCCGTAGACGTCGTTGTCCATCCAGCGTGTGGTGATGGTGTGGAAGTGGCGGTAGTCGTCGCGCGTCTGTCGAGGCGTGCTCATGCTGGCGTGCACTCAGGTGTTTGGAAAACTACGAGGATACGCCAGCCAGTTTCAAGTCAGCGGCGCTTACTTGCGGATCACCAGCGCCACACCGCACGCAGCGATCACCATGCCGAGTGCGGCCAGCGGCGGAAAGCGCTCGCCAAACAGCGCCCAGGCCATCACCGCAGTCGTTGGCGGCGTCAGATAAAGGAGAGACGTCACCCTGGTCGCCGCGCCCTTGCGAATCAGCACGAACAGCAGCGAGATTGCACCGATGGACAGCGCCAGCACCGACCACACCAGCGAGCCAATCATCTGCGCAGTCCAGTGCACCTCGCGCGTCTCGAACAGGAACATGAACGGCAGGCACAGCAGCGCCGACGCGCCGAACTGAATGCATGCCCCCATACGCAGATCAAACACCGGGCAATGGCGCTTCTGATACAGCGTGCCAATCGTGATCGACAGCAGCGCGCCCACGCACAGCGCCAGCGTCGTCACGCCCACGCCGGCCAGATGCAGCTTGTTCGCCACCACCAGCCCCACCCCGGCGATACCGCACAGCAGACCCAGCCACTGGCGGCCCGTTACGCGCTCGCCGCGCATGGATACATACAAGGCCGTGAGGATGGGCTGCATGCCGACAATCAGCGCCGTCATCCCCGCCGGCATACCGAGCTTGACTGCCGCCCACACGCCGGCCAGATAGCCCCACTGCATCAACACACCCGCCACGGCGAGGTGACCAATCATTGTCCAATCGACGTCATGCGTGCCCGCGCGGCGCGGCAGCGGCACCCGCGCCAACCACACGAGCGGCAGCAGACACACCAGCACACCAACAAAGCGCAGGAAGAGGAAGGTGATCGGCTCGGCGTACGGCATGCCGTACTTGGCCACGATAAAACCCGTGCTCCAGATCAGCACGAACAGCCACGGCATGGCGGCCACGAACAAGGAATCGCGGGCCGGCGCAGGCGCGGCGGAATACGCTTGGGTCATGCGGAAAGCGGAAGAGAGATGGAAGCAGAGGCAGCCTCGTCGCGTGCCGCCCAGCGCTGTGCATGTCGGGCAGCCAGCGCGATCGTCTGCGCGTGGACGGCCACGGTGTCGTCGATATTGTTGCCATAGCCGCCCGCCATGGTAACGGCAATCGGAATCCGCCGTTGATATGCAAAATCAAACACCTGCTGGTCGCGTGCGGCCAGCCCTGCCATCGTCAGCTTGAGCCGCCCCAGACGGTCACCTTCGTGCGGATCGGCGCCAGCCAGGTAAATGATGAGGCTAGGCTTGAAGCGCCCGGCCAGGATGTCGAGCGCACCGGTCAGGGCTTCCAGATAGTCGTGATCGCCGCAGCCGTCGTGCAGGCCTACATCCAGGTCGGACGCCTCCTTGCGGAACGGGTAGTTCTTCTCACCGTGCACCGACAACGTGAACACCGAAGCGTCGTCACGCAGGATCGACGCGGTGCCATTGCCCTGGTGCACATCCAGATCGACGATGGCGACGGGAAACTCCGCGGGCGCCCTGCCCGGCTGACGCTGCATCCAACGCGAAGCGATGGCCGCGTCGTTGAAGACACAAAAACCGGCGCCCTTGTCTGCATAGGCGTGATGCGTACCGCCCGCCAGATTGACGGCAATACCGTCGGTCATCGCGGCTTCACAAGCTGCCATCGTTGCGCCGGCGGACCGGCGACTACGCTCCACCATCTCCGGCGACCACGGGAAGCCGATTTCACGCTGGCGCGCCGGATCCAGCAGGCCGGCACTCACCGCCTGCACATAACCAGGCGCATGCGCCAGCAGCAAAGCCTGGTCGTCGGCGCGCGGCGCTTCGTGCATCGCCAACCCGGGCACCTCGATCAACACCCGCTCGCGTAACTCACTGTATTTACGCATCGGAAAACGGTGACCAGGGGGCAGCGGCAGCACAAAGTGATCGGTATAGAACGCCCGCATGAGAGATAACAAATAATTGCAGCGCAACAGAATTGGCGAACGGACGCATCCTAACCTAGGCTGCGACAGTATGTTTTTTGAGACGAAATTGCCGCTTAATGCATGAGAGCGACTTCGTCACGCACCACAAATGCGCATTCTTTTGCCACAAAAAGTTGTGCCAAACGGTTTGCCGCGCAATTCCTGTGCACGAAAAATCAGCCAATTCTGATTTTTGTGCGATGCACAAAAGCCGCTTGACACTGGTTTGGCGTTCAACAACAATGGAATTGTTGCGATGCACCATCCCTAAGCCATCGCGATGTCGCCTGGAAGGCCCGACGCAGACCGTCATGCTTTGTACATCTGGGCGATCTAAATTTTGAATTTGATTCCCCGTCCACCTTGCATTGGAGAGACAACATGCTGACTCAGGAACAGATCGCTGCGGCGCACAAGGCCAACCTGGAAACCTTCTTTGGCCTGACCAACAAGGCTTTCGAAGGCGTCGAGAAACTGGTCGAACTGAACCTGCAAGTCGTCAAGGCTACCCTGGCCGAAAACGTCGAGCACGCCAAGAAGGCCCTGACCGCCAAAGACGCGCAAGAACTGCTGTCGGTGCAAACCGCTGCTGTTCAGCCGCTGGCAGAAAAGGTTCTGGCTTACAGCCGCCACCTGTACGAAATCGCTTCGGACACGCAAACCGAGTTCAGCAAGGCTGCTGAATCGCAAATCGCCGAAAACAGCCGCAAGCTGCAAGCGCTGGTCGACAACGTGTCGAAGAACGCCCCGGCTGGTTCGGAATCGGCTGTTGCCCTGGTGAAGTCGGCTCTGTCGGCCGCCAACAACGCGTACGACTCGGTCCAGAAGGCCACCAAGCAAGCTGTGGAACTGGCTGAAAGCAACTTCCACGCTGCTGCCAACGCTGCCAGCAAGGCAACCGCGCAAGCTTCGGCTCAAGCGCGTGCTGCCACCAGCAAGAAGACCACGACCGCTGCCTAATCGGTCTGAGGCTTTCTGCTCAAGCGGGTCTCCTTCGGGAGGCCCGTTTTGTTTTGGGCGCTCGAATCCATCCTCCAAACATATCGTTTGCGTGCATTTGAGCGGAACCGAAACGCATGCCCAGCGGTCAATCCCACCGTGTTCGTTAGTTTGTCTCCTCGGTACCGCCAGAGAAAAACTTGTCCTCAGTGGTGATCAGTGGGTACCTTTGACCCGGCCTCGGCCGGGTTTTTTGTGTGCGCTCGAATCGCCCAGCCCTTCAAACTGCGAACTTTTGTGGATGCCCGGCGCTCCATCCTATATTGCGGATTACCGCCCCTGCCCCACGCCGATGTCCCGCGAATCCCTGACCAAACGCGGCCTGATCTTTCTGGCCGCGCTCATCCTGCTCTTCGAAGAATGGATCTGGAACGCCATGCTGCGGGCAACTGCGCGACTGGTGAGGCACCCGTGGGTCCAGGCCGCAGAGCGCAGGTTGGCCACATTCGAGCCCATCGAGGCGCTGTGCGTGTTCATCCTGCCGATGCTGGTGCTGTTGCCCTTCAAGCTGGCCGCCTTTTACGTGTTGGCGCGCGGCAAGGTGATCGCGGGCACGCTGGTGCTGATCGTGGCAAAAGTGGCCAGCACCGCGCTGGGGGCACGTATCTACTACGTCGTCCGCCCGCAACTGCACACGATCGCGTGGTACCTCCACTGGGAGACGGCGTTCCTGGCCTGGAAGCGCCGCATGGTCACCGCACTGCGCGCCACGCCGACATGGCAAGCCCTGCAAGCGCGCATCGCCATCTGGCGGGCGCATCGCCATGGGCTGATACGTCTGGCTTGGCGGCGGCTGACCGCAACGCTGCGCTTGCTACGCCGGCACCGTCGCCGCGCCGAACCCCGGCACTGAGCCGTCCTGCGTACAAACAAGAAGGGCCGCTCAATTGAGCAGCCCTTCCCGTTTTACTGGCTTAGTTTTTCGGTTGCCCCAAAAACAAGACGGTTAATTGCAGATCAGCGCTTACGAGCCGGCGGCACATCCGTACAAACGCCTTCGTAGATTTCCGCGGCCATGCCCACCGACTCACCCAGTGTCGGGTGCGGGTGGATGGTCTTACCGATATCTACGGCATCTGCGCCCATCTCGATGGCCAGGCAGATCTCGCTGATGAGGTCGCCCGCATGCGTGCCGACAATGCCACCGCCGATGATGCGATGCGTTTCCTCGTCGAAGATGACCTTGGTGAAGCCCTCGTCGCGGCCGTTGGCGATCGCACGGCCCGAAGCGGCCCACGGGAACACGCCCTTGCCGTACTTGATGCCCTGTGCCTTGCACTGGTCTTCGGTCAGGCCGGCCCAGGCCACTTCCGGATCGGTAAAGGCCACCGACGGAATCTGCTTGGCATCGAAGTACGCCTTCTCGCCATGCGCGGCTTCCGCAGCCACGTGGCCCTCATGCACGGCCTTGTGCGCCAGCATCGGCTGACCGACGATGTCGCCGATCGCGTAGATGTGCGACACGTTGGTGCGCTGTTGCTTGTCCACGTCGATGAAGCCACGGTCCGTCACGGCCACTCCGGCCTTCTCGGCGCCGATGCGCTTGCCGTTCGGGCTACGGCCCACGGCCACCAGCACCATGTCGTAGCGCTGCGGCTCAGCCGGTGCGGCTTCGCCCTCGAACTTGACGTAGATGCCGTCCGGCTTGGCTTCGACACCAACGGTCTTGGTCTTGAGCATGACCTTGTCGAAGCGGCCCTTGTTCATCTTGTCCCACACCTTGACGAGGTCGCGGTCAGCGCCCTGCATCAGGCCGTCGAGCATTTCCACCACGTCGATGCGTGCGCCCAGCGTGCTGTACACCGTCGCCATTTCCAGGCCGATGATGCCGCCGCCGATGACCAACATCTTGGCAGGCACTTCACGGAGTTCCAGCGCGCCGGTCGAGTCAACGATGCGCGGGTCTTCCGGAATGAACGGCAGTTTCACGGCCTCGCTACCCGCAGCGATGATCGCCTTGGCGAAGCGGATGACCTTCTTCTCACCGGTGGTTGCCTTACCAGCGCCATCGGTCAGTTGCACTTCCAGGTGATTCGGATCGAGGAACGTGCCGACGCCGCGCACGACCTGCACCTTGCGTGCCTTGGCCATGCCAGCCAGGCCGCCGGTCAGCTTGCCGATCACGGATTCCTTGTGCTTGCGCAGTTGGTTGATATCAACCTTCGGCTCGCTGTAGACGATGCCGTGTGCGGCCATCGCCTTGACTTCTTCCATCACGGCGGCCGTGTGCAACAGCGCCTTCGACGGGATGCAGCCCACGTTCAGGCAGACGCCACCCAGTGTGGAGAAACGCTCGACCAGCACGGTATTCATGCCCAGATCCGCGCTGCGGAAAGCAGCCGAGTAACCGCCGGGGCCGGAGCCGAGAACGAGCATCTCGCATTCGATATCCGCGCCGCCAGCATGCTTGGCCGCTTGCGGAGCCGGTGCCGAAGGTGCGGGCACGGCAGCAGGCGCTGCGGCAGGAGCCGGCGCTTGGGCCGGTGCCGGCGCTGCGGCTGCACCGGCTTCCGCCGTGGCGATCACCGTGCCTTGACTGACCTTGTCGCCCACCTTGATCTTGACTTCGACAATCTTGCCGGCCACATCCGACGGCACATCCATGGTGGCCTTGTCGGTTTCCAGCGTGATCAGCGCCTGATCAACGGTGACGGCATCGCCCGCCTTCACCATCACTTCAATGACGTCCACGTCCTTGTAGTCGCCGATATCCGGCACCTTGATTTCCACCACGCTCATTCCTGACTCCTTGTTCTTGTCGTCGGCTGCAGGCACTCGCCTTGGCCGCCGACGCTTTCAATCCTGCAGACGCACCGTGTGCACTTCGATCGGGCCGCCGGAGCTCTTGTCGAACTCCACGCCCGCCGACACACCGACCTGCGCGACATCCGCCGCCGTCTTACCCGGCATATCGAACACCGCCGACATCGCCCCCAGCGCAAAATTGCGCCCCGAGCCGATGCCCCAGAAACGGTCGAACGAGAACACCTCGCGGTACGAATAGACGCCGTAGATGCCGGTTGCGTTGGCGATCAGGCAAGTGATCTGCGACGACTCGTAGGGGTCGTCGTCGTCTTCCTTGGTGTTGACGAAATACTCATCCTTGAGCTTTTCGTGCACCTTGAGGAAGGTCCGGAAGACGTCGTCGCGCGTGCCGAGACGGCACTCATCCGCTAGCCCCGTCAGCAAGCTGCGCATGACTGGGAAGTGAGCCGTCGTACCCGCCAGCGCGATCAACGAATCGCCGACCTGGAAGATCTTCTGGTTCTGCTCGTAGCCGCGCGCCAGGCGCGTATCGCCGAACGTCACCAGAGAATCGGCTGCGATTGCCACTTCGCCGTCTTTCTTGACTACCACGCACGTCGTCATGTCGTCCTCGCGAAAAATTCGCCGACCGCTGCAAACCCATGTGGGCCCTAAGGGAGATGATAGGCACAGGCCCGAAGCCAGATGCCCACCACACCCACTCGGTGCCCGCGCGGGCTTACAGGCTGACGCGGCGGAAGTCCGCCAGCAGGCTGCCCAGATACGCGTTGAAGCGTGCAGCCTCCGCGCCATCGATCACGCGGTGATCGTACGACAGCGACAGCGGCAGCGTCAGGCGCGGCACGAACTGCTTGCCGTCCCACACCGGCTTCTGATAGCCGCGCGACAGGCCCAGGATGGCCACTTCCGGCGCATTGATGATCGGCGTGAAGTGCGTGCCGCCAATGCCGCCCAGCGACGAGATCGAGAAGCAGCCGCCTTGCATCTGGTCCGGCTTGAGCTTGCCTTCGCGCGCGGCCTTCGACAGGTCGGCCATTTCCTTGGCGATATCGACCACGCTCTTCTTGTCCGCATCGCGGATCACCGGCACCACCAGCCCGTTGGGCGTATCGGCCGCAAAGCCGATGTGGTAGTACTGCTTGAAGACGAGGTTGTCGCCGTCCAGGCTGGCGTTGAAGGTCGGGAACTTCTTCAGCGCCGAGACCACCGCCTTGATCACGAACGCCAGCATCGTGAACTTCACGCCGGCCTTTTCGTGCTCCTTGTTCATCTGCACGCGGAAAGCTTCCAGCTCAGTGATGTCCGCTTCGTCGTTGTTCGTGACGTGGGGGATCATGACCCAGTTGCGATGCAGGTTCGCGCCCGAAATCTTCTTGATGCGCGACAGCGGCTTCGGATCAACCGGGCCGAACTTGGTGAAGTCCACCTTCGGCCACGGCAGCAGGTTCAGTTCGCCACCGCCAGCCGGTGCGCCTGCAGCGGCCTTGCCCGGGGCTGTAGCCTGGCCGCTCATCACGCCCTTGACGTAGCGCTGCACGTCTTCCTGCGTGATGCGGTTTTTCGGGCCCGTGCCGCCAACCAGGTTGACGTTCACGCCGAGTTCACGCGCGTACTTGCGGACCGACGGGCTGGCATGGGCTGCCTTGCCCACCGTGCCGACCGTGTCAGCGGTGTAAGTTGCAGGTGCAGCAGCCGGAGCAGCGGCAGGCACAGCGGCGGGAGCCGGGCTCGGTGCAGCGGCAGCCGGTGCAGGCGCCGGAGCTTGTGCGGGTGCCGGTGCAGCGGCAGCACCGCCAGCGCCTTCCAGCACGACGATCAGCGTGCCTTCCGACACCGCATCGCCCACCTTCACGCGGATTTCCTTAACGACGCCTGCTGCCGGCGACGGCACGTCCATCGTGGCCTTGTCCGACTCGAGCGTGATCAGCGACTGCTCGGCTTCCACCTTGTCGCCCACCTTCACGCTGATCTCGATGACCGGCACGTCGGTGTAGTCGCCGATGTCCGGGACCTTCACCTCAACCGTGCCGCCACCTGCTGCTGCCGACGCGGGGGCCGGAGCTTGCGCAGCGGGTGCGGGAGCCGGCGCAGCAGCGGCCGGAGCCGGTGCGGGCGCAGCTTGTGCGGCGGCAGGCGCCGGAGCGGCAGCAGCGCCCTGCTCTTCGAGCAGCAGCACCAGCGAGCCTTCCGACACGGTGTCGCCCACCTTGATCTTCACTTCCTTGACGACGCCGCTCTTGGGCGACGGTACGTCCATGGTCGCCTTGTCCGATTCCAGCGTGACCAGCGAATCCTCAGCGTTGACGGTATCGCCTGCTTTGACCAGCACTTCGATCACCGGGACGTCTTTGTAGTCGCCGATGTCCGGCACCTTGATTTCTACGACTTGACTCATTCTTCTGTCTCCAGAGGGTCTGGCGGCGAGTGCGTCCGGCGGCGGGCACAAACTGCTCCGCAGGCTACCGCATCGTGCAGGCAAATGCACGTCGCGAAAAGTCTGTCAGAGCGGTGCCCGGCCGGGGACGCAACCCGCGCGCCCGGCGGCTCCGTTATACGGTCATCGGGTTGGGCTTGTTCGGATCGAGGTTGTACTTCTTCAGTGCCTCGGCCACCTTTTCGCGCGGCAGCACGCCTTCATCGGCGAGCGCCTTGAGCGACGCGACCGTCACCCAGTAGCGGTCCACCTCGAAGAAGTGGCGCAGCTTCTCGCGGGTATCCGAGCGGCCGAAGCCATCGGTGCCCAGCACCACGTAGCGACGCGGCACGAAGGCGCGGATCTGCTCGGCGAACGTACGGACGTAGTCGGTCGATGCGATGACCGGGCCGCGTGCGTTCTTAAGCAGCTTCTCGACGTGCGATTCGCGTTGCGGTTCGGTCGGGTTGAGCAGGTTCCAGCGTGTGGTGGCGTTGCCTTCGCGGGCCAGCTCGGTAAAGCTCGGGCAGCCCCACAGGTCGGACTCGACACCCCAGTCTTTCTTCAGCAGATCAGCAGCGGCAATCACTTCACGGAAGATCGTGCCCGAGCCCAGCAGCTGCACGCGCGGTGCGTTGCTGTTCTCGACGCCCTTCTTGAACTGGTACATCCCCTTGATGATGTCGGCCTCGACACCCGCCGGCATTTCCGGGTGTTCGTAGTTCTCGTTCATCACCGTCAGGTAGTAGTAGACGTCTTCCTGCTCGACATACATGCGGCGCAGGCCGTCTTGCATCACCACCGCCAGTTCGTACTGGAAGGTCGGGTCATACGAGATGCAGTTCGGGATGGCAGCGTGGTACACGTGCGAGTGGCCGTCTTCGTGCTGCAGGCCTTCGCCGTTCAGCGTGGTGCGGCCAGCGGTGCCACCCAGCAGGAAGCCGCGCGAGCGCATGTCGCCAGCGGCCCAGCAGAGGTCGCCGATACGCTGGATACCGAACATCGAGTAGTAGATGTAGAACGGGATCATCGCCACGCCATGCGTCGAATACGACGTGGCGGCCGCGATCCAGTCGCACATGGCGCCGGCTTCGTTGATGCCCTCTTGCAGCACCTGACCCGTCTGCGATTCCTTGTAGAACATCAGTTGGTCGTGATCCTGCGGCACGTACTTCTGGCCTTCCTGGTTCCAGATACCGACCTGGCGGAACAGACCTTCCATACCGAACGTGCGCGATTCATCCGGCACGATGGGCACAACGTGCTTACCGACGTTCTTGTCCTTGAGCAGGATGTTCAGGATCCGCACGAAGGCCATCGTCGTGGACACTTCGCGGCCTTCACCGGTGGCCTTGAGCAGCGCGTCGAACGCCGACAACGCAGGCACTTGCAGTGGGTCCGCCTTCTGACGACGGGCCGGCAGGTAGCCGCCCAGGTCCATGCGCGCCTTGCGCATGTATTCCAGTTCCTTCGAGCCCTCTTCGAACTTGACGTACGGAACGTGCTCGAGCTGGTCGTCAGCCACCGGGATGTTGAAGCGATCGCGCAGCTTGCGGATGGCGTCCACCGGCATCTTCTTCTGCTGGTGGGCGATGTTCATCGCTTCGCCGGCTTCGCCCATGCCATAGCCCTTGATGGTCTTGGCGAGGATGACGGTCGGCTGGCCCTTGTGGTTGCTCGCCGATTGGAATGCCGCGTAAATCTTGTGCGGATCATGGCCGCCGCGGTTCAGCGCCCAGATGTCGTCGTCGGACCAGTCGGCCACCATGGCCTTGAGTTCCGGCGTGTTGAAGAAGTGCTCGCGCACGTAGGCGCCGCTCTTCGACTTGAAGGTCTGGTACTCGCCGTCGACGCATTCCATCATGCGGCTCATCAGCAGGCCCTTGGTGTCGCGCGCCAGCAGTTGATCCCAGCGGCTGCCCCAGATGACCTTGATGACGTTCCAGCCGGCGCCGCGGAATTCGCTCTCCAGCTCTTGAATGATCTTGCCGTTGCCGCGCACCGGGCCATCCAGGCGCTGCAGGTTGCAGTTGATCACGAAGACGAGGTTGTCCAGCTTCTCACGGCCGGCCATGCCGATTGCGCCCAGCGATTCCGGCTCGTCGGTTTCGCCGTCGCCCAGGAAGGCCCAGACCTTGCGGTTTTCCCAGTTCTGGATCAGGCCGCGGCTGGCCAGGTACTTGGTGAAGCGCGCCTGGTAAATCGCCATGATCGGGCCCAGACCCATCGACACGGTCGGGAACTGCCAGAAATCCGGCATCAGCCACGGGTGCGGATACGACGAGATGCCCTTGCCGTCCACTTCCTGGCGGAAGCTGTCGAGCTGTTCTTCCGACAGGCGGCCCAGCAGGAAAGCGCGCGAGTACACGCCCGGCGCCGAGTGGCCCTGCACAAAGACCATGTCGCCGCCGTGCTTGTCCGACGGAGCGTGCCAGAAGTGGTTGTAGCCGACGTCATACAGCGTGGCTGCGGACGCGAACGACGAGATGTGGCCACCGACGTTGGTGTCCTTGTTCGCGCGCAGCACCATCGCCATGGCGTTCCAGCGCGTGTACGAACGGATGCGATGCTCGATTTCCTGGTCGCCGGGAATGCGGTCCTGGTTCTCGACCGGAATCGTATTGATATAGGGGGTTTCTGCGTGCAGCGGCGAGGTCACGCCGTTGATGCGGGCGTACTCGATCTGCTTGTCGAGGAGGAACGCCGCGCGCTGCGGGCCTTCCGCGCCGATGACGCCTTGCAGCGCCTCCAGCCATTCCTTGGTTTCCTGGGGATCGACGTCGCTGGCGCGCGTGGCGCCCAGGACTTGCTCTGGTACGGCCGACATGGCGGTCTCCTTGGTAGCAGTAACGGTAGGTGCGTCTCTTTAGATTGGGGGTACCCCAACTTTTGCGCTGATTCTATGGGCTCCCGCAAATGCAGCACAAGCGTAATTTTCAAATTGCGATATGGTTTTTTATAATGTGGAATATTGCGGCACTGCAAAACAAATCACTTTTAACGCTGCAGCGCAGCATTTCCCTGCAGACGAAATGTGCGTCACCAAGCGGTTTCCCCAAGCGACCAGCAGATTAATTGCCGTTACACTAGGTTTTGCGCAGTTGCACAGATGTCCACACCTTTACCTCCGCAGAATTCCGGCGTTCGTCCGCCCATCATGCTTTCCCCCTCCCACGCCTCACAGGATTCGGCTGCACCCGAGCCGGCGAAACCTGCCTCGCCCCCGGCGGTCTCGGTTTCAGTGCCCGCGCCCGAGTTGCCGCCCGATGAAGGCTCGCGCCCCAACGTGCCGCGCCGCCTGTGGATGACGCGCCTGAGCCGGCTGTGGACGACCAACTGGTTCATGTTCATTCCGCTGGTGGCCATCGTCCTGTTTGCCGGCGCGATGATCTTCATCCTGTATCAGCTGCACGCCACCGAGGTGCAGCAGCAGCGCGACGCCCTCTACCGCGATGCCGCCTGGGCCGAGCAGAAGGTGCGGCTGTCCCTGCAGAGCAACCAGGATCAAGTGGCGGCGCTGGCGCGCGACATTGGCGCCGCGCAGTTGGACCCAAGCGCCTACCGCGACGCCGCGCGCCAACTGCTGCGCGAAAACCCCGAGCTGGTCTTCATCAACTGGCTGGACGCCACCCGCCGCCCGCGCTGGGCCTTCCCGGCCAGCTCCGAGTTCGTCACCCGGGTGCGCGAAACGCGCGATCACCCGCTCGAAGCCGAGATCCAATCCGCCTATGATGCCGCGCGTGAGACGCAGCGTGCCGTCTACTCCCGCCCGATCCAGAACGAACGCGGCGAGAGCTTCATGCTGATGGAAGTACCGATCGTGCGGGACAACGAGTTCCTCGGCACGGTGGGCGCCATGTACTCCGTCACCGGCATCCTCACGCAACTGCTGCCGGGTGAACTGACCGATCGCTACCGGTTCTCCCTGGTCGACAAGAACAACGTAATCCGCGCCAGCACGTCGCTGCGCCCGGTGCCAAAGGCTGCGGCCTCGTACGAGGTGCTGCTGGACCCGCCGGGGCATTCGCTGTCGCTGCGGGCCGAAGCGTATCCGGCGCCGTCCAACCTGCCCAACAACATGCTGATGTGGCTGGTAGCGGGTCTGTCGTGCTTCGTGATCTGGAGCTTGTGGAGTGTCTGGCGCCACACCAGCCGCCGCTCCGAAGCACAGCGCGCCCTGCTGGCGGAAACCTCGTTCCGCCGCGCCATGGAGAACTCCATGGTGATCGGCATGCGCGCGCTCGACCTCAACGGCCGCATCACCTACGTGAACCCCGCGTTCTGCCGCATGATCGGCTGGACAGAGGCGGAACTGGTTGGCCGCATGCCGCCCTTCCCATACTGGCCACCCAACGAAATCGGCGAGATGCAGAAGCACATCGAGCTGACCCTACGCGGTAAGGCCCCTGCCAACGGCATGGAGCTGCGCATGATGCGCCGCGACGGCACGAGCTTCTACGCACGGATGTACGTCTCGCCGCTGATTGACGCGCGTGGCCGCCATACGGGCTGGATGAGTTCGATCACCGACATCACCGAACCCAAGCGCGCGCGCGAAGACTTGGCCGCCGCGCACGACCGCTTTACAACGGTGCTGGAGAGCTTGGACGCCGCCGTCTCCGTGCTGTCCACCGACAAGGCCGAGCTCCTGTTTGCCAACCGCTACTACCGCCAACTCTTCGGCTGGGAGGCCTTCGGCCACTTGCAGCTCTCAGGCCAGGACGTCAACACGGAAGACGTCTCCAGCGATGCGCTCGACATGGTCGACGGCTACGCCGGCCTGCCCGCCTCCGAACTGACGCCGCACGCTGCCGATGCGCGCGAAATCTACGTCCCGGCGATGCAGAAATGGTTTGAAGTGCGCCGCCGCTACATCCAATGGGTGGACGGCCACCTCGCGCAGATGCAGATCGCTACCGACATCACCGTGCGCAAGGCCGCCGAAGAAATGACGCGCCAGCACGAAGAGCGCCTGCAGTTCACCAGCCGCCTGACGACCATGGGCGAGATGGCATCGTCGCTGGCGCATGAGTTGAACCAGCCGCTGGCCGCCATCAACAACTACTGCATGGGCGCCGTCGGCCGCCTGAAGAGCGGGCGCAGCACGGCAGAAGAGCTGATTCCGGTGCTGGAAAAGACTTCCGCCCAGGCGGTGCGCGCCGGCACGATCATCCAGCGCATCCGCGGTTTCGTGAAACGCAGCCAGCCGCAGCGGCGCGAATCCGACCTGCGCGACATCGTGGCGGATGCCGTCGGCCTGGCCGAGCTGGAAGCCACGCGGCGCGGCATCACCATCCTCACGCGCCTGCCTGCCGAGCTGCCGCATCTGTACGTCGACCCGGTGCTGATCGAACAGGTCCTGGTCAACCTGCTCAAGAACGCCGCCGAAGCCATGGCCGCCCACCCGCGCCTGCGCGCCGCGAGCGTCCTGCGCCTGCACGCCAACCTGATCGACGACCCGGACAACTCCGTGCTGATCGAAGTCATCGACCAGGGCCCGGGCGTGGACGACAGCACCAAGGAACGCCTGTTCGAGCCCTTCTTCAGCACCAAGTCCGACGGCATGGGCATGGGCCTGAACATCTGCCGCTCCATCATAGAATCCCATCTCGGCAGGCTCTGGGTAGAAAACAATGCCGATGGCATCGGCTGTACGTTTAAAATCATCCTGCCGCTGAATCCGCTGTAATCCGCTGTAAATCGTTTTTAAAACAGAACGTAGACCGAGGACTCTCCATGAGCACAACGCCCGCAGCAGTTGCTCCGCGCAACGAAACCGTGTTCGTCGTCGACGACGATGAAGCCATGCGTGACTCATTGACGTGGCTGCTCGAGGGCAACGGCTACACCGTGCGCACCTACCGCAGCGCTGAAGAATTTCTCGTGGACGACAAGCGCACCGAAGGCGTCGGCTGCCTGATCCTTGACGTGCGCATGCAGGGCATGAGCGGCCCCGAGCTGCAAGACCGCCTCATGGCCGAAAACAGCCGCCTGCCGATCGTCTTTGTGACTGGCCACGGCGACGTACCGATGGCGGTGTCGACCATGAAGAAAGGCGCGGTCGACTTCATCGAGAAGCCGTTCGACGAATCGGAACTGCGTGAACTGGTCGAGCGCATGCTCAGCAAGGCCCGCTCGGAAGACTCCGTCGCGCGCGAGCAAAAGGCCGCCAAGGACCTGCTCGGTCGCCTGACCACGCGTGAGCAACAGGTGCTCGAGCGCATCGTTGCGGGCCGCCTGAACAAGCAGATTGCCGATGACCTGGGCATTTCCATCAAGACGGTGGAGGCGCACCGCGCCAACATCATGGAAAAGCTCAACGTGAACACAGTCGCCGACCTGCTGCGCCTGGCCCTCTCGCGCAATAGCTGATTCATTTTGTGGGCTGGTTGTGAGCAACCAGGGCGGCTGGAAGGAAGGCGCCGATTTATAATCGCGGTTTGCCCTCTCCCTCCTCCGCCCAGCCATGACCGCCCAACTCATTGACGGCAACGCGCTTGCCAAGCAACTCCGCGCCGAAGCCGCACAACGCGCCGCCGCCCTCACCGCGCGCGGCCACCAGCCCGGCCTGGCCGTCATCCTCGTCGGCGAAGACCCGGCCAGCCAGGTCTACGTGCGCAACAAGATCAAGGCGTGCGAAGACAACGGCTTCCTCTCCGTTTTCGACCGCTACCCCGCAGACCTGACCGAAGCCGACCTGCTCGGCCGCATCGATGCCCTGAACCGCGACCCGCGCATCCACGGCATCCTGGTGCAGTTGCCGCTGCCCAAGCACATCGACAGCCACAAGGTGCTTGAAGCCATCGCGCCCGAGAAGGACGTCGACGGTTTCCACGTGGCCAACGCCGGCGCGCTGATGACCGGCGCCCCGCTGTTCCGCCCGTGCACGCCATACGGCTGCATGAAGATGCTGGAATCGGTCAACTACCCGGTGCGCGGCGCCAATGCCGTGGTGGTGGGCGCCTCGAACATCGTCGGCAAGCCGATGGCGATGCTGCTGCTGCAAGCCGGCGCCACCATCACCATCTGCAACAGCAAGACACGCGACCTGGCCGCCCATACGCGTGAGGCCGACATCATCGTGGCCGCTGTGGGCCGCCGCAACATCATCACCGCCGACATGGTCAAACCCGGTGCCGTCGTCATCGACGTGGGCATGAACCGCGACGATGCCGGCAAGCTCTGCGGGGATGTCGACTTTGCTGGCGTCAAGGAAGTCGCCGGCTACATCACCCCGGTGCCGGGCGGCGTTGGCCCGATGACGATCACCATGCTGCTGATCAACACCTTGGAAGCCGCTGAACGTGTAGCCGCGGGAGCCTCGCTGGCAGCGTAAGCTTCACTTTCCACCATTGGAAACGGAAAAAGCGTCCCAACCTGATGGATCGGACGCTTTTTTTGCACCCGATTTTTCCTACTGAGCCCGCCATGACCGACATTTCGCTCCAAGCCAATAATCCGCTGCTCGATTTCTCCGGTCTGCCGCGCTTTGCGGACATTCGCCCCGAGCACATCACGCCGGCCATCGACGTGCTGCTCGAGCGCGCAGCGGCCGCGGTTGCCAAGGTCAAGGACCCAGCCACCCCGGTCAGCTGGAACACGGTTGTTACCGCGCTGGAAGACGCCACTGAGCCGCTGGGTCGCGCCTGGGGCGTGGTCGGCCACCTGAGCGCCGTGGTTGACACGCCAGCCTTGCGCGAAGCGCATGCCGCCAACCTGCCGCGTGTGACCGAGTTCTGGTCGGGCCTGGGGCAAGACCTTGAACTGTTCGAGAAATACAAGGCCATCGCGCAAAGCGCCGAATACGCCACACTGACTTCCGCCCGCAAGAAGCTGCTCGACAATGAACTGCGCGGCTTCCGCCTGGGCGGCGCCGAATTGCCGGAAGACCAGAAGCCACGTTTTGCCGCCATCCAGGAACAACAGGCGCAACTGACCAAGGCCTTCAGCGATCACGTGCTGGATGCCACCAACGCCTATGCACTGCTGATCGACGACGAAGCCCGCTTGACTGGCCTGCCCGACGACGCCAAGCAAGCCGCGCAGGAAGCCGCCCGCCGCGACAACCCAAACGCCACCGGCTGGAAGTTCACGCTGCACTTCCCGTCGTACTTCCCGGTGCTGCAATATGCGGAAGACCGCGCCTTGCGTCGCACGCTGTACGAAGCCAATGTCACGCGAGCCTCCGAGCTCGGCGCGCAATACGGCGGCGGCAAGGCTGAGTGGGACAACACCGCCAACATGGCCGAGCAGCTCGCGCTGCGCACAGAAGAGGCGCACATGCTCGGCTATCGTAACTTCGGCGAGGTATCGCTCGTGCCGAAGATGGCGGATTCGCCCGAAGACGTGCTGCGCTTCCTGAGCGAACTGGCCGATCGCGCCCTCCCCTTCGCGGAAAAAGACTGGGCCGAGCTGCAAGCCTTTGCGAAAGACAAACTCGGCATCGACAAGCTCGAGCCGTGGGACATGGCCTATGCCTCGGAAAAGCTGCGCGAAGCGCGCTATGCCTTCTCCGAGCAGGAGGTGAAGCAGTACTTCCCGGAGCCCGCCGTGCTGGATGGGCTGTTTGAAGTCGTGCAGACGCTGTTCTCGGTGAAGATCAGTCCGGAACAGGCCGAGGTGTGGCACCCGGATGTGCGCTTCTTCCGCGTCGAGTCGGCCCAGGGCGAGCTGCTCGCGCAGTTCTACATCGACCTGTATGCCCGCGAAGGCAAGCGCGGCGGCGCCTGGATGGACGACGCGCGCGGTCGCAAGCTGCTGGATGATGCCGGCGTGCAAACCCCGGTGGCCTACCTGACCTGCAACTTCTCCGGCCCGGTCGGCAACAAGCCCGCGCTGTTCACGCACGACGAGGTCATCACCCTGTTCCACGAATTCGGCCACGGCCTGCACCATATGCTCACGCAAGTCGATGAGCTGGGTGTGTCCGGCATCAACGGTGTGGAATGGGATGCGGTGGAATTGCCCTCCCAGTTCATGGAGAACTTCTGCTGGGAGTGGGAAGTGCTCTCGCGCATGACCTGCCACGCGGAGACCGGTCAGCCGCTGCCGCGCGCCCTGTACGACCGCATGCTCGCCGCGAAGAACTTCCAGAACGGCATGATGACGCTGCGCCAGATCGTGTTCTCGACGTTCGACATGCACTTGCATACGGATTTTGATCCGAAGGGTCAGACGTCGGTGCTGGAGCTGTCGCGTCAGGTCAACAACCGCTTCCATGTCGTGCCGCAGGCCGAGCTGTCACGCTGGCCGAATACGTTCAGCCACATCTTCGCGGGCGGCTACGCGGCGGGCTACTACAGCTACAAGTGGGCCGAGGTGCTGTCGGCAGATGCCTACGCGGCATTTGAGGAAGCCGGCAAGTTGAGTGGCTCGGTACTCGACGCCGAAACCGGCGCGCGCTACCGCCGCGAAGTGCTGGAAGTGGGTGGCAGCCGCCCGGCCATCGAATCGTTCACCGCCTTCCGTGGGCGGGCGCCGAGCATCGACGCGCTGCTGCGTCACGGCGGCATGGTGGCGGAAGCCGCCTGACGGCCTACGTAGCAAGAACAACGCCGCTTCGCGCGCAAGCCGAAGCGGCGTTGTTCATTGGGGCACGCGGAAATCGACGTGCGCTGGCCGGCCCGGCAGTGACAGCGCTGCATGCGGCGCCGGCGTACGAGCCACCACTTGGCCTCGCCGCATGACCAGCGTGCGCGTTGCACGCAAGCGGATCGCCTCGATGGGGTCACGTGCATCCAGCACCATCAGGTCTGCATGGCACCCGGGCGTGATGCCGTAACGCTCCAACCCAAGGATACGCGCGGGTGCTTCCGTCACCGCGGCAAAACACTGGCGCATAGCGTCTTGTCCCGTCATCTGCGCGACGTGCAAACCCATATGGGCGACCTCCAGCATGTCGCCTGAGCCCAGGCTGTACCACGGGTCCATCACGCAGTCGTGGCCAAAGGCGACGTCGATACCAGCGGCCAGCAGTTCCGGCACACGCGTCATGCCGCGCCGCTTCGGATACGTATCGGACCGCCCCTGCAGCGTGATGTTGATCAGCGGATTGGCAATCGCCGCCACGCCCGCCTCGCGCATCAGCGGCAGCAGCTTGCTGACGTAGTAGTTATCCATCGAGTGCATCGACGTGAGGTGCGAGCCGGCCACTCGCCCATGCAATCCCAGGCGATGCGTCTGCGCGGCGAGCGCTTCGATATGGCGCGAAAGCGGATCGTCGGACTCATCGCAATGCATGTCGACGCGCAGGCCGCACTCGGCAGCAAATTCACAGAGCAGGCGGATGGACTCGGCGCCATCCGCCATCGTCCGCTCGAAATGCGGGATGCCTCCAACGACATCCACGCCCATGCTGATGGCGCGCTTGAGGTTGTCAAAGGCGCCCGGGCTGCGCAGCAGACCGTCCTGCGGAAAAGCGACAAGCTGCAGATCCAGATATGGCGCCACCTGCCGCTTGACGTGAAGCAGCGCCTCGACGGCCAACAAACGCGGGTCGCACACGTCCACATGGGAACGGATTGCCAGCAGGCCGCGCGCCACGGCCCAGTCGCAGTAACGCAGAGCGCGTTCGACCAGCGCGTCCTGCGTGAGCGTTGGTTTGAGTTCGCCCCACAGCGAGATGCCTTCGAGCAACGTGCCGGACTGGTTCACGCGCGGCAAACCGTACGACAAGGTCGCATCCATATGGAAATGCGCATCGACAAACGGTGGGCTGACCAATGCCCCCGCTGCGTCGAACTCCTGCGCGCCATGCGCGGGCAACTGCGGCTGCACGGCCTCGATCCGTCCGGCGATGATGCCGATATCGATGCCAATGCGGCCGTCGGGCAAGCTGGCGTTGCGAATCACGAAATCCATACGGGCTCCTCATGCAACATGGCTGCCAATCTACCTCAAGCGGGTATGGCGGTAGCTTGGGCGCTTGATGGCACAATACGCTCGATTTGGACGGCGCCGCTTGTATGCGCCGTCGCCATTTGCAAGGACCGATCCCCCATGCGTGTCGCCACCTGGAACGTCAACTCCCTCAAAGTCCGCCTGCCGCAGGTGCTGCAATGGCTGGCAGAACGCGAAGCCGACGGCACGCCCATCGACCTGCTCTGCCTGCAGGAACTCAAGCTGCCCGATGACCACTACCCACTGGCAGAGTTGGACGCCGCAGGCTATGCGTCGCTCTTCACGGGCCAGAAGACCTACAACGGCGTCGCCATCCTCGCGCGCAAGGCTGCCGTGCCCGAGGGCCGCGACGTGGTGAAGAACATTCCCGGTTTTGCCGACGAACAGCAACGCATCGTGGCCGCCACCTATGACATGGCCGGCAGCCCGGTGCGCGTGATCTCCGCCTACATCCCCAACGGCCAGGCGCTGGACTCCGACAAGTTTGTCTATAAGCTGCGCTGGCTTGAAGCGCTGCAAGCGTGGCTGAAAGACGAGATGGCCGTGCACCCCCGTCTGATGTTGCTGGGCGACTTCAATATCGCCCCGGAAGACCGCGACGTGCACGACCCGAAGAAGTGGGAAGGCCAGAACCTGGTGTCGCCGGAAGAACGTGCGGCGTTTCGGGCGATGGAGCGTGCCGGGCTGGTCGACGCCTTCCGCATGTTCGAGCAGGAAGACAAGCTGTTCTCTTGGTGGGATTACCGGATGTTCGGCTTCAGGCGCAACGCCGGCCTGCGCATCGACCACATCATGCTGTCACCCGAACTCGCCAAGCTGTGCGAGTCGTGCCATATCGACAAGGTGCCGCGAGGGTGGGAGCAGCCGTCCGACCACACGCCGGTGGTCGCTGCGCTGCGCGACGCATAAGGTAGGTTCGGCATGGCATCCACCTTCAAGCACCGTAACTTGCCGCATCTGCTGCTGCGCGCGCGTGAGACCTTCATGGCGCGCTTCCGGCCGATCCTGCGCGAGCACGGCATCACCGAACAGCAATGGCGTGTGCTGCGTACGCTCAACGACACCGGCGACATGGAGCCCAACCAGCTCGCCGATGCGTGCCTGATCCTCAGCCCGAGCCTGACCCGGATGCTGGCGGCGATGGAGCAGTCCGAGATGATCGTGCGTACGCGATCGTCGGTGGATCAGCGACGGCAGGTGATTTCGCTCACGCCCAAGAGCCGCAGGTTCCTGGCCGATGTAGAGCCGCAAGTGGACGCGGAGTATGCACGCATCGAAGCCCAGCTTGGACGCGCGCGTCTGGATGCGCTCTATGTGGCCATCGACGAATCCATCCGGGTGATGGAAACGCACACGCCGATGTCCCGCTTTACCGGCGACGAATAACGCCCCTCAGTAGACGCTGCCGCCCGTCTGCGGCTTGGCGCCCTCGCCCTTGAACGCCTGAGCCAGTTGCTCGGCGCTGCGGGCCAGCAAGGTGACGTCCGTTCCGACTGCCACAAAAGTCGCCCCAAGCGACAAGTAATGCTTGGCCTGCGCCTGGTCAGCCGAGAGGATGCCCGCCGCCCTGCCCGAGGCCACGATACGGCGAATCGTGTCGTCGATCGTCTTGCGGACTTCCGGATGGCCGGGCTCGCCTAGGTGGCCCATGGACGCAGCCAGATCGCCTGGTCCGATAAAGACACCGTCCACCCCATCCACCGCAAGAATCGCATCGAGATGCGCCAGGCTCTCGGTCGTTTCCACCTGCACCAGCGTGCACATTTCCGCATTGGCACGGCGGAGGTAGTCGTCAACGCGATTCCAGCGTGACGCGCGGGCCAGCGCGCTGCCCACGCCGCGAATGCCCTCGGGCGGATAGCGCATCGCCTCAACGGCCGCGCGAGCCTCGTCTGCGCTTTGCACCATTGGCACCAGCAGTGTCTGTGCACCGATGTCCATCAGGCGCTTGATCTCGACGGCGTCATTCCAGGCCGGCCGCACGATCGGGTGCGAGGGATACGGCGCAACCGCCTGCAGCTGGGCCAGCGTGGATTGCAACTGGTTCGGCGCGTGCTCGTTGTCGATCAGCAGCCAGTCGAAGCCAGCCCCCGCGACGATCTCGGCCGAATACGGATGCGTCATCGCCAGCCAGAGGCCGATCTGCGGGCGGCGCTCGGCCAGCGCGCGCTTGAAGTGGTTCACCGGGAGCTGCATGACGGAAACATCCCTTGAGCGTTAAACGAAATGGCAGGCGATGCTGCCGAGCGGACCATAGTCGCAGTGAAATGTATCACCGGGGCGCGCGGGCACTGGGCGCGTGAACGAACCACCCAGAATGATTTGCCCCGGCTCCAGCGCCACACCGTGCGGTGCCAGCTTATTGGCCAGCCAGACCACGCCGTTGGCAGGATGGTTCAGCACGCCCGCCGCCACGCCGGTCTCTTCAATCACGGCATTGCGCGACAGGATGGCACCGACCCAGCGCAGGTCCACATCGCGCATGCGGATTGGGCGGCCACCCATCACCACGCCGGCATTGGCGGCGTTATCCGCGATCGTGTCGAACACCTTGCGCGGGCGACCGCTGTCCGGGTCGATGGACTGTGAACGCGCATCGATGATCTCCAGCGCCGGGATCACGTGATCCACCGCGTCGTACACGTCGAACAGCGTCACCTCCGGCCCCTCCAACCGCTTGCCGAGCACGAAGGCCAGCTCCACCTCCACACGCGGCACGATAAAGCGGTTGGCAGGAATCTCGCTGCCCTCGGCAAAGAACATGTCGTCAAGCAGCGCACCGTAGTCTGGCTCGTCGATCTGCGAGGACTGCTGCATCGCGCGCGAGGTCAGGCCGATCTTGTGGCCCTTCAGGCGTCGGCCCTCCTCCAGCTTCATGGTCACCCATTCGCGCTGGATGGCGTAGGCGTCTTCGATGGTGATCTCGGGGTGATCGAGTGAAACCTGGCGGATCTGCTTGCGGTCGATCTCGGCTTGGTGCAGGCGGCGCGCGATGGTCTGGATGGTCGTGGATTCGAGCATGGGTCAGGCTTTGCGAAAACGCGCGTGGATGTTGTTGTGCTTGTAGCTGCCGCCCTCGTCGAATTCGGTCAGCTCCATCGAGAGCGCCAGATAGCGGCGGGCAAAGGCTTCCGCAAAGTGCGCTTTGATGGCATCGAACAGCGCATCGCAGGCGGCCTTCTTGACCTCGGACGTGCGGCCCGCGCCGATCTTGAGCGTGACGTGGACGAAGGCGTCGTCTTCCTTGCCATCGGCAACGCGGTAGTCCGTCAGCCGGATGGCGCGCGAGCGAATGCCCCCGGTTGGGAATACGCCGTTCTGCGCGATCAACGTCTCGTTGAGGGTCTGCAGCAGTTGCGGGATACGGGCGTCGTCGCCCAGGTTGTCGGTGTATTCGACAATGACGTGCGGCATGGCGGTCTCCTGCTTACGCCCCGGTTTGATCGCGTTCGGGAAGCGGGAAGATCGCGTTGATCTGGCCCGTACCGGAACTGGGGAAATAATCGGTGATGACTTCGATGCCCTTGTCGTAGGCATCCCAGCCGAGCAAGCCGAGCAGCATGGCCGTGTCGTGCATGCCGCCTTCGCCTTCGCACAACGACGCGTACTCGGGCAGGATCGCGCAGAAGGTCTTCCAATCGCCTTGCTTCCACAAGTCCACCACACGCAGGTCGACCTGTTTGAAGAACTCGCGGCTGATCTGGTGGATGGACTCTTCCGGGCTGCCGTTATCGTTGAAGCGGTGCGAGAGCGATCCGCTGGCCAGGAACGCGACGGTGCTGTCGCTCGCCTCAATGGCTTCGAACAGCGCGGCGCCAAAGCGGCGGCTCTCCTCCAGCTTGTGCCACGCACACCAGCCGGCAATCGACACCACCTTGAAGTGCTGGTCGCTGTTCATGTAGCGCATCGGCACCAGCGTGCCGTATTCGAGTTCGAGGCTATCGATCTCATGTGCACGCGTGAAGACGCCGCGCGCCGTTGCCGTTTCTGCAATCAGGCGACCAAGCGCCGGGTTGCCCGGATACGCATAACGCATGTCCTTGATGAAATGCGGCAGCTCGTTGCTCGTGTAAATGCCGTCGAAGCGCGCGTTGCAGTTGACGTGATAGCCGGCATTGACCAGCCAGTGCACGTCGGACACGACGATGGTGTCCACGCCCAGATCCCGGCAGCGCTGCCCGATGATGCGATGCCCCTCAATGGCCGCTGCCCGGCAGCCGTGATGCTTGCCGGGCAGTTCCGACAGATACATCGACGGTACGTGGGTGATCTTTGCGGCCAAGGCCAGCTTGCCCATGGTGTCTCCTTCCGCCCTTGTCTTGGTTTGTCCAGCGGCGCGTCAAACGCCCCAGCGCGGGATGTGGTGGCTGCCCATCGAGATGCAGACGTTCTTGATCTCGGCAAACACTTCCAGGCTGTACTCGCCGCCCTCACGCCCGGTGCCGGATGCCTTCACCCCGCCAAACGGCTGCCGTAGGTCACGCACATTCTGACTGTTGACGAACACCATGCCCGCCTCGATGCCGCGAGCAAGACGATGCACCTTGCCCACGTCCTGCGTCCAGATGTACGAGGCCAGACCATATTCCACGTCGTTGGCTAGCTTCAGGCCGTCGGCCTCGTCCTTGAACGGGATCAGGCAGGCCACGGGGCCGAAGATCTCCTCCTGGGCCACGCGCATGCGGTTGTCCACATTGGCCAGCACCGTAGGCGCGACAAAGTTGCCATTTTTCAGGTGGTCAGGCAGGCCTACCGGTTTGTCTGTGCCACCGGCCAGAACCCTGGCGCCCTCCTGCTCGCCCAGGCGGATGTAGCCCGTGACCTTCTCCCAGTGCGCACGCGTGATCATCGAGCCGACGTTGGTCTTCTCATCCGCTGGGTCACCCACCACAAGGCGCTTGGCCCGCTCGGCAAACTTGCGCACGAAGTCGTCGTACACGCTCTCCTGCACGAAGATGCGCGAGCCAGCGGTGCAGCGCTCGCCGTTGATCGAGAAAATGGTGAAGAGCGATGCGTCCAATGCGCGGTCCAGATCCGCGTCGTCAAAGATCAGCACGGGTGATTTGCCGCCCAGCTCCATCGAGAATTTCTTCAGACCGGCGCGCTCCATGATGCGCTTGCCAGTGGCGGTGCCGCCCGTGAAGGACACCACGCGCACATCCGGATGCCGCACCAACGCATCCCCGGCGGTTGCGCCATAGCCCTGCACAACGTTCAGCACGCCCGGCGGAATGCCGGCCTCCAGCGCCAGCCGGCCAAGCTGGTCCGCCGTCAGCGGCGATAGCTCCGACATCTTCAGCACGGCCGTATTGCCCAGTGCCAGACACGGCGCGACCTTCCAGGTAGCCGTCATGAACGGCACGTTCCACGGCGAGATCAACGCACACACGCCCACCGGCTGATACAGCGTGTAGTTCAACATCTGGTCGTCGACCGGATACGTGCGGCCGTTGATCTGCGTGCACACCTCGGCAAAGAAGTGGAAGTTCTCCGATGCGCGCGGAATCAGTTGCTTGCTCGTCTGAGCGATCGGCAAGCCGGTGTCCATCGTCTCTAGCGCAGCCAGGTGCGGCACGTTCTGCTCAATCAGCTCGCCCAGGCGGCGTATCAGCTTGGCGCGCTGCTTGGCCGGGGTATTGGCCCAGGCGGGGAATGCGGCCTTGGCGGCCGCTACTGCTGCGTTGATCTCCGCTTCGCCGCCCGAAGCCACCTCGACAATCGCTTCACCCGTGGCCGGGTTGGTGGTAATGAAACGCTCGGCGCTATCGACCTGACGGCCATCGATCCAGTGTTTGACAGGGTCCATGCTCACGGGGTGCATGCGCGTGTTCATGCGGGCTCCTTGCTCGGTTGCTCTGCGGCGATGGTGCTGACCAGTCGCCCAATGCCTTCGATTTCGGTGACGACCTCGTCGCCGGGTTGCGTATCGGCCAAACCCTCGGGCGTGCCGGTCAGGATCAAGTCTCCCGCTTCGAGCGTCATGAAGCTGGAGAACCACGCGATCAGCGCCGGGATGTCGAAGATCATGTCGCGCGTGCTGCCCTCTTGCGTGACGCGGCCGTTGACGGTAGTGCGCAGAGCCAGGTTCATCGGATTGGGCACGTCGTCGCGGTCGACCAGCCACGGGCCGATGGGCGTGCACGTGTCGCGGCTCTTCACGCGCAGATTCGGGCGGTAGTAGTTTTCAAGGTAATCGCGAATGGCATAGTCGTTGGCCACCGTGTAACCGGCGACAACCTCATAGGCACGTTCCCGCGACACGTCGCGTGCAGTCTTGCCGATCACCACCACCAATTCGCACTCGTAGTGCATGAAGGCCACACCCGCCGGGCGCACGGTGTGGGCGCGGTGGCCGATGAGCGTGTTCGGCCCTTTCAGGAAAGCGAGCGGCTCTTCAGGTGCCTTGAAAGCGAGTTCCTTGGCATGATCGGCATAGTTCAAGCCCAACGCGAAGATCGTGCGCGGCTCGACCGGTGGCAACCAAGTCACTTCGTTTTCATACAGCACGCGGCCATCGGCAAGCTGCAAGCGAGTGTCATCGCCAGGTACGGCGATCGCTTGATGGATCGCCCCATCATAGGCAATGCGTGCGCGCTTCATTGCGAGGCCTCCTGCGCGTGCCTAACCAGCCGCGTCGTCAGCGTGCCGATGTTGGCAATGTCGATATCGATGCGGTCGCCGGCGCGCGCCAGCGGCGGTTTTTCGGGCATGCCGACAAGCAGCACGTCGCCAGCTTCGAGCGTCATGAAGGCGGTCACGTCGGCCAGCAGTTGCGCGATCGGGCGCACCAGCGTTGCGGTGGAGGCGCGTTGCCTGATCTCGCCGTTGATACGCACGGTGATGTCCAGTGCGTCCGCATTGGGCACATCGCTTCGATCCACCACCCAGGGGCCGATCGGGCAGAAGCCATCACGACACTTGTGGCGGATCGCCGGGCGGTAATAGCTGGCATGCGGCACGGTCAGGTCATTGACGATGGTGTAGCCGGCAATGAATGCGTGGGCCTGCGTGGCGCTCACACGTGTGGCGGTGCGGCCCATCGCTACGCCCAGGCAGGCGCCCGCCCAGACCGCATCGACGTCGGCTGGCAGAGCCACATCCCGACCATGGCCGATGTGTGTATTGGCCGGTTTGAGATACAGGATGGGGGCTTTGGGTGGCGCTTGATAAGGCGGTGCGGAGAGCGCGTCGCCCAAGCTTTCCAACTCGCCACGGTAGTTCAGCAATGCACCGACAACGACGCCCTGAACGGGCGGCAGCCAACGCTGCGCGGCAACCGCTTCAGCGTCTCCAGTCGCCGTTGCCCATGCGATTTCGCTCGCCCGACCATCCGGCAATGCCACTCTGCCTCGCCGCATCCCTGTCTCCTTGGCTTCGGGCTAGCATCAAAGCTGCCCATATAATTAACATGTTAATCATCTAACCAGATGATGGCTCTGTCAAGTCGGGAAACACTGGAACATCGGCAATGAAAAAGCCGGTCACGCGGACCGGCTTTTGTCAGAGGGTGGACGTGTATCCACCATGCGGGCACATCGGGCGTGCCGATGCCTGCAGAGGCAATCGATCATGCTCAAACCACGGCAATATGCGCGAGCTTGACCACCACCGGTTGCGGTAAATCTTCCAATCCGTGAGCGCGCTGCACGCCGTCAGCGATCAACACGCGGGCGGCGCCCTGGATGCGTTCTCGCCCAGCTTCGAAGGCTGCTTGCAGCGATACAACCTGGTCGCCGCTCAGCCCTTCCCACAGTGCCTCACGTGTTGCCACGCAGGTCACCTTCTCACCATCCACGAGTGCGTCGAACAACAAGCCCTCGTTATTGACGGGATACTCTTCTTTCGATTCGAACTTGATTTCCATTTCACAGCCCTCCGATTGCAATGGACAACAACGCACACGCTGTTGGCGTGGAAACCGTGCGGGGGGGCCGGCACGATTTCGTCAAACAATGTGTATGACCGCGCGATTCATTTTAACCATAGCTGGCGCTGCGCGTGCGAACGGCAATGCCAAAGCCAAGAACCCGAACATGGGCTCTAGCTTGCCACCCTAGGCAGCATCAGGGCTCGCACGCCCTTCGCCATAGTTATGCTTTTTTGTCAGGGCCGCGAGCGCCACGCGACTAAGCAAAGCGGGAGCCACATGCAAAGCCCGTGCCGACATGCAGGCCAGGAGACCATCATGCGCATCCAACCACACCGTTTGCGACACTTTCGTGTCAGCGCAACACTGACATTGCTGGCGCTGACAAGCACCGCGCGCCCAGCGTCAGCCGCGGATTGCGCCGCGCTGCGCGTCCAGAGCCCACCGCACACGGTTGCGGTTGTTGAACTCTATACATCCGAGGGTTGTAATAGTTGCCCGCCGGCTGACCGCTGGCTCAGCCACACACCGGCCGATACGCAGCACTGGATTCCCCTCGCGCTGCATGTTGACTACTGGGACGGTCTCGGCTGGAAAGACAGCTTCGGCCGCGCGGCCTTCTCTGAGCGGCAACGTGCGCTGGGCGATGCCACGCACGCGCCAACAATCTACACGCCGGAGGTCTTCGTCTCTGGCCGCGAGTTGCGCCGTTGGGCAGATCGCACCGACTTCTCCCGGGCCATTGCGGCGCGCAATGCGCAGCCTGCCACGGCGGACATTGCACTCGATGCCACTGCGACCAGCACGCCGCGTGCAGCACTGCAAACCCGCGCACGCTTCACGTTACGGCCGCGCGCTGGCAACGACTCCAGCCCAACCGTCGCGTGGATCGCACTGACGCAAAACAACCTGGTGAGCCACCCGAGTGGCGGCGAGAACGGCGGTGTGGAACTACGCCACGACCATGTCGTAAGGGAATGGATCGGGCCAATCCGGTTGACTGGCGCGAGCACGCAATGGCAAGGCGACATTCCCCTGCCCGCCAATGCGCACCCGACCGATGTGAGTGTGGTCGCCTTGATCGAGCGGCCACGCGACGCGGAAATCCTGCAAGCGGTTTCCGCGCCGCTATGCCATTAGGCGACCAGGCGATCAGCGCGCCGTTTCCGAAGCCGGAACGACGCCTTGCTGCGGCGTATGCAGCAGCGAGCGGCGGCGCGCATAGCCGAAGTACACCAGCAAGCCGATCACCACCCAAACCGCAAAGGCGATCCAGGTAACGGCTTGCAGATGGCTCATCAGGAACAGGCACATGCCGATGGCCAGCAGCGGCACCACCGGCACGCCCGGGCAGCGGAAACCGCGATGCAGGTCCGGACGCGTACGGCGCAGCACCAGCACAGCAACCGCGATGAGCGAGAACGCTGCCAGCGTGCCGATGTTGATCAGCTCGGCCAGCACATTCAGCGGCACAAATGCGGCGATCACCGCGAACACGATGCCGACCACCCACGTATTCAGGAACGGCGTCGCGTAGCGCGGGTGGATGTGCGACAGGCGCTTGGGCAGCAGACCGTCACGCGACATGGCAAAGATGATGCGGGTCTGGCCGTAAGCCATCACCAGGATCACCGTGGTCATGCCGATGATTGCGCCCAGGTCAACAAAGCCCGCGACCCAGCTTTCGCCCGCCATCTGCAGCGCCAGCGACACCGGGTGGTCAACGCCTGCGAACTTCGTGAACGGCACGATACCGGTCATGATGGCGGCCACCACCACGTAGAGGACCGTGCAGACCGCCAGCGAACCGATGATGCCGATCGGCAGGTCGCGCTTGGGATTGCGCACCTCTTCCGCCGCAGACGTCACCGCGTCGAAACCGATGAAGGCAAAGAACACAATGGCTGCAGCACCGAACACGCCCTCCATGCCGAACGGCATGAACGGCTGCCAGTTGGCCGGCTGTACGTGACGCACGCCCACGAAGATGAACAGCAGCACCACCGTCACCTTGATCACCACCATGACGTTGTTGGCACGCGCCGATTCACGCACACCAAACGACAGCACCGTGGTGATGAGCAGCATGATCACGAGCGCAGGCAGGTTGAACAGCGTCTGCACGCCCGGGATTGCACCCGGCGCCGCCGACAGCGCCACCGGCAGATGCAAGCCGAAACCCGACAACAGCGATTGGAAGTAGCCGGACCAGCCGACTGACACGGCGGAAGTCGCCAGCCCATATTCGAGCATCAGGTCCCAGCCGATGATCCAGGCGACCAGTTCGCCCATCGTTGCGTAGGCGTAGGTGTAGATCGAGCCCGACACGGGGATGGTCGAGGCGAACTCGGCGTAGCACAGCGCGGCAAACCCGCAAGCCAGCGCGGCAACCACGAACGACAACGTCAGCGCAGGACCAGCGGTCAGCGCGCCTGTGCCCGTGAGCACAAAGATGCCGGTGCCGATGATGGCGCCGACGCCCAGGAAGGTCAGGTCCATGGGCCCGAGGACTTTCTTCAGGCCGGTATCACTGTGGCCCGTGCGGATCATGTGATCCACGTTTTTGGTACGGAACAAACTCATTGACTGCGTCTCCTGTCTGCGTGCCTCCGTGGGTACGGATGCACTGTCGCGCACGTGTGGCGCGCGGCGGCGGATTTTTGCAAAAAGCGGGCATTTTACCCGCTGGCGACGTCCGCCCCTTCACATCGCCGTGATGCAGACAGGAAAATAGGACAATTCGTACCCGACTGACGTGCGTCACAACAACTCACGACAATCGGAGCTCACTCAACCGTGTTGGTGTCTTCCGTGAATAGCGTCTGTTGACGCGCGTGCGCGTCGGACTCGTACAGACGCACCCCGACGCCCAGCAACCGCACAGGAATCTGCCGCCGCTCGAAGCCCTGCGTCAGCAATTTCGAGAACACCGGCAGCGACACTTTCGGGTGGATGCACTCGACCGTGGTCCCACGAAAATCCGCGAAGCGCAGCTTGACGTACGTCTTGTGGATCATGTCGGCGGCGCGGGCACGTTCAACGCGCGCGGCAAGCTGCTCGACGAGGATGATCAGCTCACGCTGGCAATCATCGAGCGTGCGCAAGTCTGTCGCGTACGTTTCTTCCACGCTGACGGATTTGCGGATCTGCGAGGGTTGCACCTGCCGGTGGTCGATGCCGCGGCAGAGGTCATGCAACCGGAAACCGAAAACGCCGAAATGCTGCTGCAACCGATCGGTGCCCCAACTACGCAAGTCTGCGCACGTTTCAGCGCCCAGCCGGCGCAGCTTGGCGGCCGTCACCTTGCCCACGCCAAACAGGCGCTCCACAGGCAGCTCGGCCACAAAGGCATCCACCTGCTCCGGCCGCACCACGAACAGGCCGTCGGGCTTTTTCCAATCGCTCGCGATCTTGGCGATGAACTTGTTGGGGGCCACCCCGGCCGACACGGTGATACCGATTTCCTCCCGCACGCGGCGGCGGATGTCCTCGGCGATGCGCGTGCCGCTACCGGCAAGCATCGGGCTATCGCTCACGTCAAGGTAGGCCTCGTCCAGCGAGAGCGGCTCAACCAGTGGCGTGTAGCTGTGATAGATGGCGAAGATCTGGCGCGCGACCTGGCGGTACTTGTCCATGGACGGCGGCACGATCAGCAAGTCCGGACAACGCTTGACGGCCTGCGACATGGGCATCGCGGAGTGAATGCCGAACTTGCGCGCTTCGTAGTTGCAGGTAGCCACCACACCGCGCCGCTCGGGCCGCCCGCCAACGGCCAGCGGCTTACCGACCAGGCGCGGGTCATCGCGCATCTCGATGGCGGCGTAGAAGCAGTCGCAGTCGCAGTGGATGATCTTTCGCACGGCAGGAGGCCGTCAGGACGGGCCACAACAAGCCGCATCAGAGCGGGCTTGCACGTTCAGGAGGAACGCAAGCGTACCAGCTTCCGCCGGGTGTGCACCGAATGTGCACGCTCGGCTGCGCAACAATGCATTTCGCCGATACTGCAGCGCAGCATCGGCGAATGATGGGACGGGAAAGGCGGCTTAACGGTTGATGTCGTGTGCCACGGCGCCGAGCTCGTCGTTCAGCGCACGCTGTTCGTCGCCAGACAGGCCGCCGTTGTGCTGGCTGGCCATGTCGTTGGTTTCCTGGCGGATGCGGCGCAGGCGGTCGCGCAAGCCATCCGCGCGGTACGGATCGATGTAGCCCTGCGACTGGCGCACGTCCACGCGATGGAATTCCTCGGCGAGACGGCCTTGCACCTGGTCAAAGCGGGCGCGCGGATCAACCGGAGCCGCGACTGGAACCGGCTCGCGCACCACTACCGTGCGCGTTTGCTGCGGTGGGGCCACCACACAGCCGGCCATGGAGGCCGCCAGCACAGCGCACAGAGTCAGACGCGGAAGAATCGACATGATTGGGCTCGTATTGTCGTTGTAGAAATGCGCAAGTCGCGCGGGGACTGACGCCATCTTACGAACCGCTTTGCGTAAAGCTGTGACGATTAGTAACAGCGCGTCACAACCGCAACATCTCGGGCGGCTCAACTGGCGGCGGAGGTTCATCCGGCGACGGCAAATCAGGAGGAATACCCGGCGGCGATGGCTCGTCAGGGGGTGGAACGGTATGTGCGGGACGCATCAAGCTGCGCGCGCGGCCCGCGCAATTGACGGACGGATTGGCGTAACGGCTGGCGGACATGGTTTCCCTCCGGGCAAAACGCATTGACAATCTAGTACGCGAACCCCACCCCAACAAGTCACCCTACCCGACCACTCATGCACGACCTGCCCACCGCTCACTTCCAAGACCGCTCGCTAGTCCGCATCGGTGATGTTGACGACCCGAGCGCGGAAGGCTCCATGCTGCTGCTCGCGCCGGAAGCCGGCGGCCGGCTCGTGCGCTGGCGCCATCTCGGTGAAGAGATCCTCTTCTGGCCAGAACATGCGGACTGGTCCAACCCGGCCAAGGTACGTGGCGGCAATCCGCTGCTGTTTCCCTTCATCGGCCGGCATTTTGTCGATGGCGAAATCGGCCAGTGGCGCGACGCACGCGGGCAACGACATGCGCTGCCACAACACGGCTTTGCACGAGACCTGCCGTTTGAAGTGGAAGACGCGAGCGACACCCACATCGTCATGCTGCTACGTGACACCCCACGAACGCGCGAAGGCTATCCGTTCGCGTTCGAATTCCGTATCACGTATCGACTGCTGATTGACGGGCTGGAGGCAACGTTCTCGGTCAAGCACCTCGACAACGGCGACGCCCATGCACCAATGCCGTTTTACGCCGGTCACCATTTCTACTTCGCGCTGCCGCACGCGTTGCGCAGTGCGGCTGAGCTGTCGATGCCGCCATCGCGGCTTTCACGCCAGTTGGCTGACGGCAGCCTCGATACGCCGGAGCCCGGACAAGCAACCTACCACTTGGACAACCCAACGCTGCAGGACCGCTACCACCTGCTCGACGACGCCGGCGCAGCCACGCTCATCATTCCGCCGCACGCAGATGCGCCGCTTGGCCGCCGCATCCGCATCGAGGTAGATGGCGCGCCGGTGCCCTGGCACGCCATCACCACCTGGACGGAAAACGCCACGTCCGATTTCTACTGCGTTGAGCCCTGGATGGGCCTACCCAACGCCATCCACCACGGCGAGGGCCTGCACCTGCTCGCCCCAGGCGAAACCCGTCAGGCCACCTGCCGCCTGCGGATCACGCGATAGCAAAGCGGCCAGGGTGAGACTCTTAGGCCTTCTCGTAAGCCTGCACCGCGTCCATCACGCGCGCCGAGTACACCAGCGCCGCCCCCGCGTTGAGCGAGATCGCTACGCTCAACGCATCCGCAATCTCTTCATGCGTGGCGCCGTGCTTGAGCGCTTCAGCGGTGTGCACGGTGATACAGCCATCGCAACGCGTCGTCACCGCCACGGCCAGGGCAATCAGTTCACGCGTCTTGGCATCCAGGCTACCGGTCTTCGCACCCGACAGCGTTTGATAGCCCTTGACCGTATCCGGCGTGATCTTGCCAATCTCGCCAATGCGCCCCAGCAGTTCCTTCCGATACTCAACCCAGTTCAGCATGATGTGCTCCCGGTGGTGTGGCACTGGCCCGATGCCTGCGCCGTTGGAAAGAGTATTGTCTTTAACCAAGATCCGTTGAATACTCGATTCAACCAATTTTTATCGAGATCGTCTCAATGGATGCGCTCAGCCAATTCATCCAGTTGACCCGCCCGCAGGCCAGTCTTGATCTGCGCTGCCTGTTTCAAGGCCCCTTCTCGATCCCACATGATCCTGAGCCGGAGGGTCAGGCGATCTTCCACCTGGTGCTGGCTGGCACATGTCTGGTGGAAACCGGCGGCCACACACTCACCCTGCGCGAAGGTGATTTCATCCTTTTCCCGCGCGGTCATGCGCACACCATTCACGACCCCGCCAGCCGCGCAGATGCGCCCGCTCGAAAACTGCGCACATCGCACGACGGCATGCTCCCGCTGCGCCAGACCGGTCGTGGCGCCGCCGAGGTCGACCTCCTTTGCGGCCGCTTCGTGCACGAGCATGGTTCGGCCACATTGCTGGTGCGCACGCTGCCCGACCCGCTGCATGTGTCCTTGAGTGATAGTGCTTCGTTTCCAGCGCTGCAAGCCGTCATTGGCATGATGCGCAGCGAGGCTGAAACGCGCGCCCCCGGTGCACTGGCGATCGTCACATCGTTGAGCCAGGCGCTGCTGACGCTTGCGCTGCGCGTCTACGGCCAGCGTGAGAATGCCGGGCCAGGAACGCTCACGTTGCTATCGGACGCACGTCTCAGCGCGTCCGTGCAAGCCATGCTCACCAGGCCCGAACAGGCATGGACCATTGATGCCCTGGCAAACCTGGCAGCCATGTCACGTGCTACCTATGCGCGCCACTTCAAGGCACGCGCCGACATGACCGTGTGGGATTTCCTCACGCGCGTGCGCATGACCATGGCCTGTGATGCGTTGATGCATACGCGGCTGAGTGTGGGTGAGATCAGCGCCCGGGTTGGTTATCAATCCGAAGCCGCGTTCGGCAAGGCGTTCAAGCAGCAACTGGGGATGACGCCGGCGCGGTATCGGCGAGCGATCGCTGGGCCCGCGCGCGAGACGATCTCGTCTTGAGCCAGATCGCTTAGTCGGAGCGGATCTGGGCGCTATCAGCGAGTGGGCTCGGATTGCCCCAACCGTTCTCGAACAGCAGTTCATGGAGTGCCTGCCGTGCTGCCCATTGTTGCTGCTCCAGCATCGGCTGGTCGTAGAACTGATCCACGTACCCGAGGCACAGCACTGCGACCGGCTTGGCGCCAGACGGCAGATGAAGCAGCTCGGCCAACTGCTCGGGATCGAAGAGAGAAACCCACCCCATGCCGATCCCTTCCGCCCTGGCAGCCAACCAGAGGTTTTGGATCGCGCAGGCGACCGAAGCCAGATCCATCTCCGGCAACGTACGCCGGCCGAAAACATGCCGCTCGCGGCCATCCATGAGCGCCGCCACGAAGACCTCTCCACATTCCAGAATGCCCTCCACCTTGAGCCGCATGAAATCATCCTGCCGCTCGCCCAGTGCAGCGGCAGTCTGCTGACGCTCGGCTTCAACCAGTGCGTGCACACTGGTGCGCAGGTCTCGATCTGTGATGTGGATGAAGCGCCAGGGCTGCATGAAGCCGACGCTGGGGCCAAGGTGTGCGGCCTCTAACAGACGTGTCAGCAGTGCCGCATCAAGTGGGTCGGGCCGGAAATGGCGCATGTCTCGCCGCTCGCGGATCACCCGATAGACGGCGTCGACTTCACCGTCGCTATACCGAAATTGGCTCATGGCTTCAAGCCGCGCATGCGCGTGTGATGTCCCCGTAGAAAACAAAAAGGACTTACGGCTCATCGCCGTAAGTCCTTTAATTTTCCTGGTCGGGGCGAGAGGATTTGAACCTCCGACCACCTGCACCCCATGCAGGTACGCTACCAGGCTGCGCTACGCCCCGAAGCACAAAAGTATAACAGAGCGACTGTGTGGATGACTAGTGGGTCGCCGCGTGTGCTTATGGTTTATCGCTGTGCAAAATCTCCAGCACCGATTGCAACGCGCGGCGCAAGCTCGGCACATCCACCGCGCCGCCCGTCACCAGAGGTGCCGCTGCAGGGGCTTCGATCTCTGGCTCAGCAGCATGCATCGGTGCAGCACCCACGCCGTGCCGCAACTCATCGAGCCGGTTGCGCGCGCCGTTGATCGTAAAGCCCTGCTCATACAGCAACTCGCGAATGCGTCGAATCAACAGCACTTCATGATGCTGGTAGTACCGACGATTGCCGCGTCGCTTGACGGGCTTGAGTTGCGTGAACTCCTGCTCCCAATAGCGCAACACATGCGGTTTGACCGCGCACAGATCACTCACCTCACCAATGGTGAAGTAGCGCTTGGCAGGAATCGGCGGCAGGTTGACCCGCTCCGTGTGTTTATCGGCAGCCATGAAGGGCAGGCGAAAAGATCCGGGGTGGACGGAACGACAGAAACAACGGAATTACACAGCGGCAGAATTACGCGACGTCCGCTGGCATCGGCTCGACGCGCTCTTCAACGAGCGCCTTGAGCTTCTGGCTGGCGTGGAACGTGACGACACGGCGCGCTGTGATGGGGATGATCTCCCCGGTCTTCGGATTGCGGCCCGGGCGCTGCGGCTTATCACGCAACTGGAAATTGCCGAAGCCGGACAGCTTGACGCTGTCACCCTGCTCGAGCGCTTCGCGAATCACGTCGAAAAACGCCTCGACCATATCCTTCGATTCACGCTTGTTCAGGCCGACCTGCTCGAACAGCATCTCGGCAAGCTCAGCCTTGGTGAGCGTCGGCACATCCTGGCCACGCGCATCGCGCGCGTCAGCCAGTGCTACCGAAGAAGAACCGAGCGAGTCGTCCAAAGATGCCGCCAGCGCGGGCGCGTGTTGATCGTTCATAGGATTCGCTTTGCGTGATCGATCCGAATGCGGAAGTTCGTTCGAGCGGTCTCTCGCGAGGCGCGGACGTCAGGCGCGCAGACGTGCGCCGAATGCATCGCCGGCCGCTCGAATCAACTGCTGCGTGGCGGCCTCGACAATGTCGTCCTGGAGGGTGCTGTCAGTATCTTGCAACGTAATTCTGAAGGCAAGGCTTTTCTCCTGTGCCCCAATGGCTGCTGTAGCGGCCTTCGGACGGAACTCGTCGAACAGCACAACGCCCTGCAGATAACGCTGCCACGGCGTGCCAACGGCCGTTTTCTCGAACGTGTCCACGAGGTCTTGCACCGCCACGTCCTGGCGCACGACCAGCGCGATGTCACGCGTCACGGCCGGCACGCGCGGCACTTCGCGATACTTGGGCAGACCGACTGCGGTGATGGCGTCGAGCTCCAGCTCCCACACCACCGGTGCAGTCGGCAGATCGTACTTCTGCAGCCAACGCGGATGCAGCTCACCAATCCAGCCGATGGCGCGGCCATTCAGTACCACACGTGCGGAGCGCCCCGGATGCAGCGCGGGATGCTCGGCGCGCTCGAAGCGAGCTTGCAGCGGCCACAACAGCGACTCCACATCGCCCTTCACGTCGAAGAAATCGACCGGGCGCGTCTGCACGCCCCACTGCTCTTCCTTGGACGGGCCATACGCAATACCGCCCACCATCATCGGCTGCGCGTAACCGGCAATCGACAGACCACCGTCAGCAACGCTCGCATCGCGGTGGAACACACGGCCCACCTCGAACATGCGCACGCGCGAAGCCTTGCGATTCAGGTTGTAGCGCACCTTGTCGAGCAGGCCGCCGATGAGCGTGCTGCGCATCACCGAGTACTGGCTGGCGATCGGGTTCAGCAGCGGGATCGGGTTGGTGTTGCCGGCAAAGTCGGCTTCCCATTCGGTCTCAACGAAGGCGAAATTGACGACTTCGTGATAGTCGCGTGCGGCCACGGCATGACGCACATCGTGCATGGTGCGGCGTGCTTCGCTTGTCGGGCGCATCGCGTTTTCGGCGACCGGCGGCTTGGCCGGAATCTGCTCGAAACCGTAGATGCGTGCGACCTCTTCGATCAGGTCTTCCTCGATCTCGATGTCGAAGCGGTACGACGGCGGCTCGACGATGAACACATCGCCGTCCACGTTGAACGTAAGGCCCAGGCGCTTGAACACATCGGCCACGACTTCATGCGACAGCGGAATGCCCAGCACGCGGGCTGCACGTGCCACACGCATGCGCACCGGCTCGCGCTTCGGCAGATTGACGATCTGGTCGTCGATCGGGCCAGCCTGGCCGCCGCAGATTTCGAGGATCAGCGCGCTGATGCGCTCGATGTGCTCAACCGTGGTCGCGTAATCAACGCCACGCTCGAAGCGATGCCCCGCATCGGTCGAGAAGTTGTAGCGGCGACCACGGCCCTGGATGGCTTCCGGCCACCAGAATGCGGCTTCGACGTAGATGTTCTGCGTGTCGAGCGTAACGGCGGTCTTGTCGCCGCCCATGATGCCGGCGAGGCTTTCGATCGCCTGCTCGTCCGAGATCACGCCGACCTTTTCATCGACGGTAATCGTGTCGCCGTTGAGCAGCTTGAGCTGTTCGCCCGCCTTGCCCCAGCGCACCGTCAGGCCGCCGTGGATCTTATCCAGATCGAACACGTGCGACGGACGCCCCAGCTCCAGCATCACGTAGTTGGAGATATCGACCAGTGCCGACACGCTGCGCATGCCCGCACGCTCGATGCGCGAAACCATCCATGCCGGCGTCTTCGCATGTGCGTTCACGCCGCGGATGATGCGGCCCGAGAAACGGCCGCACAGGTCCGGCGCTTCCACCTTGACCGGCAGCTTGTCAGACAGCGTCACCGCCACCGGCGCCATCGACGGCACCGTGATCGGCGCGCCCGTCAAGGCAGACACTTCGCGGGCCACGCCATGGATCGACAGGCAGTCCGCCTTGTTCGGCGTGAGCTTGATGACGAAGATCTGGTCGTCTAGGTCGAGTACCTTGCGGATGTCCGCGCCCACCGGCGTGTCTTCCGGCAGGATCAGCAGGCCGCCGTGGTCTTCCGACAGCTTCAGCTCGCGCGCCGAGCACAGCATGCCGTAGCTTTCCACGCCGCGCAGCTTGCCGATCTTGATCTTGAACGGCTTGCCGTCTTCGCCCGGTGGCAGTTCGGCGCCCACCATCGCGCACGGCACCTTGATGCCCACCGACACGTTCGGCGCGCCGCACACGATCTGCAGCAACTCGCCCGTGCCTGCATCGACCTTACACACGTTCAGGCGATCGGCGTCCGGGTGCTTGTTCACCTCGACCACATGGCCCACGACAATATTCGTGAACGGCGGCGCGACGGGGTCGACCTCTTCCACCTCGAGGCCAGCCATCGTCAGGCGATGGGAGAGTTCATCGGTGGTGATCGACGGATTGACGAAACTGCGAAGCCAGGATTCCGGAAATTGCATGGCGCGACAGAAAGAAGAATTCGATTAACGGGGCGACGAAAGTGGAACGACGTTTACGCGAACTGGCGCAGGAAACGTACATCGCCCTCGAAGAACAGGCGCAGATCGTTGATGCCATAGCGCAGCATCGTCAGGCGCTCCAGGCCGGAGCCGAACGCGAAACCGATGTAACGCTCCGGGTCCAGGCCCATGTTGCGCACCACGGTTGGGTGCACCTGGCCGGAACCGGAAATCTCCAGCCATTTGCCGTTGCCGAAGGCCATGTCGATCTCGGCCGACGGCTCGGTGAACGGGAAGTACGACGGGCGGAAGCGCACCTGGATGTCGTCGCGCTCGAAGAAGTTGCGCAGGAAGTCGGTGTAGACGCCCTTCAGGTCAGCAAAGCTGATGTTGTCAGCAATCCAGAGGCCCTCAACCTGGTGGAACATCGGCGAGTGCGTGGCGTCGCTGTCGACGCGGTACGTGCGGCCCGGGGCGATGACCTTGATCGGGGGAATGCGGTCGAGGTGCTTGTACTTCTCGACATGCATGCGGGCGTAGCGCACCTGCATCGGACTGGTGTGCGTGCGCAGCAGCAGGAGCTTGTCTTCGCTGTCGCGGCCGTCGATGTAGAAGGTGTCCTGCATCGAGCGCGCCGGATGGTTGTCCGGGTTGTTCAGCGCCGTGAAGTTCATCCAGTCGGATTCGATCTCGGGGCCATCGGCCACATCGAAACCAATCGAACCGAAGATCTTGGCGACGCGCTCCCAGGTGTTCATCACCGGGTGCAGGCTGCCTTCGGCCACGTCGCGGCCGGGCAGCGTCACGTCGATTGCTTCGGCGGCCAGGCGGGCGTTCATGAGCGCATCGGCCAGCGCCTGGCGGCGGGCGTTCAACGCCTCTTCAACGCGGCTCTTGGCCTGGTTGATGCGCGCGCCCTCCGTCTTGCGCGTCTCCGGATCGAGCTTACCGAGGCCCTTGAGCAAGTCAGTCAGCACGCCGGACTTACCGAGAAAGCGTGCCTTCTCGTTTTCCAGCGAGGCGTTGTCCTCCACAGAGGCAAACGCGTTTTGGGCATCGACGACGACTTGGTCCAGATCCAGTGACATGGGAAGGCGAGCGAAAAGAATTCAGGTGATTCGGAACTGCAGAATAAAAAACGGGGCTCGGTGAGAGCCCCGTCAGGGTGATCAGCCGGCAAACTTACTGGGCAATTCCAGCGGCCTGCCCGGCCAATCCAATTCAGGCGACGTTGGCTTTCACCTGGTTCACGATGGCGGCAAAAGCCACCTTGTCGTGAATGGCCATGTCCGACAGCACCTTGCGGTCCAGTTCGATGGACGCCTTCTTCAGGCCGTTCATGAACTTGCTGTAGGTCAGGCCATGCTCGCGTGCGCCAGCGTTGATACGTGCAATCCAGAGGGCGCGGAACACGCGCTTCTTGTTGCGACGATCGCGGTAAGCGTACTGACCAGCACGCATGACCGCCTGCTTGGCGATGCGATAGACGTTATTGCGACGGCCGCGGTAACCCTTGGCTGCGCTGATAACCTTCTTATGACGGGCCCGCGCTGTGACCCCACGTTTTACTCGAGGCATGAAATGCTCCTTTCGTAGTTAGTTAGGGTTAGGCGTACGGCATCATTGCGCGAACGGACTTCAGGTTCGTCTCATGGACGCCCTCGGTACCGCGCAGGTGACGCTTGTTCTTGGTGGTCTTCTTGGTCAGGATGTGACGCTTGAAGGCTTGGCCACGTTTGATCGTGCCACCAGGACGGGCAGTAAAGCGCTTGGAGGCGCTTTTCTTCGTCTTCATCTTCGGCATGGAACAACTCCGCTTTTGACATGAAGCCAGGTGGACGGCTGGCGCCGACACTTTTAAGACCCGGACTCACTTGTTGTATCGCGATGGGTGATGAAGCCCACCGCGTTTTCCGACGTTTCCGTCTGGAACCTGCTCAGTGCAGCCGGAATCGTCCGGCCGCCACTGCGTTACTTTTTCTTCTTGGGCGCCAACATCATGACAGCCTGGCGACCTTCCATCTTGGGCATCTGCTCAACCTGGCCGTATTCTTCCAGGTCAGTCTTGATACGCTCCAGCACGCGCATACCGAGTTCCTGGTGAGCCATTTCGCGGCCACGGAAACGCAGTGTGATCTTGGCGCGGTCCCCTTCTTCCAGGAAGCGCTTCAGATTGCGCAGCTTGACGTCATAGTCGCCGTCATCGGTACCAGGGCGGAATTTGACTTCCTTCACCTGGATGACCTTCTGCTTCAGCTTGGCTTCGTGAGCCTTCTTCTGCTCCGAATACCTGAACTTGCCATAGTCCATCAGGCGGCAGACGGGCGGCTGCGCAGTCGGCGCGATCTCGACCAAGTCGACGTCTTTCTCTTCTGCCAGACGCAGTGCGTCGAACAGCTTGACGATGCCGAGCGCTTCTCCCTCAACCCCCGTCAGCCGGACTTCCGGCGCGGTGATTTCGCGGTTGAGGCGGTGAGAAGATTTATCAGTAGCGATGTTGATGTCCTCAAAGATTCAAAAAAACAGGCCGTGCCCAGCTCATGACTTGTTGGCGAGATCGTTCTGCAGTCGCTCAACGAACGCCGACAGCGGCATGGAGCCTAGATCGACGTTGCCACGGGCACGCACGGCCACCTGATTTTCATCCCGTTCTTTGTCGCCGACCACAACCTGGTACGGGACCTTCTGAACGGAATGCTCGCGGATTTTATACCCAATCTTCTCATTCCGCAAATCGACGACCGCCCTAAATCCTTGTTTTTGCAGGGATTGCGCAACGGATTGTGCGTATTCGGCGTGCGAATCGGTGATGCTGAGCACCGCAACCTGCACCGGCGAAAGCCACGTCGGCAGCGCACCGGCGTATTGTTCGATCAAGATACCGATAAAGCGCTCCAGGCTGCCCACGATGGCCCGGTGCAACATGATCGGGCGATAGCGCGCGCCGTCTTCGCCGACAAACTCGGCATCCAGGCGCTCCGGCAGGTTCGGGTCGACCTGAATCGTGCCGCACTGCCATTGGCGACCAAGCGCATCTTTGAGCACATATTCGATCTTCGGGCCATAGAACGCGCCCTCGCCCGGCAGGTATTCGAATTCGCAGCCGGAAGCACGCAAGCCATCTGCCAAGGCAGCTTCGGCGCGATCCCAGCTTTCCTCGGAGCCAATGCGCTTTTCCGGACGTGTCGAGAGCTTGTACAGAATCTCGGTAAAGCCGAAATCTTTGTAGACCTTCTGCAGCAGCGTCGTGAACGCCGTCACTTCGGCCTGGATCATGTCTTCCGTGCAGAAGATGTGACCGTCGTCCTGCGTGAAGCCGCGCACGCGCATGATGCCGTGCAGGCCACCCGAGGGCTCGTTGCGGTGGCAAGCGCCGAATTCGCCGAAGCGCAGCGGCAGATCGCGGTAGCTCTTGATGCCCTGCTTGTAGATGAGGATGTGGCCGGGGCAGTTCATCGGCTTGAGCGCGTACTCGCGCTTTTCCGATTCCGTGATGAACATGTTCTCGCGGTACTTGTCCCAGTGGCCGGTCTTCTCCCACAGCGACTTGTCGAGAATCTGCGGCCCCTTCACTTCCTGGTAGCCGTTTTCGCGGTACACGCGGCGCATGTACTGCTCGACTTCCTGCCACAGCGTCCAGCCCTTGGGATGCCAGAACACCATGCCCGGCGCGGTTTCGTCGATGTGAAACAGATCGAGTTCGCGGCCCAGCTTGCGGTGGTCGCGCTTTTCGGCCTCTTCCAGCATGCGCAGGTAGGCTTCCTGGTCTTCCTTCTTGGCCCAGGCCGTGCCGTAGATGCGCTGGAGCATCTCGTTGTTGTGATCGCCGCGCCAGTAGGCGCCCGCAACCTTCATCAGCTTGAAGACCTTGAGCTTGCCCGTGGACGGCACGTGTGGGCCGCGGCACAGATCGACGAAATTGCCTTCACGGTACAGGCCGATCTCCTGGTCCTCCGGAATGGAGGCAATGATCTCGGCCTTGTACTTCTCGCCCATGCTTTGGAACAACTTGACGGCCTCGTCACGGTTCCAGACTTCACGCGTGACCTTCTCGTCTTTCTTGGCGAGCTCAGCCATCTTCTTTTCGATGGCGACGAGGTCTTCGGGCGTGAAGGGACGCTTGTAGGCGAAGTCGTAGTAGAAACCGTTGTCAATGACCGGGCCGATGGTGACCTGCGCGTCCGGATACAGCTCCTTGACGGCGTAGGCCAGCAAGTGGGCCGTCGAGTGGCGGATCACGTCGACGCCGTCGGCGTCCTTGTCGGTGATGATGGCGAGTTTGGCGTCGCGGTCGATCGAGTAGCTCGTGTCGACCATCTGGCCGTCCACGCGGCCAGCCAGCGCAGCCTTGGCCAGACCTGCGCCGATGCTTTGCGCCACTTCAGCCACCGTCACCGGGCCGGGAAACTCGCGCCGGGAACCGTCCGGCAACGTGATTGCGATCATGCTTGCTCCTGTGGAGTCACCGTCGCGCTTATCGTCCACGCGAAGGCTGTCATTCTGTCGTGCGCCACACCAAGCCGGTGCGGCAGGTTGTCGAATCGATGCTTCGAAGCGCTTTCAGCCTGATCGCCACGCATGACATGAAAACGCGGACGAAAAAAAAAACGCGGCCAAGGCCGCGTTTTCTTTTGCGCTGACTACCGCTTGGGCAGAGCACAAAGGGCGAAAACCGCACCTTGACTACTGTCGCTCCGAAGCGGTTGTAGTTCGCGGTGCTTGAATCATGTTTTGCCCTTCACTTCAGTTGTACGGGACAAACCCGAGGGATGACGGCTTGGACATCCTACCCGACGCGTCCTGCTAAATGCGTTGGTAGGCTCGATTGGACTCGAACCAACGACCCCCACCATGTCAAGGTGGTGCTCTAACCAGCTGAGCTACGAGCCTGCCGAAGAACAAGACTATACCGTCACTTGCGCCTGGCTGTCAACACCCCTTGCACTTCTTCGATCAAAGTCAGCGCGCGCTGCAGTTGTGTCGCCTCCGCCACCTCGGCGGTGAACTGCATTTTGGCGACACCTTTGCTCGACAGCGTGCGCACGCCGGTCACGTTGATCCTCTCGCGCGAGAGGATTTCCGAGATGTCGCGCAACAGCCCCTGGCGGTCCAGCGCCTCGACCTGGATATCGATCGGATAGACCGAATCGCTGCGTTGGCCCCACTCCGTCTGGATCACGCGGCCCGGCGCGCGGGTAGCCAACTGCTGAAACGTCGCGCAGCTTTGCCGATGGATCGACACCCCGCGCCCACGCGTGACGAATCCGACGATCGGGTCCGGCGGCGCCGGCTTGCAGCAGCGCGACATCTGCGTCAGCAGCGAATCGACGCCCACCACCAGCACACCGCTCTTCGCACCACGGGCGACGCTGGTAGCCTTGCTCTTCTTGGTGATCGACGCCTCATCGTCCACAGGCGCAGGTGGCGGCGCACCGTCAGAGCGTAAGACAGCCTCGACCCGGCGCAGGCTGAGTTCGTCCTTGGCGACAACGGCGTACAGATCATCCGGCGACTTGAAGCCGAGCTTGGCGGCCAAGTCCTCCAGGTTGACAGCGGTCTTGCCTTCGCGCTGCAGGGTCTTGTCGATCAGGGCACGACCCTGGGCCAGCGTTTCTTCCAGCTCAAGCGCATTGAACCAGGCACGCACCTTCGTCTTGGCGCGGCCGCTCGCCAGATAACGCAGCTCAGGATTGAGCCAGTCGCGCGACGGTCCGCCCTGCTTCACGGTGACGATCTCAACGGTCTGCCCATTTTTGAGCGGCGTGTTGAGCGGCACCATCGTCCCGTCGACGCGCGCGCCACGGCAACGATGGCCGAGATCGCTGTGCAGGTAATAGGCGAAGTCGACCGGCGTCGCGCCTTGCGGCAAGGCGATGACGCGTGCTTGCGGCGTCAGCACGTAGATGTGGTCGTCCAGCTCGGTGTGCTTGAGCTGCTCCCAGGGCGAATCTTCGTGCGCGACGGTGTGCTCGGCGTCGTCTTTCCAAGCCAGAAGTTGACGCAGCCAGGCGATCTTTTCATCGTAGCGCTCGCTGGCGGAGAACTGGCCGGCGTAGCCCTTGCTGCCGGCCTCCTTGTAGCGCCAGTGCGCCGCCACACCGTACTCGGCAAAGTGGTGCATCTCGCGCGTGCGGATCTGCACCTCCAGCGCGCGGCCATCGTCGCCGATCACCACCGTGTGCAACGACATATAGCCGTTGGCCTTCGGGCGCGAGATGTAGTCGTCGAACTCCTTAGGGATCGGCTGCCACATGTGGTGCACGAAACCGAGCACGGTGTAGCAATCCTTGATGTCATCGACGATGACACGGAACGCACGCACGTCATACAGATCGGCAAAGTCGAGTTCCTTGCCACGCATCTTTTTCCAGATGCTGTAGATGTGCTTGGGGCGACCGGACACCTCGGCCTGGATGCCGGCGTCGTGCAGCGTCTTCTGCAACTGCGCGATGGCCTCGCCGATAAATTTTTCGCGCTCGATGCGCTTCTCGTCGAGCAGACGGGCGATGCGCTTGTAGGTGTCGGGGTCTTCGAAGCGGAAGCCGAGATCTTCCAGCTCCCACTTGAGTTGCCAGATGCCAAGGCGGTTGGCGAGCGGCGCATAGATGTCGAGCGTCTCGCGTGCCATACCCTCGGGCGCGGGACGCTTGCTTTGTGCCAGCCAGCGCAACGACTGCAACCGTGACGCCAACCGGATCAGCACCACACGAATGTCCTGCGCGAACGCAAGCAGCATCTTGCGCAGCGCCTCGACCTGGGCGCGGCGTGCCTCGGCTTCGTTCTTGCGCGTGATACCGGCATCCGTCGGGCTCACCAAGCCAGCAATCGCGCCGATGCGCAGCAGCTGCCGCACGTCGTGCACGAGTTTGACCACCTCTGGGCCGAATGCGGGTTCGAGCGCCTTTTCGTTGTCCATCGCCAACGTGGGCAACAGGAACAGCGCGGCCGCCTGCAGCGACGGCGTATCAACGCGCAACCCTTCGAGGATGGCGATCGTGCCGCGCGCGTGCGACTCCAGCGACTCGCCCGTCAGCGTAACGTTATCGCCGGCATTGGCGGCGAGGTATTCGATCGCCTTAGCGACCTGCTCTGCCGCGGGTGTTGCCAACTTGCCAGCCCCCTCGGCTGGCCGGTCGGTCTTGTTCTCCATGATGCGTCCTGCTGTGACGCGACGGGCTTAGCTCTTCTGCGCAGCCGTCACGACGATTTCAATGCGGTACTTCGGGTTGGCCAGTGCGGACTCAACCGTAGCGCGCGGCGGCGAGTTCTTGGACTCGGCGGCGACCCACTGGTCCCACACCTTGTTCATCTCGCCAATCTCGGTGATGTCTTTCAGGAAGATCTGGCACATCAGGATGCGCGTCTTGTCGCTGCCGTTGGCGGCGAGCACGCGGTCGATGATGGCGAGCACCTCGGCCGTCTGCTCAGCGATGCCGGCATCCAGCGTGGTCTCAGGCACCTGGCCGGCCACGTAGACGACACCGTTGTAGACGGCCGCGTCGGAATAGCGATGTTCGACGTTGTAACGCTTCAGTTCAGTGCTCATGTTGCAAATTGAATTGGGTCAAACAAGCGGTCATTGACCGAGGAAGAACTTGCGGGCGATCGCCACCTGGTCCGGTTGGACGAAGGTCGGCGCGTGGCCCACGTCGGGAATCTCCACCGTGTTCACATGCTGGCCGCGTTGCATCATGGCCTCGACGGTCTCGCGCGTGAGCAGATCGGACTGCGCGCCGCGCACGATGAGCACCTCGCCGGGAATGGCCTCGAAGAGCTTCCACAGCGCGGCTTCCCCCGCTGCGATCAACTCGGGCGTGGCGCTCTTGAATGGTTCGGCCAGGCGCGGATCATAGTGCAGGATCCACTCGCCACCCTGCGGCTTGAGAATGGCGGTATTCAGCTCGCGCCATTGCTCCGGCGTATGCGGCCCGAACGATGCGCTGATCGTCTTGAGATATGCAAGCCCTTCGTCGAAGGTCTTGAAGCGGACGTTCAAGCCCAGGTACGCGCCAATACGCGTCAAGGACGACTCCGTCACGCGCGGCCCCACATCGTTGAGCAGCAGCTTGCGGATCGGTGATTTCTGCAGGCCCGCCAGGCTCATGCCAATCAGCCCGCCCATCGAGGTTCCAAACCAGTCGACCGACTCCACGTTCAGGCGCGCCAGCAACGTGACCATGTCGGCCACATATTGCGGAATCACGTAGCCCTTCGGATCGAGCAGCCAATCGGAGCGTCCACGGCCGACCACATCGGGGCAGATGACGCGGTAGTCGTTGCACAACGCCTGCGCCACCACGTCGAAGTCGCGGCCGGTACGCGAGAGGCCGTGCACGCAAACCAGCACACGCGGATTCTGCGGATCGCCCCACTCGTGATAGGCCATCCGATGCAGGCCGGACGGGCTCAGGCACTGCACGAAAGCGAGGCGCGGCGAAACAGGCATGAAGACTCCTACACGTAAACAGCGGGAGAAAGCGAAGCCTGATTGTACGCTGGCCCAGGCGGGATGCGGCGATGCAGCAGGCGAAGCCATTCTCAAGCTGTCGTTGTCAGGCAAGCGGTTCGTCAACCATTGCGATCCCGAAATCCGCCGCCTATACTGGCCGTTAAAGCGACCGATCGGTCTTTTTAGTGGGATGCACATGACCAGCAAGGGCGAACGCACCCGCAACCAAGTGATTGCGTTGACGGCAGATCTGATGAACGAGCAGGGTTGGCTCGGTGTACCGATCTCGCAGGTCATGGCCGTCAGCGGATTGCAGAAAGGCGGACTGTATCGGCACTTCGAAAGCCGGGAGGCGCTGGCGTATGCCGCGTTCGACCACGCCGTAGCGCGCGTGCGCGATCGCCTGATTGACAGCCTGACGGGCTGCGAGACTGCGACTGAGCAACTACTCGCCCTGATCCACGCCTATCAACCGGAAGACGGGCCCGTGCCACTGCCTGGTGGCTGCCCGATCATGAATGTCGCCATCGAATCCGACCACGCTCATCCGGGCCTGCGCGAACGCGCTGTGGATGCCATGTCCCGGTGGCGGAGCCTGATAGAACAGATCGTGCTGGACGGCATGCGCCGCAGCGAGCTCCGAAAGGACATCGATCCGGCGAACGTCAGCGCCGTCCTCATCGGCGGACTGGAAGGCGGCGTCATGTTGAGCCATCTCTACGACGATCCCGAACCGCTGCAGGCCGCGATCCGGCACCTGCATCATTACGTCGAGCACGATTTGCGCCGACACGCCCCGGAGGACGGAACACCATGATCTACCGCGCGATTGTTGAATGGAAACTGCGGCGCGCTTTCGCCGCGCTCAATGACGGTGACTGCACCGCCGTGCTTGCCGCGTTTGCTAACCAGGTGGAACACACGTTCTATGGGGAGCACGCACTAGGCGGCACACGACATGCACCCGACAGCCTGCGCCAGTGGTACACACGGCTGCTGAAGCTCCTGCCCGATCTGCATTTCGATGTGGATTCCGTCGTCGTGCGTGGTTGGCCGTGGGACACCATCGCGGTGGTCGAGTGGCGCGACCGGTTTTCACTGCGTGATGGACAGCGCTGCAGCAACCAGGGAGTACACGTGCTGAGGCTGCGCTGGGGCCGCGTGGTGTCGCTGCGCATTCATTGCGACACGCAGAAGCTGCTAGGCATTCTGCAAACGCTGCAGGATCAAGGTGTGACCGAAGCCGGAATGGCGCCAATCGCCGACCCGGCACAGGTAGCGCATGCATGATCGCCACGAAAGAAAAAGCCCCGCAACTGCGGGGCTTTTTTCTCTGATGTGTACGCGAGTTACTGCGCCACCCAGCCGCCGTCCATGTTCCACGCCACGCCGCGCACCTGCGAGGCCGCGTCGCTGCACAGGAACACCGCCAGCGCGCCGAGCTGATCGGGCGTGACGAATTCACCGGAAGGCTGCTTTTCCATCAGCAGATCCTTCTTGGCTTCCAGCGCGGACAGACCATCCTTCTCGGCACGCGCATCGATCTGTTTCTGCACCAGCGGTGTCAGCACCCAGCCCGGGCAGATCGCGTTGGACGTGATGCCCGTCTGCGCCGTCTCCAGCGCCACCGACTTGGTAAAGCCGACAATGCCGTGCTTGGCTGCCACATACGCCGACTTCTGTGCCGACGCCACCAGACCATGCGCCGAGGCGATGTTGATGATGCGGCCCCAGTTCTTGCGCTTCATGCCCGGCACGGCCAGGCGTGTGGTGTGGAATGCAGACGTCAGGTTGATGGCGATGATGGCGTCCCAACGCTCGGTCGGGAAGTCTTCCACGTTGGCCACGTACTGGATGCCAGCGTTATTGACGAGGATGTCCACGCCGCCGAACTCAGCGTCGGCATAGGCAAACATGCCTTCGATCTCGGCCGCCTTACTCATGTCAGCGCCGTGATAGCCGATGCGGATGGCGTTCTTGCCCGCCGCCGCAATCTGGGCCTTGGGCGCGTCCACATCGCCAAAGCCATTCATGATGATGTTGGCACCCTGCGCGGCCAGCGAGCAGGCAATGCCCAGACCGATCCCGCTGGTCGAGCCCGTGACGAGGGCGGTTTTTCCTTGCAGCATCGTGGTCTCCGGGTTAGATCAGGGTGACGCCAGTCTTGGACTGGATCTCTTCACGCGAGACGCCCGGCGCGGTTTCGACCAGCTTCAGGCCCTGCTCGGTCACGTCCATCACGCCCAGGTCGGTAATGATGCGGTCGACCACGCCCACGCCCGTCAGCGGCAGCGTGCACTTGGGCAGGAGCTTCAGGTCTTCAGTGCCGTCCTTCTTCTTGGCGGTGTGCTCCATCAGCACGATCACGCGCTTGACGCCGGCCACCAGATCCATCGCGCCGCCCATGCCCTTGACCATCTTGCCGGGGATCATCCAGTTGGCCAGGTCACCCTTCTCGCTCACCTGCATCGCGCCGAGAATCGACAGGTTGATCTTGCCGCCGCGGATCATCGCGAAGCTCTGGTCGCTGCCGAAGATGGCGCTGCCGGGCAGCGTGGTCACAGTTTGCTTGCCGGCGTTGATGAGGTCGGCATCCACTTCGTCTTCCGTGGGGAACGGGCCGATGCCGAGCATGCCGTTCTCGCTCTGCAGCCAGACCTCCTTGTCGCCGGTGTGGTTGGCCACCAGCGTCGGGATGCCGATACCGAGGTTGACGTAGAAACCGTCTTGCAATTCCTGGGCAGCACGCGCCGCCATTTGGTCTTGAGTCCAGGCCATGTCGGTCTCCTTAGTTGGCTGCGCGGATGGTGCGCTTTTCGATGCGCTTCTCGGGTGTCGCGTTCAGCACGATGCGCTGTACGTAGATGCCGGGCAGGTGGATATCGTCCGGTGCAAGCTCGCCCACTTCAACGATCTCTTCCACTTCGACGATGCAGATCTTGCCGGCGGTCGCTGCAGCCGGGTTGAAGTTGCGTGCCGTCAGGTTGAATCGCAGGTTGCCGGACTTGTCTGCCACTTGCGCCTTGACCAGCGACACATCGGGCACCAGCGAGCGTTCCATGACATACGTTTCGCCGTCGAACTCACGCAGCTCCTTGCCTTCGGCCACCAGCGTGCCGACGCCGGTCTTGGTGAAGAACGCCGGGATGCCGGCGCCGCCAGCGCGCAGCTTCTCTGCCAGCGTGCCCTGCGGGGTGAATTCCAGCTCGAGTTCGCCGGCCAGGTACTGGCGCTCGAACTCCTTGTTCTCGCCCACGTAGGACGAAATCATTTTCTTGATCTGGCGGGTTTCCAGCAGCAGCCCCAGGCCGAAACCATCAACGCCGGCGTTGTTGGAGATGCAAGTGAGATTCTTGACGCCCGAATCGCGCAGCGCGGCAATCAGCGCCTCCGGAATGCCGCACAGGCCGAAGCCGCCCACGGCGATGGTCTGGCCGTCTTTGACGACGCCCGCGAGCGCCTCGCTGGCGCTGGCGAAGATTTTGTTCATGCGTGCTCCTTCCTTGGTGGTCCAACGAATCCGGCAGGATTTTGACCGATCACACAGTTGGGGTTTGTGCGATGCAGCGCCGGAAAATAGTAACGATACAATCTGGCGAGAATACGCAAGCGTCACGCAACGCAGCAATACGTACGACTACATAAGGCTTAATCCCATGCCCGCACTCGATTATCAGACCGCGTTCCAGCTCGCCCCGGTCGGCATGGCGATGTCACGCGAGCGCGTGATGCTCGACGTCAACGACGAAGCCGCACGCATCTTCGGCCACGCGCGCGCCGCGATGATCGGGCAATCGTTTGAGTTGCTCTATCCGACACACGATGAATACGAGCGCACCGGCGCACGCATCATCCCCGTCATGAACGCACGCGGCAGCTACTCGGACGAGCGCATCATGAAGCGCGCAAACGGTGAGCTGTTCTGGTGCCATGTCACGGGCCGCGCGCTGGACCGCACCAAGCCGCTCGGTGATGGCATCTGGACGTTCGAGGATCTGTCAGCGCACAGGCCAGTCACGGCGGCACTCACGCCACGCGAGCGCGACATCGCCGCACAACTGGTCGAAGGCAAGACCAGCAAGCAGATCGGCAAGCAGTTGGAGATCAGCCCGCGCACGGTGGAAATTTACCGCGCGCGGCTGATGAAGAAGTACGCCGCCGGCACCTCGCTGGAGCTGGTGCAGCGGCTGATGGGGCACTGAGCCCCCAAGGGCTAAACCCTTTAGACCATCCCGTCGTCAGCGTTGATGACTGCGCCGTTGATGAAATCCGATTGATCCGATGCCAGCAGCAGGATCAGCCCATCCAGGTCTTCCGGCTTGCCCACGCGCTTGCGCGGCAGCATCTGCACAAGCCTCTGGCCGGCTTCGGTTTCCCAGTGGTGGTGGTTGATCTCGGTGTCGATGTAGCCCGGGCAAATGGCATTCGTATTGATGCCCAGACGCCCCCACTCCAGCGCCATGGCCTTGGTCATATGCACCACGGCGGCCTTGCTCATGCAGTAGACGCCGATTTGCGACAGCACCTTCAGCCCCGCCACCGACGCGATGTTGATGATGCGCGACTGCGGCAACGGCGAGCCGTTCTTTTCCGCCCCCTTGGCCCGCGCAATCATGCGCTTGGCCGTTTCCTGCGCCACGAAGAAGGCACCACGCGTGTTGGTGTCAAAGACGAAATCGAAGTCGTCCGGCGTCACGTCCACCATACGCTGCGTGGTCGACACACCCGAATTGTTGACCAGAATGTCGATGGTGCCCGCCTCGGTTTCGGCATGGGCGATCGCGGCACGGATGCTGTCCGGGTCCGTCACATCCAGGCGCACGACGTGAGCGCTGCCGCCCTTCGATTCGATGTCGGCGCGCAGCTCCTTCAAGCGTTCGACGCGGCGCGAGGCCAGCACGACCTTGGCACCGGCAGCCGCCAGCGTATGCGCGAAACGCGCCCCCAGGCCACTGGATGCGCCGGTGATCAGCGCAACCTTGCCTTCCAGATTGATCGACAGACCCATGATGCGTGATCCCCGTATGTTGGTTTCGCGTGTGGTTTGGCATACGCGAGGCCCGCTGCAGGCGGTCTCGGCATGTGAAGTCGGCGCAGCTTAGCAAAAAATCGAACGATCGTTCAGAAATTTCACTTGCCGCATGCGGGCGTGTCCCCGACAATGCGGGAAATTCTAATGCAGCAATCCGCCATACCAATAAGCAAACGCCCTACAAGCGACGAGACATCTATGAACCAGCAGCAGCTCCTCGAACAGTACGGTCCCCGAGAGTCCATGGAGTACGACGTTGTGATCGTCGGCGGCGGCCCCGCTGGCCTGGCGACGGCGATCCGGATCAAGCAACGCGCCGCCGAGACCGGCAAGGACGTGTCCGTCGTCGTACTGGAAAAGGGTTCCGAGCCAGGCGCGCACATTCTCTCGGGCGCCGTGATGGACCCGCGTGCCATCACCGAACTGCTGCCCAACTGGAAGGCCGACGGCGCCCCGCTCAGCCAGCCCGTGACTGGTGACGATGTGCTCTTCCTGAGCGAAACCGGCTCGAAGCGTACACCCGACTGGCTGGTGCCGCGCAACTTCCACAACCACGGCTGCTACGTCATCTCGCTGTCGAACGTGGTCAAGTGGATGGCCACGCAGGCCGAAGCGCTGGGCGTGGAAATCTTCCCGGGCTTTGCTGCAGCGGAAGTGCTGTACGACGACAAGGGTGCCGTGCGCGGTGTCGCCACGGGCAACATGGGGATCGGCAAGGATGGTGAGCCGACTGAGAACTTCCAGCTCGGCATGGAGCTGCTGGGCAAGTACACCATCTTCGCGGAAGGCGCGCGTGGTCACCTGGGCCGCCAGCTGCTGGATAAGTACAAGCTGAACGCCGGCAAGGACCCGCAAACCTTCGCCATCGGCATCAAGGAACTGTGGGAAATCGACCCGGCCAAGGCCAAGCCCGGCCTGGTGGTCCACACCGCAGGCTGGCCAATGGAAGACGACACCTTCGGCGGCGGCTTCCTGTACCACTTGGAAGACAACAAGGTCACGCTCGGCTTCGTGATCGGCCTGGACTACAAGAACCCGTGGATGAGCCCGTTCGAAGAAATGCAGCGCTGGAAGGCCCACCCGGCCATCCGCGCGCATATCGAAGGCGGCAAGCGCATCGGCTACGGTGCCCGCGCGATCAACAACGGTACGCCGCAGGCGCTGCCGAAGACGGTATTCCCGGGTGGTGCGCTGGTCGGCTGCGACGCCGGCTACCTGAATGCTGCGCGCATCAAGGGCAGCCACGCCGCCATCAAGAGCGGCATGATGTGCGGCGAAGCCGTATTCGACGCCGTGACGGCTGGCCGCTCCGCAGACGAGCTGTCCGCCTACCCCGCCGCTTTCGAGCAGAGCTGGTTGAAGGAAGAGCTGGACCAGTCGCGCAACTTCAAGCTGTGGTTCAAGAAGAGCCCGACGCTGGGCAAGATCATGACCGGCATCGAGCAATGGCTGCTGCCCAAGATTGGCGTCAACAACCCGCCTTGGACGCTGCACGGCACGAAGTCGGATAACCAATCGCTCAAGCCTGCAGCGGAGTGCGTGAAGATCGAATATCCAAAGCCGGACGGCAAGCTGACGTTCGATCGCCTCTCGTCGGTGTTCATCTCGAACACCAACCACGAAGAGAACCAGCCCGCCCACCTGACGCTGAAGGATCCGACCGTTCCGACACGCATCAACCTGACGCAATTTGCGGGCCCCGAGCAGCGCTACTGCCCGGCCGGCGTGTACGAGTTCGTCAAGAACGACGAAGGCAAGGAGCGCCTGCAGATCAACGCGCAGAACTGCGTGCACTGCAAGACCTGCGACATCAAGGACCCGACGCAGAACATCGTGTGGGTTACGCCGGAAGGCGGCGGCGGTCCGAACTACGTCGGCATGTAAGCTGGCGAGCGCCCAACAAAAAAGACGGCTTGAAGCCGTCTTTTTTGTTGCCTGCGTGAAACGTATTACGACGCTTTCGCCGGAATGGCCGGTGTCTCCACCGACACATCGCCGCATTGCGCGCGATGGCGCAGCGCATGGTCGATCAGCACCAGCGCCAGCAATGCCTCGGCGATCGGCGTCGCGCGGATGCCCACGCAGGGGTCATGACGGCCGAACGTTTCCACCACAGCCGGATCCCCCGCCTTGTCGATCGAGCGGCGCGGCGTGCGGATGCTCGACGTCGGCTTGATCGCCAGGGATACGGAGATGTCCTGGCCAGTCGAAATGCCGCCCAGAATGCCGCCCGCGTTGTTACCGACGAAGCCTTCCGGTGTCAGCTCATCACCGTGCTCCGAGCCACGCTGGGCGACTGCGTGGAAGCCAGCGCCAATCTCGACGCCCTTCACCGCGTTCAGGCCCATCATCGCGTGGGCGATGTCGGCGTCCAGGCGATCGAACAGCGGCTCGCCCCACCCGACCGGCACGCCGGTCGCCACCACCTCGATGCGCGCACCGACGGAATCGCCGTCCTTGCGCAGCGCATCCATATAGGTTTCGAGCTCGGGCACGATCTCCGCATTCGGCGCAAAGAACGGGTTGTTTGGCACCTCGTTCCAGTCCATGAACGGAATCTGGATATCGCCCAATTGCGACATGAAACCGTGGATTTCCACGCCAAACTTCTCGCGCAGCCACTTCTTGGCGACCGCGCCTGCAGCCACCGTGGGTGCCGTCAGCCGTGCCGAAGAACGGCCGCCACCACGCGGGTCGCGGACACCGTACTTGTGCCAGTAGGTGTAATCGGCGTGGCCAGGGCGGAAGGTCTCGACGATGTTGCTGTAGTCCTTGCTGCGCTGGTCGGTGTTACGGATCAGCAGGCAGATGGGCGTGCCGGTGGTCTTGCCCTCGTACACGCCGGAAAGAATCTCGACGAGGTCTTCTTCCTTACGTTGCGTGACGTGGCGCGACGTACCGGGCTTGCGACGGTCCAGATCGGGCTGGATGTCTTCGGCCGACAGCGTCATGCCCGGCGGGCAGCCGTCAATGACAGCGCCGATGGCCGGGCCATGCGACTCGCCGAAGGTGGTGACGGAAAACAGCAGGCCCAGGGTATTGCCAGACATGATCGTGCTCGCGATTGTGCGCAGAAATGTGCCGCCAAAGCGGCGGCACGGGACATCAGGAAACCACTATTGTAAAGCCGCGCATTGGCGACCGACGATCAGCCGCCGATGCCAAGCAGTTCCACCTCGAAGTTCAGCGTGGAATTGGGCGGAATCGTGCCGGGCACGCCGCGCTCGCCGTAAGCCGTCGCCGCCGGGCAGGTCAGCTTGGCCTTGCCGCCCACCTGCATCTTCTGCACGCCTTCGGTCCAGCACGGAATCACGCGGTTCAGCGGGAACGAGATCGGCTGGCCGCGCTTGTAGGAGCTGTCGAACTCTTTGCCGTCGGTCAACGTGCCGCGGTAGTGCACCTTGACCGTATCGCTGGCCTTGGGCGACGGGCCGGTGCCCTTGGTCAGGGTCTGGACGATCACACCGGAGGGCAAGGTTTCGCTGGCGGGCGATGCGGCTTGCACGCTAACAGCAACCAGGGCAAGCGACGAAGCGCACAGCAGCAGGGAAGCGAGTTTCATGGCAGATAACGGGAGAGTTGGGGGATAGGAAAAAACGAGGCCGGTTGCGGGCCAACCGGCAGTGTATCGAATTCCGATGGGGCGCCAACCGTTAGAGCCACTCGCCGCGCAGCGCCAGCACGGCAGCCTGAAGCCCTTCCGGCGACACCGCCTGCGCCGGCACCGGCGTACCAATACACAACTCCAGCTTGTTGAGGAAACCGCGCCGGAACGGCCGCGTCATTGCCGCGCCGCCGTGGCGCGAGAAGAAGCTGCCCCACAGGCCACGCAGCGCCATCGGCACCACCGGCACCGGCGTGCGTTCAACAATGCGACGTACGCCTTCCTTGAACGGGTTCATCTCGCCCGTGGCCGTGATCTTGCCCTCGGGGAAGATGCAGACCACCTCACCCTCCGCCAGCGCCTCGGCAATGCTGTCGTAAGCGCGCTTGAGCATCTCGGGGTCTTCATGCATCGGCGCAATGGGAATCGCCTTGACCGTGCGAAAGAACCACGACAGCACCGGCACCTTGAAGATGCGGTGGTCCATCACAAAGCGCACCGGTCGGCGTACGAAGGCGCCCACCACCACGGCATCGACAAAGCTCACGTGGTTGCAGACCAGCAGGCACGGACCCTCGTCGGGAATGCGCTCCGAACCCTCCACCTTCACACGGTAGACGGTATGGATCAGCAGCCACATCACGAAGCGGATCAGGAACTCCGGCACCAGCGTGTAGATGTAGATCGCCACCACGGCATTGAGGATGCCGGTGACCAGGAACAACTGCGGGATCGTGAAGCCGGCGTGCGTAAGCACCATCGCCAGCACGGCCGAGGCGATCATGAACAGTGCATTGAGGATGTTGTTGGCCGCGATGATGCGGGCACGGTGCGTCGGCTCGCAGCGGCTCTGAATCAACGCATACAGCGGCACGCTGTAGAAGCCGCCGAACATCGCCAGCAGGAACAGATCCGCCAGCACGCGCCAGTGGCGGTGGTTCTGCAGGAAGCCGGAAATGCCTGTCAGCACATCGTGCGCGACCAGCGCTTCGGCATGCGAGGCAAAATACAGGTCCACCGCAAACACGGTCATGCCAATCGAGCCGAACGGCACCAAGCCGATCTCCACCGTGCGCCCCGAGAGCTTCTCGCACAGCACCGACCCCAGCCCGATACCGACCGAGAACACCGCCAGCAGCAGGGTCACCACGTTCTGGTCACCACCGAGCACATTACGTGCAAAGGCAAAGAACGACGTCAGGAACGTCGCCCCCACAAACCACAGCCACGAGATGCCCATCAGGCTCAGGAACACGGCGCGCTGGTTGCTGGCCAGCTTCAGATTGCGCCACGTCTCGGAGATTGGGTTCCAGTTGATGCGCAGATCCGGCTGCGAGGCCGGCGACACCGGCACGCCGCGCGCTGTCAGCCAGCCGCTCACGGCAATGACCAGGCAGGCAATCCCCGTGAGCGTGGGACCAATGAGTTCGCCATTGCGCGTGTAGTTGGCCAACTCCCCGCCGCCGATCGTACCGATCAGGATGGCGACGAAGGTGCCCATTTCCACCAGCCCGTTGCCGCCCACCAGCTCGGACGACTGCAGATGCTGCGGCAGATACGCGTACTTCACGGGCCCGAACAGCGTTGAATGCACGCCCATCAGAAAGGTGCACAGATACAGCAGTTCGACATGGCGCAGCGCAAAGCCCGTGCAACCGATCGCCATGATGGCGATTTCCAGCGTCTTGACCAGACGGATCAGCCGGGCCTTGTCCATGCGATCGGCAATCTGCCCGCTGGTGGCCGACAGCAATACGAAAGGCGCGATGAAGATCGCCGAGATCAGGAACGCCGCCGATGCTGGGTCCGTATTGCCAAACAGCGCCGCGTGGTACGTGACCAGCGAGGAAAACGCCACCTTGAACACGTTGTCGTTCATGGCACCCAGGAACTGGGTCCAGAAGAACGGCGCGAAACGGCGCTGCTTGAGCAGGGAAAACTGGCTCGATTGGCTCATCGACTGGGGCGATCCTGGTTCAAATCGGGTTCAACAAAAAACCCGCTCGCAACGGCGGGCGGGTTTCGGGTGTGCAGTGAAGACGGCGTGCAGATCAGTCTTCGTTGGCCTTTTCTTCCGGCCAATCGCGAATGTACGCCTTGAGCATCTTGTTCTCGAAGTTCTGCTCTTCAAACACCGCCTTGGCGACGTCGTAGAACGAGATCACACCCATCAGCGTGCGGTTGTCGAGTACCGGCAGATAGCGTGCATGGCGCTCCAGCATCATGCGGCGCACTTCATTGACGTCGGTTTCCAGCGTGCAGGTGAGCGGGTGGTCATCCATCACCTTGCGGATGGTGGTGCCCTCGCCCACCGTGCCGTGGCCCTTGGCCAGGACCTTGATGATTTCGCGGAAGGTCAGCATGCCGACCAGCTCGCCGTACTCCATCACCACGAGCGAGCCGATGTCGTACTCCGCCATTGTCTGCACCGCCACCTGGAGCTTGGTTTCCGGGGCCACGGTGTAGAGCGTGTTGCCCTTCACGTGAAGGATGTCGCTGACTTTCATATTGCGTCTCCCAGGGTATTGGGGTGCCAGTCTGCCGGGGGGCGACCGCGCGCGGGTTGTCGTTATGGTTGTGTTTCGATCCTAGCCCAAATCCAAGGGCGTCGACAAGCACATGCACAAAAAATGCGGCAGAAAAAACCTGTCAAAAACCGCGCCCGCTCGGCGTTTGCCCGGGATGCACTGCAACAGGGAGCAGTGCTAGCATGCGCCGTCTCGACCCTCATTCGGTGCTTGAATCCATGTCCAAAGCCCGCTTCGACACGCTGGCCCTGCATGCCGGTGCCGCGCCCGACCCGGCCACGGGTGCGCGCGCTACGCCCATCCATCTCACCACGTCCTTCGTGTTTCGCGATAGCGAACACGCCGCCTCATTGTTCAACATGGAGCGCGCGGGTCACGTTTACTCGCGCATTTCCAACCCGACCGTCGCCGTGTTCGAAGAACGCATGGCGGCGCTTGAGAACGGTGTCGGTGCCATCGCCACGGCCTCTGGCCAGGCGGCGCTGCACCTGGCCATCGTCACGCTGATGGGCGCGGGCTCGCATATCGTCGCCTCGTCGGCGCTGTATGGCGGCTCGCACAACCTGCTGCATTACACGCTGCGCCGCTTCGGCATCGAGACGACCTTCGTCAAGCCCGGCGACATCGACGGCTGGCGCGCGGCCATCCGTCCGAACACGCGCCTGCTGTTTGGCGAGACGCTCGGCAACCCGGGGCTGGATGTGCTCGACATCCCGACCATTGCATCGATTGCGCATGATGCGGGCGTGCCGCTGCTGGTCGACTCGACCTTCACCACGCCGTGGCTGCTGCAGCCGTTCGCGCACGGGGCAGACCTGGTCTACCACTCGGCGACCAAGTTCCTGGGCGGGCACGGCACGACCATCGGTGGTGTGCTGATCGACGGCGGCACCTTCGACTACGTGGCAGCGGGCAAACACCCAGAGCTGACCGAGCCCTATGCGGGCTTCCACGACATGGTGTTTGCCGAGGAAAGCACCGTCGCCCCTTTCCTGTTGCGCGCCCGCCGCGAGGGCCTGCGTGACTTCGGCGCCTGCATGAATCCGATGGCGGCGTGGCAGTTGCTGCAAGGCATCGAAACGCTGCCGCTGCGCATGGCTCGCCACGTAGAGAACACCCGCCGCATCACCACCTTCCTGGCGAGCCATCCGATGGTGGCGTCGGTGGCCTACCCTGAACTGGAATCGCACCCCGACCACGCGTTGGCCAAGCGCTTGCTACCGCATGGCGCTGGCGCCGTGTTCAGCTTCGACCTGCGCGGTGATCGGCGTGCCGGCCAGCAATTCATTGAATCGCTCGGCCTGTTCTCGCACCTGGCCAACGTGGGCGACGCGCGCTCGCTGGTGATTCACCCGGCATCGACCACGCACTTCCGCATGGACGCCGATGCACTGACCGCTGCCGGCATCAGCGAAGGCACGATCCGCCTGTCGATTGGCCTGGAAGACGCCGACGACCTGATCGACGATCTGAAGCGCGGCCTGAAAGCCGCCGAGCGCGCGATGTCGGCCGCGCCTGGCAAAGCCGCATCCAACGCAACCGGAGCCCGCTGATGGAATGGACCGTACAAGGCGAACGCGCTTACGCCTACACCGGTGGCAAGCCGTTCAATCCGGCGCTGCCGTGCGTGGTGTTCGTGCATGGCGCGCAGAACGATCATTCGGTCTGGGGGCTGCAGACCCGCTGGTTTGCGCACCACGGTTTCAGTGTGCTGGCGGTTGATCTGCCCGCACACGGCCGCAGCGGTGGTGCGCCCCTGCAAACCGTGGAGGCCATGGCCGACTGGGTAATGGCGCTCGTCCAAGCCGCGGGTGTCACGCAACCGGTGATGGTGGTCGGGCACAGCATGGGCTCGCTGATCGCGCTGGAGTGCGCCTCGCGATACGCAAGTCGCGTGCGCCGCATTGCGTTGGTGGCCACCGCCCGGCCGATGAAGGTGTCGGATGCGCTGCTTGACGCGGCGCTCAACAACACCGCCAGTGCGATCGACATGGTGAACGTCTGGTCGCATTCCAGCCTGGCCAACAAGCCGTCGGCACCTGGCCCTGGCTTCTGGATGCACGGCGGCAGCCAGCGGCTGATGGAACGCGTGGCGCGCGGCACCGAGGCCCCCGTCTTCCACACGGATTTTTCGGCGTGCAATGGCTATACGCGCGGTGCCGAGGCCATGGCTGCAGTGAAGTGCCCATCACTCGTCATCGTTGGTGAGAAAGACCAGATGACGCCGGCCAAAGCAGGCCGTCAGGTGGCTGCCGGGTTGGCTGGCAGCCGCATGGTGGGTCTGCCTTGCGGGCACGCGGTCATGGGAGAATGTCCGGACGGCACGCTCGATGCGCTGATCGCCTTTGCGCGCGAACGCGAGCCGGCCACCGCCGCCGCGTAACTGCGCCCCGTCAGGATTCAGGAGACGCACCATGGCCACCACCGAGCACCCCACCTTCAGCAGCTTCGCCGAGTTCTATCCGTTCTATCTGGGCGAGCACCAGGACCGCACCTGCCGGCGCCTGCATTTTGCGGGTTCGAGCATCGCCCTGGTGTGCCTGATCCTGCTGATCTTCACGGGTAACTTGTGGTGGCTGCTCGGTGCGGCGGTCAGCGGCTATGCGTTTGCGTGGGTCGGGCACTTCGGCTTTGAAAAGAACCGGCCCGCCACCTTTCGTCACCCGATCTACAGCCTGATGGGCGACTGGGTGATGTATCGCGATATCTGGACGGGAAAGATCCCGTTCTGAGTGGTCAGGCGCGAGCTGCAGCCGGCACCGTCGACATCGGCGCTGGGGCAGCAGCCTGGCTGGCGGCTGCTATACCGCGCTCACCAGTGGCGAACACACTCTCCAGCGTGCTGTCGAGCGCGGGATTATGCAATTGAGCGGCCAGTGCCTGGGTATCGCCCAGAAGCCGCGCCAGCGACGTGCGCGGCAGGCGAGGCAGGTTCAGCACCAGCTTTTCATAGAGCGGACGCAACGTGGTCGTATGGGCGTCGCACAGCAGCGCCCAATGTGCTTCGCTGCGATCCTGCTGCAGCTTGCCGACCAGGTGCAGCGCCTTGAGCTTGGCCAGCAGGTCAGCCAGATATTCCGCCTCCAATTGCAGACGCCGTCCGATCTCGAGTTCAGCCACCGTGCGCGGCGCCTGTTCGCGTGCGCGGTACAGCAACAGCAGAACCCCCAGCGCATCGAAGAACTCGCTGCCCGGAAACGTGCGCCGCTGCCAGTAGCCTTGGCGGATGATCGGCAACGTTGATGCAATGGTCGCGCCCAGCAGGGTGACCAGCCAGCTCACATAGATCCACGTCAGGAAAATCGGCAGCGTCGCAAACGCGCCATACACCGCGGTGTACGTGGGAATGTGCGCCACGTAGGAACCAAAGATGCGCTTGGCGACTTCAAACGCCACGGCGGCAATGAGCCCCGCAAGAAACGCGTCACGCCGCGCCACATAGGTGTTCGGCACAAAGACATAAAGCATCGCAAACGCAATCGCCGACAGCAGGATCGGCACCACACCCACGATCACGCCGAGGCCGAACGGCAGCTTGTGCACATAGCCCGCTGAAATTGACACCATGTACGAGCTGACCGACAGGCTCGCACCGATCAGCACCGGGCCGAACGTCACCAATGCCCAGAACACGAGCACACGCTGCGCCAACGGCCGGCGTTGGCGCACGCGCCAGATGGCATTGAGCGCGTTCTCGACCGTCAGCATGGTCATGACCGACGTCACCACCAAGCCGATCAGGCCCGCAGCCGTCAGCCCCTTGGCGTTGGTGGAGAACTGGTTCAGATACGTGAGGATCGGCCGACTGATATTGCCAGGCACGAGGTTGCTGAACATGTAGCCTTCGATGTCCGCACGAAAGCTCTTGAACATCGGAAACGCCGTGAACAGCGCAAACGCCACCGTCAGGATCGGCACCACCGAAAGCACCGTCGTAAACGTCAGGCTGCCGGCCACCTGCGGCAAGCTGTCTTCGCCCGCCCGGCGCAGCGCATAACGCGACAGCGCACGCAGCTTGGCGGCATTCCATTGACGAAGCGCACGGAGATCAAAAAGCATGAAGAATGAAGCGGCGCAAGGCCAATGAGGGAGATTGGGGGGCGCAACTATAATACCGCGACGCTCTCAACGCTTTGTTATGAAAGATATCCTGGTCCTGTACTACAGCCGTCATGGCAGCACCCGCGCGTTGGCCGAAGCCATCGCGCAAGGCATTGAAAGCGTGGACGGCGCCCAGGCGCGCGTGCGCACCGTGCCCGCCGTCTCCACCGTGTGTGAAGCCACGCAGCCTGACGTGCCCGATGGCGGCCCGCCCTATGTGGAAGTGCGCGATCTGGAGGAATGCGTCGGGTTGGCACTGGGCTCGCCCACGCGCTTCGGTAACATGGCCGCCCCGCTCAAGTACTTTCTGGACGGCACCACACCGCAATGGCTGTCGGGCGCGCTGGCCGGCAAACCCGCCTGCGTATTCACCTCCACGGGCAGCATGCATGGCGGGCAGGAAACCACCCTGCTCTCGATGATGCTGCCGCTGCTGCACCATGGCATGGTCGTACTTGGCCTGCCCTATCAACAGAGCGAACTGCTTTCCACCGATGCCGGCGGCACACCCTATGGGCCATCACATGTCGCGCATCGAGGTGACACCGCACCGCTGACCGCCCACGAGCGCACGCTCGCCACCGCAATGGGCCGCCGGCTTGCCCAGACCGCCCTGAAGCTCGCAGCATGACGCTCGCCGATCAACCTGTTGTCGAATCCCGGGCACTGCATGTGCTGAGTGTCTGCAGCCTGATCGCGCTGATCGTGCTGTGTGCCGCGTGGGAACTGTGGCTCGCGCCAGTGCGCCCGGGTGGTTCGTGGCTCGCGCTCAAGGCGTTGCTGCTGGCCTGGCCGCTGCCTGGCGTGCTGCGCAAGAACCGCTACACGATGCAATGGGCGTCGATGTTCATCCTGCTGTTATTCACCGAGGGCATCGTGCGTGCAACGTCGGATGCCGGCCTGTCGCGATCGCTGGCGTGGGTGGAGGTTGTGCTCAGCGTGACGTTCTTCTTCGCGACGATTTTCTATCTGCGCCCGTTCAAGCGTGCGGCCAAAGCACGCGCCAAAGAGAGCACCTGACCTGCCATGACCCACGATGCGTTTCTGCAAGCCTGCGTTGACGCCATCGGCGCCGCGTATGTCCTGACAGCGCCGGAAGACCAGGCACCCTATCTGACCGATTGGCGCAAGCGTTTCACTGGCCGCGCTCGTGCGGTGCTGCGTCCGGCCGATGCTTTGCAGGTGGCTGCGCTGGTGCGGCTGTGTGGTGAGCATGCGGTGCCGATGGTCCCGCAAGGCGGCAACACCGGCCTGTGCGGTGGCGCCACGCCTGACATGGAAGGCAACGCGGTCGTCATCTCGGTGCAGCGCATGCAGCGGGTACGTGCGGTGGACCCGATCAACAACACCATCACCGTGGATGCCGGCTGCATTCTGGCCAACGTGCAGCAGGCCGCAGCCGCGGCCGATCGCCTGTTCCCGCTGAGCCTGGCCGCCGAGGGCAGTTGCACCATCGGCGGCAACCTGGCGACCAACGCGGGCGGCACGGCCGTCCTGCGCTACGGCAACGCGCGCGAACTGTGCCTCGGCATAGAAGCCGTGCTGCCAAACGGCGAGCTATGGAACGGCCTGCGCGGCCTGCGCAAGGACAACACCGGCTACGACCTGCGCGATCTGCTGATCGGCGCGGAAGGCACGCTCGGCATCATCACCGGGGCGACGCTGAAGCTGTTTCCGCAGCCGCGCGCCAAGGTGACGGCGCTGGCGGCACTGCAATCGCCGCGTCAGGCGCTGGCATTCCTGTCGCTGGCACAAAGCCATGCGGGCACGCTGCTGACGGGCTTTGAGTTGATGTCGGCGTTCTGTCTGGAGTTGGTGCGCAAGCACTATCCGCAACTGCGCGTGCCCTTTGCACAGGCGTATCCGCAGTACGTGCTGCTGGAACTGTCCGACTTGGAGAGCGAAGAACACGCCCGTGCGCTGTTCGAGGCGCTGATGGAAGACGCGCTGGCCCGCGGCGTGATCGACGATGCGGCGGTGGCGGAATCGGTGGCGCAATCGCGCGACTTCTGGAACCTGCGCGAGCACATCCCGCTGGCGCAGGCCGATGAAGGCAAGAACATCAAGCACGACATTGGCGTGCCCATCTCGCGCATCGCAGACTTCATCGACGTGACCGACCGCGCGCTGGCGGCGGCCTACCCCGACATCCGCATGGTGACCTTTGGCCACCTTGGCGACGGCAACCTGCACTACAACGTGTCGCCGCCCGAAGGGCATGAGCATGACGCTTTCCTGGCGCATCAGGACGGCATCAACCGCATCGTGCATGACAGCGTGCATGCACATGGCGGCTCGATCTCGGCCGAGCACGGCATCGGCCAGCTCAAGCGAGAAGACAACGCGCGCTACAAGAGCCCGGTCGAACTGGCAGCCATGCGCGCGATCAAGCAGGCACTGGACCCGCGCGGCCTGATGAATCCGGGAAAGGTGTTGTAAACCGCGTCGGTGTTAGCCGAGCAGCTTGAACGTGTAGTTTGCCGCGGCAAAGAGAATCGTCGCCGCCAGCAGCCACAGCAGCAGGCGCGGCACGCCGCTGGGCGGCAGGCGATGGCCTGCGGCGTTGGAACGGTCGCCAATGCGCCCACTCTGGGCGTTGCGGACATACGTGGACCGCGACGCCCCTGCCGGGCGTCGTGCGTGACGTGTACTCATTCTTCGTTTCCTCCCTGCCCCATGGCTGACGCCTCGCCTGGCTCCCTGTTGCCGGCGAAACACAGCAGCTTCCCAAGGCTGCCCAAACAAGACTCCCGTTTTCCCGTCTGGTCGGAACCGAAAAAGACATCCGTCACGCCCTTTTGGCGTGTGTAGGCACAGCGTTCCGCGTCATTGCGCGGAATTTCGAGTTGAATCGTTACTTGTTATGGCACTACCCGACGCCACGAAATGTATCAAAGAATCCCCCTAATGGGGGGTATGTATTTTAGGTATCACCATTTGGATGATGCGTGGGAACGACGCTTGCGGACTGATTGGGGTCAAACCGACCTCATTGCACTGTCACGGAGCCATCCATGCCTTCCGCCCAGCCCAAGTTGAGCTTGCGCGCGCACATTACGCCGCCGACACCGCACGAGCCTCCGCCGCATCCACCACCCGAGATGCCGCCGCCGGACGAGCCGTCCCACGATCCCGTTCATGACCCGGAACCGCTGACACCACCGATCGAGCTGCCTCCGGGCGAAGTACCGCCGGAAATCCCGCCCCAGCGCTAGCGCGCCGCGGTTTTTGGCATCCGCCATCTGTTAGAATCGCGGCCTCCCAGGCATCCGGAGGCCGTTCGTCGCTAACCTGCCTGGGCAGCGCACACATCTGCCCATAGCTCAGTTGGATAGAGCATCGGCCTTCTAAGCCGACGGTCGGGGGTTCGAATCCCTCTGGGCAGGCCAAACACTGCAACTCTTCATGGGTTAGCACCTGCAAACAATTCCGCACCGATATTCAGACATGTAACCGCCTTGTAAGCGGATTTCATCAATGATGTTCGGCGCCCCGCTTCGCTGACACCCGTACCGACGGCACAGATAAAAGCCGGATAGACGGCTCGGGGCCATCGCCGCCTCGCTGCGGGGGGCGAACATCGCGACGCATTTGTCGCAACAGTACGTTTACCAACTGGTCGTGGCGCTCATCGCTGCGTTGCGTGTTGCGATATGAAATCTCGTCTTGGAAAGCGTACAGCGCCCTCAGCACTGAGGGTGGTGCAACAAGCGTCAGCGTATTAACGGCGTCTGCATAGCGCGCTTGCGCGTCAGCAGTAATCGCCTTGCCTTGCACCATTCCCCACAGCGCGGCGACGTACTGTCGATAGTGCTCCAACTTCGCCTTTCGCCAACCCGCCAATGTTGCTCATGCTGAGAAGTTGAGCAACTTGCGCAAGTTGAGCGGGTCGTGGTGATGAAGCTGCCATGGCGGCGGTAGGGCTTAGTAGTCTTTGAGAATTTTGTATCTTATTTGCTGGTTATCAGCAGAAAGAATGGCAATAGTGAAATTCTGGAAACGAACCGTATTCGATTGCGAAAGGTCGTATTTCACACTTTGATAAAAGGCCTGAGCAGCGTAACCGCCCCTGAATTCCCGATAGTTAAGCTCAACCGTTGATCCAGAAATCCCAGAATAAATTAGTTCTTTTCGATAGTAGTCCGCCGATACTTCTTCCGTATTCTTCCATCCATCGGCAGAATTCAGAATCCCGACCCACACACGCTGATTGGTAACGTGCCCATTCTGGTCGACAAGCATGGCATTTCCGGTTGCTGCGGTCACCTCTTGACCGACCGCGTACGATTTGAAATAGCGCTGTTCAACCACCGTGGAAGCGCATGCGCTCAATAGCACAGCACTGGCAACAGTGATCCATTTCTCCCCGCCCATATAGCCCCCCCCAATAGTCTCCTGCTTTGCAAGCTTCGGTTTTGGAAGATGAGAGCGCCATCCGTCAGAAGAATTAGCTTCGGCCTAGCCGATTGTTAGCGGCTCCACCTTTGGTTTAGACAGCGACTTCCCGCTAACACGGGGCTTCTTCACCAAGTCGGCAAACGGGTTCTTGTTCTCGTCCGTCTGGGCTTTCGACACTCGGGAGCGGCCTTAAGGGCGCCGGCCAAGCCGGCGCCTTCGCTCCGGCCACCAGCGCAGGCTCGTCTTTCGGCAACGCACTCCTGCCTGGGTTGCCACTCACGATTTTCAGCGCCGTGCGCGTTGGCTTGCGTCGGCGCATGGTCGAACCCCCGGTTTCGGCACGCTTTTAAGTAATTGATTTTTAACACTTATTTTTGCGACCAAAAAAATCGAGGCTAACGCGCGGTCGTCTGCGTTGAGGGCGTAGAGATTGTATGCCCCCCTTAGGAGCCGCCCATGGCAGACGTGGGGGCACCCTAGCGCCGCCATCCAATGTGATTCTACGGCGGCGCACGGCCTTCATGGTCGGTTGAATTGCTACGGCGACTTTTCTGCATCGGTATCGACGGCGGCAGCCTTTTGCCCCTCAGTCAGCCTGTTCAATATTTCGACCAACTGCCCCAATACCGCCTTTTGATTGTCGACAAGCTGTTCTTGCATGTTCCGCTGCTGCGCAACCAATTCGGCGTCGACTGGCCAAGCCTTTACTTCCATCGGAAGCGATTTTTTGCCCAGCAAGATATCGAGCGTAAGGCTTCGCATAGCCTGCTGCTCAAGCTCGACCGTGCCGTGCGCTTCCGGAGAGTAGCTGCCCGCCTTCAATTGGCCGCGGTCGAACTTAAAGTTGGTAGCCGTCGCAAGCCGGTCAAGGAGGTTCGTAAACAGCTCATCGCCCCTCCCGTTCCAATCACGCTGCTCTGCCTCATTTTGAGGGCGGCGTTCGATAGGAAGGCTTAGGTGCGCGTGGTAGTCATGCCATGCATCAAGCACCGCTTGGGCACGTGCCCCGCGAATGACGAAACCAAGAATGCGCCGCCCGTAAAACGCTAAGTCGATGGAATTGAGCGCTCTGACATGCTCGATGGACAAGCGCGCTTGCCGCGTCGCCATGAGGGTTGTGAAAAGCCATGTGCGGCGATTGCTAGCATCCCGCGCACGCTCCACCCATTTCTGGGCTTGAACCGCGAGCACCGGCCCAAGCAAAGTTGACCCAACCATTAGCCATTCATTCAACCCCATCGGCATTTTTGTGCCCCTCGTTTTGCGCACGCGAGGAAGTCTATCAGGCAGTGACCCATCGAGCCCTTAGAAGTAAATCCGCTTCAAACCGTCCCGCATCCACACTTCGGTATAGGTATAGGCGATGGCCTTCTTGACCGGCGGCGCTGCTTTCGGTTTTCATGCGGACACGCTCATCCGACGAGCTTCCTCTAGCCGATATTTACCCGGCCAAGACGCAGGAGGAACTTAGAAACGCCGTCGCGCAGGTCAGGCGGCTAAGAGAAAGCGCGCTTACCTATGTTTGCGCCGTCATTGACAAGCGCCCGGAACAGGATTCGCTACGAGCGAAAGTGTTTGAGGACAATCCCGGATTCAGCAAGCAAACCTATGATTTAGCGTTTAACGACGCTTTTTTCACGATGCGTTAGCTTGCCGTATCAAGCTAAATTTTCCCCGCGTCCCGCATCCGCTGCCTTACCGCCTCTAGCTCGTCGGCCTGTTTTTCTAAGTCCGCTGCGTACAAGCCCCTACTGTGCTCCGGCATGCCCTCCAGGGTGATACCGAATGCCGCCAAACATGCCGCCAGCCCCGGCAGTAACGCCCTATGCTCGGCATAGTCTGGCCCGTAGAGAGACAGCATCCGTTCTGCATGTGGACTATAGTGCTACGGCCCCAATCAGGCTTGATGCCCCATTTGCGCGAAGCCATGCAAAATCACTACGATGCTCTTTGATGCGCGCGGGAGCAACGTTGCACCCCTCGATTTCGAACGCCGCAATCACTTCCCAGTGGCATAGGTTGTTGCATTGGATGTGCTCGCCCTGATTGCAAGCGTCCTTGCGGCTTGCCCACACCAAGTCAATGTTCTTTTTCCTCGGTCGGCTCTTCGCCTCCGGTATCAGCAGGCGAAACTCGGGGATAGCCGCAAACCCTCGCCCTACTCCTACGGCGATTAGCGCCGCATAGAGGTCGTTCTTTGTTTTGGCTAGTGGAGCCGGTATTTGAATGGTCATAGTCTTGGGCAGGCTATCGCACACACAAATATCCGACAAGCTGGGTAGAGGGTTCTGAGGTCAAAGGAATGGCTGCTCTTGGTCGGTAGAGTATTGTGGACGCCCCCTGGCTTCTCCCAACAGCAGGCGTTCAAGTGTCCGACCGCCGCACTCGTGAGGCTGCCGTGGTCCACGACGATGTCGACCGCCTCTTTCGTGAAGTCATCAACGATAGTCAGACACTTCAGGCGGCGCCCACTGGATAGTGCGCCCATCACGAAATCAATCGACCAGACCTCGTTCGGCGCGGCTGGCACAGTCAGTGGCTCGCGCTCGACCATCACGCCGTGACGTCGCCGCCGGCGCCGCACAGCCAAGCCAGCCTCGCGTTTGTGATTCGCATGAATGCCCTCGCGCTCCAGCAGCACCTGCAATCGCCGGTAACTCAAAACGCTTGCAACCCTCAGCCTTGTGCAAGCAAGGCTAGCTTCACGAGATCAACGATCCGACTACAGTGCATCTTTCTTTTCAGATTGGAGATCTGCGATCGCACCGTGTGCTCCGAAACACCGTTCTGAATGGCAAGCTCTGAAGGCGCAAGCCCTCCGACGAGCCCTGCCAACACCCTCGCCTCTGCCTTGGTGACGTTGAACGTTGCGATCAGATTGTCAGCATCTGCTTCACTCAATACGCTGTTGCGACGCATCCGAACAAACACCAATGGCTCGTTAGAAAGCCGGATGCGCGAATCCGCCACAGCGAAATCCAAGCTCAACGCCTCGCCCCAGGTCAATGAAACCGTGACTCTGGACCGTTGCCCGCTCTGCAAGGTCGCCGCGACTGCCTTCGACAAGTTGCTCAGGACAGCGGGATTCTGATGCCACAGCTTGCCCTGTTTGATGCTGAGGCCGCGAGGATTGTCCAATAGCGATTTCGCGAGACCAGAAGGGTGCAGAACAATGCCCGAACTCGTTAGAAGAAACGTAGCCTCATCCAATGCAGCGAAGGCGTCTTCCACCAGCTTGAGATTGTTGGCCATCGATTGACCTCGCCGCCCGAGTGCGGCCATGAAAGAGCGGAAATAGGTACCGACTGTTCCTTGCGATAGCGTTTCCCCGGCGCCGTCCTGAACGGACGATCGCTGAAAGCTGATTCCTGTTCGACGTTCAGCGCTCCGTTCGAGCAGCAAGGTCACAATTTGCTCGTTGCGATGCTTGTGGAGGAAATCCGTATAGAACTCGGTACGTCGAAGCTGCGTTCGTGGAAACAACTCGTTGCTATCCAGCCATGTGCCAGCAGCAAAATTAATGGAGGCACTCGATATGAAATCAAGTTTGTGGAAGTACGTCGCATATTCCGTAACCTGAACATCAGAAACATTCACATAGTTCAGATTCAGTAGATTGCCACGACCATCCATCATGATGAGCGATCCGCCATCTGCGCCAATCAGATCACGCGCCGTAGAAAGGATGTCTTCCCATGGCGGAGTCTCATCAGAAATCTGCTCGACGGCCTCCATGGCGCGTCGAAAGTACACCGCTGACGACACGATTCCCTCCCCGACTACCTCTTCTAGCGCGTAGCTTTGACGGGGCACACAAGCCCTGTCTGCCTTGCTTCGTCCGACCCTCAAGCGGTCGAGAAACAGCGTAGCAGAGGTGACCAGACCTCCAAGTCGTTTAAAGACCCCCACTTCGGCAGGGTGTCAGCAATGGTTCAAGAGCAACAAACCACGGACTGGATATTCGTTCAATGCCTCAGCGTCGACATCCCCAAATTTGGTGATGAACGCCCAATCGGGCGCAGATAGCCTTGAACTGCCGCCGTAGCTGGTCCTACCCCAACCCTTACCTATATGACGACGGTAGTGACGGGTGGGATCAGCTAGCCGACAGCCTGACCCTCAAGGCTGGCGTCGCGTTCCGATGATATGCCGCCCACTCTCTTACGGGTACGCCATCTAAGTCGGCAGCTAGGTACAACATACAAGTCCAGGGAGAATCACCGTGCTCAAAACTCAAATCACGTGCCTTGCAACCGTCATATCTCTCGCAATCGCGGGATGTGGAGGGGGCACAGGTGATAGCGCAAATAGCGGTACGAACACCACAAGCCCCTCGACGGGGAGCCAAACTGGAAAGAACGTAATCAGCGGGGTACTGGCATCTGGCGCTCCAATTCTTGGCACGGTGTATCTGGTATCTGCTAGCACGCCGTCTATGGTGTACAAGACCTCCACGGATGCCAGCGGCCAGTACACCTTTGATGTCACCTATCTCCGAGCGCCATACCTACTGCGCGGGGAATCTCGGGATGGGAAGACTGTGCTGTACAGCGTTGTAGCCACTAAGGCTGATGGAACGATAACGGCCAACATCACGCCGTTCAGCACCTACATCGCTGGCGGCATGGTTATGCCAAATGCCGTTTCGACACTTTGGAGCAATCCGGCACTGATCTCGAAGACCCAGATCACGCAGGCAAAGATTGATAGCTTCAACAACCTTCTGAAATCACAGCTAGCGCCTGCGATCACCGCACTTAACGTCGACGCTAGCACCCTAAGCTTCATCTCGACGCCGTTCCCAACCAATCACGCAGGCGTCGACGCACTTCTCGATCAGTTGGATGTACGTGCTATTCCCAGCGGGACAGGATCAGTTCAGTGGGAGGCACGAACAAGGTACGGCACTCCGTCATCTGTGACTCTGAATCCGATTGGCAGCCCGCCTCCGTTTAAATTCGACAGGAACAATATCCGGCTCTTGACTGGCGAGCAAGCGGCTCTGGATAGCTATTACAAGTCAAAGGGACTGCCACAAGGCAACCTGTCACGTGTCGATGGGTCGACGCTGGTAGTCCAGTTGCTGACCGCAACGGGACAGATCCAAGAGGACACGTTCAGTTATGCGTCGTCCTCTGGCAGCGTTAGCCTTCTGAGTACTGACATCTATCAGCCGGAGGACCAAACCGCTAATGGTGCGGGCTGTAGCTTCGACATACCGATGGGCTCTTGCGTTGGCAGCGTAGTGCAAGAGAGCTTCAGCAAACAAGGGAACTACTGGAAAGCGTCGGTCAAAGCAGTCAGTTCCGTTACATGCTCGAAGGTCTCCTACAACTGGATTGCACGGGGGCCATCCGGCCCGGGCAATGGGGCCACCTACACGCCGGCATATTTTCAACTGATCGGGCGCAATACCGATCATGAAACGCTTTGGGGAACCAGCACGGACGCAACTGCGGTAGACATCAGCAACGTGAGCTGCACGACGTATCAAAAAGAGGATCAGAAATCCATCGCGGTCAGTACACCGTCCGAGCCACTTCCCGGTGGAGCATCCGAAGATGCCCCTAACCCGACCACCCCTCCAACAAATGGTGGATATTACGACAGTTGCCACAATTTCCATCCTAACAGCGCGCACCCTGCCGCTATCCCGGGTGTGTGTTAGACGATTGAGGGCTTGATCCTCTTGGCAGCAGCGCCTCGTAGTCATCGGCGGCGCTGTGCATGTGGCAACGAGATACTGATACGTATCGACGTCGTTGGCCTTGCAGGTTGCCGAAGCGCTGCACGGTGGCCGCCGTGCTGTAGCTAAGGGCATCCAGCGTCAATCTTTCAATCGCCCACCTCCGGACCCCGACCGTCAAGTTATAAAGAGTCACACGCCGAGAAAAAATACTCACGCGTCGAGCTCTGAGCTCGGGGCACCGAGAAAAATATCTCGCGTGTCGAGCTTTGAACTCGGCGCACAGAGAAAAATATCTCGCATGTCGAGCTTTGAGCTCGGAGCACCGAGATAAATAACTCGCGTGTCGAGCCTTGAACTCGGAGCACCGAGATAAATAACTCGCGTGTCGAGCCTTGAACTCGGAGCACCGAGAAAAATAACTCATGCGTCGAGCTCTGAGCCCAGGGCACCCCGAAAAAAGACTCACGCACTGAACATCATCCTCCGCATAGGAATTTTCGGATTCTTCGATCTAAGACCCCCTCTTACCTTGCGGACGGATACCACAACCGCCAATCTCATGCGGTTATGCCTCCTGGCATGACATTGCCAGTCCATTCATGAGAAACGCAATGCCACAGAATATGATTTCGCTTCAGATTGCAGCGGCTGACCTAACCGCCATCGACACTGCACTGAAAACGCTGGAAGACCGACTTACTGGCTTGATCGCCCTATCCCCCGCCCAACGCAGGCGGGCCGTGAAGATGGGTGGTAAATCCGAAGCATTCGCCCGCACGGCCTTGGATGTGCTGGGCAATAATCCCAACGTGCTGCCGGTCAACTTCGGCCTACCCGAAGTCCGTCGCGACCTCGTCGCCTTCGATGCGCTGCGCCCAAGGTTGGACCGCTTGAAAAAGCTCTGCGAACGCATGTCAGACTCGCAACTAGCATTGGGCAGCGACGTAATGAGCGCTGCGTTGGACGGATATGCCTTCCTCAAGCGTGCCGGCAAAGGCGAAGGACTGGATACGGCGCGCAAGGCACTGTCCGGGCGGTTTAGTCGGAATGGCGTGAAGAAGAAAGAAGGAGGCAGCGGTGGAGTGAGTTGACGGTTGCTCTATGAATCAAAAAAGCCGCCCTTAGGCGGCTTTTTTGATGGGATTGCTTCTGGCCGAAGGCCATCGCTCGCGGACTGCGAAGTCAACGGCTATTGCCATCTTCGTCATCCTGTCGGCGCTGGGCGTTTATTGGTGGTGACCTGCGCTGGCTCCTTGTTTCAGGCGCACGCATACTCAGCTCAGGAGCTACACCTCTGGCTACGCATGATCGACCGCAGAGGCAGCCGCCCGCAGGGCCAGGAGGTAACTCTGAACCCCGAACCCGCAGATCTGCCCACTGACGATGTCAGCAGACACCGAGTGATGACGGAAGGGCTCGCGCGCGTGGATATTGGACATATGCAGCTCCACGACCGGACACGTGAGAATCGCCAGCGCATCGCGGATACCGTAGCTGTAGTGCGTCCAGGCGCCTGCGTTGATCAGCACGGCGTCTTGACCTTCCTCGAAGGCGCGATGAATGCGTTCGCACATCGCCGCTTCGCTGTTCGTCTGGAACGATTCCACTTGCACGCCGAGCTCGTCGCCCAGGGCCTGCAACTTGCTGTCGATCTCGGCCAGCGTGATGGTCCCGTACTGGGCGGGGTCACGCTTACCGAACATGTTGTGATTGATGCCGTGCAGCATCAGGATGCGCTTCATTCAAACCTCTGTGGTGGATGCAGATCGGTTCAGATCAGTCGAGCGGAACGGTCAGTCGATCGATCACGGGGCGGGTATCCGGACGCAAGCCACGCCACCAGACGAACGCCTCCGCCGCCTGCTCGACCAACATGCCGACGCCGTCTGCGATGTTGCGCACACCCGCGTTGCGGGCGAGCCGCAGGAACGGCGTCAGCCGTTTGCCATACGCCAGTTCGTAGGCCAGCCCATCGGGTTGGAAGATGCTCGGTGGAACGGGCGGCAGATCGCCTGTGAGGCTGGCAGAGGTGGCATTGACCACCAGATCGAAGCGCCCCGTCGCCTCCAGGTCGGCATACCCGCAAGCGACGATCGGGCCGCGCCCGGCCACCTGGGCCGCCAGCGTCTGCGCCTTGGCGACGTCGCGGTTCGCGATGACCAACTGCGCCGGCTTCGCCGCCAGGAACGGCAGCAAGGCACCACGCGCGGCGCCACCGGCACCCAGCAGCAGCACGCGCTTGCCAGCCATCGGCAGCCCCAGGTTGATCTCGATGTCACGCACCAGCCCAATGCCGTCGAAGTTGTCGGCCAGGATGCGGCCGCCCTCAAACTTCAGTGCGTTCGCGGCGCCGGCCAACGTGGCGCGCTCGCTGCGCTCGTCGGCCATCGCAAACGCCTTGAGCTTGAACGGCGCCGTGACGTTCACGCCCTTGCCGCCGCCGACGGCGAACGCACGCACGGCATCGGCGAACGCTGTATCCGGCTCGACCGGGCCTTCGATGGCCGTGTACTCCATGTCCTGTTGCGCCGCCTGCGCAAAGAGGCCGTGAATGAGCGGCGATTTGGTGTGTGAGATCGGGTTGCCGATCACCGCATAGTGGTCAGTCATCATGAGGCTCGCTTCGAATAAAGAACGCCATCGGCCTGCATCGCCTGGATCTCGTCTAGGTCGAAACCCAGCGTGCGCGCGACTTCAACGTTGTGCTCGCCCAGGTCGGGGGCGACGTCGCGGATGGTCGTATCGCAATCGGAAAACTTGAACGGTAGGTTGGGCAAGCGCAACGTCCCGTAGCGCGGATGCTGCTGCTCGACCACCATGCCGCGGGCCTGAATTTGCGGGTCGGCCAGCACCTCGTCGATGCGCTGCACCTTGGCGCACGGAACATCGATGCCATCCAGCAGTTCCAGCACCAATGCCACGGGGCGTGCTGCCACCCAAGGTTCGACCACAGAGAGAATCTCCGCCCGGTGCGCGTTGCGGCCGACACTGTCATGGAACCGCTTGTCCGCACCAAAGCCTGCCGGCCCACCATGCGCTTCGACCAGCGCAGCGAAGCGCTTCCATGCGTCGTCGACCTGCGCTGCAATCACCAGATCCGCATCCGCTGCACGGAACACGCCATAGAGCGTCGAGGTGGGCATGTCATGCCCGGTCTGCTCGGGCAGCACGCCCTGCAGCGTGTAGCACTGCACCGCGTATTCGTGCATCGACACCAGCGTGTCGTACAGCGCCATGTCGATGTGCTGCCCGCGTTGGCTCTTTACGCGACCGAGCAGCGCGGCGTTGATGGCGGCCACGGCGTGGATGCCCGTGTACATGTCACCGAGCGAGATGCGCAGCAGCGGAGGCCGCTCACCCGGCGTGCCGACCATTTGCATGATGCCGCTCTTGGCTTCGGCAATTAGCCCGAAACCGGCGCGATGTGCGTCTGGCCCGGTATGTCCATACGCCGAGATGGAGCAATAGACCAGGCCCGGATTGCGCGCCGACAGTTCCGCATAGCCCAGTCCCAGCTTGTCTAGCGCGCCGGGCCGGTAGTTCTCGATGAACACATCGGCGGAATCGCACAGCCGCTGCATGAACGCCTTGCCGCGTGGGTCCTTCATGTTGACGCTCACGCCGCGCTTGCCCATGTTGAGCTGCAGGAAGTAGCCGCTTTGCTCGTCGTCGAGCACGGTGGCGTGCTGGCGACCAGCGTCGCCACTGCCGGGGCGTTCGACCTTGATCACTTCGGCGCCGAGCGCAGCCAGGCATCGGCCGACATAGGGGCCGGCGAGGAAGTGGCTGTAGTCGACAACGCGAATACCTTCGAGTGGGCGCGCCTGCATCAGAATGCTCCCGGCCGGCGCGGCACCATCAGGCGGTGTTCACCGCGTTGCACGACGTGGCCATCTTGATTGATCAGCTCCGAGGGCAGCACGACGATGCCCCAGCCCGGGCGGCTCTTGCTTTCGCGCATCGCCCCGACCCGGAACTTCACATGCAAGACGTCGTTGACCTTGATCGGCAGCAGGAAATCCCATGTCCAGCCGAGCGACATGCCGGGCAGGAAGCGATAGTCGCTCTGCGTCTTCAAGCCATCCGCAATCGACAGGCCGAACAAGCCATGCGCGACGATGCAACCGAAGTGGCTCGCATTGGCGTAGGCCTCGTCGACATGCACGGGTGTGTGGTCGCCGGTGAGGTCGGCGTAAGCGAGGATGCGTTCCTTCGTGACCGTGTAGCTCGGGCTCACGCACGTGTCGCCCTCGCGGGCGTCATCCCAGTATTTCTCAACGATGGTCATGTTCATGCCTGCGCACGTGGGTTGATTGCCAAGGCCTGCGCCACGCACGACGCGGGCTTGGCCTGGATGAGTTCGACCGCCAGACCGTCTGGCAAGCGCAGCCAGTTGCGACCCTGCGGCATTTCTGTCACGCCAAAGCCTTGCGCCAATGCCAGTGCAGCTTCGAGGTCTTCGCACATCACACCCAGGTGGGCCAGTCGACCTTCGGGGCCTTCGAACTCGGGGGCATGGATGAACTGCAGGCCACCGAGCGTCCAGTACTGCCGGGGCGCTTCATGCGTGCCGTCGATCTCGCGCAGGGTCATGCCGAGCACCTCTTCGAAGAAGCGGATGTGCCAGTGGATGTCTTTCACCCAGATGGCGACGTGTTCCACATAGGCCTTGGGGGTGCTCATGCAGTGGTCTCCTTGTGTTGTCGTTGTTGGTCGGCCAGTGGGTCGGCCCGCTGGTCGGCCATACTGCGCTCGATCCCCTTGATGCAGGCGACCAGCGTGGCATTGACGGGCGTCGGCACGCCGTACCGCTGCCCGCAGCGCACGACGGAACCGTTGATGAAATCGATCTCGGTGATCGTCCCTTTTTCCAGGCTTTGCAGCATCGAGGTCTTGAATGCCGCGGGCAGGCCTTCGGCGGCCAGGGTCCATGCCTGCTCGGGGTCCGTCATCGACAGCTTCACGCCCGCGGCCTGGGCCGCTGCAATGGCCTCGGCCACGGCTGCAAGCGAGGTCGCCTTGAGCAGCGGCTCGTCGTAAAGCTGGCCGTAGGTCAGGCGGGTGATGCCGGTGAGCGCGCCGGTCGCCACGTTGACGAGCAGCTTGTCCCACATCGTGCCGACGATGTTGTCGGTGACCGTGGTCGCCAGCCCGGCGGCATTGAAGGCTTCCGCCACAGCCAGCACGCGCGGCGTCAGACGGCCATCCAGTTCGCCGATGTAGGTGGCCTTGCCCACCACACCCGATTGAATATGCGCGGGGCCGCGCGTCACCCCGCCAACATAGGTCTTGCCTGCCAGCACGCGTTCACGGCCCACGATGTCCGCGAGAATCTCTTCGTGCCCAAGCCCGTTCTGCAGCGACAGCACCAGCGTGTCGGGGCCGACCAGATCCACGGCACCGCGCATGGCGGCATCGGTCTCGAACGACTTGACCAGCACGATCACCAGCTCGGCGATCCCAACCTCTGCAGCGCGCGTCGCCGCACGTACCTGGATGCGTCGCGTGCCCTGCGCATCGTCCACCCGCAGGCCTTCGCTTCGCATGGCGTTGACGCGGTCCGGTGAGCGGACCATCAGCCAGGTCTCATGGCCCGCTTCGGTGAGGGTGGCCCCAATGGCGCAGCCCAGTGCGCCGGCACCCAGAATCGCAATCTTCAATGGCGTCTCCTTCACGTGTGGTTGCACGATAGGAGTCGGCCCTTATACTGGCAATACAATGATCACAATACCGTTATTGCCATGGACAATAATGCAGCGGCGCTTGCCGCCCTGCCCGACCTGAAGCTGCTTCAACTGTTCGACCTGCTGTACGACGTTCGCAACGTCAGCCGTGTTGCCGAGCAGCTCGGGCAGAGCCAGCCGACGGTCAGCATCTGGCTCGGGCAACTACGGGACTACATAAGGGATCCACTGTTCATCCGCACGCCCGGCGGCATGGCGCCCACGCCGCAGGCGGACGCGCTCATCGGGCCGTGCCGGGAGATCCTCGAATCGCTCCGGCGCTTTGCGGCCTGGGAGATTGCGTTCGACCCGGCGACGGCGCAGCGGCGGTTTCGCATCTGCATGACCGATGCGAGCCACATCACGCTGTTGCCGCGCCTTCTGGCGCACGTTCGCGCCCAGGCGCCCGGTGTCCGCCTGGAGGCCGCCAGAATTGACGGCAATACGGAGCGCACGCTGGAATCTGGCGAGGCTGACCTCGCCATCGGCTACGTGCCCTGGCTGAGCGGCGGCATCTATCAGCAGCAGTTGTACGAGCAGGATTGGGTCTGCCTGGCCAACCGTCACCACCCGAGAATCCACACCCGGTTTGGCGTGAAGCAATACAGCACGGAGGGGCACGTCGCCGTCACGGCGGGCACCGGGGCGCAACTGCTCCAACAGGCCCTGACGCGCGAGCGCATCGAGCGTCAGATCGTGCTGGAACTGCCGGGGTTCTTAGGGCTCGGCGCGATTATCCAGACGACCGACCTGATTACCACGCTGCCCCGGCACATCGGCGAAACGCTTGCACAGGCCAATGACCTGGCCGTGCGTGCATGCCCGTTCCCCGTGGAAGGCTTTGCCGTGCGGCAGCACTGGCATGCGCGGTATCACCATGAAGCGGGCAACCGTTGGCTGCGCGGCGTGGTCAGTCGACTTTTTGGCGCTTCGAACTAGCCGATGGTTTTGTTCGGGACGCAGATGACCACTTTCAGGAAAGGCTTGCAATAAAACCGCCTGTTGGACTGCAGTTTTCCTGTCTTGTGCCGATTACCAGCGATGGCAGCATGCCACGCGCGCTTCAATATCGCCCCCGATCAACCGCAGCCTGCCTTGCCGAACAAGCAGACGTGCGGTTTGTCGTCGCCCAAGACCACGACATGCCCCTTCGCCCCCTTGCCCGACGGCTAGTCACATCTGCAGGCCACCATCCCTTTATCGTTGGTGCACTGGGGACGCTGCTCACATTCATTGTCTTGGCAATTAGTGTGCTGACGCTGTGGTCCAACCGTGAAACGGCCATCGAGCACGCTCATGAAACCTCAAGGAATGTCGCCGCCGTTCTGGCCAGCCACATCTCGCGCACCGTCGACTCAGCCGACCAGTCGCTGCAGGTGCTGATCGCCGCGCTCGACAAGCCTGGGATCCGAAACCTCGATCCGGAGGTCCGGCACGATCTGCTGTTCAGCCCGACGGCCTCCGCCCGGTATGTCACGGGTATGGGCGTCACCGACGACAAGGGCCAGCTCGTTGACGGCTGCTGCTCCGCAACGCACCGCTGGGATTTCAGCGACCGCGACTACTTCATCGTCCATCGCGACCACGCAAACGTTGGCCTCTATGTATCCGTCGCCTACAAGGCACGGTCACGCGATGGCGTGGAGGCCATTGCGCTGAGCCGAAGGATGAATCGACCGGATGGGACGTTTGCGGGCACCGCGTTGGTGGCAATCGACCTCGATTACTTCAAGCAGCTTCTTGAAAAGCTCGATGTGGGGCCGCGCGGCGTCACGGCCATTGTCCGCACCGACGGAACGCTGGTGGCGCGAAATCCGCCACCCGGCGCAGCCCGCGCGCTCAATTTCAACAAATCGTTGACGTTCCCGCGCATGGTGAATCAGGAGTCCGGATTCTATATAGCACCGTCGGCCAGCGACGGCGTGCTGCGCCTCTATACGTTTCAACGCGTGCCGGGCACACCCTTCATCGCCGTGGTCGCACCGGCAATGAGCGATGCACTTGCAGCCTGGCGGCGGCTGTCATGGATCGTAGGGCTGTCGTCGCTGTCCGTGAGTCTCGCATTCTGCGCAGGGGTATGGCTCCTGGCTTTTGCGCTGCGCGGGCGTGTGATGGCCGAAAGCCACCTGCGGGAGCTGACGCAAACCGACCCGCTCACCGGGCTGAAGAACCGTCGCGCACTGGACGTTGCACTGGAAAACGAATGGGATCGGCTGCAGCGGAATGACAGCCGCCTGTCCGTGCTCTTTGTCGATGCCGATCACTTCAAACGCTATAACGACGAGCACGGACATGCCCAGGGCGACACTGCGCTCCAGTACCTCGCCAACTGCATTTCCAAGCATGCGCGACGACGCGGCGATCTTGCGGCCCGATACGGTGGAGAGGAGTTCGTGGTGGTGCTGCCCGACACCGACGAAGCTGGCGCCATGCAGATCGCTGAAGCGATATGTGCCGAAGTGGAAGCGACCCGTACCGCAATCGGCAACACGGGCTTGGCACCCTTCACCGTGAGCATCGGTTGCGCTACCGCACACCGATCGAGCTTCCCGTCACTGCTCGCTTTGACCAAGGCAGCGGACGATGCGCTCTACGAAGCCAAGCGCAAAGGGCGGAACCGCGTTGACTACGCAACACTGCCGTAGTCTCGCAGACTGGGCGTGCTCGCAGCGGAGCCAGCGAGGCGCGGTCATTGCGCCTCGAAGTGCGATCAATGCTGGCGGGTGCTTCACGACGAAGGTGCCCGACATCGACACAGCAGTCACGCTGCAATTCATGCGGACGGTCGCGTCACACAACGGTGATGCCGAGGGCTTCGCGCAGATGCGGATCATCAAGGTGTTCTGAGGTTCAGACATGAGAAAACCGGGCTTGCCGCGGCATACGGCACGCCCAGCACAGATGTCACCGCTAGAACTGATACCCCACCGACAGAAAGCTCGCGATCGGGTTGATCCGCACCTTCGATGTCGTTGTCACGGTGCCAACCGGTGCCTGCGTCGTCAGCGTCGCCGTGGTGGATAGCCACATGTACGACACCGACGCACCAATCGACCAATGGGCGTCGATGTTGTACGTCAGGCCTGCATTGACGATCGGCGCCCATGACTTGCTGAGCGATGCCGTGGTCGGGCCGACCAACATGGAGCCAGTCGCTGGCGAGGCGAGAATCTGCCCGGTTGCCAACGGTCGGCTCAATTCGATGTCCCGAAACCAGACGTACGCAAGCCCAGCGCCGAGATACGGCCTGACACGCGCGGTCGGCTCGCCAAAGTGGTATTGCACTTGCGCGGCAGGGCTCCATGCCCGCGCCGTGCCCATCTCCCCGACAGACGCCAGCGATCCGGTCCCGTTCAGGTGCAGCTTGGGCGGAATGCCGAGCACGGTTTCGAGCGCCACATGGTCAGTGACGAAATACCGCGTGGTGAGCGCGAAGGTGTTGGCGTTGGCCAGCGTCGACCCGCTGCCGGGCACCACGGTGGATTGCCCGAGCGCATTCACCGTCAGCGGTTGGCTGGAATCTTGAGGGGCGAGATGCATCCAGCCTGCGTTGACGACCCACTGCCCTGCTGACTGCGCATGGGCGAGCGAGGTCGCCGCGATCGACAAGAGCATTGCCGCGCGTGAGGTCTTCATGTTGTCTCCGATTTTTTTAATGTAGGCACTGCAACTGCAGGAATGCGCCGTTATGCGGCGCGGGGCACTTCGCCCGCTCACGCAGTGGTGGGCAGGCGAGGAATTCCTCCTTCGATCGGGTGCGTCAGAACGCTCGGCTCACCCGCGCTTCAATTGACGGAAAAGGGAAATGGGAAGCGGCCAAGCACCTCACGCGCGGCAGCAATCGACGCCGATGCGTCGAGCTTTACCGACGCGACGAGGCCTCTGGACTTGTCCTCGGCCACATCCAGCGCGTCAAACGCGATACCCGCGTCGCTGAGTGCCGCAGACAGGGCTTCACGCGTTTCACGGTGCTTGAGTGCGGGCTTGAAGATCTTGCCCACCGCAGTCAGGGGCATCGTTTCGATGATGTTGACCTGCCGGGGCAGCGCCGCACGTTCGGCAATCTCGACCTTCAGGAAGGCCAGCAAATCGGCTTCCGTGGCAGACGCACCAGCACGCAGTTGCACGTACGCAACCGGCAGCTCGCCCGCATGCACATCCGGACGCCCGACGGCGGCGGCAATCTGCACCGCAGGGTGACGATGCAGCGGCGCTTCGATGGTGAGCGGATCGATGTTGTGGCCGCCCCGGATGATCAGCTCCTTCTTGCGGCCCGTGAGCCAGAAGTAGCCTTGTTCGTCCTGCCGTGCCAGGTCGCCGGTGTTGAGCCAGCGCTGGCCATCGCCCGTGTCGACCCAGAGCCCCTCGTTCTGCTCCGCCTGGCGGTAGCCCGCGAAGACATTCGGCCCTGACACCACGAGCACGCCGACTTCCTCTGCAACGCAATCCCGCAGGTACTCGCCGCCCTCGCCCAACACAACGGCCTTCATCTGCTGCGTGGGAACGCGCAGGCCGATGGAGCCAAGACGGCGCTCGCCCATTGGCGGGTTGACGCTGCTCACGCACGTCGCCTCGGTCAGCCCATAGCCCTCGAGAATCTTGATACCCGTCTGCTCCTGGAAGCGGCGGAACACTTCGATGGGCATGGGCGCGGCGCCGCATAGGCCGTATTCGAGCGACCGCACATCCCGCTCGCCAACGGGCACCTGAAGCAGGGAGGCATAGAGCGTCGGCACGCCGCTAAAGAAATTCACGCGATGGTGCTCGACGATCTCCCAGAAGCGCTGGATCACGCCGTCACCGCGGTAGCCCTGCGGCGTGCCAAGCACGACGTGCGCGCCCTTGGAAAACGGTAGCAGCCCCGTCACCAGAACCCCATTGACGTGAAACAACGGCAAGCCGCAAAACACCACCTTGCCGGGGCCGATCCCGTCGCCCAGCACCTGCGCCGTGCTCCACGCATTTGCCACTTCATTGCCGTGGGTGCGCATCGCGATCTTCGGCAAGCCGGTGGTGCCGCCCGTGCAGAAGTACGAGGACGCATCTTGCGCAGTAATATGCCGCCGGCTGTTCAGGCCGTCTGCACGCTGCGCCTGGGTCGCGCTGTTGAAATCGTGGATGCGCACCGACATCGGGACAGCGCCATGCACGCCCCGCGGACCGAGCAACCGCAGCACTTCGTTCTTTTGCACTTGCGCCGCACACAGCGCCGCGCCATGCACGCGGTCGGCCAGGTTCACCAGCACCAAGTGCCGCAGGCTCTTGATCGAAGGCAAATGCGGTTGCAGCTTGATCCAGGTATCGGTGCCGGGAAACGGCGCCAACGTGACGAGCACCGATGCACCCGCGGCATTGAGCAGCTCAGCCAGCGCAGGCCCTTCGAGCAGCGGATTGAACGCCGCGACGATACCGGCTGCCTGCCCGCCCCAGATCACGAAATGCGTCTCCGGCAGGTTGGGCAGCACAAACGCAATCACGCTGTCTTTCTTGACGCCGATGCTGTCGAAGAAATTTGCCGTCTGCGTAATGCGCGCAAGAAGCTCCGCATAGCTCCACGTCTGCGGGGTGTGGTGATGAGTGACGCTCAAGAAGAAGCTCAATGCCGGCGCCTCTGGATTCAGGCTGGCGCCGCGGCGAATCATCTCGTATGTGCTCTGCGGAAGATCGGGCGGAAGACCGTGCGCCTCTGCGGCTTCCACGTCCTGCAGGCTGGAGAAACCAGGCATGGCGCTCACTCCTCGGCAACGATGCGGTTGCGCTGCATGCCCAGATCGATCCGTCCGTCGGACGAGTGGATCCGTGCTTCCACAACGTCGCCCGGCTTCAGGTATTGAGGGCGTGCGGCCTGTACTTTCAGGAACATTTCCCACTTCGCCTTCTCGGGCAGCATCGCGGCGATCTTCTGCTTGGCGGGTGAAGGGATCGACAACGCGCAGCCCGCCGGCGTGCCCGTGGCCAGCAAATCGCCCGGCTCCAGATCGTGCACGCGAGAAAGCTCGGTCAGCGTCTCCGCCGGGCCGTAGACGAGGTTGGCCGTTGTGTCGTTCTGGCGCAGCTTGTCGTTGACGGTCAGCTTGAGCTGCAGGCTCCTGAGTGCCGAAAAATCGCGCGGCTCCAGCAGCGTCAGCCACGGGCCCACCGGCCCGAATGTGCGGAACGACTTGCCCTTGTAGAACTGCATCTGCGGGATCTGGACATCGCGCGCGGAATAGTCGTTCACGATCACGGCGCCCGCCACGTACTCGTGCAAGGTGTCGTCGGTCACATCGACCGCACCATGCATGGCCTTGCGCATCACCAAGCCAAGCTCGATCTCGTAATCGAGAAACTGCACGCGCTTCGGCTTGATCACGTCGCTGTCCGCCGGGACGATGCAGCTCGATGCCTTGGTGAAGATCATGTTGTAGGTCTTCACGTCCGGGTCCATGCCGGACTCGATCATGTGCTGGCGGTAGTTGGCGCCCTGGCAGATGAACTGCTGGTTGCGCGTGACCGGAGACAGCAGCTTCACCGCTGACGAAGGCAGCGTTTCACCCTCCAGCGCGGCAAGCTGGGCCAGCGTTGTATTGCGGACGAAATCGCCCGTCGTGGCATAGGAGCCTGGCACGGGCGTGATGCGTATATCGCGGATCACGCCCCATTGGGTTTGGCCCTGATATTCGAAGCGAACGATATTGATGGACATGGCAAGAGATGCGTTGGATGAATGACGGCAGATGGCGTTTGCGCTGCCTCAGGCAAAGAGCCGGGCCAGCGTGACCAGCTTGCGAAACGTCAGGTCGGGGCTGTGGCGCAGGTTGCGGATGAGTGCCGCAATGGCGGCCGGTGTCAGCTTGGGCTTGGTGAACGTGGCGGGCATCGACTGGCCCCACTGCGACATGGCCTCGCGGCTGACCGGGTGGACGCCGGTCGGTTGCTCTGCGGTGAACAGGTCACCGTCGCAGTAGTGCTCGTGCTTGTCGCCCCATGGGTCTTGCCAGTAGTCGAAGATCTGGCTGCCGAGGATGTGCCGGCCCAGCCCCCAAGCGTGCTTCCACCCCTGCTCGCGCAGCAGGCGATGCCCCATGCCGACGGCATCGGCATCGATGAGCTCGAAGGCACTGTGGCTGTACTTCGAAACAAAACCCTGAGCCAGCGCGAGCGTGTGGTGATCGGCCGGCGTGTCGCCCAGATCCAGCCGCATGAAGGCAACCGCAGGCGAGCCATCCGGCAGCACCTGGACGTCGCTCGGGATGAACCCGAAGTGCTGCGTGTACCAGGCACACGTCGCCTGAAAGTCAGCAAGCTCCAACACGACATGCCCGAGGCGAATCACCTCCGGCGCTCCCACGGGCGGCCGCTGCGTTTCGTTGATGCGCAATGGGGCGTCCGCTGAGTTCAGCGACAACGGAGCGCGGTGCGGCAACTCGGCTGCCGGCGCCTGACCAGCAATGGCATCAACACGGAACCCCGACGGATCGACAAGACGCACGCGATAGCCACCACCCGGCCACCCCGACGACTCCACGGTCGATGCCCCAGGCAGTTTCGCCAACGCGTCCAACGCTGCGCGGCCGGCGACCTGCAAACCAAAGCCGGCAAACGCCGCCTTTGGCGCCTTGCGCACGACATAGCAAAACGGCGCCGGGCCGGTTCCGCGCAAGAGCAATGTCGCCTCGTCGCGCTGGACCGTCACGAGACCAAAGTCGTTGAGGAACCGCTCGGCCTGCTCAAGATCGGGCCGATCGAACATCAGGTAAGCAAGCGCCAACGCCTTCGTCGTCGGCTGCGGATGGCGTGCGGGCTGTGCTGTGGTGAGTTTCATGGCAGGACACTCAAGCGGATTGAACAGCGGCGGCAGTTGCGGAGACGGGTTCAGGTTCGCTACCCAGTAGCGCCAGGCTTTCGCGAACGAGGCGGTCTGCCTCGGCGGCTGGCCCGTCGTGGACTACCGTGCGATCTGGGCGCACGACGGCCGCCCAACCAACCGGTACCGCGTCGGGAAGAAACGTGCCGTTGATGTCTTCCCAAACACCGGACGCCTCGCAATGCAAACGCTGGCCTCGATGCGCGATCTGGACGAACGCACCGCCCAGACGCTCAAACGCAGCTGCCGTTGCAGGTTGGAGTGCCGTGCTGGCGTCGCCGCCAAAACTGACGAGCGTGTAGCCGTGGCCGAGCACGTCGTCGCTCAGGCACATGCGCCCCTCCGCATTCCTGATCCAGCCCTGGGGGATCACGCCGCCGCGCGTCAGCTTGGTCGACGAGCAGCCTTTAACAAAGAGGCCGGTCTTGAACGCATTCTTCGGCTTGATGCGCAGCTCTTCAAACTGCGAGCGCAAGCCGGGCACGAGCCGGGTCAGGCGCATCAGGCCGTGCGTCAACAGCGCGATCGGGGCGCTGCGCGGCATCACCAGCTTGCCCATGAACCGCGCGAGATTGATCATGGCTTTCGCATGCGGACGGCGCTCCTCGTCGTAGCTGTCGAGAATCCGCGCATCTGCCCGCCCTTGCAGCACCCAGGCCAGCTTCCAGCTCAAGTTGGCAGCGTCTCGCAGCCCGGCGACCAGCCCTTGGCCGACAAACGGCGGCGTAATGTGCGCGGCGTCACCGACAAGAAACACGCGGCCCACGCTGAACCGGTCGACGGTTCGGGCGTGAAAGCGATAGACCGCCTTGCGTTCGATCGTGATGCTGTCAACGTCCGTCCACGGTGCCAGCAATGCGCGGATACGGCTGTCCGATTCCATCTCTTCGCGGCGCTCGCCTGGCTGGAGCATGAACTCCCAGCGCTCGCGCGCACCCGGGGCGACCATGTGCGGCGTAGGACGTCGGTGGTCGCAGAGGAATTCAACGTGGTCGATCGGCTTGGGCACATGACGCGCGTCGACGATGAGCCAGTCCTCCGCGTACGTCGTGCCGCGGAATTCCTGGCCGATCAGGTGGCGCACCAGCGAACTTGCGCCGTCAGCCCCCACCACGTAGCGAGCGCGGACCCGGTGTACCTGACCTTGCCCGACATCGAGCGAAGCCATTACGCAGTCCGGCAGATTGGTGACGCTGAGCAGCGTCGTGCCCAGCGCGATATGCACGCCCTCGTGCGCCGCCAAGCGTGCCCGCAGGCAGCGCTCCAGATCGGGCTGATAGAACGTAACGAGCTTCGGATGGCCGTCCAGGCTGCCCAGCGTATTGACCCGGCCGAATTCGCCGAGCCAGGGCGAATGCATGCGCACATGCGGGATGGCCACCGTTTCGAAATCGCCCTCGCCAATCCCCGCCTGCTGCAGGATGCGCAGGGCTTCGTTGTCCAGCGCAATGGCACGCGGGGCCATGTAGATGTCGGGCGCCTTGTCGACGGCCATCACGCTCACGCCGTGGCGCGCCAGCAGATTGGCCACCATGGCGCCAACGGGGCCCAGCCCCACGACAAGGATGTCTATTTGAGATGGCAGGTCACCGGCCCCGTGGGGGCGTGCGCCATCCGCAACGCGTGAACTGGCACGCGCATGTGCATTTGTCTCCACCGCTACTCCGTGTCTTGGTCTACGTCTTTACCAGGCTTCGCTCGCCTTTTTTGACATTAAAGTCATCACTGATGATTTTGTCAATATCGACATTCGAATCTATAATTGCAGCCACAACAAGGACTGCAGACCACCATGGCCACCACCGAGACTCGCCGAACCCCGAAGCGCGCCACCACAAAGACGCCTCCCCCTCCGGCGCCTGCCGTTGAGGAACGCGAGCCCCGTGGTGCACGGCGCAAGCGGGAAACACGCGCACGGCTGCTGGATGCCGCACTCCGGCTCATGGCCGATCGCGGCATGGAAGGTGTGGCCATCAACGAAATTACCGAGGCGGCAGACGTCGGTTTCGGCTCGTTCTACAACCACTTCGAATCGAAGGAAGCCATCTACGCCGCGCTGGTGAGCTCGGTGTTTGAAGAGTTCGCCGATTCGCTCGACAAGGTGACGGGGGGGCTAGACGACCCGGCGGAGATCATTTCGGTGTCGGTGCGGCATACGCTGGTTCGGGCGCGGCGCGAGCCTGTGTGGGGGCGGTTTCTCATCCGCGAGGGCTTCTCGGCGCGCGTGCTGACACATGGCCTCGGCCAGCGCCTGCGGCGCGATATCGAGCGCGGCATCGCGGCGAAGCGGTTTGTCGTGGCGGACCCATTCATTGGCTTCCTGTCGGTCGGCGGCACGGTGCTCACCGCCATCTCGGCAGAGCTCAACTTTCTGGCGCCCGGTGCGCCGGCTGCCGACATCCTCAAGGAACTGGGTTTTACGGGGGAGCATTTCCCCGAACGCACGGCAGCGGTGCTGCTCCAAACGCTGGGGCTCAAACGCGCCGAGGCCGAGAAGGTGGCCGCCCGGCCGCTGCCCGTTGTGGAGATTGCAGACAGCGCAAGCTGATCTGATCAGCGGCGCTGCGGCGCCCGCTGATCGACCCACCTCACTTGGCCAACATACTGGCCGACGAATCCACGCAACCTGGCATCGGCCGCGCCGCCTCTGATGGTGCAGCAGCGTAAGCCAGGAGCGGCTCCGCCATCTGCGAAGCCAGCGCGTTCAAGGCACGCCGCTGGCCCTGCACCACGCCGTCAATGCCTGCGGGCACGTCTTCGCGAACGACACTGCGGCACGTCAGCATTGGGCGATCTTCGGCGGTGCGAATCGTCCAGACGGCGTCGATCAAGACAGACGAGCCGGGCCACGCATCGAACCGCTGTACATCCACGGCCACCCGGTAAACCGGGCGTTCTCCACCGTAGGGAAGGCCGTGCAGGTCCGTGGCGCTGGTCCGCAACGCCAGCCCCGACGACAGCGCCGCACGAATCTCATCGGCCAAGGGCGAAGCCCAGCGGTCCATCTCGAGCACGTCGACCTGGCCTGAGCTGCGCTGCACCACCAGCCGCCTGCCCGCCACCGACGGCGGAACACGAACGGGCAGCACGTCAACCAGCAACGCCGATACAGGTGCTGCCACCGCAACCTCATCGTCCGCAGCCAAGCGATGGAAACGCGCCGGCGGCGAGCTACATGCCGCCAGCGTGACACAGGCAACCACGCCAGCAAGTACGCGGCACATTGGGAACCAGGACACACTCACCGCGCATCTCCTTTCTTGCCGAACAGCAGCGATTCCGGATGGCGCTCCAGATAGTCCGTCAGCGCATTGAGCGACTGAAGCGTGCGCGTCAGTTCCTGCATCGCCTCGTGCACATCGGACTGGAGCGGCGAGTCCTGCCGCAAGGTCGCCTGTGCAGCGTTGAACGTCTGCTGTGCGGATGCCAGCGTGTCCCGCGCCTGCGGCACCACTTCGGTATCCAGATGACCGAACAGGCGGTTTGCATTGTCGAGCGCGCCGTTCAGGTTGTTGCCGATCTTGTCGAAGGGCACCTGGTTCAGCTTCTTCGCGATGTCGGCAAGCTGCACCTGCAATTCGTCCAGCGAATTCGGAACGGTCGGCAACTCCACCGGCGAGCGGTGGACATCGACCGTTGCACGCGGCGCCTTGGGGAACATGTCGAGCGCCACGTACAGCTGGCCCGTCAGCAGGTTGCCCATGCGAAGCTGCCCGCGCAGCCCCTGCATGACCAAGTGCTGCAGCAGTTCATGGCCGCCCGGCGTATCGGGTGCAGGAAGCGATGTGTTGATGCGCCGGCTGAGCCGCGATGGATACAGCGCCATCATGACCCGCATGCTGAACGTTTTCGCTGCCTCGTCGTATTCGATGCCGATGTCCGTGACGTTGCCCAGCGCAATGCCGCGCAAATCCACCGGTGCGCCGACAGACAGGCCGCGCAGCGACTGGTTGAACCGCATGACCACAGTCAGCGGCGCACCGTCGGGCTCTCGCATGGCGTCGGCTTCATCGGATGCCAGCTGGAACACGGTGCTATCGGGCGGCGGAGGCCCATCCGCCTGGCCCTGTGGCGTCTGGAACGCCAGGCCGCCGACGATGACGGTGGCAAGCGACTGCGTATTCAGCTTCAACCCGTTGGAATCGAGCCGCAGGTCCACCCCGCTGGCGTGCCACCAGCGCGTGTTGGTGCCGACGTACTTGTCGTAGGGCGCGTTCACGAACACGTTCACTTGCACGCCCCCACCTTGCTTGTCCAGCGCAAAGCCCACCACCTGCCCCACTTGCAGATGGCGATAGAACACCGGCGCACCAATATCGACGGACCCGAGCGAATCGCCGTGCAGCGAGAACTGGCGCCCTTGCTGATCGGTGGTGACGGAGGGCGGACTCTCCAGCCCCACGAACTGGGTCTGGCTGTCTTTGGAATGACCAATATCCACGCCGATGTACGCGCCCGAAAGCAACGTGCCGAGCCCGGAAATGCCGCTGGCGCCCACACGTGGCCGGACCACCCAGAACCGGGTGTCCTTGCTTGCAAAACGTTCGGCTTCGCGCGCCAGTTGGATCTTCACCATCACGCGCTTGAGATCCGGGGTGAGCGAGATGGATTGAATCGTGCCGATCTCAACGTCCTTGTACTTCACCTTCGTCTTGCCGGCCTCAAGGCCTTCGGCATTGGCAAAGGTGACGGTCACTGCCGGGCCTTTCTCGGCGATGGTCTTGGCGACCAGCGCGAGCCCGATCAAGGCCGCAATCAGCGGCACGAGCCAGACCATTGAGGGAAGCCAGCGCCGCCGGGGCGTGATCTCGGGAAGGGGGTGATCGATAGGACGCATTGCTTGAAAGGAGAATGTGGCGGACGAGTGTTGTGCGCGGAATCCGATCAGGAATCGTCTCGCGCGGATTCGGCGTCGTCGGGAACGGGGTCCCAGATCAGCCGGGGGTCGAACTGCATAGAGGCGATCATGGTGAGGATCACCACAGCGCCAAAGGCCAGTGCGCCCGGGCCAGCGGTGATGACGGCAAAGGAGCCGAAGTGCACCAGCGCAACGGTGAGCGCCACCACGAACACATCGAGCATCGACCACCGGCCGATGCGCTCGACCAGGCGATAGAGCCGTGTCCTTTCGTGCGGGCGCCAGGTGGAGCGCCGATGTGCCGCGAATACCAGCAGCGCCAGAATGGCGAGCTTGAGCATCGGCACCACCACGCTGGCAATAAAGACGACTGCTGCGAGGCCCCAATCGCCGGAAGTCCAGAAGTACGCCACCCCGCTCAGGATGGTGTCGTCTTCTGAGCGGCCGAGCGAGGTGCTGTGCATGACCGGCAACAGATTGGCGGGGATGTAAAGCAGCGCCGCCGCCAGCAGCAATGCGGCTGTCCGCGAAATGCTGGCGGGGCGGCGTTCGTGCAGGGCCGTATGGCAACGACTGCACCTTTGGTGTGCTTCGCCATCGTGAAGCGGTTGCACGCTGCCGCAGGTGTGGCAGACAACCAGCCCGGCCTGTTTTGCGGAGACTGCCTTCACTGCGTCCGCTCGCAATTCGGCAGATGGTGTCGCACCGCCCGGTGCCTCGATCTCGTCGCAGGCGTGCCAGAGCCTGTGCGGATCGAACCGCGAAACCAGCGCAAGCAGCACCGTCAACGCCCCGAATGCAAACAGGCCGGCGCCAGGAATCACTCGCGCGAGGCTGACCATCTTCACTGTCGTGACAAGCACGCCCAGCATGAACACTTCGATCATTCCCCAAGGCCGCAACCATTGAAGAAACCGGATGACCTGGCGAAATCCAAAAGACACAGCGCCCGCACGCAAGGGAAGCAACACGTAAAGCAACGCGAGCAATTCCATCGCGGGAAACAGCGTGGTCGTAAAGAACACGACCGCAGCCACGATGTGCATTTGCCCTGCCCATAGGGCAGACACCGCATCAAGCAACGTGGCTTGCGACGCCATGCCCTGCGCCTTGAGCGCAATGATCGGGAAACACTGCGCGATCACCAACGTAACAACCGCTGCAACCGCCATGGCGCAGGTGAAGTCGAGTGTCGGGCGGGCGTGATGGGCGCCGCTCAGGTCGTTCGCACAACGCGAGCATCGGACGTGCAAGCCATCCGACAGTGGCGGCCGCCGAAACACGCGGTCGCATTCATGACAGGCAATCAGGTGGGCAGATTCCATGGGCTTGACCTAGTGCAGGCGAAGCGCGGCACTCCACGCTTGAGGCGTGGAGGCCGGGCCTATCCAAAGGCAATGTCAGTCTTTGGCGATCGTCTGATCGGTGTTGGCGGGCAGTTCACCCATGGCCTGTAGCAACGCAGCCGTGTCGCTCATGCGCCGGCTGGTCGCACGCACGGTGTCGAGCTGCGCATTCAGGTACTGCTGCTCGCTCGACTGCTCCGCGGATGCGGGCAAGGCGCCCAAGCGGTGGCGCGATGCGGTTTCGTTGAACGCGGTACGCGCTGCGGTCGATGCCACTTCGGCGGATGCCAACGTCTGCGCATCGTTTTCCAGTGCGGCGAGCGTATCGGCAACGTTCTCGAATGCCGACAGCACGGCCGACTTGTACTGCAGCACCGTTGCGTCATACAGCTCGAGCGTCGCCCGGCGGTGCGCCATCAATGCGCCACCGTGGAAGATGGGCTGCGACAGCCCGGCACCCACCGCCCACAATCCACCCGCACCTGAGAGCAATGCCGGCCAGCTCAATCCGCCACGGCCCAGCGCGGCCGTGAGCGACAGGCTCGGGAAGAGCTGTGCGGTGGCCTCGCCCGCATCTGCGGACGCCGCCTTGACCGCCGCAGCGGCGGCGCGGATATCCGGCCGAGCCCGCAGCAGATCCGACGGCACGGCCACAGGCACCTGGTTCGGCAGCGACAGGCTGCTGAACTCCGGCACTGCAGGCGCCGCATCCGGGGTGCGGCCCAGCAACACGGCCAGTGCATGGACGGAAACCGCACGCTGTTGACGCAGCTGCGGCAGCGTCGCCGCCAGCGATGCGGCGCTCTGCGTCGATGCCAGCGCTTGCGCATGCGAGAGCGCCCCCAGCTCGTACCGACGCTGGCTGTCCCGCGCCGTCGCGTCTGCCACCACAACAAGACGTTCCGTCAATGCAATCTGCTCATCCAGCGCTGCTGCGCTGATCACCGTGCCGACGATATTCGCGGCGAGCGCGCGCCGTGCTGCCTCCAATTCGCAGCCGCGCACGTCCACCCGCGCGGCACTCGCGGCGTTGGCATAGCGCGTCGCGCCGAACAGGTCGAACGTGTAGTGCGCCTGCAACTGCCCAACGAACACGTTGTAGCGCAGCGCATCGGGCCCGACGCCTGTGAGGTTTGGCGTGCGTTGGCGCGCGACCTGGGCCCCGGCGTCGAGGGACGGCAGTGTTGATGCCCCCACCTGCGCGCGCAGTTCCTCCTGCGCGGCAGACAACGTCTTCTGCGTGGCAGCCAGCGTGGGGTTGTTGCGCAGGCCCTCTTCCACCAACGCGTTCAATGCATCGGAGCGATAGAGCTTCCACCATTGCGGCACGGGCGCAGCCCCGACATCAAACTGCTGGGCAACGCCGGCCGCTTCCGCCGTCTTTGCAGGTGGCGTGGTCATGCCGTAGTGCTCCGGCGAGGGCACGGCAGGCGGCGTGCTGGTCGGTGCCAAGGAGCATGCCGAGAGTGCGAGCACCGACGTAGCGGCAAGCGCGCACATCATACGAGAGCGTTTCATGGTCAATTCTCCAGGGCTGCAGTGCGGGCCGCAGTCAGTTCCCGTTCGTCCGGGCGGACCTTGAAGCACGCGGCATACAGCGCCGGCAGGAAGAAGATGGTCAGGACCGTGGCGATGGTGATACCGCCCATCAGCGCAGTGGCCATCGGCCCGAAGAAGCCCGAGCGCAGCAGCGGAATCAGCGCCAGCACTGCCGCAGCGGCCGTGAGCATGATGGGCCGGAAGCGCCGCACGGTTGCGCCGATGATGGCGTCGAAACGTTTTTGGCCCGCCGCAATGTCCTGGTCGATCTGGTCCACCAGGATCACGGAGTTGCGCATGATGATGCCGAACATGGCAATCACCCCGAGCAGCGCCACGAACCCGAACGGCTTGCCGAACAGCAGCAGCGCAGTCACCACGCCAATCAGACCCAGCGGTGCGGTCAACACGACGATGAACGTGCGCGAGAAGCTCTTGAGCTGGATCATCAGCAGCGTCAGCACCGCAATGATCATCAGCGGCATCTCGGCGTTGATCGACGTCTGGCCCTTCACGCTCTCTTCCACCGCACCACCGATCTGGATGCGATAGCCCACCGGCAGCTTGGCGCGTTCAGCGGCGAGCGCCTGATCGATGTCGCGCGTCACGCCAATGCCTTGCGCGTTGCCGCGCACGTCGGCCTGCACCGTGATGGTCGGCTGGCGGTCACGTTCCCAGATCACGCCGTACTCGAGCTTGTTCTGCACATGCCCCAGCGCGCCGAGCGGAACCGGGCCGTTAGGCGTTGGCATTGCCAGGCCAGCAAGCTTGGCGGGGTCAACGCGTTCCGTCTTCGGAGCACGCAGATCGACGTTGATCAGCTTGTCGCGCTCACGATACTGCGTCACCGTGTAGCCGGACAGCGTCATGGCCAGGAAGTTGGAGACATCCTCCGACGTCACACCAAGCTGGCGCGCCTTGATCTGGTCGATCTCGAACGACATCGAACGTTCGGCCGGTTCATCCCAATCGAACTGCACGTTCTGCGTGCGGGCATCGGCACGCACCTTCTCGGCCACCTTGTCGGCGATGTTGCGTACGGTCGCAATGTCGTCGCCGCTCACACGGAACTTGATTGGGAAGCCAACTGGCGGGCCGTTCTCAAGCTGTGCGACACGGGTGCGGACACCGGAAAAGTCCTTCTCCAGCGTGGCGTTGAGCCAGCGCGACAGTGCATCGCGTTCTTCCACGTTCTTGGCCGTGATCACGAACTGCGCGAAGTTCGGTTGTTGAAGCTGCTGGTCCAGCGGCAGATAGAAACGCGGCGCACCGGTGCCGACGTAGTCGACAAAGTGCTCGATCTCTTTTCGGCCATCCAGCGCTTTTTCCAGACGCTTTGCCTCGCGCAACGTGGCATCAAACGAAGCGCCTTCCGGCAAGCGAATATCCACCAGCAATTCAGGCCGCTCGGAATTCGGGAAGAACTGCTGCGGCACGCGCGTGAACGCTGCCATGCCCAGTGCAAACAGCACGGCCGTCACACCCAGAATCACCCAGCGGCGCTCGATGCAGAACGAGATCCAGCCCGACAGACGCTGATAGAAGCCGGTGTTGTAGATATCGTGCTCATGGCCATGTTCCGAGGCGCCGTTCTTGTGCTCCGGCAGCATGTGATAGCCCAGCAGCGGCACTAGGACCACGGCGGCAAACCACGACACGATCAGCGAGATAGCGGACACCTCGAAGATCGAGCGCGTGTACTCGCCCGTGCTCGACTTGGCCAGCGCGATCGGCAAGAAGCCTGACACCGTTACCAGCGTGCCGGTCAGCATCGGGAATGCCGTGCTGGAGTAAGCAAAAGCGGCGGCGCGCATGCGGCTCCACCCCTGCTCCAGCTTCACGGCCATCATCTCGACGGCGATGATGGCGTCATCCACCAGCAACCCGAGCGCAAGCACCAGCGTGCCCAGCGAAACCTTGTCCAGCCCGATGCCGAACATGTGCATGCACAAGGCCGTGATGGCCAGCACGATCGGGATGGAAATCACCACAACCATGCCCGTACGCAAGCCCAGCGATACCAGGCTCACCACCAGCACAATCGCCACGGCTTCACCAACCGAGCGCACGAACTCGTCCACGGAGTGCTTGACGGCATGCGGCATGCTCGAAATCGCAGACAGCTTCAGCCCTGCCGGCAGCGTCGCCTGCAGTTCGCCCGCCGTAGCGTCGAGCGCCTTGCCGAGATCGATCACATCGCCGCCCTTCTGCATCGTGACGCCGATGCCCAGCACGGCATGGCCGTTGGTGCGCATCTGCGTGACGGGCGGGTCGTCATAACCGCGCGTGATCTTGGCGATGTCACCCAGCCGGAACGTGCGCTTGTTCACGGTGATCAGCATGTCGGACAGCGCCTGCACATCCTTGAACGCGCCCGTGGGCCGCACGAATACGCGGTCGTCAGCGGTCGTGATCGTGCCGACCGGTGCCACGGTGTTCTGTGCGTCGATGGCCTGCGCGATCTGCTGCGGCGTGATGGCAAGCCGCGTCAGCTGCGCGTTGGAGATTTCGATGAAGACGTGTTCAGCCGGATCACCAACGTAGTCCACCTTGGCGACGCCAGGCACACGCAGCAGCACGGTGCGCAGCTTGTCCGCGTAATCGTGCAGTTGCGCGGGCGAGAAACCGTCGCCTTCCAGCGCGTAGATATTCGTGTAGACGTCACCGAACTCGTCATTGAAGAACGGCCCGACCGTGCCCTTTGGCAAGTTCGCGCGAATATCGCCCACCTTCTTGCGCACCTGATACCAGGTCTCCGGCACGTCCTTGACGGGGGCGGAGTCCTTCATGGCGAAGAAGATCATCGACTCACCAGGGCGCGAATAGCTCTTGATGTTGTCGACATACGGCGCGGCCTGGAGCTGGCGCCCGATGCGATCGGTGATCTGCTCCTGCACTTCGCGCGCGGTGGCGCCCGGCCAGTACGTCTGGATCACCATCGTCCGGAACGTGAACGGCGGATCTTCTGACTGCGCAAGATGCGTGTAGCCAATGACGCCAAACAGCGTCGCCAGCCCGATCAGGAAGATCACCAGCTGCTGGTGGCGCAGTGCCCATGCCGACAGGTTGAAGCCGCCTTCGTCCGCCGGGGATGCAGGCGTCGCCACCTGCTCGGTGCCCTGCGCGATTTCGCGATCACCCCCGCTCATGATGCAAAGTCCTCAGGGTGCAGGGGCGCAACCACTTGCACGTGTTGCCCGGCGTTGACGGCATGCACGCCCTGCATCACCACGCGATCGCCATCGCGCAAGCCGGAAGCGACTAGCACGCTGCGTTCGTCGTAACGCGCGATGGTGACCGGGCGCAGTTCCAAGATATCTGTGTTCGCGCGCACCACCCAGACTGCAGGCTCTTCGCCGCGGTGGAACAGTGCGGTCACCGGCAGCTTGAACGGATGCGCAGCCACCGCATCGCCCTTGGCATCGAAAGCGATATTGGCGGTCATGCCCATGCGCACCGCAGCGCTTGGCGCCGCGAGCGACAGCTTGACGCGCCACGTACGGCTTTGCGGATCGGCCGCGGGGGACACCTCGCGCACGCGTGCTTCAAAGGTTTGCGACGGCACAGCCGGCAGGCTCACGCGCGCCGTGCTGCCAACGGTGAGTGAGGACAGCGCACGCTCCGGTGCATCGCAAACGATGTCGACGTCGCCCGTCCAATCGAGGTGATAGATCGCTTGGCCAGGCTGGACGTTCTGGCCGGTGTCGGCATCCTCCGACGTGATGACGCCGTCGTGGTCCGCCACCAGCGTGGCGTAGCGCAGGCGATCGCCCACCAGGGTGGCTTGTGCCCGTGCGGAATCGCGTTGCGCAAGCGCGGAAGCGTAGGCGTCCTGCGTCTGCTCCATCTGTGCCGGCGCAATCAGGTTCGCCTGCGACTGCGCGCGGTCACGGTCAAGCTGTTGCTTGGCGAAGACCAACCGATGTTCTGCGGCTTCCAGTTGCGCGCGGGCATTGGCCAGATCGTTGCGCAGATCTGCCTGATCCAGCATCGCCAGCACCTGCCCTTCCTTGACGGTATCGCCCAGACGCACGCGGCGCTCGACCACCTTGCCGCCCACACGGAACGACAGCGGCGTGGAGTACCGCGCCTGCACCTGCCCGGGCAATGTGTTCGCAACGGCGTTGCCGTCCGGATGCAGCGTCAGCGCAACGACCGGCTTGGGTGCTGCGACCAGGGTTTCACTGTGGTGACAGCCCGCCAGCAACACAGCGCAGCAGGCGGCAATGACAACAGGCGCGCGTTTGGAACGCCCGACGACGGACAGTTGGGGGCGCGCTGTCGTTCGCGCTTGACGACCGGGATATTTCACGATGTTTCCAAGCAAGTGATGGCCTAACGAACAAGGGGTCACGCGCATTCCGGAGCCGCGCCGCTTCTGCGCGATCAGCTCTCGGGTAACGCATAACGGAACTCGGATGTCGGGTACGCAAGTCGCCGGTCTCCACGGCGTTCAGGAACCACTTCTCGGCAAATGTGCTGCATTCAGCTGGCAAGCCATGGCGGACGGCTCTCTGGCCTTTGTCGCCGGGTGCTTGCCCCATCACCGCGTCCTAACTCAGGGCAATTCGCCCCGATCGACCCCACGGACGACATTAAACTCATAACTGATAATATTGTCAACTATGACGCAAGCCACTATCATCGCCATTGAAGACACCAATCGAGACCCCTATGCGGAACCTCATGAATCGCGTGGCCGAAGGCCGCCACCAGCGGCGCGGCACGCGTCGCAAAGAAGAAACACGGACGCGCCTGCTTCACGCCGCGTTGTTGTTGCTGTCTGAAAAAAGCATCGAGCGCGTTGCCATCAGCGAGATCACCGAAGCCGCCGATGTGGGCTTCGGCTCGTTCTACAACCACTTCGAATCGAAGGAAGGGCTCTTCGCCGCCCTCATCGACTGGGCGTTTGAAGACTTCGCTGACCGGCTGGATGGGGCGGCGCATGGCTTGACGGATCCGGCCGAGATCATTGCAATCTCCGTCCGTCACACCTTGCTGCGGGCGCAGCGTGAGCCGGTCTGGGGCCGGTTGCTGATGCGCGAAGGTGTCTCTACCCGCGCCCTGACACATAGCCTTGGCTTGCGCCTGCTACGCGACAGCCACCGCGGGCTCGCTGCCAAGCGGTTCGTCGTGGCAGATCCGTTGCCAAGCGTGCTTTCAGTGATTGGCACCGTGCTTGCCGGTGTTGCGGCCGAGTTGCACTTTGCGACGGCTGCCGCACGCCCGGGGCGCGGCCACCAAGCAGCGGCCGTTCGGGTGGAGCACCTGGCCGAACGTGCGGCCGTCTTCGTGCTCCAGGCACTGGGCATCAAGCGCGTTGAAGCGGAAAGAATCGCGCAACTGCCGTTGCCGATGTTCAAGGACGGCGGCGCCGCAACCCCTGCATGAGCCCTCGCAGCACTCGGCGAGGGTGTGTTAATCAGGCTTGATAGAGCGCGCTCGCGAGATAGCGGTGACGCAACGCCCGTAGCGCCGCCGCAAGAATGGCGCTGGCAGGCAACGCCAGCAGCACCCCAAAGAATCCGAACAGGTGGCCAAAGGCCAGCAGCGCAAAGATCACGGCCAACGGGTGCAGGCCAATGCGCTCGCCAATCAGGCGCGGCGTAAGGAAGACGTTTTCTAGAATCTGACCCAGGCCGTACACCACAGCAACGGCACCGATGCCATACAGATCGCCAAACTGCAGCACGGCGGCCAACATGGCGAGCGCCAGGCCAGCGGCAAATCCGACATAAGGAATGAACACCGCCAAGCCCGTGAACAAGCCCAGCGGCAACGCAATGTCGAAGCCCGCCAGCGTCAAGGCGATGGGGTAGAACGCGGCCAACACGACCATCACGAGAAGCTGCCCGCGCAAGTATTGCGACAGCATCCGGTCAATGTCGATGACGAACGCCCGCGTCTGGGCAAGCCACCGACGGGGGATCAGGCTTTCCATGCGCCGAAACATCTGGTGCCGGTCGTAGAGCAGGTAGAAGAGCACCAGCGGGACCAGCACCACGTTACCCACCACGGTCAACATCGCATTGCCGCTGGTGCGCAGGTATTGCCAGATGGCGAGAACAGCGTTGCCATCACCACCAGAGCGCGGCGCGGACAGCAGATCGCGCAGATGCGCCAAATCCAGGTCGACGCCAAGCCCCAGAACAGCCAGCTTTGGCTGCAGCCATGCATTCAGGTTGGCAAGCAGCACAGGAATTTTTGCCTGGAGTTGCGGACCTTCAGTCTGGACGACAGCGAACATGAGCGTGACGAGCAGCGCCGCCAGCGCCGCAAAGCACAAGATCATCGCCAGCGCAGCGAGCCAGCGGGGCACGCGGTGTCGCGCCAACCACTCCACACCCGGCTGCAGCATGTAGGCAATGAGTGCGCCCAGCAGGAACGGCGTCAGCACCGGCCGCAGTGCCCACATGAGCCCACCCATTGCCAGCGCAACAAGCCCCCATAGCCAGGCCTGGCGCCGTATCAGGGTGGACATCAGCGTTTTCGCACCGTGCGTGCTCCCTTGGTGATGGACGCTGCACTGTTCGCAATAGGCAACGGTGCTCGCCCGAGAAGATGGTCCCCGCATCTCACCGCTCCTCAAAGTACGCGACGGCGTGGTCGATGAAGGCCCTGACTTTGGCCGGCACCATCGTCCGGCTCATGTAGGCGAGGCGAACCTCCGCTGCGGTATCCAGGATGTCGTGTTCACCCACCAAGCGGACGAGGCGCCCTTCGCGCAGATCGTCTTCCACCAGTGCCAATGGCAACAGCCCCATGCCGAGTCCGGCCAGTACGACTTCACGGTTGAATGCGGCGTTGTTCGAGGCAATTTCGTAGCGCAGCGGAACCACCAGCGGTGCCCCATCGGTGCGGAACGTCACAATGGGCTTGTGCTGGTGCGGCGGTACGGTGACGAAGACATGGTCAGCCAGATCGGCCGGGTGACACGGGCGCCCACGCGCGTCCAGGTAGTGCGGTGTCGCCACGATGGCCAACGGCAGGCGATGCAGCAGCCGCGTCACCGCCAGGTCGGTGGCCAACATGAACGGCAATACCAAGCCGATGTCGTAGCCCTCGGTTGCCAGATCGACGGTGCCCTCCACCAAGGTCACCTCAACCATGACGTTCGGGTTCTGGCGCTTGAACGATGCCACCAGCGGCGCAAGCCACCCCGACGTTGCGGTCGTATGCGCAACGAGCCGCAATACGCCAACCGGCAGATGCCCCTGGCTGCGTGCGTCGGATTCCAGGCAATCCAGATCGTCGAGCACACGGCAGCATCCGTCATAGAAGCGGTGGGCCGCGTCCGTCAGCGAGAACTGCTTTGTCGACCGGTGGAAGAGGCGCGCGCCGAGCCGCTCTTCCAGGGAAGTGATCGCCCTTGAAACGACAGCCGGCGATACCCCAAGCATCTGCCCCGCGCGTCTGAAGTTTCTAACTTCGACGATCGTACGAAAGAGCCGCAAGCTCTCGAAATGATCCATAAGCACCTCGAACAAGGCTCGCACGTACGGTCGCAGGTTGACGCGGCAACTAAACCACGCGCGCTATCGGACGCACTTCGCTGTACAACGGCAGCCCGTTGTTAGCCCCAGCCCCGCCGCGAGCATTCGCAATTTAATCATAACTGATGCAATTGTCAATTGTGACATAAATGAACAGTCAGAAGGAATTCTTCGCGGAGGAATGTCGAGGGAATGTGTGGTTGTTGAGCAGCCCAACAACCAGCTTGAGTCTGGCCACCGCTCACAGCCTCTGCCCAGCATCTTCGTCAGCACGTACCAATCGGGACAGTCACGTGATTGATGGTTGCAAACCATGGCGTCATTGTTTCCCATTGTTAATGTACCAACTGGAACAGCAGTGCGATAATCGCGACCGCGCCGCAAATGATCTGGAGGCGCACACAGCCAATCAACCAAGCTCATCCATCTTGAAGCGACTCCACCCCAAAACGACAGCAGCGAAAACCGCAGCATGCCTGCTGGCTGGTTGCGCCCTGCTCGCACCGCCGACCACGCAGGCCAAGCCCGCCTCGCTGGACGACAAACTGGCCGCCACGGTCGAGCAGTACGAGCAAAAGCCCAACGAAAAGAAACTGGCGGCCATCCGCGACCTGCTGGCCAAGGGCGCGCGTGCGCACCGCGCGCAGCCGGCCGAGTACGACGGCCCACAAGGCATGTCCGCCCTGGCGGTAGCCATCTCGAACAACGATGCCGACCTGGTCGACCTCCTGCTCACGCAGAAGAACGATCTGGAGATCCCTGTCTATCGTGATCTGGGCAATCAGCCGCTGGTCTACGCCATCTCGGGCATCGACACCAACGGCAAGGCTTCGCCGCAAAACCTGCGCATCGTCAAGGCGCTGATTGCGGCCGGAGCCAACGTCAACGCGCTGAACAACGACGGCAACAACACACCGCTGCTGCAGGCATCGGGCCTGCGTCTCAACGCCCCGAGCCTGGAAATCATGCGTCTGTTGCTGAACGCCGGCGCCAACCCGAATCTGCGTAACCAGAATGGGGAAACCGCACTCATGGGCATGGCCGCAGGCAACCTGGATGCGACGAAGCTGCTGATCGGGGCTGGTATCGACGTAGGTGCGCGCTCCAAATCTGGCGCCACCGCGCTGAACTATGTTTGCGAACGCCACGTCGACTTGCGTCGCAAGCCCGACCCGCAAGCCGGCGAGCGCATCAAGCTGCTTCTCAAGCCGGGCACTGACCTCAACTCGGTGGCATGGATGAAGACGTCGGGCGATGCGCCGGTCCCGCTGGCATCCGCCGCACTGGTTGGCAACGCCGACTGCGTGCGTGCGCTGATCCAGGCAGGCGCTAACCCAGACGCTCGGTACTACTCCGATGCCGTGGCCGCGGCGTCACCGGATCTCAAGAGCGTGACCGTGCGCAAGGACGTGTTGGCGAATCCGAGCTTCCACGATGACGACACGCTGGCCGTCTTCCGCAGCGTCAAGCGCTGAGGCGGCACAGCCAACTCACGCGCAAATCAGGGCGGCAGGCGACAGTTTGCCGCCCGTTTTTCTGACGACAACATTACTCCGGAGACTTACGCGCTGCGCCTGCAGCACCGGAGCAAACACACCAGCCGATCTGATCAGCCAAAGATCCCCATGAAGGCATGACGCAGCAACAGCGCAGCCAGCACAAGCATGGTCGTGCCGATCAGGCCATCCAGCACCTGCCACGCGCGCGGCTTCGCAAACCATGGCGCCAGCCAGCGTGCGCCGAACCCCAGCAACACAAACCAGAACGCACTGGCTGAACTTGCGCCCGCGACGAACCAGCCACGCAATGCCGCCGGCTGCTGGGCGCCAATGCTGCCGACCAGCAACACCGTATCGAGGTAGACGTGGGGGTTGAGCAGCGTAAAGGCTGCCGCCTGCGCCAGCGCAGCGCCCCGGCTCAAGCCGTCACCGCCCTCTGACGCTCGCAATTGACTAGCGTGTCGTGCACGTTGCAGCGCCCGCCACCCATACACCGCCAGAAACGCGGCGCCGGCCAATGCCATTGCATTGGCAAGCCCAGGGCGCTCGCCCAGCGCCTGAGCCATGCCCATGACGCCGGCCGTCAACAGCAACGCGTCTGCCACCGCGCAAAACAGCACCACGCTGCCCACATGCTCACGGCGCAGCCCCTGGCGCAATACAAACGCGTTCTGCGCGCCAATGGCGACGATCAGCCCCAGGCTCAGGACCAAGCCCTGAAGGGAGACAGATAGCGCCAGCGAAGTGGGAGTCAGCAAGGTGTCCATGCATGCAGCTTGCCTGCGCCAAGCAATGAAGACAAACTATCCTTACTTCATTCAATTCAGTTTTACTTAACCCATGCTGGATTACGCCGCCCTCTCTGCATTGGCTGCCGTCGTTCGGGAAGGCAGCTTTGAACGCGCTGCGCGTGCACTCCATGTCACGCCATCGGCGATTTCACAGCGCATTCGATTGCTGGAAGAACGCGTGGGCTGCGCACTGGTGGTGCGCGACCAACCCTGCCGGGCAACGGAGACGGGGCGACAGCTTTGCCAACACGTCGACCGCGTTCGGCTGCTCGAACAGGAGTTGCAAGGCGCACTGCCCGTGCTGGCGCCGGAGGGCATTGCGCGGGTGCCGCTACCCATCGCCGTAAACGCCGACAGCCTGGCCACGTGGCTTGCCCCGGCCATTGCGGCCTTCGGTGCTGAACACCCGGTGCTGATGGAGGTGGCGGTGGACGACCAGGACCACACCACCGAATGGCTGCGCAGCGGCGCCGTACTGGCCGCTGTAACCGCTACGGCTCGCCCGGCTGCCGGTTGCAATAGCCGGCCGTTGGGCTCCATGCGCTACCTTGCGGCCGCCAGTCCGGCGTTCGTGCAACGCCATTTCGCGGACGGGGTCGGCGCCGGCAGCTTGGCCCGCGCCCCCAGCCTGCTGTTCAACACCAAAGACGAGCTGCAGGCGCGCTGGGCACGGCGTCTGTGCCACCGGCATGTCGAACTGCCCCGGCACATGCTGCCCTCGCCTCAGGCCTTTGTGGCGGCCGCAGTTGCTGGCATGGGATGGGGTCTGCATCCGCAGACGCTGATCACGTCGCACCTCAAGGCGGGCACACTGGTTGAACTGGTGCCCGACACGCCGCTGGATGTGCCGCTGCACTGGCAGTACGCGCGGGCGGCATCCGCATTGCTAGACGGATTGAGCCGCGAAGTTTTGACGGCGGCTCACGCCGCCCTGTTGCCACCTTGAGATGCCGCAGAGAAACGTTGCGACGCGCGCCTCACAACGAAGTCGTTTCCAAATGTTAATGGCGTGAGCGATGGTCGACTTGCCGGGAAGACCACGGGTGGTGCGAGAATCGCTCGCGGCATACAGTTCATGCCATGAAAAAAGCCCTCTACGCCCCGTCCCTTGTCCTGCTGGCGCTGCTTGGCGCATGTGGTTCGTCCACGCCACCGCAACAGCAGCTTCCTGATCAAACCAAAACGGACAGCACGGCCAGTGCCGATAGCGGTTGGATAGCACTACGCATCAAGTACATGGATTGCACCCAACGCCGCGCTGATGACGGCGTGCCCGGCAACGCACAGACAAAGGCTGTAGTGTCATCTGCATTGGACGCATGCGCAGACGATCTGCAAGCCATGCACGATGCCTTCCGCGACCATCTCAGCGCGCAGATGAGTTCGTCCGGTGCCCGCAAAGCGGCTGACCGTGTCACGCAAGAAACCCGCGACAAGGCGCGTGTCTATCTCACAAGCTATGTCGACTACGCCCGTTACCAGGCGAAGTCGCGCTAAGCCCGCGACACGCCGCTAACGCGGCTTACAGCATCTCCAGCGGCCGCGGCCCCTTCGGCGGCGGAAAGAGACGATCCAGCTCGGCCAATTGCTCGGACGTCAGTTCGCGCTCCAGCGCACCAAAGTTCTCGCGCAAGCGCTCGCGGCGGCTGGTTTTGGGAATGGCGATGATGTCGTCGCGCCCCAGCAACCACGCCAGCGCTACCTGTGCCGGCGTCATGCCGCATTCCTGCGCAAGCCGCACCAGCTTCGGGTGACGTGCCAGTTGCGCCTGCTCGATGGGGGAATACGCCATCACGGGCACACGGCGTTCGCGCAGCCACGGCAGCAAATCCCATTCGATACCGCGCCGGCCCAGGTTGTAGAGCAGCTGGTTGACCGCAACTTGATCGCCACCGGGCACGTCCCAAAGTTCCTCCATATCCGAGAGGTCGAGATTGCTCACACCGTAGTGGCGAATCTTGCCCTCGCGCTGCAGGGCCTGCAGACCTTGCACGGTCTCTTCCAGCGGAACGCTGCCGCGCCAGTGCAGCAGGTACAGGTCAATGCGATCGGTGCCAAGCCGGCGCAGGCTGCGCTCGCACGCGGCTGCAACACCCCGCCGGCTGGCGTTGTGCGGATAGACCTTACTGACGAGAAACACCTCGTCGCGACGCCCGGCAATCGCCTCGCCGATCATCTCTTCGGACAAGCCATCGCCATACATTTCCGCCGTATCGATCAGGCGCAGGCCGAGGTCAAGCCCCAGGCGCAGCGTGGCGATTTCCTCGGCGCGTGCGGCGCGGCTCTCGCCCATATTCCACGTTCCCATCCCGAGCGCTGGCACGCGCTCGCCGTCGGGCAAGGTGACATGTTTCATGCGTGTTGTTCCGGTTGGAGCCAGCGGGTGGCTGCAACGCCCACCACAGCACCCACTCGCGCTCGTTAACACCCTATGAATCTACAAGACGCCAGGCACGCTGATAAGGCCCGATCCGTCCGGTCAGAAAATACGTGGCAAACGGCCGCTAGCGCGCGGGTTGGACCCGGCGTGTACGCCCTCTACGGCCAACCACCTCCCGCAACGCTTGTGCAAATCGCATCACAACGGGCGTCGCCGCGTCTTCGTCAAAGGTGAACTCCACATCGAAGCGATCGGACACCTCTCGCAACGGCACGAGCTGCACCGTGGGCGGACACAGGGCAGACAGGCTCTCCGGCACAAACGCACACCCCATGCCCGCCGCCACAAGACCCACCACGGTTGGGATGTCGCTGCCGATCTGGGCCACGCGCGGCGCGAAGCCGGCGCGCTCACATTGCTGCATCAAGAAGCGATGGTGCGCGGAGGAGCGCTCCGGATCGAACCACACGAACGGTTGATCCGCCACGTCGGCCAGCCGCTTCGGCGCCTTGTGATGAGCAGCTTGCGCTGCGGGCATGGCCAGGACAAAGCGGTCGCTCAACAGCGCAATACCGGACAGATGCGGTGCCTCATCACGGCGCCAGGCCATGATGCCGCCGTCGATCTGCTTGCGCGCAATGGCGGTAGCCTGCTCTGCAGAAAGCATCGGCGCCACCGAAACCTTGACCTCCGGGCACGCGGCGCGAAATGCCTGCAGCACGTTCGTCACAACGGTTGCGCTGAGATAGTTCGGCAGCACACCCAGGTGCAGTTCACCGAGCTGACCTGCAGCGCAACGCAAGGCGCGATCGCGCCCGGTTTGCAGATCAGCCAGCAGTTGCCGGGCGTCACGCAGAAAACTCTCGCCGGCGGCGGTCAACTGCACGCCCCTCGCCTTGCGCGCCAGCAGCGGCGTGCCAATGGCGGCTTCCAACTCAAGGATCTGCCGCGACAAGGCGGGCTGGACGATGCCGATGGCCCGCGCGCCCGCCACCACGCTGCCAGCCTGCGCGACCGCAATGAAGTAGCGAAGGTGGCGTAGTTCAATGTTCCGCATATCGATTCGGCACGCTCTTACCCATACCTATCAAGCATAGCAAATCCGCCTATAAAGCATTTGTATGCATAGCCATGAATGCCTAGGATGGGTGTTTCCTTGAACATGCGTTGCTGCACATCACGACCAGACATGACGCTCCACATCCACACGCCTTACGTACAGTCCCAACCCTATTCACGGCAGCTTGGCAAACCGGTGTGGCTGAAGATGGACGCCGCGCAGCCGTCCGGCTCGTTCAAGCTGCGCGGCATCGGTGCCCTGTGCGAGGCGCAGCGTGCGGCGGGTGCGCAACGGTTCGTCTCATCTTCCGGCGGCAATGCGGGGATTGCGGTGGCCTATTGCGGGCGCAAGCTCGGTGTTCCCGTCGCGGTCGTGGTGCCGGAAAGCACACCGCAACGGGCGCGCGACCTGATCCGCCAGGAAGGCGCAGGGCTGATCGTGCATGGCGCCGCGTGGGCAGAAGCGCATGCGTTTGCACAGTCCCTGATCGGCCCGGGCGACGCCTTCGTGCACCCATTCGACGATCCGGTCATCTGGCAGGGACACGCCTCACTGGTGGACGAGATGGCGGCATCCGGACACAAGCCCGGCGCAATCCTCCTCGCCGTCGGCGGGGGTGGGCTCTTGTGCGGCGTGATGGAAGGGCTGCAACGCAACGGGTGGTCCGACGTGCCTGTCGTCGCCGTGGAAACGGAGGGAGCCGACTGCTTCGCGCGTTCAATCGCGCAAGGCAAACCCGTCGAGCTATCGACCATTTCGAGCGTGGCCACCTCGCTGGGTGCCAAGCGGCCGTGCGACGGCGCGCTTGAATGGGCAGCCCGCCGCGAGATCTACAACGTCGTGGTATCAGATGCGCAGGCGGTGAAGGCGGCGCTCCGGTTTCTTGACGAGCACCGCGTCGTGGTCGAGCCGGCCTGCGGGGCAGCATTGGCGGCGCTGGATTGCGGGCACCCTGCGCTCAAGGCAGCCTCCAGTGTTGCAGTGGTGGTGTGTGGGGGCGCCACGGTCACCGCTCAGCAGTTACACGACCTGGCAGCGCGATTCGATTGACTACCCCATCGGGTTCACGCCAATCCAGCGTGCGTGGAGATAAAACGCAAACGCGCCCCAGGCGACAACACCAATCACAACGAGAATCGCATCGCGTGCAAGCACTCCGTCGGGATAAACCACGCCTTCCACGCGATCCCGCTGACGCGCGGCCGCGAAATCGACCAGCGCCCAGATAAGGAAAGCGCCAAACAACACGACCGCATGCAACGTGCCATTTGCCAGCAAATGCGCCAGCGCCCATAGCACCACGCTAAGCGCCTGCGGATGCCGGACCCAAGCCTTGAAGTGATTACCCGGAACGTACGCCGCCGCAAAGAGGATGAACGCCGCCAGTGTCAGCAAGCCCGCGAGATGGGGCGCCCACGCTGGCCGAGTCCACAGCACGAGCGGCGCATGCCGCGCGATACCGTATCCCCAGATGACCAGCGCCAGTCCGACGATGGAGGCGATGGAGTACGCACCTTTCCAGCCCTTCTCACCCATCCGGGCAATCCGCACCTTGCGCCATCCCTCCGCAACAATGCGAACGGAATGCACGCTCAGGAAGATCAGCAAACCCAATATCAGGATGGACATGGCGGGCTCCTTGCTGCTGAGGTCGGCAGATGGCGAGATTGTCGCGCAGAAGCGCCAGCCAGGACCATCCTCGCTGTGGCTGCGTTGGCCAGACTCACACGAGTTGTCGAAATCCAGATGACGGCAACCCGCGCAACGCGATGGACGGCCAAGCGTCGCAAAGCAAAACGCCCTTCGAGGTCAACTTCGAAGGGCGTTTTTCTATTGCGGCCTGCCGCACGAACTACAGCGCGTTGAGCGGAATCTTCAGATACCGCACGCCATTGTGTTCAGCCGGCGGCAGCGCGCCCGCGCGGATGTTGACCTGGATGGACGGCAGCATCAGCGTGGGCATGCCCAGCGTGGCGTCGCGCTTGGTGCGCATCTGCACGAAATCATCCTGTGTCACGCCATCACGCACGTGGATGTTGGCGCGGCGCTGTTCTGCCACGGTGGTATGGCAGGTGGCCTCACGGCCTGCGGGCGGGTAGTCATGGCACATGTAGAGCCGCGTGTCGGTCGGCAAGTCGAGCAGACGGCGAATCGACCGGTACAGCGTGCCCGCATCACCGCCGGGGAAATCGCAGCGCGCTGTGCCCACGTCGGGCATGAAGAGCGTGTCACCAACGAACACGGCATCTCCCACCTGATAGGCCATATCCGCCGGCGTATGGCCCGGCACGGCCAGCGCCTTCGCTTCCAGTTCACCAATGTGGAAAATCTCATCCGGCGCGAACAGATGATCAAACTGCGAACCGTCGAGCTGGAATGACGGCTCCAGGTTGAAGATCGGCTTGAACACGCCCTGCACCACGCGAATGCGCTCGCCGATGGCGATGCGTCCGCCAAAGCGGCTCCGCAGGTACGGTGCAGCCGACAGGTGATCGGCATGGGCGTGCGTCTCCAGCAGCCATTCGACGCGCAACCCGTGCGCTTCGATGAAGGCCGCCACGCGGTCGGCAGACAGCGTGCGCGTGCGACCGGATTTCGGGTCGTAATCAAGTACCGAGTCGATCACAGCGCACGGCGTACCGGGCCCGGCGTGGACCACGTAGGTCATGGTGCACGTGTCGACATCAAAAAACGGTTCGATCTGGGCTTGCATGATGGGGCTTCCGCAAACAATCTATATTTTTATAGAATATCGCCAGATATTCTGTCTGCCAATAGCGCCGAACCGAGCGACCGGCAGAACAACATGCACCGCGCCCCGATGACTGACCCGACGACCGACCCGACCGACGTTGTGCCGCTTCCCGAAGCGGCCATCTCCATGCTGCGCGACTCTGCTTCCCAGGCATGCGCGGTACTCAAGGCCATGGCGCATGAAGACCGCCTGCTGCTGCTCTGCCAGCTCACGCAGGGCGAACGCAATGTTGGCGAGCTGGAAGCGCTGGTCGGTCTGCACCAGCCCAGCCTGTCGCAACAGTTGGGCGTGCTGCGCGACGAGGGCCTCGTCAGCACACGCCGCGAAGGCAAGTACATCTACTACCGGCTGGCCAGCTTCGAGGTCATCCAGATCATGCAGACGCTGTCTGCGCTGTACTGCGGCAAAGTTCTGAAGAGCGTCAGATAGGTCGTCTTGCTTGGCAGCGGCTTGCGATACGTCAACGCCGTGCCCCTCATCGAAGCACTGGCCGGTTTGCCCGGCAGCCCCAACTGAATTTGCATGCATACCGAATCCCCTTCCCTGCCCGCGTCCACGCCTGCCGTCGACTGTGATGTGCTCATCCTTGGCGGCGGTGCTGCCGGCATTGGCGTGGCAGCCAGCCTGCGCCGACGTCGCCCGCAGCTCGGCATCACCATCGTCGAGCCGTCTGACGTGCACTACTACCAGCCGGCATGGACGCTGGTGGGTGGCGGCGCATTCGACGCCAAGGCCACGGCACGGCAGACCGATTCACTGCTCCCAGCCGGCGTGCCGCGGATTCGCGCAGCAGCTACGCGCGTTGATGCCGATGCGCACCGCGTGCACCTCGACAACGGCCAGACACTGGCCTACCGCCAGTTGATCGTCTGTCCGGGGTTGCGCCTCGCGTGGGAGCGCATCGAAGGCCTGGAAGCGTCGCTCGGCCAGAACGGCGTTACGTCCAACTATAGGTTCGATTTGGCACCGTACACGTGGTCCTTGGTGCGCAGCCTGCGCTCGGGCCGTGCGCTGTTCACGCAACCGGCCATGCCGATCAAATGCGCTGGGGCGCCGCAAAAGGCGATGTACCTTGCGTGCGACCACTGGCAGCGCACAGGTGTACTCGATCGCGTCAACGTAGAGTTCAACCTTGCCGGGGCAGCGCTGTTCGGCGTCGAGGCCTTCGTGCCGCCGCTGATGCGTTACGTGGAGCGCTATCGCGCCAAGCTGGCATTCGGCTCCACACTGGTGGCAGTCGACGGCCCCGCACGCATGGCCTGGTTCGAGCACAAGAATGCCGCCGGCGAAGTCGTCCGCTCCGCCAAGCCGTTCGACATGCTGCACGTGGTGCCGCCGCAGGTGCCACCCGCCTTCATTGCCGAAAGCGGCCTGGGCGACGCCGCCGGCTGGTGCGAGGTCGACCCCGCTACGCTGCAGCACGTGCGCCATGCCGATGTGTTCTCGCTTGGCGACGCCAGCTCCACGCCCAACGCCAAGACGGCAGCCGCGGCACGCAAGCAGATCGTCGTTGTTGCGGAGAACCTGCTCGCCCATCGCGAAGGCCAGCCATTGCCCACGCGCTACGACGGCTACGGCGCTTGCCCGCTCACCGTTGAGCGCGGCAAGGTCGTACTGGCCGAGTTCGGCTACGGCGGCAAGCTACTGCCAACGTTCCCGCTAATGCCGACGGTGGCGCGCAAGTCCGCCTGGTGGCTCAAGAAGACGCTGCTGCCCTGGCTGTACTGGAATGCGCTGCTCAAGGGCCGCGAATGGCTGGCACGGCCGACCACGCCAGCAGGACGCTAAGCATGTCTCCGGTAGAAACTGGCTGGATCATCAGCGCGGGGCTGGGTTCGGTGGTTGGGCTCATCCTGGCGCTCACGGGTGCGGGTGGTGCCATCGTCGCGGTGCCGCTGCTGATCTTTGGGCTGCATTTGTCGGTGCCGGAGGCTGCGCCGATCGCGCTGCTGGCGGTGGGCCTGTCGGCGGGGCTGGGTGCGATGCTCGGCCTGCGTGAAGGCAAGGTCCGCTACAAGGCCGCGGGCCTGATGGCACTGTGCGGCGTGGTGGTGTCGCCATTCGGCATCTGGGTGGCGCATCGTGTGCCGAATGCACCGTTGACGCTGCTGTTTGCCGTCGTGCTCGCCTACGTGGCGGTGCGCATGTTCCGCCAAGCCCGCGCCGTGACGCCCGCGTCAGACGCACCACGGCGCGCAGCACCGCCCTGCCACCTCGACACCACAACAGCCAAACTGGTCTGGACGCTGCCGTGTGCGCGGGCGCTGGCTGCCTCGGGCGTGGGCGCAGGTTTCCTGTCTGGGCTGCTGGGCGTCGGCGGTGGCTTCGTCATCGTGCCGGCCCTGCGCCGTGCGACTGACCTGCCCATGCAGACGATCGTCGCCACGTCGCTGGCGGTGATTGCGTTGGTGTCGACCGCCGGCGTGGTGGCTTCGGCCATTGGCGGCCATGTCGACTGGCATATCGCGCTGCCGTTTGCGGCGGGCGCGCTGACCGGCATGCTGGCCGGGCGCCGCTTTGCCCAGCATCTGGCGGGGCCGGCACTGCAGCAGGGATTTGCGGCATTTGCCGGTGTGGTCGCGCTTGGATTGATCGTCCGAACTCTGATTTGACCAGCTCGTTGCAAAAGCGGTACAATCGCCGGCTTCGGAGCGTAGCGCAGCCTGGTAGCGCAACTGGTTTGGGACCAGTGGGTCGGGAGTTCGAATCTCTCCGCTCCGACCAGAATTTGGCAGTCAACAAAAACGGCTTACGTTCATCACGTGAGCCGTTTTTGTTTGGGCGGCAGATGGTGTCACGCGGTAGTGCTATAAACGCAGCATCAGCACCATCTCGCACCACCCGCAGAACTGCCCCATGAACCTCATCCTGTGGCGCCACGCTGAAGCCGAAGACGTGGCCGCATCATTGCGCATCCAGCGCAGCACCGATCTCCAACGTGAACTGACCAAACGTGGCGAAAAGCAGGCCGAGAAGATGGCCGCGTGGCTACGCCCCCGCCTGCCAGAGGACACGCGCGTGCTGGTCAGTCCCGCCGTGCGTACACAGCAGACTGCGCGCGCCCTCACCGAGCATTTCCAGACACTGCCCGATATCGCCCCGGGAGCAGACGTCAGTGCCATCCTCGCGGCCATCGACTGGCCTTCGAGCACCAACCTGCTGCTGGTCGGCCATCAGCCGTGGCTCGGCCGCCTGGCCAGCCTGCTGATTGCGGGCGTTGAGATGGAGTGGAGCGTGAAGAAAGCCGCCGTGTGGTGGCTCTGCCGCCGCATGCGCGAAGACGAAGCGCAGACCGTGCTACGCGCCGTGGTCAACCCGGATCTTGTGTGACACGTCATCGTTGTCACAACAACGCCACGCAAAATTCACGCAATAGTCACGAATGACTTGCTTTTGTCGCCGATCTGTCATGCAGCGTCTCTAGAATCGCCCCGAAATCCACCCTTGGGGATGCACGAATGCGAGACCTGCCGACGCCCACCCAGCCTTTGATTGACGCACTGCCGAGCCTGAATCTAGGCAACGCACGGAGGGGCCTTCCTCGCTCACCCGACGCTGTTCCGGCGCGTGACAAGCCTGTTCTGGCCGTTTCGTGGGCGCGCCACCAGGATGAAGTGACCGAAGCGCAACGCCTGCGCTACAAGGTCTTTGCCGAGGAAATGGGCGCCCGCCTTCCCTCGGCCCATGCAGAACTCGACGTCGACATGTTCGATGCCGTGTGCGATCACCTGATCGTGCGCGACCAGAAGACGCTGCGCGTGGTCGGCACGTACCGCGTGCTGCGCCCGGACGCGGCCAAGCAGATCGGTTGCCTGTACTCCGAATCCGAATTCGACCTCGTGCGCCTGACGCACCTGCGCCCGAAAATGGTGGAACTGGGCCGCTCATGCGTGCACCGCGACTACCGCTCGGGCAGCGTCATCATGGCGCTGTGGGCCGGCCTGGGTGAATACATGCAGCGCTATGGCTTCGAATCGATGCTGGGCTGCGCCAGCGTGTCGATGGGTGACGGCGGCCACTTTGCCGCAAGCCTCTACCGCAGCTTCGTCGACGACGGTTCGCTGGCACCGATCGAGTACCACGCCTTCCCGCGCGTGCCGCTGCCAGTGGATGAGCTGAACCAGAACCTGGAAGTCGATCCGCCTGCACTGGTCAAGGGCTACCTGCGCCTTGGCGCTCGCATTTGCGGCGCACCGGCCTGGGATCCTGACTTCAATGTTGCCGACTTCCTCACGCTGCTGCGCCTGTCGGACATCAACCCGCGCTACGCACGCCACTTCCTGCGCGGCTGATCACTCACCGCAGCAAAGCAAAACGGCCCGGTTCGAAAGACCGGGCCGTTTTGTTTGGATCGGTACCGCAAGGTACCGAAACACTGATGGGCTATACGTAAGTCACCTTGTAGCGGCGGCCAATGCGCTGCCACTCGTCGGCTTCCTGCGTGAGGCTGTATTCGACCAGCGGGTTCTGCTCGATCCAACCCTTCGGCAGTTCCACCTCAAAGCCGCCTTCGTTGAGTTCGCCCTCGCTCTGGCGCACCTTCAGACCCGGCAACTGGATCGCACCGCGCCGGCGGCACAGCACAAAGGCCAGACGCAGGCTGAACAGCATCCGCCAATCCAGGAACTTACCGCCGCCCGACAGCTTGCCGAGCTTGCCCGCATGCCCCAGCAGCAGCGTCGCCAGACGTGCCTGATCGGTCTTGGAGAAGCCCGGCATATCAGCATGGCTGGCAATGTAGGCCGAGTGCTTGTGATAACCACTGTGCGAGATGCTCATGCCAATCTCGTGCAGGTTTGCGGCCCAGCCGAGCAGTGCGAGATTGTCTTCACGGCGCTCATCGGGCGGATCGGGAAACTGCGACAGCAGCGCCGTCGCCGCGTCACGCACGCGGTGGGCCTGCGAGCGATCAACGTTATAGCGACGCATGAACTGCTCGATCGTCACCGTGCGCATGTCTTCGTGGTGGCTGCGGCCGAGCAGGTCGTACAGCACGCCCAGGCGCAGCGCACCGTCGGTCACGTCCATGCGGTCGATATCGAGTTCGGCAAACACGCCGAGCATGATCGACAGGCCGCCCGGCAGCACCGGAATGCGGTCCGACTTCAGGCCGCTCAACTTCAGGCGGTTGGTGTTCTCCGACTTGATCACCGCACGCTTGAGGCGCTCCAGCCCTTCGCGGGTGATGCCATGGGCGCTGCCCTTCTCGCTCTTGTCGTTAAAGCCGTTAAGCTCGATCAGCTCCGCCAGCGCGCGCGCCGTACCCGACGAGCCCACGGCCTGGTTCCAGCCGGCCGTGCGGTACTGCTGCACGAGAATCTGGATTTCGCGACGCGCGGCCAGCTCGGCCTGCTTCATCGCGTACTCATCCACGTTGCCGTTCGGGAAGAAATGACGGCTGTGCGAGACGCAGCCGATGTAGAGCGATTCCATCAGCTTGGGCTTGTAGCCATTGCCGATGATGAACTCGGTGGAGCCGCCGCCGATGTCGACCACCAGCCGGTTGCCCTGGCACGCAGGCGCATCGTGCGATGCACCGAGATAGATCAAGCGCGCCTCTTCACGGCCCGCAATCACTTCAATGGGGAAGCCGAGCGCAGCTTCCGCTTCGATCAAGAACTCCTGCGCGTTCTTGGCCACGCGCAGCGTGTTGGTGGCCACCGCACGCACGTGGTCAGGCGAGAAATCGCGCAGGCGATCGCCAAAGCGGCGCAGTGCATCAACGCCACGACGGCGTGCGGGTTGATCCAGGTATTTATCTTGCGTAAGCCCGGCGGCCAAACGCACCGGCTCGCGCAGGGCATCGACCTGGAAGATCTGGCTGCTGCTGGTGCCATTGGCAGTAACGGTTTCGTCGACGCGGCCGATCATCAGCCGAAAGCTGTTGGAGCCCATGTCGACAGCGGCCAGCAGACGGGGTGTGGGACTCATGAATGGAAAACGGGTTGAAACGCGATGGGCGTTTTTAGGGATTGTGATTCGAAGCGCTGCGCCACAAAATATGTCTCCATTGTGTCGTCAACGTGACAATTCAAATGTGTCACAAATTTGACACCAGAATATGAAAAAGTGGCCGGATAGTCATTCGCTGGAACAGAACATGTCGACATTGCCCGCGGGCGATCTGCTCAATCGCGAACTGGGCATTCTTGAATTCAACGCCCGTGTGCTGGCCCAGGCGGCCGACCCTGGCGTGCCGCTCATGGAGCGGCTGAAGTTCATCTGCATCGTGTCGAGCAATCTGGATGAGTTCTTTGAGATCCGTATTGCCGGGTTGAAGGAACAGATGCGCGACAACCCGTCGTCTCTCACCCCCGATGGCCTGTCGGTACAGCAGGCGTTTGGCGTGGTGACGGATCAGGTACGGCAACTGGTCACGCAGCAGTATGCCATGCTGCAAGACGAGATCCTGCCCCTTCTGGAGAAGGAAGGCGTCTTCTTCCACATGACCACCAACTGGAATGAAGCCCAGCGTGCCTGGTGCCGCAGCTTCTTCCAGCACGAGCTGGTGCCCGTCCTGACGCCGATGGCGCTGGACCCGGCGCACCCCTTCCCGCGCGTGCTCAACAAGAGCCTGAACTTCATCATCGAGCTCTCTGGCAAGGACGCTTTCGGCCGCGAAGCCGAGCTCGCCATCGTGCAGGCACCGCGCGCCCTGCCCCGTCTGGTGCAGATGCCGCCGGAGCTGTCGGGCTATCCGTATGGGTTCGTGCTGCTGTCGTCGTTCATGCAGGGCTTCGTGCACGAGCTGTTCCCGCAGATCGACGTGCACGGTTGCTACCAATTCCGCGTCACGCGCAATTCCGACCTGTTCGTGTCGGAAGATGAGATTACCGACCTGCGCGAGGCACTGCAGGGCGAACTGTCCACCCGCCACTTTGGCGATGCGGTGCGCCTGGAAATCGCGCATGACACGTCGCCCGCGCTGGTGCGCCGCCTCTTGCAGGAATTCGGCCTGACCGAAGCCGACTGCTACCGCGTCAAGGGCCCGGTGAACCTGGTGCGCCTGCTGCAAGTGCCCGACATGGTCGACAAGCCTGTACTCAAGTACCCGCCGCACGTGCCGGCGACAGTCAAGCAGGTTGCCAACAGCTCGAACATCTTCGACGCCATCCGGCAGGGCGACATCCTGCTGCATCATCCGTACGAGAGCTTCACGCCCGTGCTGGAACTGTTGCAACAGGCTGCGCGCGACCCCGACGTAGTAGCCATCAAGCAGACGGTCTATCGCACCGGCAACGAATCGCCGGTAATGGAAGCGCTCATCAAGGCCGCGCGCAACGGTAAGGAAGTGACCGTCGTGGTCGAGCTGCTGGCGCGCTTTGACGAAGAAACAAACATCAACTGGGCCGACCAGCTTGAATCCGCAGGCGCACACGTCGTGTACGGCGTGGTGGGCCACAAGTGCCACGCCAAGATGCTGCTCGTGGTGCGTCGTGAAGTCTCCGGCAAGGGCAAGACCGTCAAGCTGCACCGCTACGTGCACCTGGGCACCGGCAACTACCACCCCAAGACCGCCCGCCTCTATACGGACTTCGGCCTGATGACGGCCAACGAACAGATCTGCGAAGACGTGCATCACACCTTCCAGTTGCTCACCGGCACCGGTGCGCAGGTCAAGCTGCATCACCTGTGGCACTCGCCGTTTACGATGCATGAGAACCTGGTCGAGCATATCCGTGCCGAAGCGCGCGCCGCACGCGCGGGCAAACGTGCGCGCATCATCGGCAAGATGAACGCGCTGCTGGAACCGACCATCATCGACGAGCTGTACAAGGCCTCGCGTGCTGGCGTGAAGATCGACCTGATCGTGCGTGGTGTGTGCGCGCTCAAGGCAGGCGTGCCGGGGCTGAGCGAGAACATCAGCGTGCGCTCGATCGTCGGGCGCTTCCTGGAGCATCACCGCGTCTACTACTTCCATGCTGCCGGCGAGGAGGTCGTCTACCTCTCCAGCGCGGACTGGATGGACCGCAACTTGTTCCGCCGCGTAGAGGTTGCCTTCCCGGTGCTCGATCGCAAGCTCAAGGCACGCGTCATCAAGGAAAGCCTGCAAGTCCATCTGCGCGACAACGCATCAGCTTGGGTCATGCAAGCGGACGGCACGTACGTGCAACGCACGACGCGCGGCAAGCACGTGCGCATCAGCCAGCTTGAGTTGCTGAACCACTTCTCGCCGCAGGCTGCTGCAGCGGCGGAAACGGCAGCAGCCGTGGCTGCAGCGACGGTTGCTGAGGCGACGGTCCGCACACCGGTGGAGATTTCTGCAGGCTGATCAGCGGCACCGCTACGCAAAACAAAAACGCACGCTCTGCAGCGTGCGTTTTTCATTGGGTGATCGGTTTGGCGGGAAGTTGAATCAGGCTGCGCGTTCGTCGCTCACGCTTGTACTGCGCACCACTGTGCGCTCCGGCGGAAACACGGCGCGGAACGTGCTGCCTTTGCCGTGCTCGCTGGTCACCTGCAGCTCACCGCCGTGGCGCGAGAGTACGTGCTTGACGATCGCAAGGCCGAGGCCCGTTCCACCCGTATCGCGCGAGCGGCTGCGGTCCACCCGATAGAAACGTTCGGTCAGGCGCGGGATATGTTCGGGTGCAATGCCGATGCCCGTGTCCGTCACAGAGAACATCGCGTGCCCGTCCTTCACGCCCCAGTCGAGGCGGATTGCACCGCCATCCGGCGTGTAGCGAACGGCATTGGAGGCCAGATTGCTGAACGCAGAGATCAGCTCCAACTCAGCCCCGCACACGCTCACCGCCGGATCGCACGTCATGCTGATGGTGTGGCGGCCGGCAGAGAGCGCCTCGATGTCATGCTCAAGCTGCAACATCATGCGCTGCATCGGCACCGGCGTGACTGACGGCGGCTCGGAGTTGCCTTCCAGCGTCGCCAGTGCCAGCAGATCTTCCACCAGGTGCTGCATGCGCATGGCCTGCGTATGCATCATGTCGAGGTAGCGTTTCTTGTCTTCCTCGGGCAGCGGAATATCGCGCACCGTCTCAAGAAAACCCGAGAGCACTGTCAGCGGCGTCTTCAGCTCGTGCGAGACGTTGGCGACGAAGTCGCGGCGCATGGCCTCGGTGTTCTCCAGCTTGGTGATGTCTTGCGTCACCAGCAGCTTGCGGTCTTCGCCGTACGGCAGGACCTGGACAGAGACGATGCTTTGCTTGTGGGGGCCCACGTCATGCATGGTGAGCGGCTCCTCGAACTCGCCGCGCGCAAGGTAGCGGACGAACTCCGGTCTGCGAATCAGATGGGTGATACGTTGGCGCAGGTCACGCTTGGCAGACAAGCCGAAGTGCTCCTCGGCCACAGCGTTGCACCATTCGATCTGGTCTTCAGCGTCGAGCATCAGCACGCCGTTGGGCGAGGCTTGAATGGCCTGGATGAACCGGCTGTGCTGCTGCTCGACCTGCAGCACCTGCGTGCGCCAGCCCTTCATGAGCCGGTGCAGGCGGTAGTAGACCTCGCCCCATAGGCCGAGCGCGCTGGGGATCTCGCCATAGGCCGGCGAGTCCAGCACGCGCCACAGGCGCTGGATCTGATAGACGTAGTAAAGGAGCATCACCAACAGCAGCGCGCTGAGCACAGCCAGTGCAACCACATGGTTGGCGAAGACATACAGACACGCCGTGATGATGCCGCCCAGGGCGACAAAGACGGCGAAGCGGGTCCAGAAGATGTTCATGAGGGCATTCTAAGCGCTGGACCGCGACGGACGTGTGAACGCGCGATGGAAAATACCTGACTCGCGCGCGCGTTCAGCCGATACGTTATTGCCCCGGATTGCGCGCCAGGCGATAGCCGCTGCCGCGCACCGTTTCGATCATGTTGCTGTAGCCACCTGGGGCGAGCGCCGCGCGCAGGCGCTTGATGTGCACGTCCACGGTACGTTCTTCCACGAACACGTGATCGCCCCACACCTGATCGAGCAGTTGCGAGCGGCTGTGCACGCGCTCCGGATGCGTCATCAGGAAATGCAGCAGGCGGAACTCAGTCGGGCCCAGATCGAGCTTGATCGGGTTTTCCGCTTCGATGTTCGTGGCCGTCACGCGGTGCGTGGCCGGGTCCAGCTTCAGGCCATTGATGGCCACCACGTCGTCGGTCAGCTGCGGCGCACGGCGGCGCAGCACGGCCTTGATGCGGGCCAGCAGCTCCTTGGGCGAGAACGGTTTGGTGACGTAGTCATCCGCGCCGCTGTCCAGGCCCATGATCTTGTCCTGCTCTTCGCTGCGGGCGGTCAGCATGATGATCGGGATCTGGCGCGTGCGCTCGTTGGCGCGCAGCTCCTTGGCGAACATCACGCCGGACTTGCCCGGCAGCATCCAGTCCAGCAGAACCAGATCTGGCAGCACATCGCTCATTAGCGACAGCGCCTGTTCAGCGTTGTACGCACGGATCGGGTAGTGACCTGCGTGCTGCAGGTTAACGGCGATCAGCTCGGCGATCGCCGGTTCGTCTTCCACGACCAGAATGCTACTCGGCATGCTCACGTCTCCATCCTGCCTTTTTTATTCGCCCTCGCCCTGGATCTCACGCTCCAGCGCTTCGCGCCCAGCGTGCCGGACGTCGGTTCCCTTGACGATGTAAATGATGAACTCGGCGATGTTCTTGGCGTGATCGCCAATACGTTCGATCGCCTTGGCAATGAACAGCAGATCCAGCGACACCGAAATCGTGCGCGGGTTCTCCATCATGTAGGTGATGAGCTCGCGCATGAAGCCGCGGAATTCCTCATCGATGGCCTTGTCTTCCTTCAGGATCGACACGGCCTCGGCGGTGTCCAGCCGTGCGAAGGCATCCAGTGCGTGACGCAGGATGGTCGCCGCCATCTCGCCCGAGCGCTCAACGCCCGCATAGTTCAGCGCGTGCGCCGACGGGTCCTGCATGAGGCGCTTGGTACGCTTGGCAATCTTTGCGGCCTCGTCGCCGGCGCGCTCCAGGTTGGTGATGGTCTTCGAGATGGCCATGACCAAGCGCAGGTCGCGGGCGGTCGGCTGGCGGCGCGCGATGATGTTGTTGCAATCGCCGTCGATCTCGATTTCGAGCGCATTGATCTCCTGCTCCACCGCGAGCACCTGATCACACATATCGGTGTCGAAGTTGGCCAGGGCGCGCATCGCGCGGGCGATCTGTGCCTCAACCAGGCCACCCATCTGCAGCACCTTGGTGCTGATGGAGGTCAGGTCGGTATCAAACTGCGATGACAGATGTTTCTCGGACATCGGTTTCTCCTTGTCGCTTCAGTGCGTGTTGCAGATCAGCCGAAGCGGCCGGTGATGTAGTCTTCCGTTTCCTTGCGGCGCGGCTTGATGAAGATCTTCTCAGTCTCACCAAACTCGATCAGCTCGCCCAGGTACATGTACGCCGTGAAGTCGGAGCAGCGCGCGGCCTGTTGCATGTTATGCGTCACGATGACGACGGTGTAGTCGTCTTTCAGCTCAGCAATCAGTTCTTCGATCTTACCGGTGGAAATCGGGTCCAGTGCCGAGCACGGTTCGTCCAGCAGCAGCACCTCAGGACGGATGGCGATGCCACGTGCGATGCACAGACGTTGCTGCTGACCGCCCGACAGCCCATAGCCCGACTGGTTGAGCTTGTCCTTGACTTCATTCCACAGCGCGGCCTTGGTCAACGCCCACTCCACGCGGTCGTCCATTTCGGAGCGCGACAGGCGCTCGAACAGCTTCACGCCAAAGGCGATGTTGTCGTAGATCGACATCGGGAACGGCGTCGGCTTCTGGAACACCATGCCGACCTTGGCGCGCAGCAGAGCGATGTCCATCTTCGACGTGAGCAGGTTCTCGCCGTCCATGTTGATCGCACCTTCGGCACGCTGCTCAGGGTACAGGGCGTACATCTTGTTGAACGTACGCAGCAGCGTCGACTTGCCGCAGCCCGACGGGCCGATGAAGGCCGTCACCTGCTTCTCGGGAATCTGCAGCGAGATGTTCTTGAGCGCGTGGAACTTGCCATAGTAGAAGTTCAGGTCGCGCACATCGATCTTCGGGCTTTGCGTGCGCACTTCGAGGGACGTAGCAGTCATGGTCATTTCTTGGTGAACAAGGCACGCGCAAGGACGTTCAGCCCCAGCACACCCAGCGTAATCAGGAACACCCCGGCCCAGGCCAATTGCTGCCACTCGGGGAACGGGCTCATTGCAAACTTGAAGATCACCACCGGCATGGTCGCCATCGGCTGATTCAGGTCCATGCTCCAGAACTGATTGTTCAGCGCGGTGAAGAGCAGCGGTGCGGTCTCACCGGCAATGCGGGCCACGGCCAGCAGCACACCGGTAATCACGCCGGCATACGACGCCTTGAGCGTGATCGACAGCACCATTTTCCACTTGGGCGTACCGAGCGCCATGGCGGCTTCACGCATCGCGTTGGGCACCAGGTTCAGCATGTTCTCGGTCGTGCGCACCACGATCGGGATCTGCAGCAGGGCCAGCGCAAGCACACCCGCAATCCCCGAGAAGTGCTGCACGCGCGCCACCACAACGGCATACACGAACAAGCCGATCACGATGGACGGTGCCGACAGCAGAATGTCGTTGATGAAGCGCGTGGCGCTGGCCAGTGCCGACGTCTTGCCATACTCCGCCAGGTAGATGCCGGCTAGGATGCCCAGCGGCGTACCGATCAGCGTGGCCATGCCAACCAGCATGAACGAGCCTGCGATGGCGTTGGCCAGACCGCCTCCCGGCGTGTTGGGCGGCGGCGTCATCTCCGTGAAGAGCGACAGCGACAGGCCGCCCACGCCCAGCGAGAGCGTGGTCCACAGAATCCACGCCAGCCACACCAGGCCGAAGCCCATGGCGGCAAGCGAGAGTGCCAGCGCAATACCGTTGATATTGCGGCGACGGGCCTGCAGGCGTGACTTGATCTTCTCGGAGTCGGCACGAACGGCAGGAATGGATGGCGTACGCATGGTATTGGGTCTCATGGCGTCGGGCAGATCGTGCTGGTTCACTTTTGACCCTCGCTCTTCTGCAGGCGCAGCAGAAGCAGCTTGGACGCCGCCAGCACGAAGAACGTGATGACGAACAGGATCAAGCCCAACTCCATCAGCGCGGCGGTGTGCAGGCCTTGGCCCGCTTCTGCAAATTCGTTGGCCAACGCGGAGGTAATGCTGTTGCCCGGCGAGAACAGCGACGCGTCAGACAGCAGGTTGGTGTTGCCGATCACGAACGTCACGGCCATGGTTTCACCCAGCGCGCGGCCCAGACCCAGCATCACACCACCGATCACACCCGCCTTGGTGTACGGCAGCACCACGTTCCACATGACTTCCCACGTCGTGCAACCTACGCCATAGGCGGATTCCTTGAGCAGCGTCGGCGTGATCTCGAACACGTCACGCATCACCGCCGAGATGTACGGGATGATCATGATCGCCAGGATCACCCCGGCGCACAGCAGGCCGATACCGATCGGCGCGCCCTGAAACAGCGCCCCGATGACCGGGATCTTGCCGACAGTCGCGGCCAGCGGCTTTTGAAAGTATTCGCTAAAAATCGGTGCAAATACGAGCAGACCCCACATGCCGTAGACGATGGACGGCACGGCAGCGAGCAGCTCGATGGCGGTACCCAGCGGTCGGCGCAGCCAGGCCGGCGACAGCTCGGTCAGAAACAGGGCAATGCCGAAGCTCACGGGCACGGCAATGATGAGCGCGATCAGCGAGGTGACCAGCGTGCCGTAGACCGGCACGAGCGCGCCGTAGATATCGGCGGGCGGATCCCACTCCGAATTCACCAGGAACGACAGGCCGAATTGCTTGATCGAGGGCCAGGAGCTGATGATCAGCGAAACGATGATGCCGCCCAGCAGCAGGAGCGTAACGATTGCGGCAAGGCGGGTCAGGCCGCCAAACACCAGATCGCCCATGCGGCTTGGTGCACGCATGCTGGAAGAAGCGCCGGAAGAATCAGAGAGCGTGGCCATGTGGGAAACCGGTCAGCCGTGAGAGAAGCTATGGAAATGGCGCGGGCGGCCGATCTGCACCGCCCGCCCGCACCTTGTGCTGCACACTACTTATGCAGCGGGCAACGATCAGTTATAGATCGCCTTACCCGACGCGTCCTTCACGTTCGACTTCCACGTCGCGCGGATCTGGTTCTTCACAGCATCCGGCAGCGGCACGTAGTCCAGACCCTTGGCAGCGTCATCGCCACCCTTGTAGGCCCAGTCGAAGAACTTCATGACTTCAGCGCCTTGTTCCGGCTTGGCTTGGGTCTTGTGCAGCAGGATGAACGTTGCACCAGCGATCGGCCAGGCGTCCTTGCCCGGCTCGTCCGTCAGGATCTGGTAGTACGTCTTGCTCCACTCGGCGCCAGCAGCGGCTGCCTTGAACGCCTCAGCGGTCGGTTGCACGGTGGCGCCCGACTTGTTCTGCAAGTTCACGTAGGTCATCTTGTTCTGCTTGGCGTAGGCGTACTCAACGTAACCCACTGCGCCACCCAGACGCTGCACGAAAGCGGCCACGCCTTCGTTGCCCTTGCCGCCCGTACCGGTCGGCCAGTTCACGGTCGTGCCTTCGCCAACCTTGCCCTTCCACTCGGCGTTCACCTTCGACAGGTAGTTCGTGAAGATGAACGAGGTGCCCGAACCGTCAGCACGGCGCACCACCAGGATGTCCTGGTCCGGCAGCTTGGCCTTCGGGTTCAGCTTGACGATAGCCGGGTCATTCCACTTCTTGATCTTGCCCAGGTAGATGTCGCCCAGGATCTGGCCGTTCAGGGTCAGCTCGCCCGGCTTCACGCCCGGCAGGTTGATCACAGGCACCACGCCGCCGATCACGGTCGGGAACTGGATCAGGCCGTCCTTGGCCAGCTCTTCGTCCTTCAGCGGCATGTCCGATGCGCCGAAGTCAACAGTCTTGGCGGTGATCTGCTTGATGCCACCCGACGAACCGATACCTTGGTAGTTCACCTTGGTCTGGGTCGCCTTGTTGTAGTCAGCCGCCCACTTGTTGTAGACGGGTGCCGGGAACGTTGCGCCAGCGCCAGTGATGTCAACAGCAAATGCGGCACCAGCGAAAGCCAGCGCAGCCACGCCCGCAATCGCGGTTTTGACCAGTTTCATGTGTCCTCCAGAGGAGCGGTTGAGCGATGACAAATTTTTGACACCCGAACTTTAGGTCGCTCACATGACACTTCTGTGACAACACAAAAACTTCTCAGAGCCGCCTTAAGGCGCACGAAAGTCGCCCTTAAGCCATAAAAAAAGCGGCGCCAAGGCCGCTTTTTTATTGCTTCTGCAGCGTTCGTCCGTCAATTCACTGGAACGTTGCCGCCAGGCGCTCTGCGTGTTGTGCGGCAAGGTCGGCATCCTGCGCCTCAACCATCACTCGCACAACAGGTTCGGTGCCCGACGGACGGATCAGCACACGCCCCTTGCCGTTGAGCTCTGCTTCGCTCGTCTTGAGCGCGGCCTGCAAGCCAGCGTGCGACTTCCAGTCGAAACCCTTCTCGACACGCACGTTGATCAGCTTCTGCGGGAACAGGCGCACACCGTCCAGCATCTGGTAGAGCGTCTGGCCGCTGCGACGCAATGCCGCAAGCACCTGCAACGCCGAGATGATGCCGTCGCCCGTGCTGTGCTTGTCCAGGCAAAGCAGATGGCCCGAACCTTCGCCACCCAGCAGCCAGCCGTTCTTCTTCAGCTCTTCCAGCACATAGCGGTCACCCACCTTGGCGCGCACGAATTCGACGCCTTGCGCCTTGAGTGCCAGCTCCACGGCCAGGTTGGTCATGAGCGTGCCGACAGCGCCCGGCACCGCCTGCCCTGCTGCGCGGCGCGCCTGCACCATCACATAGAGCAGCTCATCGCCGTTGTACAGGCGGCCGTTGCGGTCGACCACCTGCAGGCGGTCAGCATCGCCGTCGAAGGCTAGGCCGATGTCGGCACCATGTTCACGCGTGGCCTCGACCAGCTTGCCCGGCGCCGTCGCACCGTAGCCGTCGTTGATGTTGCGACCGTTCGGCTGGTTGCCGATCGACACCACATCCGCCCCCAGTTCATGGAAGACGTGCGGCGCAATGTGGTACGCCGCGCCATGCGCGCTATCCAGCACGACTTTCATGCCGAACAGGTTCAGATCGTTCGGAAACGTGCTCTTGCAGAACTCGATGTAGCGGCCGGCGGCATCCTCTATGCGGCGGGCGCGGCCCAGCGCATCCGACGCCGCGTACTCCATCGGCTTTTCCAACTCGGCTTCGATCTGCAGCTCGGTCTCGTCCGGCAGCTTGTCGCCGCTGGCCGAGAAGAACTTGATGCCGTTGTCATAGTACGGGTTGTGTGATGCTGAAATCACCACACCGGCCGACAGGCGCAGCGCGCGCGTCAGATAAGCCACGCCAGGCGTCGGCAGCGGACCGCTCATCAGCACGTCCACACCGGCAGCCGTGAAGCCGGCCTCCAGTGCCGCTTCCAGCATGTAGCCCGACAGGCGCGTGTCCTTGCCGATCAGCACGGTAGGCCGACCGTGGCCATGCGACTCAGCACCGTGTGCCAACACGCGGCCGGCAGCATAGCCAAGACGCAGCACAAAGTCCGGCGTGATCGGGGTCTCGCCCACGCGCCCGCGAATGCCATCGGTGCCGAAATACTTCCTGGACATGAGGAATCTCTCCTGCAGTAGTGTCTTTATTGTTTGTAAGGTGCCGGCCGCAGCCGGGCAATCGTCTGTTCGCTCGACCCCGCCCGCACGGCCGTCATGCGAGCGGTGGATCAACCCGCTCGTGACGCATCGCCCACCAGACCTGAAGCGCTTCCACGGTCGGCTGCACGTCGTGCACACGCACGATGAAGGCGCCGCGCTCCGCTGCCAGCACCGCGGCTGCCACACTGGCGGTGATGCGTTCGGCTGGCGGTTTGCCACCCAGCACTGCACCCAGGGTCGATTTGCGCGACAGGCCTGCCAACAACGGCAACCCGATCTGCTCGAACTGCGCCAATCGATTGAGCATCGTGAGATTGTGATCCGGCGTTTTGCCAAAGCCAAATCCCGGGTCAAGCGAAATGCGTTCGGCAGCGACACCGGCAGCCAGCAACGCTTCGGTCTGCACGCGCAGGAAGGCCGCCACTTCGCCCATCAGATCCGTATAACTGGGCGACTCCTGCATCGTTTCGGGATCGCGCTGCATATGCATCACGCACAGGCCGGCGTTGCCCTTGGCCACTGCCTCAATCGCACCTGGGCGGCGGAAACCCCAGATGTCGTTGATGAGATCGGCGCCGCCTTCCAGTGTGGCGCGCATCACCTCAGGCTTGTAGGTGTCGATGGACAGCGGTTTGCCGCAATCGCGCAGCGCCTCGACAATCGGCATCACGCGGTCCAGCTCTTCCTGCAGCCCCAGTGGCGCGGCGCCCGGCCGGCTCGATTCACCACCGATGTCGATCATGTCGACGCCCTCGGCGATCAGTTGTTCAGCATGGCGCAGCGCCGTATCGCGGGTGGCATGCTGACCACCGTCGGAAAACGAATCGGGCGTGACATTGAGAATGCCCATGACCAGCGGGCGCCGATCACGTGCGTAAAGAAAACGCCCACATTGGAAGTGCGTTGTGACTGGGATGGAAGCAGACAAGATAGGTAGACGGGAATGCAGCGCAGGACCGGAATGTTACGCTAGGCATGCCAAAAAGGCGCCCACAAAAAAGCCGGTGCGTTTGCACCGGCTCTACTGCGTTGCCGCCGGGGCGACAAACTAAACGGTCATCAAGCCGTGGCAGGCACGTTGCCCGGGTTCGCGGCGGGGGTACCACCACCCGGCGGCGTGCTGCCACCACCGGTCGAACCATAACGCGGCGGACGCGGCGGCTTGCCGTCCATGATGTCGTTGACCTGATCGGCGTCGATGGTTTCCCACTCGAGCAGCGCGGCCGTCATGGCTTCCACCTTGTCGCGGTTGGCTTCCAGCAAGCCCTTGGCCAAGGCGTACTGCTCGTCCACGATGCGTCGAATTTCCGCGTCGACCTTTTGCTGGGTCGCTTCAGACACCGTCTTCGATGCCATGCGGCCGAAGAAGCCATCCTGTTCAGTGTCGACGTACACCATCGTGCCGAGCGTATCGCTCATGCCGTAGCGCGTCACCATGTCGCGGGCCATCTTCGTGGCGCGCTCGAAGTCGTTTGAAGCGCCAGTACTCATTGCCCCCAGGAACACCTCTTCCGCAGCACGACCGCCGAACAGAATGGCGACCTCTTCAAGCATCGTGTCCTTGTAGGCGTAATGCTTGTCGTGCTCCGGCAGCTGCCAGGTCAGACCACCCGCCCAACCGCGCGGCATGATGGTGACCTTGTGCACCGGGTCCGCCTTCGGCAGCAGCTTGGCCACCACTGCGTGGCCCGACTCGTGGTACGCAGTCGCCTTGCGCTCCTCTTCGCGGATCACGGCCGACTTGCGCTCCGGACCCATGTAGATCTTGTCCTTCGCATCTTCAAAGTCTTGCATGTCGACCACGCGCTTGTTACGGCGGGCGGCAAACAGTGCAGCTTCATTGACCAGGTTGGCCAGATCAGCACCCGAGAAGCCCGGCGTGCCGCGTGCCAGCACCGAAGCATCCACGTCGTTGCCGATCGGCACCTTGCGCATGTGGACCTTGAGAATCTGCTCGCGGCCGCGGATATCCGGCAGGCCCACGTAGACCTGGCGGTCAAAGCGGCCCGGACGCAGCAGCGCCTTGTCCAGCACGTCAGCACGGTTGGTCGCAGCGATCACGATGACGCCCGAGTTAGCCTCAAAACCGTCCATCTCGACCAGCATCTGGTTCAGGGTCTGCTCGCGCTCGTCGTTGCCGCCGCCCATGCCAGCGCCACGATGGCGGCCGACCGCATCGATTTCATCGATGAACACGATGCAAGGCGCCTGCTTCTTGGCGTTTTCGAACATGTCGCGCACGCGGGCTGCACCCACGCCGACGAACATTTCAACGAAATCCGAACCGGAGATGCTGAAGAACGGCACCTTGGCTTCGCCAGCGATGGCGCGTGCCAGCAGCGTCTTACCCGTACCCGGAGGGCCCACCAGCAGCACGCCGCGCGGAATACGTCCGCCCAACTTCTGGAATTTTTGAGGATCTTTGAGGAAGTCGACCAGCTCGACGACTTCTTCCTTCGACTCGTCGCAACCGGCTACGTCGGCAAACGTGACGCTGTTGTTGTTCTCGTCGATCAGCCGAGCGCGCGACTTGCCGAACGAGAAGGCGCCGCCTTTCCCGCCGCCCTGCATCTGCCGCATCATGTAGAACCAGAACACGATGATCAGCAGCGTCGGGCCCAGGTAGGTAAGTATCGAATAGAGCATATTCGGCTCGTCTTCGGCCTTACCGGTCACCTGCACGCCGTATTTCATCAGGTCGCCGACCATCCAGATGTCGCCCGGCGAGATGATCGAATACTTGTTGCCCTCGTTGGGCGTGACCAGCAGCGTACGCCCCTGCACTTCTACGCGCTTAACCTTGCCGGCCTTCGCGTCATCCATGAATTGCGAGTACGTCACCCCTTCTTGGGCACGGGGCTTGTCGAACTGCTTGAAGACGGTGAACAGCACCAAGGCAATCACCAACCAGATGGCCGCCTTCTGAAACCAGTTGTTATTCAAGGCGAGACTCCTTTAGAAATGCCTTGACGGGATGCTTGGCATTGTAATGCACGGATACCGCCGTAGGTTGATTGCCCGCAAGACCATCGACAACGCCACCACGTACCGAGCACCTTTCCTGACTATCGTCCGTCAGCCCGGATGCTTGAGCTGTCGGCCCAGCAGGAACGTCTCGGACGACTTGTCGCGGGAGGCCTTGGGCTTGCGTGGCGCCACGATCTTGAAATGGCGCTTGAACATCTCGACGATCTGACTATAGCCGCTGCCGTGAAAACATTTGATCAGCAGTGCACCTTCAGGTTTCAGGTGCGCCATGGCAAATTCCACGGCCAGCTCGGCGATGTGCTCCATGCGCGCGGCGTCCGCCGACGCCACACCTGAGAGGTTGGGGGCCATATCGGACAAAACAAGGTCGACTTTGCCTCCGCCGGTGGCTTCCAGCACGATTTCTTCCAACTGCTGGAAAACATCGTCCTCGCGGAAGTCACCCTGGATGAACTCGACGTCGGCAATCGCTTCCATCGGCAGGATGTCGATGGCGACAATGGCGCCGTCAATGCGCCCGTCCTTCGCGCGCGGCGAGGCGGCCAGCTTGTTGCGCACATACTGGCTCCAGCTGCCCGGCGCAGCGCCCAGATCGACAATGACCTGGCCCGGCTTGATCAGCTTGTCCTGCTCGTCGATCTCCTTGAGCTTGTAGGCGGCGCGCGCGCGATAGCCCTCGCGCTGCGCCAGCTTCACGTACGGATCGTTGATATGGTCGTGCAGCCACGACTGGTTGAACTTGTTCTTTGCCATCGAATTGGTTGCCAAACTGCTTAAACATGGCGGCTAGGACTGATTTTGGCGGATAATACGCGCCGTTTGTCTTTTTGCGCGATCCCGCCCCTATTTATGCCCGCCCTCATCCTCACCCCTGCCCAACGATCGGAACTGCGCTCGGAAGCGCACGCGTTGAATCCGGTCGTCATCATCGGTGCGGAGGGCCTGACCAAGGCCGTTCTGGCCGAAATCGACCGCTCGCTGGCATCGCACGGGCTGATCAAGATTCGCGTGTTCGGCGATGACCGTGAAGCCCGCATCGAGCTTTACGACACCATCTGCGCCCGCCTGCAGGCTGCGCCCGTGCAGCACATCGGCAAACTGCTGGTGATCTGGCGCGAAGGTCCGGCCTACCTGAAGGAAAACCAGCCGAAGGACATCCGGCCGCCGCGCAAGACCACTGTCGGCGCCGGCCCGCGCTCCGTTACGGTGCGCAAGCCGAATCCGAACAGCGCGCGCCGCCCGAAGCCGGTCCGCTTGAGTGTGCTCGGCAACGAGCGCGTCACGGCCGGTGGCAACGTCAAGCGCGCCAAACCGCGCCAAACCAGCCAGAAGAAGAAGGCACTGTCCTGATCTGGCTCTGGCCCGCACAGAAAAGACCGGCTTTTTAGCCGGTCTTTTCTTTTGCCTTAGGAGGGCGACTGAATACCGGCTGTTTTCCAGATCAGGGCAAGGCCAAACAGACTTTGCACCAAGTAGAACACGCTCGACACACCATGCAGCATGCCGAACTGGACCCGGTATGCCGAGTCACCGACGGCCAGACCTTGGGCCGCCGCCTGCTCACGCAGTGAAGCCATGAACGGTTGCAGCCCAAAGTAGCCGACCAGCACGCACACCAGCATCCCCAGCACCAGCCATCGCAGCGACTTGTATCCCGACTGCCCGCGCCGCACCAGCGCCGTGGCTGCAAGCAGTAGCAAACAGCCTACACCCAAGCCGATCCACGCCTCGGCGTGAAACAGCCGGCCGGCGATCGAACCGGCCAACTGACGGTCTTCCAGCATGGCAAACAGCGTCGGGGCAACGATGTAGCCAATGGTCCAGAGCGATCCGCACCATACCGTGGCAAGCAACTGAAAGAAGCGCTGAGGCATGAAGGATCGTTCCGGCTGGAGGTGATTATTAGAGGTACTTGACGGCCAGGACTTCGTACTCGCGCTCGCCGCCCGGGGCGACCACGGTGGCGACGTCGCCTTCAAACTTGCCAATCAGCGCACGGGCAATTGGCGAGCTGATCGAGATCTTGCCGGTTTCCAGATCGGCTTCGTCATCGCCGACGATCTGGTACGTAACAGGCTTGCCCGAATCCAGGTCTTCCAGATCGATGGTGGCGCCAAAGACGATGCGGCCTTCGGCGTCCAGCGCGGACGGATCGATGATCTGTGCCGCCGACAGCTTGCCTTCGATTTCCTGGATGCGGCCTTCGATGAAGCCTTGGCGTTCCTTGGCGGCATCGTAGTCAGCGTTTTCGGACAGATCGCCCTGGGCACGTGCCTCGGCGATGGCGGTAACGACGGCCGGACGCTCCTTGGTCTTCAGACGTTGGAGTTCGTCTTTCAGCATCTCGGCACCGCGCTTGGTGATCGGAATGGTGCTCATAGTGGGTAATTCGGAATCACAAAAAAATCAGCCGCTGCGAAGCGGGAGGGCGCGTAGCGCACACCCGCCTGACGGCGGCTGTCGTTGTTTTGACACGGACGCTGTAGTGTAGGCGAACCGCCTAGAGGCGGCAACTGCCCCAGCTTAGGGGGTTTACCGCGACGCTATGCCGCGTCGCGGTGCCTGCTCGTGGCCTTTTGTCGGGCTCTGGGCTTACAGGGTGGCGTGCAGACCTTGGAGGTCGTACACATCCAGATGCTGCATGTGCTTCAGGCCCTCCACCGCGGCGCGGGCACCGGCGATGGTGGTGTAGTACGTCACGCGCTGTGCCAGCGCTGCCTGGCGAATCGAGCGCGAGTCAGCAATCGCGGTACGCGTCTCGTCGACGGTCGTGAACACGAGTGCGATCTCGCTGTTCTTGATCATATCGACGATGTGCGGACGGCCTTCCTTCACCTTGTTGATCACACGGACCGGAATGCCGGCCGCTTCAATGGCCGAGGCCGTGCCACGCGTCGCCACGATCGGGTAGCCCAGCGTATGCAGCGCGCGGGCGACTTCCACCGCGGCCGGCTTGTCGCTGTCCTTGACCGTCATCAGCACGGTGCCCTTCTCGGGCAGGCGCGAACCGGCGGCGAGCTGGCTCTTGAACAGCGCCTCGCCGAAGGTCTTGCCGACGCCCATCACCTCGCCGGTGGAGCGCATTTCCGGTCCAAGCACCGGATCAACGCCCGGGAACTTGTTGAACGGGAACACGGCTTCCTTGACGCTGTAGTACGCCGGCACGACTTCCGTTTCGACGCCTTGCGAATCGAGCGACTGGCCTGCCATGCAGCGCGCCGCCACCTTGGCCAGCGAAATGCCGGTCGCCTTCGACACGTACGGCACCGTACGCGACGCACGCGGGTTCACTTCCAGCACGTAGACGATGTCTTGGCCATCGCGTTGCTGAATGGCGAACTGCACGTTCATCAGGCCGACCACATTCAGCGCCTTGGCCATCGCGGCGGTCTGGCGCTTGAGTTCGTCAACGGTGGCTTGCGACAGCGAGTACGGCGGCAGCGAGCAAGCCGAGTCGCCCGAGTGCACGCCAGCCTGCTCGATGTGCTCCATCACGCCGCCGATGAACACGCGCTTGCCGTCGGAGAGGCAATCCACGTCGCATTCGATGGCGTCGTTCAGGAAGCGATCGAGCAGCACGGGGCTGTCGTTCGAGACCTTCACGGCTTCGCGCATGTAACGCTCGAGGTCGCGCGGCTCATGCACGATTTCCATCGCGCGGCCACCCAGCACGTACGACGGACGCACCACCAGCGGGTAGCCGATTTCTTCGGCCAGTTTCAGGGCTTCGTCTTCGGCACGCGCGGTGCGGTTGGGCGGCTGACGCAGGCCCAGCTCGTGCAGCAGTTTCTGGAAGCGCTCACGGTCTTCTGCCGCGTCGATCATGTCCGGCGACGTACCGATGATGGGCACGCCGTTGGCTTCCAGGTCCAGCGCGAGCTTCAGCGGGGTCTGACCGCCGTATTGCACGATCACGCCAACCGGCTTTTCCTTGTCGACGATTTCGAGCACGTCTTCCAGCGTCACCGGCTCGAAGTAGAGACGGTCAGACGTGTCGTAGTCGGTCGAGACGGTTTCCGGGTTGCAGTTGACCATGATGGTCTCGTACCCGTCTTCGCGCAGTGCCAGCGCGGCGTGCACGCAGCAGTAGTCGAACTCGATACCCTGGCCGATCCGGTTCGGGCCACCGCCCAGCACCATGATCTTCTTGTTGTTGGTCGGCTCGGCTTCGCACTCGCCGTGTTCTGCCTCGTAGGTCGAGTACAGGTACGCGGTGTTGGTGGCGAACTCGGCCGCGCAGGTGTCCACACGCTTGTAGACCGGGCGGACCTTCTCGGCGATACGCTTCTCGCGCACGGCCTGGGCGGTCGTCTTCATCAGCTTGGCGAGGCGGCGGTCGGAGAAACCCTTCTGCTTGAGCAGACGCAGCTCGGCAGCCGACAGGCTGTCCAGCGTGCGGGCCTTCACCAGCGCCTCGGTCTTGACGATGTCCTCGATCTGCGCGAGGAACCACGGGTCAACGGCGGTCTCGGAGTAGACCTCGTCGATCGACAGGCCCAGGCGGAATGCATCGCCCAGATACCAAATGCGGTCCGGACCGGCTTCGCCGATCTCTTCGATGATCTCGTCGCGGTCGGTGGACTTTTCGTCCAGGCCATCCACGCCGACTTCCAGGCCGCGCAGTGCCTTCTGGAACGATTCCTGGAAGGTACGGCCCATGGCCATCACCTCGCCCACCGACTTCATCTGCGTAGTCAGATGGCTGTCGGCCTGCGGGAATTTTTCGAACGCGAAACGCGGCACCTTGGTGACCACGTAGTCAATCGACGGCTCGAACGACGCCGGGGTCGCGCCACCGGTGATCTCGTTCTTCAGCTCGTCCAGCGTGTAGCCCACGGCCAGCTTGGCCGCGACCTTGGCGATCGGGAAACCCGTGGCCTTCGAGGCCAGTGCCGACGAACGCGACACGCGCGGGTTCATCTCGATGACGATCATGCGACCGTCCTTCGGGTTGATCGAGAACTGCACGTTCGAACCACCCGTGTCGACGCCGATCTCGCGCAGCACGGCCAGCGAGGCGTTACGCAGGATCTGGTATTCCTTGTCGGTCAGCGTCTGTGCCGGGGCCACGGTGATGGAGTCACCGGTGTGGATGCCCATCGGGTCCAGGTTTTCGATCGAGCAGACGATGATGCAGTTGTCGGCCTTGTCGCGCACGACTTCCATCTCGTATTCCTTCCAGCCGAGCAGCGATTCTTCGATCAGCAGCTCGTTGGTCGGCGAGAGGTCGAGACCGCGCTTGCAGATCTCTTCGAATTCTTCGCGGTTGTAGGCGATGCCGCCGCCCGTGCCGCCCAGCGTGAACGACGGACGGATCACGATCGGGTAGCCGCTCGTGCCGGTTTCCTTGGCGATTTGCGACTGCACAGCGACCGCTTCGTCCATCGAATGCGCAATGCCCGACTTGGCCGAACCCAGGCCGATCTTCGTCATTGCGTTCTTGAACTTCTGGCGGTCTTCCGCCTTGTCGATGGCCTCGGGCGACGCGCCGATCAGCTCGACGTTGTACTTCTCGAGCACGCCGTGGCGGTGCAGATCGAGCGCGCAGTTCAGCGCGGTCTGGCCGCCCATGGTCGGCAGGATCGCGTCCGGGCGCTCCTTGGCAATGATGCGCTCGACCACTTCCCAGGTGATCGGCTCGATGTAGGTCACATCGGCCGTGCTGGGGTCGGTCATGATCGTGGCCGGGTTGCTGTTGACCAGGACCACCTTGAAGCCTTCTTCACGCAGCGCCTTGCAAGCCTGCGCGCCGGAGTAATCGAACTCGCACGCCTGGCCGATGATGATCGGACCCGCGCCGATGATCAGGATGGTTTTAATGTCTGTACGTTTTGGCATAACCCGCTCGATTCGATTAATTCAGTGTGGCCGTCGCCAGCTTGGCGGAAAAGCCGATAAACATGGCGCCGACGCCGCTGCTCATACCGGCAGACAGACGTCGTCGCGCGCGGAACGCCGCGGCCAGCCGCGCGCCCACGAAGATGATGGTGGTCAGGTACAGGAAGCTGCAGACTTGGCAGACCAGCCCCAGCACAACGAACGACACCACCGGCAATGCGTAGTGCGGATCGACGAACTGGATGAAGAACGAGATGAAAAACAGGATCGCCTTCGGGTTCAGCAGGCTGATGACCAGTGCCTTCTTGAACGGATTGGCTTCGTCTGCCGGCGCCGTGGTCTGCTCAACCGACTCGCCGGCCTTGCGCGCACGCCAGTTGTTCAATGCACCGCGCAACATCTGCAGGCCGATCCACGCCAGGTAGGCGGCACCGATGTACTTCACGACGTAGAACAGCGCCGGACTCGCCTTCAACAGCGAAGCCACGCCCGCCGCCGACAGCACCATCAGGATGGCATCGCCCAGAAACACGCCGCATGCGCCCTGGTAGCCCGCGCGTACACCGCGACGGGCCGCCACCGACAGCACGTACATCGAATTCGGCCCCGGCAGCAGCACGATGAAGATCGTGCCGAGCAGGAAGGTCCAGAACTCGGTGACGCCGAAGTGGGCGAGCATAAAGGCGTTCATGAGGATGCGCTCTCGTTTGCTTTACTGCTTGGCCGCGTCCATCGCCGCCGTGAAGCGGTCGAACAGGTACGCGATGTCATGCGGACCAGGCGAGGCTTCCGGGTGACCCTGGAAGCAGAATGCCGGGCGGTCCGTCAGCTCGAAGCCTTGCAGCGTGCCGTCAAACAGCGAGACATGCGTGACGCGTGCGTTGGCCGGCAGCGAGTCGGGGTCCACCGCAAAGCCGTGGTTCTGCGAGGTGATGACCACGCGGCCGTCCTGCAGATCCTTGACCGGGTGGTTGGCACCGTGGTGGCCAGTCTTCATCTTGAGCGTCTTGGCGCCGACAGCCAGGCCCATGATCTGGTGACCCAGGCAGATGCCGAACGTCGGGAGGCGACGGTCCAGGAATTCCTTGGCAGCAGCGATGGCGTAATCGCACGGCTCCGGATCGCCAGGGCCGTTGGAGAGGAACACGCCGTCCGGGTTGTGCGCCAGCACGTCGGCAGCGCTGGTTTGCGCCGGCACCACCGTCACGCGGCAGCCGCGCTCGGCCAGCATGCGCAGGATGTTGAACTTCACGCCAAAGTCATACGCGACCACGTGATACTTCGGGGCGTCCTGCTTGCCGTAGCCGCGGCCCAGTTCCCATTCGGTCTGGGTCCACTCGTACGGCTCGGTGACGGACACCACCTTCGCCAGATCCATGCCCGACAGGCCCGGGAACGAGCGCGCCAGGTCGATGGCCTTCTGCACGTTGTCTTCGCCGGCCAGGATGCAGCCGTTCTGGGCGCCCTTCTCGCGCAGGATGCGGGTCAGCTTGCGGGTGTCGATGCCGGCAATGGCGACAACCTTCTCGCCCTTCAGGTAGTGCGAGAGCGAGTGCTCCTTGCGGAAGTTCGACGCGAGGATCGGCAGATCTTTGATGATGAGGCCGGCGGCATGGACTTTCGTGGCTTCGACATCCTCACGGTTCACGCCGACGTTACCGATATGCGGGTACGTGAGCGTGACGATCTGGCGCGAGTAGCTCGGATCGGTAAGGATTTCCTGATAGCCGGTGATGGCGGTGTTGAACACCACTTCGCCGATCGTATGACCGGCCGCACCGATGGAATAGCCACGAAAGACCGTGCCGTCTGCAAGCGCGAGAATGGCGGGCGGGAAAGACGGCAACACGGGTAGCTCCTGCTGGATTCACCCTGTGCCGACCTGATCGCCTTGGCGCCGAAGCGGAATTCCGGCTGCGCGGAATCCGGGCCGTTTGCGCGTCGAAACTGGGGCAGAACTCACCAAGAAACGAGGCAGACGGGGCGGTAGGCGGGAGGTAGGAAGCGGTTGGCGCTAGGGTGATGGGTTTCTGAACTCAAACCTGAAAATTATACCCGGACGCCACAAAAAACTCAATAAAAGGAAGGACTTAACGGCGAGCCGCGCTCGAATTGTGACGTCCCGCCAGGTCTGTGAACCCCATGCGCAGCTGTCGAAAACGTCACTTTTAGCACCCTACTCACTCCGCATTGCTGACTGCACCTGCGCCAGCGCGGTCGGGTCTTCAATCGTGGTCAGATCCCCCGGATCACGCCCTTCCGCCACCGCCTGCATGGCCCGGCGCAGCAGTTTGCCCGAGCGCGTCTTGGGCAGCGCGTTGACGAAGAACACGCGCGACGGCCGCGCCACTGCACCAAGTTGCGTCTCCACGGTGCGCATCAACTCCCCCTCCAGCGCAAGGCGATCGGTTGGCTCCGCTACGCGTGACGCGTCGCGCACGATGGCAAACCCCATCGCCACCTGCCCCTTGAGCGGATCCGCCACGCCCACCACCGCCACCTCCGCGATCGCAGGATGCGACGACAGGCTCTCTTCGATCTCGCGCGTGCCCAGACGATGGCCCGCCACGTTGATCACGTCATCGGTACGGCCAAGGATCGTGATGTAACCCTCTGCGTCCCGCACACCCCAGTCGAAGCTGGAATAGATCTGGCCACCAGGAAACGCCGACCAGTACGTCTTGAGGAAGCGCGCGTCATCACGCCAGACCGTGCTCATGCAGCCCGGCGGCAGCGGCGCCGTCACGGCCAGCAGACCCTTCTCACCCGGGGCACAGGGCTGGCCAGTCACCTCGTCGAGAATGTCGAGCTTGTAGCCATAGACCGGGAAACCGGGCGAACCCAGCTTTTGCGTTGACGGCTCCACGCCCTGTGGAATGGCCAGCATCGGCCAGCCGGTTTCGGTCTGCCAGTAGTTGTCGACGATAGGCTTCTGCAATGCTTCGCCGATCCAGCTTGCGGTCGGCTCGTCCAACGGTTCGCCCGCCAGGAACAGGCGGCGCAGGCTGGACAGGTCATGCCGGTGCAGCAGCGCCGGATCCTGCTTTTTCAGCACGCGAATCGCTGTCGGCGCGGTGAACATCACGTTGACCCGGTACTGCTCGACAATGCGCCACCAGATGGCGCCATCCGGGCGAATGGGCGTGCCTTCGTACATCACCGTCGTCAGGCCGGCGAGCAGTGGCGCATAGACGATGTAGCTGTGGCCGACCACCCAGCCGACGTCAGACGCGGTGAACATCGTGTCGCCGGCCTGCGCGCCGAAGATCAGCGGTATCGACGCGGCCAATGCCACCGCATAACCACCCGTGTCGCGCTGAACGCCCTTGGGCTTGCCGGTCGTACCCGAGGTGTAGAGGATGTACGACGGCTCACTCGACTCCATCCACTCGCACGGCACATCGGCATTCGCATGCTCGCTGCCAAGCGCGGCGTAGTCGACGTCGCGTGCGTTGTGCCGCATCGGTGCTAAGTTGCGATTGACGAGCAGCACGCGCTCGGGCTTGTGCACCGCCAGGTCGATAGCGGCGTCGAGCAGCGGTTTGTACTCGACCATCTTGCCCGCACGCGAGCCCGCGTCCGCGCTGACGATAACGCGCGGCGTGGCATCGTCAATGCGCGTAGCCAGGCTGTTGGATGCGAAGCCACCGAACACCACCGAGTGGATCGCCCCAATGCGCGCGCAGGCCAGCATCGCAAACGCGGCCTCAGGAATCATCGGCAGGTAGATCAACACCCGATCGCCCCGCTTGACGCCCAGCGCCTGCAGGCTGGCCGCCATGCGGTTGACCTCGCGGTGCAGCTGGCGATACGTGTACGTCGTCTCGATGCCGGTTTCAGTGGAGACATACACCAGCGCCGCCTGCTCGCCACGCGTGGCGAGATGACGATCCACCGCGTTGTGACACAGATTGGTGCGCCCACCAACAAACCAGCGCGCAAACGGCAAGCGTGAATCGTCGAGCACGGCGGAGTATGGCGTCTGCCAGTCGATGCGCTGGGCTTGCTCGTGCCAGAAGCCGGAAGGGTCGTCGACGGAACGCTGGTACAGCGCGCGGTATGCGGCAGACATGGGCATGACGTTGTCTCCTGGCCGACCCACTACATGGCGCGCCGGCTCAATGTTCGATGTGCTCGATGCGGCTACTGTGCGACCGCCAACTTACGCAGGTCTTACCGCAGCCCAAAAAGAAAACGGCGCCCCGCAGGACGCCGCTTCAGTTTGCCAGCTTCAGCGCTTCTTGCGCTTGGCCGATGTGCTGGCCACTGGCCTGGCCTTGACGACCGGCTTGCCGGCCACCTTGGCTGTCGGGACCCGCCCGGTCGACGCCGCCGCCGACGTTGCCGATACACGCACCGCACGCACACGACCACCGGAGCGTGCCTGCGGCAGCATCAGCACCACGTTATGCCCCCGCGGGATCGCATCGCCTGGCAACTGGTTCCACGCACGGATCTGCGCCACCGACACGCCATAGCGCCGCGACAAGCCTGCAACCGTATCGCGCTTGCCTGCGCGCACCACCACCTTTCTCAGATCAGGCATGTCGGGTTCGACGGCCATGGTGGCGTTTTCGGCCAGTTCAGGGCTGATATCCGGCGCATCGTCCTTGGCGCCATCCGCGCGCGGCACGACCACCGTGGAACCCGCTTTCAGGCGCATGCCTTTGGGAATGCGGTTGATCTCACGGATGGTGTCGGGGTCGACCTTCAGTCGCGCCGCCAGGGCTTCCACGCGCTCACGATTGCCGACCGTCACGGCCGTCCAGCTCGACAGGCCGCCGCGATACGTATTCAGGTTGTACTGAAACGTTTCCGCGTTGTCGTACGGCAGCAGAATCTGCGGATTCGAGGCGCCCAGGATCACCGGTCGGTTGAACGACGGGTTGAGCGCCTTGAACTCATCCATCGGCAGATTGGCCAGCCGCGCCGCCAGCACAACATCAATGTCCCGCGAGGTGGTAACGGTGACGAAATACGGGTGGTTCGGGATGTCCGGCAACCTGACGCCGTAGCGCTCGGGGCTGGCGATGATGTTCTTCACCGCCTGGAGCTTGGGCACGTACATGCGCGTCTCGGCCGGCATGTTCAGGTTGACGTAGTCCGTCGACAGGCCCGCCGCCTGGTTGCGCGCAATCGCCCGGGCGACCGAGCCCTCGCCCCAGTTATAGGCGGCCAGCGCCAGTTGCCAGTCGCCAAACTGATCGTGCAGCTTGGAGAGGTAGTCCAGCGCGGCGTCTGTCGAGGCGAGCACGTCTCGGCGCTCGTCCTGGAAGACGTTCTGCTTGAGGTTGTAGGTTCGGCCGGTACTGGGGATGAATTGCCACATCCCGGCTGCCTTGGCACTCGACACTGCCTGCGGGTTGAACGCACTTTCCACGAACGGCAGCAGGGCCAGTTCGGTGGGCATGTTGCGCCGCTCCAGTTCTTCGACGATGTGATACAGGTAGCGATTCGAGCGCTCGACCATGCGCTGGAACGCTTCCGGGCGCTGCGCATACCAATCGGCACGGTCATCCACGGCCGAGCTTTGCAGATCGGGCATGGAGAAGCCTTGGCGAATGCGCACCCAGAGATCCTTGGCCGGCCCTTTCAGGGAGGCCACGGGCTGCTGATCAACATTGACGACCGGCGCATTTTGGCCGGAAGCGGAGGCAGAGGCGCTTGTGCTGGCAGTGTCGGCATTCGGAGCGGGAGCCGTAGCACAGGCCGCGAGAAGCAGACTGAGCACAGATGCCGCAAGAAGTCGCACGGATCGCATCAAGTTCTGAGGGGTTGGACCTAAAAATTGCCCCAGATAGTAAGAAACGCATCCCGCCACGTCAACCCGCGTAGACCCGGCGTTTGCCTCGGCAGCCATCTCGGCGCGCAAACGGTAGCACCCGCGCGGCGCGTATTCTCAACGGAAACTGTTCTTCCACTCGCGCAAAGCGGCGAATACGGCCACCGGATCTTTTGTGCCGATAGCGGCGTGACGCGCCACCGCTTGCATCACTTCGGGCTCATCCGACCGCATGAACGGGTTGGTCGCGCGCTCATGGCCAACGGTGGTGGGCACGGTCGAGCGGCCCTCGGCTCGCAACGCCGCAACCTTGTCCTCCCAGGCGGCCAAGCTGGCGTTGCCCGGCTCGACTGCGCGCGCAAAGCGCACATTCGATGCGGTGTATTCATGCGCGCAGTAGACAAGGGTGTCTGGCGCCAGCGCAGCCAGCTTGGCCAGCGACGCGCGCATCTGCGCAGGGGTGCCCTCAAAGAGCCGGCCGCAACCAGTCGCGAATAGCGTGTCGCCGCAAAACAGGCTGGCGGGTGTCTTGTCACCCTGCAGATGGCCGACGTAGGCGACGTGGCCACTGGTGTGCCCCGGCACATCAATCACGCGGAACGTAGCTGCCGGTTGCTCGAGCGTGACGACGTCGCCTTCGCGCACGGCCTGGGTGCGGCACGGGATGGTTTCGCCCGCCGGACCGATCACCGGCAACGGTGCGCCCTCGGGATTCTCCGGATACGCCGCGACCAGTTCCCGCACCCCGCCGACGTGATCGCCGTGATGATGTGTGATTACAATGGCACCGAGCGCCAGCCCGCGCTCCTGGAGGAAGCGCAGCACGGGTTGCGCGTCGCCTGGGTCCACAACAGCAGCCACGCGGCCATCGTGAAGTGCCCAAATATAATTATCGGCAAACGCAGCGATCGCCTCTACCTCAAGTGCTACTTCCGACGGCACACCACCCTGGACCATGCCTGACTCCTCTAACGATCGCCGCATTATAGATTGGCACCACTGGCTGGCTTCACCGCCTGGGCAATACGTCCTGCGCTGGGAGCAGGCGCAATTCGATCGCACCGTCGCCGACATGTTCGGCTTTCATGCGCTGCAACTCGGCCACCCGGGCTTTGGCGCGCTGCGCGAGAACCGCATCCCGCTGATTGCGCGCGTGATCGACGATATCGACCCAACCGCCCCCATTGAAACGCTCGACCCAATGGACGGCGACCCGGCCGATCCCGTAGACGCCTCAGCCGACGGCGAGAGCGACGCCAGCGCCCCGCAGCGCCAGGCCAAGCCTCGCGTGATCTGCCGCTACGACGAGCTGCCGTTTGCCTCGCAGAGTATCGACCTCGTAGCCCTGCCCCATGTGCTGGAGTTCACCGACGATCCGCACGAAGTGCTGCGCGAAGTGGCGCGCGTGCTGATGCCTGAGGGGCGATTGATCATCACCGGCTTCAACCCGCTGAGCCTGTGGGGCATGCGCCAGGGCATGCGGCGCCTGGGTACGGAATCGTTCCTGCCAGCGCAGAGCCAGATGATTGCCTTCACCCGCCTGAAGGACTGGCTCAAGCTGCTCGGATTTGATATCGTGCGCGGCCGTTTCGGCTGCTACCGGCCGCCCAACCGCACCGAGAAGTGGCTGCAGCGTACGGCCTTCATGGAGAAGGCCGGCGATCGCTGGTGGCCGATCTTCGGGGCGGTCTACATGCTGCAGGCCGTCAAGCGCGTGCGCGGCATGCGGATGGTCGGCCCCGCGTGGAAGACCCGCAAGTCGCCCGCGCTGGTGCCAGCCGGCACGCCGGTCGCCACGCCATCGGGCTCGCATTCGACCAAGACGCCGCCGGCCGCCGCGTGCGACGGCAAATCGGGCGCCTAACTTCAGCCGATGGGCGCCACCGCCCTCTTACCACTCACTGATCGCTTTCGTATTCATGCAGGAAGTCACCGTCTATTCCGATGGCGCATGCAAGGGCAACCCAGGCCTTGGCGGCTGGGGCACCGTGCTCGTCTCGGGCGGCCACGAAAAAGAACTCTTTGGCGGCGAAGCCGTCACCACGAACAATCGCATGGAGCTGATGGCCGTCATCGAAGCGTTTCGCGCGCTCAAGCGGCCGTGCCGAGTCAAGGTCTACACCGATTCGCAGTACGTGCAGAAAGGCATCAGCGAATGGCTGGCCGGCTGGAAGGCACGCGGCTGGAAGACCGCAGACAAGAAGCCCGTGAAGAACGATGATCTGTGGCGCATCCTCGATGAACTCGTCGTCACGCACGAGGTGAGCTGGCATTGGGTCAAGGGCCATGCTGGCCACCCGGGCAACGAACGCGCCGATGCCCTCGCCAACAAGGGCGTGGAGCTGGCGCGCCAGGCGGCCCGCGCCTAACGCGCCCGCTTGCCCCCTTTATACCGGCCGATCACCTGGGCTTGATGTCGCGCACACGTGATGCGTAATGACGTTGCATTCATCGACTCGCGCCATACACTGGAGCAAAGGCGGCGCACAGTGCATCGCCGTTTTTTCATGGAGGCCGGCCATGAAATCGATTGAATTCCCCGCGGGCACACCACGCTACTGCGCAGCAGATCTCACCCTCACCTGCACCGCCAGCGTTGACGGCACCTACGCCTGCTATGCGGTGACGGCGGAGGCACTGGAAGAGCATTTCGGCGCCCGTTCCTGGCGGCAGGAAGATCTGCTGCAGGCAATGGAAACCCATCGCGGGACCATCGAAGACATGGCCCGCTCGCTGTTCAAATTGACCGATTCACACGACATCGTGCTGCGCAGCGGGCACTTCCGCTTTGGCATGTAGCTCAGCATCTCAACAGGTGACGTCACCCCGGTTGCGTCACCTGCCAGGCACGTTCGCCCGCACCAGAACAACGAACGGCCTTGGGGGACCGGGGGAGAAAGGGGCGCCATGCGGGACAGCGGACAACATCGGCAGGGCCTCGCCACCCACCCATTTTTGGAGGCACGCCGTGCAAGCACCGATCGATCTCTCTCTAGAAGTCTTTCGCACTCAGCTACAAACCGCCCTGCACACCCTGACCACTCTGGAGGAAACACAAGAACGCGCGCTCAAGATCACGCTCAAGGGCGTGGAAGATGCGGAGCGGCGTGCACTGCAAGCCTGCGCCTCGGTTTCCGAGGCTGCCAACTGGGAAGACCTGGCCGCACTGCCGGCCGCCCTGCTGCAAACCCGCATCGAGCAAAGCAGTCGCCTCTTCCAAACCTTCCTGAGCATGGTGAGCGAGCAGCAGAACGCCCTGCTTCAACAGGCCACCACATCAGCGGAAGCCTGGCGCACGCTGGCAACACATTGGGGAGATGAACCGATGATTGCGCCAGTCCGTGCACTTTTCGGCGCGCTAGGCACCGCAGAACTGCCGGGCATGCCGCAAACGCTTCAGCCTTCAGACAAGAAAAAGGCGAGCGCAAAGAACACTGAGCCCGCCGCCCCGGCGGTGTGAGCAAAGCCACGCACCGACGGTTGACGCGCGCTAGTCAGGCTTGCACTCGTACTTCATCTCGCGCCGACCGTCTTCGTAGACCACTTCCAGCCGGCAGGTGAAGCCCCAGAGCCGGGTGACGTGGCGCACCATCTCTTCGTAGTTGCTGCCCAGGGGGCGGCGGTTGTTCTGCTGATGCCGCATGGTCAGCGAACGATCACCGCCCACGTCCACATTGGTGACCTGGATATTCGGCTCGATGTTCGACAAGTCGTACTGGCTCGCCAGCAGCTGGCGGATCATGCGGTAACCCTCGTCGTCGTGGATGGCAGTCACGCGCAGCTTGGGCTCGCGGTCATCATCCAGCACCGAGAACAACTTCAACTCGCGAATTACCCGCGGCGACAGGAACTGCAGCAAGAAGCTCTCGTCCTTGAAGTTGCGCATGGCAAAGTCGAGCGTCTCCTGCCAGTCACTGCCCGCAATCTCGGGCGCCCAACGGAAATCTTCATCGGTGGGTGCTTCGCAAATGCGGCGGATGTCCTGAAAGATCAGGAAGCCCAGCGTGTACGGGTTGAAACCGCTGTAGTAAGGGCTGTTGTATGGCGGCTGGTAAATCACATTGGTATGCGCCTGCAGCAGCTCCAGCATGAAGGCATCGTTGACGAGCTTCTCGTCGTACAGCTTGTGCAGGATGGTGTAGTGCCAGAACGTAGCCCAGCCTTCGTTCATGACCTTGGTCTGACGCTGCGGATAGAAGTACTGCGCGATCTTGCGCACGATGCGCACGATCTCTCGCTGCCAGGGCTGCAACTTGGGCGCGTTCTTCTCGATGAAGTAGAGAAGGTTTTCCTCCGGCTCCGGCGGAAACTTCGGTTCCGGCTCGGGCACATCGTCTGCGGTGGCCAGCGCATGCGCACGGTGCTTGGGCAGTGTGCGCCACAAGTCATTGACCTGCGCCTCCAGGTATTTTTCGCGTTCGTCCTGGCGCGCCTGCTCTTCGGTAATCGACAGCTTTTTGGGCCGGCGATAGCGGTCCACACCGTAGTTCTGCAATGCGTGGCAGGAATCGAGCAACAGTTCCACTTCCTGCTCGCCATAGCGGCGTTCGCATTCGGCCACATAGCTCTTGGCGAACAGCAGGTAGTCGACGATGGCGTCTGCGTTGGTCCAGGTGCGGAACAGGTAGTTGCCCTTGAAGAAGGAGTTGTGGCCGTAGCAGGCATGCGCGATCGTCAGCGCCTGCATGGGCATCGTGTTCTCCTCCATCAGGTAGGCGATGCAGGGGTTGGAGTTGATGACGATCTCGTACGCCAGCCCCATCTGGCCACGCTGGTAGCCACGCTCCGAAGCTAGAAAGTGCTTCCCATACGACCAGTGGTTGTAGCCCAGAGGCAAGCCGGACGACGCATAGGCATCCAGCATCTGCTCTGCGGTGATGATCTCGATCTGATTCGGATAGGTGTCCAGGCCAAACTCGCCGGCAATGCGGGCGATGTTCTGGTCATAGAGCTTGATCAGATCGAAGGTCCATTCCGAGCCTGTCGAAAGATAGGCCATGCTCGTTCCCCGTTGACTCCGTCACACGCTGCCGCGTGCTCTCCGAAGCAGCGCCACGGGCACTGCCGTTCAGGTGGTGCGCTTCTGGAACAAATCGTGCAATACCGGATAGATTTCGTCAGCCTTGAGGATGCGCTGCATCGCGAAGTTCTCATATGCAGCCTGCACCGTAAGATACTCCTCCCACAGGTTCTGTGGCTCCGTCGAGACCACCTCGATGTAGGCGAAATACTGTGTCACCGGCAGGATCGATTCGCGCAGCAGCTGGGCGCAAAGCTCTGAATCCCCCGCCCAGTTGTCGCCGTCCGATGCCTGGGCACAGTAGATGTTCCACTGGCTCGGTGGGTAACGGTCATGGATCACTTCCGTGACGAGCTTGAGCGCGCTCGACACCACCGTACCGCCGGATTCACGCGAATGGAAGAAGTCCTCCTCACTCACCTCCTTGGCTACGGTGTGGTGCCGGATGAAGACGACGTCGATGCGCTCGTAGTTCCGCTTCAGAAACAGGTACAGCAGCATGAAGAAGCGCTTGGCGAGATCCTTGCGCTGTTCATCCATCGAGCCCGATACATCCATCACGCAGAACATCACCGCCTGCGCCTGCGGGCGCTTGCGTTGCACGCGATTGTTGTAGCGCAGGTCGAGCTTCTCGATAAAAGGCACACGGTCCAGGCACGAGCGCAGGTGCCGCATCTCTTTCGTCAACTCCAACGCGCGCGCACAGTACGGCCCGTCGTTCTGGAGCACCTCGTTGTACTCGGTCTCCAGTTCATGCAGGCGCCGCTGATACGGGCTGGACAGCGCAATGCGTCGGCCGATGGAGCTGCGCATCGTGCGCAGGATGGACAGGTTCGAGGGCGTGCCGTCCAGCGAGTAGCCGGCGCGTACCTTGCGCACTTCCGCGATCTTGGCCAAGTGACGCTTGGCCATGTCGGGCAGTGCCATGTCCTCGAAGAAGAAGTTGAGGAAGTCCTCGCGCGAGAGCGTGAAGACAAAGTCGTCTTCGCCCTCGCCCGAATCACTCGCCTGGGAGCCGGTGCCGCCACTGCCCTGCTGTTGCCGGTCAAAACTGTCGCCCCGGACAAATTGCCTGTTGCCGGGGTGGACGCCCTCCCGGCGCCCGCCCGAGCCGTGGTGAAACATGGGCTCGGAGATGTCCTTGACCGGAATGGACACCTGCCCGCTCTGCTCGATGTCCATGATCTTCCGGCCGGACACCGCCTTGGCCACCGCGCGACGAATCTGGTCCTTGTAGCGCTTGATGAAGCGCTGCTTGTTGACGGTACTCTTGCCGCCGCCGTTCTCTCGCCGATCGATGATCGTGCCCATGTGGCTGCCCTCGGTTGGAAGTGGTCTGCTTCGCGCCTCTCCTTAAGACGACTTCCGTACGCGCAGGTACCACTCCACCAGCAGGCGCACCTGCTTCTCCGTATAGCCCTTTTCCACCATGCGGTTGACGAAGTTCTCGTGCTTCGCCCGGTCGTCGTGCGACGACTTGGCGTTGAACGAGATCACCGGAAGCAAATCTTCCGTGGTCGAGAACATCCGCTTTTCGATCACCGCGCGCAGTTTCTCGTAACTGGTCCAGACCGGGTTCTTGCCCCCGTTCTTGGCCCGCGCCCGCAGCACGAAGTTGACGATCTCGTTGCGGAAGTCCTTCGGGTTGGAAATGCCCGCCGGTTTCTCCACCTTCTCCAGCTCGTCGTTCAAGGCACTGCGATCGAGAATCTCGCCGGTATTCGGATCGCGGTACTCCTGATCCTGGATCCACAGGTCGGCAAACACCACGTAGCGGTCGAAGATGTTCTGCCCGTACTCCGAATACGACTCCAGATAAGCGGTCTGGATCTCCTTGCCGATGAACTCAACATAAGGCGCAGCAAGGTACTCCTTGATGTAGGACATCAGCTTGGATTCCGTCTCCGGCGCAAACTGTTCACGCTCGATCTGCTGCTCGAGCACGTACAGCAGGTGCACCGGGTTGGCCGCCACCTCCGCCCCATCAAAGTTGAAGACCTTCGACAACACCTTGAAGGCAAAGCGCGTCGACAGCCCGGTCATGCCCTCGTCAATACCGGCAAAGTCGCGGTACTCCTGATACGACTTGGCCTTCGGGTCGACATCCTTGAGGCTCTCGCCGTCGTAGACGCGCATCTTGGAGAAGATGTTGGAGTTCTCCGGTTCCTTGATGCGCGTGAGCACCGCAAACTGCGCCATCATCTTCAGCGTGTTCGGTGCGCACGGCGCATTCGACAGCGAGCTGTTGCGCAGCAGCTTGTCGTAGATCTTCACCTCGTCCGACACGCGCAGGCAGTACGGCACCTTGACGATGTAGATGCGATCGAGGAAGGCTTCGTTGTTGCGGTCGGACTTGAAGCTCTGCCACTCCGCCTCGTTCGAGTGGGCCAGGATCACGCCGTCAAACGGGATCGCACCAAAACCCTCGGTGCCCTTGTAGTTGCCTTCCTGCGTGGCCGTCAGCAACGGGTGCAACACCTTGATAGGCGCCTTGAACATCTCCACGAACTCCAGCAGCCCGCGGTTGGCCAGGCACAGCCCGCCGGAGTACGAGTACGCATCCGGATCGTCCTGCGGATAGTCCTCCAGCTTGCGGATATCGACCTTGCCGACCAGTGACGAGATGTCCTGATTGTTCTCATCGCCCGGCTCCGTCTTGGAAATCGCAATCTGCGAGAGCACGGACGGATGCAGCCTCACCACGCGGAACCGCGTGATGTCGCCATTGAACTCATGCAGCCGCTTGACCGCCCATGGCGAGGCAATCGAGTTCAGATAGCGCCGTGGAATGCCGTAGTCTTCCTCCAGGATCTTGCCGTCTTCCTCGGGCGAAAACAGCCCGAGCGGGGACTCGTGAATGGGCGAGCCCTTGAGCGCATAGATGGGGATCTGCTCCATCAGCGCCTTCAGCTTTTCAGCTAGAGAGGACTTGCCGCCGCCCGGAGGCCCGAGCAGATAGAGGATCTGCTTGCGTTCCTCAAGGCCCTGCGCGGCATGCTTGAAGAACGAGACGATCTGCTCGATCGTGTCCTCCATGCCGTAGAACTCCCGGAAGGCCGGGTAAATGCGGATGACCTTGTTGAAGAACAACCGCGACAGCCGAGGATCGTGGTGGGTGTCCACAAGTTCGGGCTGGCCGATTGCAGCAAGCATGCGCTCGGCTGCGGTCGCATAAGCGGTGGAGTCCTTTTTGCAGATATCCAGGTACTCCTGGATGCTGTACTCGTCCTCTTTGCGAGCCTCAAAACGCGTAGCGTAGTGGCGGAAAATATCCATATCTCCCCCGTAGATTTCTTCCTCACCACCAGCATGGTCATGCTGGAACGAGGCTAGTTCTTGCGTGCGTTGAATGCGGTACTTATTCCACTGTAGACCAATCACGGATGAGCACAAGAACGCTTAAGCCTCTGAAGCGGTGCACAAGCAATCGTGATCGCATTAGCGCTCGACGTGATGCAGTGCCAAACCGCAACGGCTCGCAATCTCATCAGCATGTTCATGCGCAGCAATCTGTTGTCACCACTCGCACCGCTAATGCGCCCAATCGGGGTGGAGCAGAAAGCGTACCCAGTTCCACGGGTGCGCTCGCATGTTTGTACGTAACCGATCTGCATGAGTTCCCACCAACCGCTCCAACGGAAGCAGGGGTTATCCCGGCCCCGCTGGCGTTCAATGCCTCTTGCGGTGTTGCATACGTAGCAACCCGGGCGGCCTCCCCCGTTGTGTTCGCAACCTTTCTTCCGTTGAGCAACGGTCAATTGCACAAAACGGGGCGAGTGGCCTCGATTCGGTGCAGGCGCCACGTGCCCGATCCAAGCGGGCGGATTGTCGTTTTTTCTACGCTAGCGAGGAGATGCTGCTGAGTGCGCAGGAATGAATAACGAAAGACGGCAAAGAAAAAAGGCCCTCGGCGATTGCCTGAGGGCCTTTCTTTTGCGATTGCTCGCGAATTGGTGGGTGGTACAGGGATTGAACCTGTGACCCCTGCCGTGTGAAGGCAGTGCTCTACCGCTGAGCTAACCACCCGAAAACTGCTGCCGGGATGCGGCGAAAACGAGATTATGGCGAAAAGCTGTGCCCGTGTAAAGCCCCCGGCTGCACTTTTTTGCTTCGATCTCGCATCAAGCCGCCGGAGGCGTAGCTTCCGGCGCTTCCCGGGTCCAGACAGTCTTGCCGCCGCTGGCCTTGTCGATCTCCTTGAGCACGCCAGCATGGGCTTGGGCTTCCGTCTCGGTGGCCAGCAGCACCGGCAATTCAAGCGCGCTCAAGTCAACGGTGGCGGCCACTGCCGAAGCACTCTCGCCGCCTTCCAGCATGTCGATTACCAGCGTGTTCTGGCCGCGCGTCATGGCCAGGTAGACCTCGGCCAGCAGTTCCGCATCCAGCAAGGCGCCGTGCAGCGTACGGTGTGCGTTACTCACGCCCAGCCGGTCGCACAGCGCATCCAGCGAGTTTCGCTTGCCCGGGAACATCTGGCGCGCCTCGCGCAACGTATCGATATGCCCCGACAGATGTTCGCGGAAGGGCGGCAGCCCCAGGCGCTGGAATTCCATGTCCAGGAAGCCCAAGTCGAACGCGGCGTTGTGGATGATCGCCTCGGCGCCCTGCACATAGTCACGGATTTCGTTGACGATTTCCGCAAATTTGGGCTTGTCGGCCACAAACTCGTTGGTGATGCCGTGCACCGCCATCGCGCCTGCGTCGATCTCCCGCTCAGGGTTGATGTAGAAGTGCAGATTGCGGCCGGTCAGCCGGCGGTTGACCATCTCCACGCAGCCGATTTCGATCACGCGGTCGCCAGTGGCGGCGTTCAGGCCCGTGGTTTCGGTATCGAGGATGATCTGTCGTGTCATACGCCCACCTACCCGTTACTTGAAGACGACGGTCTTGTGGCCATTGAGCAGGATGCGATGTTCGGCATGCCACTTCACGGCGCGGGCCAGTGCCACGCACTCCACATCACGACCGACGGCGGTGAGCTGCTCCGGGTCCATGCTGTGGTCCACGCGCTCGATCTCCTGCTCGATGATCGGGCCTTCGTCGAGGTCGGCCGTCACATAGTGCGCCGTCGCGCCGATCAGCTTCACGCCGCGCTCGTGTGCCTGGTAGTACGGCTTGGCACCCTTGAAGCTCGGCAGGAACGAATGGTGGATGTTGATGGCGCGGCCTTCCAGCTTGCGGCACAGGTCATCCGAGAGGATCTGCATGTAGCGCGCGAGCACCACCAGATCGATCTGCTGCTCCTGGGCAATTTCCCAGATGCGGGCTTCTTGCTGCGCTTTCTGTGCGTCAGTCGCTTGCAGCAGCGGCAAGTGCATGAACGGCACGTCGTACGACGCAGCCAGTTGATAGAAATCGCGGTGGTTCGAAGCGATCGCAGCGATCTCGATCGGTAGTTGGCCTGCGCGGGCGCGGAACAGCAGGTCGTTCAGGCAATGACCGATCTTCGAGACCAGGATCATCACGCGCGGCTTGATCGCGGCGTCGAACATGCCCCACTGCATCGAGAAACGATCACCGATGGGTGCAAAGCGGTCGCGCAGCGTTTGCAGGTCCAGCGGCTGGCCCTGCGGCACGAAATGCACGCGCATGAAGAAGCGGTTGGTGAACTCGTCGCCGTACTGGTCGGAATCGAGGATGTTGCAGCCCTGCTCGAACAACAGGCCGGACACGGCATGAACGATGCCGGGCTGGTCCGGGCAGGACAGGGTGAGGATGAAACCGGAGTGACTCATGAAGCGTTTTACGTATTGTTGTCAGGCGCGAACCGTTGCGGCACAAGGGACGGAATCAAGCGCGCCAGGGCACCGAGGGTGACGAGCGTGGCGTCCACCGTCATCGCGCAATTCGCCATGATATCAAGCGCGGCGTCGGGGCTGGCGCGCAGGTGGCCTGCCACCTCGCCGTCCTGATTGGCAGGGGTGAAGCTGGCGGGCAGCGTCAGGTCAAAGGCGAACAGGGTCTCGTTCTGGATACCTTCGGGCACGGCGCGCAGGACGTCGATCGTGCCGCGCGGCACGAGCCGGGCCGCCAGATCGACACCGATGCCCGCCTCTTCCCAGCATTCTTTTTCCAGCGCGCCGCGGGCGTCGAACCCATGGCCGATACCGCCGGCGACGAGGTTGTCCCACATACCGGGGTCGATCGGCTTGGTGCTGGCACGGCGGGCCAGCCAGAGCATTGGCTCTGGGCCGTCGATCAAGCCGTTCATGTGGGCGGCGTAAGTCCGGATGCCGAAAAAGCGCGCGGCTGCGCGTTCGACCAGCGCCAGTGCAGGCGTGCCCCAGCCGGTATTGACGGCGAATTGCTCGTCGCGCCAGCCACGTACGTGCCCCTCCTCGGCCAAGCGCGCAATCACCTCGGCCAATGCGGCGGTGCGTTCGCCCTCGGTGGCAAGGGTGCTGCGCAAATCGACCCGACCTGCCGATACCTCGAACCACTGCGGCCAGCGCCCAAGCAGCGCGGCGCGCTCGCCATCCAGCAAACCGACGCGCTGCCCTGCAACAATCCAGGGCACCAAAGCTGCGGCATCAAGGGCGTTGCGGGCCGCCAAACCGTCAACAACCTGATGAATACGCGAATCAGTCATACGAGCACCGCGCAAGGCAGTACGACATTGTGCTTTCCGTACTGCGCCCGAATGTGCTGTTCATGCGCGATAATGTGCCGTTAGTAGAAGCCATCATCAGATTGGAGAAACAAGGATGGATGAAATCGACGAGCTGTCGGATCTGCCGACCCCGCGCTTTATCTGGGGGTTCGCCATTGCCGTCACACCGTCCGGCGAAGTGTCGCACGATGAATTCGAGTACCTCACGCACACGCGTTCGCCGCGCTTCACGTGCCGTGTGGTGGAACTCGAAGACATGCCCGCCGAGCCGGAAGACGACGGCGATATCGACGGCCGCATCGTCCACTTCGAAAACCCCAAGCGGATGTTCTACATCACCGACTTGGGCCTGGCGCTGATGAACTTCACGCTGTTCGACAAAGTGGACAACAAGGCCAAGCTGAAGAACGCCTGCGACGAAGCCATCGCCGACTGGCTGACCCGCCGCGATTTCCTCGATTCAGAGGAAGACGACGAGGAGTAATCCGCCTAGCTTGCCAGGCCTGCGCTGTCACCGTCGAAGCGCAGGTCAGTCAAGCGCACATCGGCGTAAGAGCGCCCGGCATCGAGCAACGCCGACACCTGCGCCTTCACCCGCTCTTTCTGCACCCGCAATGCGCGCGGAGGCACCGTCGGATCCTGACCGGTGTGGTGCAGATACAGCATCTTGTAGGTGAGCTGGCTTACCATCCACTGCCGCAGTACGCGGCGACGGCCTGCGTGGTCGGCCTCCAACGCATCCACCTGCATCAGCAATGCCGAGAAGGCGCGCGCCATGCTGGCGGCATCAGACTCAGCTCCGGCAATGCAACGTTCAGCCAGCGCACGCGCTTCGGCCGGCGACATGACATCGGTTTCGACGAAACGGTCCGTGGGTTGACTGACGGTCACGCCCTGGCGTGCGAGCCGGGCTGATACGGCGCTCAGCGCTTCCTGTGCGCGGCGGATGGAGGCGTCCAATGATTCGGTGCTCGCCTGCAGTAAGCCGATGGTCGGCTGCTCGCTGGCTACTGGGTTGGGCGGTTCGACAAGTTTTTTCGCGTCCATAGTCCCCTCCGGTTGCCGCCCGCAGCTCAAAATGCACCGAGGCGAAAAAACGGATTGTAAGGCGCATAGCGCACAACGCGATAAAAGATCACATTTCGGCCTGCAAAATCGCGCCTTGATGTGACAAAGCGCAATCGACCAGGCTACGCCTGTTGGCCTGCATCAACGCCGCATTGTCGCTCCACGGTTAAAATAAGGGATTACGCGCAGCACATCCCCTGCCCTGCGCCCTCTCATTTGCGGACCGCCTTTGCGCGGCAAGGAAGTCGCCTTGATCAAGTGGATTCTCGTTGCCCTTTACCTGGGCTCCATCCTGTACGTGCACTTTCGCGGCAAAGTGCGCCTGAAGTTCTGGCGCCAGATGTTCGACCACTCCGCGGTGGTCGCGCCGGTCAACTGCTTCATGTATGCGTTCTCGGGCGTGCCGCAGACGGCCTATGTGCCGGTCGAGCGCTTTCCGGATCTGGAAAAATTGCAGGCCGCCTGGCCGCAGATTCGTGACGAAGGCCTGGCGCTGGTCAACCTGCGCAAGATCAAGGCCGCCGAGAAGAACGACGACGCCGGCTTCAACTCCTTCTTCAAGAATGGCTGGAAGCGCTTCTACCTGAAGTGGTATGAGGCAAGCCACCCGTCGGCTGAAGAGTTCTGCCCGAAGACGGTTGCGCTGCTGCGCGAACTGCCCAGCGTGAAGGCCGCGATGTTTGCCGAGCTGCCGCCAGGCGGCAAGCTCAACCCGCACCGTGATCCGTTTGCCGGTTCGCTGCGCTATCACCTGGGCCTGGCCACGCCGAATGACGACCGCTGCTTTATCGAGGTCGATGGCGAGCGCCACAGCTGGCGTGACGGCGAAGGTGTGGTCTTTGACGAGACCTACCTGCACTGGGCGCAGAACGGCTCCGACAAGGACCGACTGATCCTCTTCTGCGACATCGAACGCCCGATGAAATTCGGCTGGGCGCAGCGCGTCAACAAGTGGCTCGGCCGCAAGGTCATGACGGCCGCCAGCTCGCCCAACGATGAAGGCGACCAGACCGGCGGCATCAACAAACTGTTCCGCTATGTCTGGCTGATGGGCCAGTATCGCCGTCGCTTCAAGGCGTGGAACCGCAAGGTCTACTACGTGGTGAAGTTCGGTCTGATCATCGGTGGAATCGCCCTGATCGTCTGGATCTGACCCCACTGTCGCATCGCACAAGGAACCGGCTTCGCGCCGGTTTTTTGTTGCGTTTGCAAAAGATGCAAGCAATACGACTTCCTTACGCTTTTACACAAGCCGGTGTGAAAAAGCGCTACGTCAGCCACAAATCTCGCCTAATGTCAGGAACTGAGCGCTCAGGCGTTCATCTGATATGGCGGGCACACCGCTTGCTGCAAGGTGTCTGACACCCTCGGCCGACAAGCTTGGGGCCCACGTCAGCTCGTTACGCAGGGCTCGTTTGCTCTTTTTGGCCCCTTTCCACAACACTGAGACCGATCGCCATGAACAAGAACCTCCTCAGCCGTCGTACTGCTGCCACGCTTGCTGCTGTCGCGCTGCTTGGCACCCAGATCGCAGCCTGTACCACCACCAGCCCGAAAGCAGAGGGCTCCGACGTGATGACGTCGACCAACAAGCACGCCACCACCAACTCGCAAGCCGATTCCGTGCTCTCGCGCCTGTACACCACCGCCAACGGCTCACGCGAGCTTGTTGGGCGCGCCAAGGGTGTGCTGGTATTCCCGTCGGTGCTCAATGCTGGCTTCGTGGTCGGCGGGCAGTACGGCGAAGGCGTGCTGCGCACCGGCGGCGGCCGTCCGCTGGGCTACTACAACATCGCCTCCGCTTCGGTGGGCTTCCAGGCTGGCGCCCAGTCGCGCGCGCTCATCATCCTCTTCATGACGGACGAGGCGCTACAGAAATTCCAAGCCAGCCAGGGCTGGACGGCCGGTGTGGACGCCACGGTGGCGTTGGCCAAGATCGGCGCCAATGGCGCGATCGACACCAACACCGTGCAACAGCCGATCATCGGCTTCAACCTGACCAACGCTGGCCTGATGGCCGGCGCATCGGTCGAAGGCACGAAGATCACCAAGCAGACCAACTGATCCGCACACGCTGCCTGTTGCAAGAACCGCCGTCTCCTACGGCGGTTTTTTTTTTGCCGGTCGGGCATACCGCGTTGCACCGATGTTGCAGCGCGCGTTGCAGCATCCCAGTGCAAGACAACAAATCAACCACTCAGAAAAGCATGCAGGCAAGTCGCCCACGCGCGCCAGCTTTGTCTCTGGGTTGGAATCCGCCGGCACGATCGATCTGGGCGGGCTGGACGTCCGTTACAGCCCCAACATCCGCAAGGGATCGAACTACGTGGAACTCACGGTGGTCGGCCCGAGCGTTACGTTCGTCAAATAGGTGCATACTCCGGTGCACGCTGCCGCGGCAGCCGCTCTACCGCAAGGCATAGCGGTTGCCTGCGTAAAACGCATGAGTACATAAGAAAATACTATTTGGAATTCGCATACTGCCTCTACCAGAATGCATGAACCGCATGCATGACCGGGATCAATCAGGCTGATGGAACTCCGACAACTCGAAGCGTTTGCTGCCGTCATGTCGACCGGCAGCGTCACCGCGGCAGGCAAACTGCTGGGCCGTTCGCAGCCCGCCATCAGCCGGCTCATTCAAGACCTCGAAGCCGAAATCGGCTATGCCTTGTTCACGCGTGCGGGGCCGCGCGTCTCGCCCACCGAGCAGGGTTTCCTGCTGTATGAAGACGTCGAACACACGCTGATCAGCTTGCGGCAGATCCGCACACGCGCAGAAGAAATCGCGCGCGGTGAAGCGCGCCCGCTGCGGCTGGCTGCTACCTCCGCACTGGCGGCCGGGCTGCTGCCTGCGGCGCTGGCCGATCACCCCGAGTTGGCCCAGCACGTGCAGATTCGCAGCGCCTCACCCGAGCAGGTTGTGCATGCCGTGCTCACAGGCGCGGCAGACCTGTGCATCAGCAGCCTGCCGCTGGAGCATCGCGGCGTGACGGTGCATTGGATTGGCGAATCGGCCTGCGTGGCTGCGGTGCGGCAAAGCGACCCGCTGGCCGCCGCCCCACGCGTGGCGCTGGCCGATTGCGCCGGGCGACGCATCGTGACGATGCACAACCCGTATCGCCTGCGCCGCCGCCTGGATCAGGCACTCGCCCGAGCCGGTGTCACGCCCACCGAACTGATCGAAACCAACGCCTCATTCAATGCGCTGACCGCCGTGCGTGCTGGCCTGGGCGTGGCGTTGCTGGAGCCAGTCACGGCATACGGCGTGCCGATTGACGGCGTGACCGTACGCCCGATCGACGCCGATATCCCCTTCTTTTTTGGCGTGATCACACCCGAGGCCAAGCGGCCATCGGCGGCTGTGACCGCGCTGATCGACGCGCTCTCCCGCGCCGCGCAACGCCTGCTGCCCGACTGCAAGCTGCACGACCCGGCACGCCACGCCAGCATGCTGCAGGTGCTGTATGGCGAACCCACCAACGAAACAGAAGACGCGTCCGCATGACCGCCGTACAACAAGACAACACGCCGCAAGCAACCGGGCCCACCGGACTGAAGGCACTGGAAGCCCGTTTGCGCCAGGACCTTGCCTGGCTGGAGTTGCCCGCCAAGGCCTGGACGCTGCCGCATGAACTGAACGGCCAACCCGTGCTGGACGTGGCCGTCATCGGCGGCGGCATGGCTGGCCTGGCAGCTGCGACGTCGCTCAAGCATCTGGGCATTGGCGCTGTGGTGTTCGACCGCTCGCCGATTGGCTTCGAAGGCCCGTGGGCAACCACTGCGCGCATGGAAACCCTGCGCTCTCCCAAGCAGTTGACGGGCCCTGCGCTGGGCCTGCCCGCATTGACCTTCCGCGCGTGGTTCGAGGCGCAGTTCGGCACCGATGCGTGGGAAGTGCTCGACAAGATCCCGCGCCTGCAATGGATGGACTACCTGCGCTGGTACCGCCACGTGCTGCAGATTGACGTACGCAACGAGCACCACGTGAAAGCGATTCACCCCCGCAAGGATGGCGCTGTCGAACTCGTGATCGATGTGCCGGGGCAGCCGACGCAACGCGTGTATGCGCGCCGCGTGGTGCTGGCCACCGGACGTGACGGCCTGGGTGGCCCGACCGTGCCGGACTTTGCAAGTCACCTGCCGCGCCGGTGGTGGGCGCATTCGTCCGATGAGATGGACTACGGCACCCTGGCCGGCAAGCGCGTTGGCGTGATCGGCGCGGGCGCATCGGCGATGGACTCGGCGGCGACGGCGCTGGAAGCCGGCGCAGCGAGCGTCGATTTGCTCATCCGCCGCTCCGACCTGCCCCGCGTGAACAAGGGCAAGGGCGCTGGCAGCCCCGGGCTCGTGCACGGCCACCTGCACCTGCCTGATGCGTGGAAATGGCGCATCCGCCATTACATCAACGTTGAGCAGGTCCCGCCGCCGCGTGGCAGCACGCTGCGCGTGTCGCGCCATGCCAATGCGCGCTTCAACCTCGGCTGCGCCATCCTGGGCGTGGACGAGCACGACGGCGTGCTGCACGTGGCCACACCCAAGGGCGTGTTCCATCTGGACTTCCTGATCTTCTCGACGGGCTTTCGCACCGACTGGGCCTCGCGCCCCGAGTTCAGCCTGCTGGCGCCACACATCCGCCTATGGCGCGACCGCTACACCCCACGCCCCGGCGAGGAAGACACCGAGCTAAGCGACTCACCCGATCTCGGCCCTGCATTTGAATTCCGCGAGAAGGAGCCTGGCTCGCTACCCGGTCTGTCGCGCGTGCATTGCTTCTGCTACCCGGCATCCCTCTCGCACGGCAGCGTGTCGGGCGACATCCCCGCCATCAGTGAAGGCGCGAAACGACTGGCGCAAGGCATTGCGGGCTTGCTGTACCAAGAGGACATCGAAGCGCACTACGCCGCCATCGAGGCGTATGCGGAGCCGGAAATTTTCGGTGACGAATGGACACCCGCACCGCCTCCCGGCGTCGACGTTAATGCAGAGGCCACCTCAAGCCAGGAGGCGGCACGATGACGGGTTGGCTCCTCCGCCGCATCGGCCAGGCGCTGCTGGTCGTGCTGGTGATGACGGTGATTGTTTTTGTTGGGCTACACGCCATCGGCAACCCGGTCGACATCCTGATCGGTCAGGACGTGGACCAGATCGACCGCGCACGCATCATTGCCGAACTCGGCCTGGACAAGCCGCTGTGGCAGCAGTACCTGAGCTTCCTGAACGGCGCGGTGCATGGCAACCTCGGCAAGAGCTTCGTCTACAACGAACCCGCCATCCAACTGATCCTGCAGCGCCTGCCGGCCACGTTGGAGCTGGCGTTTGCAGCGCTCATCATCGCGGTGGTGATCGGCGTGCCGCTGGGGCTGTTCGCCGGGCTGTATCCGAACCATCCGGTGTCGCGTCTGCTGATGACGGGCAGCGTGGTGGGCTTCTCGCTGCCGACGTTCTGGGTGGGGCTGATGTTGATCATGGCCTTCAGTGTGAGCCTCGGTTGGCTGCCCGCCAGCGGGCGTGGTGAAACGGCTCGCCTGTTCGGCGTCGAATGGTCATGGCTGACGGCCGATGGCCTGCGCCACTTATTGCTGCCGGCCATCAACCTGTCGCTGTTCAAGCTCTCGCTGGTGCTGCGGCTGACTTCGGCCGGCGTGCGCGAGGTGCTGCCGATGGACTTCGTGAAGTTCGCGCGTGCCAAGGGGCTGTCGCCGTTGCGCGTGGTGCTGGCGCACGTGCTGCGCAACACGCTGATCCCACTGGTGACGGTGCTCGGCCTGGAGCTGGGTTCGACCATCGCGTTTGCCGTGGTGACGGAGAGCATCTTTGCCTGGCCCGGCGCGGGCAAGCTGATCCTGGACAGCATCAACTCGCTGGACCGCCCTGTCATCGTTTCCTACCTCATCGTTGTGGTGTGCCTGTTCGTGTCGCTCAACCTGATCGTCGACATCCTGTATCGCATGCTGGACCCGCGCGTGCGCGCAGCAGATAACGCGGAGGCCGCATGAACACGCCTTCGCAAACCACCGTGGCGACCGCCGCGCCGACGGCTCCGGCGCCGCGCAAGCAATCCCCCTGGCGGCGCGTTGCAGCGGATTTCCTCGCCTCCAAATCCGCCATCTTCGGGCTGGCCGTTGTGGTGCTGCTGATGGCCGCCGCGCTGGCCGCACCGTGGATCACGCCGCAGAACCCGTATGACCTGATGCAGCTCGACGTGCTGGACTCGCGACTGCCGCCGGGCTCGCCCAATGGGCTAGGCACCTTTACGTACTGGCTCGGGACAGACGGCCAGGGGCGCGATCTCTACTCCGGCATCCTCTACGGCCTGCGCATCAGCCTGGGCGTGGGGATCGGCTCGGCAGCCGTTGCCGCCGTGATCGGCACGTTGCTCGGGCTGATTGCCGCCTACGCGGGTGGCAAGGTCGACAACTTCATCATGCGCACCGTTGACCTGCTGCTGTCGTTCCCGTCGGTGCTGGTGGCGATGATGATCCTGGCCTACCTCGGCAAGAGCATCACCAATGTCGTGCTGACGCTGGTGCTGCTGGAGTGGGCGTACTACGCGCGCACGGTGCGCGGGCAAGCACTGGTCGAGCGCCGCCGCGAATACGTGGAAGCCGCACGCTCGCTCGCCCTGCCCGGCTGGCGCATCGCACTCAAGCACATCCTGCCGAACTGCCTGCCGCCGCTCATCGTCGTGGGCACGCTGCAAGTGGCGCGTGCGATCACGCTGGAAGCCACCCTCTCCTTCCTGGGCCTGGGCGTGCCGATTACCGAGCCGTCGCTGGGCCTCCTGATTGCCAACGGATACCAATACATGTTGTCTGGTCAGTACTGGATCAGTTTCTATCCAGGCATTGCGCTGCTGCTGGCGCTGGTCGCCATCAACCTGGTGGGCGACCGCCTGCGCGAAGTGCTGAACCCGAGGGCGCAACGATGAGTGCGTCCGCAAGTTCCAATCCGTTGACGCTGGAAGTCCGCAACCTGCGCACGCATTTCTTCACACGCGACGGCGTGCTGCCTGCGGTGGACGACGTGTCGTTTTCACTGGAGCGCGGGCGCATCCTGGGGCTGGTGGGGGAATCGGGCTCGGGAAAGTCCGTCACCGGTTTCTCGATCATGGGTCTGGTGGACCCGCCCGGCCGCGTCGTCAGCGGCGAGATCCTCTACCAGGGTCGCGACCTCACCAAGCTGCCCGCACGCGAACTGCGCAAACTGCAGGGCAACCGCATCGCCATGGTCTTTCAAGACCCGATGATGACGCTCAACCCCGTGTTGCGCATCGACGCCCAGATGATCGAGGCCGTGCGCGCGCACAGCAGCATGAGCCACGCACAGGCTCGCGAGCACGCGCGCGACACGCTGGGCCTGATGGGCATTCCCAGCCCGGAAGAACGGCTGCGCGCGTATCCGCACCAGCTCTCGGGGGGCATGCGGCAGCGCGTGGCGATTGCCATTGCGATGCTGCATCGGCCCGACCTGATCATTGCGGACGAGCCGACCACTGCGCTGGACGTGACCATCCAGGCGCAGATTCTGTCGGAGGTGCAAAAGCTCGCACGCCAGCATGGCACCGCGCTGATCTGGATCACGCATGACCTGTCCGTCGTGGCCGGCCTGGCCGATGAAGTGGCGGTGATGTACGCCGGCCGCATCGTCGAGCACAGCCCGGTGGATGCCGTACTCGATGCGCCGCTGCACCCGTACACCATGGGCCTGATCGACAGCCTGCCGAGCGAAAACCGCCGCGGCCAGCGCCTGCGCCAGATTCCGGGCATGACGCCGAACCTGTTGTCGCTGCCGGCCGGCTGCTCGTTTGCAGCGCGTTGCCCGCGTGCATCCGATGCATGTGGTGTGCGCCCCGAGATCACGCAACCCGACCCCGGCCGCCTTGTGCGTTGCTTCCACCCCGGCACGCTGCCGGCAGCCACGCGGGAGGTCACATGAGCACGCCGCTGGTCGAACTCAAGCAAGTCGGCAAGCGCTTCGGCGATCGCAAGATCGGCCCTGTTGACGGCATGCTGCAGCGCCTGGGGCTCGCGAAGCCGCCCGCCGTGGTGCGCGCCGTTGATGGCATCGACCTGGCGATTCAGCCCGGTGAGGTCGTCGGCTTGGTCGGTGAATCCGGCTGCGGCAAGTCCACGCTCGGCCGCATCGCCGCAGGGTTGATGCCGCCGTCTGACGGCGAGGTGCGCGTGGACGGCAAAGCCGTCAACACGCTCTCAGCAGACGAAGCACGCGATGCACGCCTGAAGATTCAGATGATCTTCCAGGACCCATACGCCAGCCTCAACCCGCGCCTGCGCGTGGAAGAGATCATCGGCGAGGCAGCGCGCGTGCACGGCCTGACCGACCGCGCCAATTTTGCCGACTACGTAACCGCGCAGATGCAGCGCGCGGGCCTCGACCCTGCCCTGCGTGACCGCTATCCGCACCAGTTCAGCGGTGGCCAGCGGCAGCGCATCGGCATTGCTCGCGCATTGGCAGTGCAGCCGTCGATGCTCGTTTGCGATGAGGCGGTGGCAGCGCTGGACGTGTCCATTCAGGCGCAGATCCTGAACCTCTTCATGGACCTGCGCGAGCAGCTCAACCTGACGTACCTCTTCATCAGCCACGACCTGGGCGTGGTGGAGCACCTGTCGGACCGCGTGGTGATCATGTACCTTGGCCGCGTAGTGGAATCGGCGCCAGCGGAGGAAGTGTTCCGCCGTCCGAACCATCCATACACGCAGACGTTGCTGGCGGAGATTCCACGCCTATCAGCCCGGCACAAGACCTTCACGGCCATCCAGGGCGAGATGCCCAGCCCGCTGAACCCGCCGACCGGCTGCCATTTCCACCCACGCTGTCCGCACGCCATGCCACGCTGCAAGACCGAAGCCCCGACCTTGCGTGGCATTGCAGTCAACCATATCAGCGCGTGTCACCTGAACGATCTTCAATAAGAAGCCAACGAAACAACAATTAAGGGAACAAACGTGAAACGCCTCCTCGCTTCGTCGATTGCCGTTGCCCTGCTTGCTGCTGCCGGTGCTGCCGGCGCGCAAACGCTGAACATCGGCTTTGCCGATCCGCTGTCGTCGCTCGACCCGCAACTGAACAACCACGCTGGCGACCGCTCCGTCGACGTGCATTTCTGGGATCTGCTGGTCGAGAACAAGTGGAACAAGCTGCAACCCGGCCTGGCACTGTCGTGGAAGACGCTGGACCCGAAGACGTGGGAATTCAAGCTACGCCCCGGCGTGAAGTGGCACGACGGCCAGCCGTTCACGGCGGATGACGTCATCTTCTCGTACCAGCGTGCGCGCAGCGTGCCGGGCAGCGTGGCGACGTTTGCGGGCTATCTGCGCACGGTGGAATCCGTCACCGCCAAAGACCCGCTCACGCTCATCATCAAGACGAATATCCCGAACCCCGACCTGCCGCTGAACCTGGCGTCCGTGCACATCGTCAGCAAGCACGTGGGCGAAAAGTCCGCCACCGAGGACTACAACGCCGGCCGCGCCGTGGTGGGCACGGGCCCGTACAAGTTCGTCTCCTATGTGCCCGGCGACCGCGTGGTGATGGCGCGCAACGACAACTACTGGGGCGGCAAGCAACTCTGGGAAAAGGTCAACTACCGCTACATCAACAACGCCGCCGCGCGCACGGCCAACTTGCTCTCGGGCGAGGTGGATGTGATTGACAAGGTGTCGGTGGCCGACCTCGCGCGACTGCGCCAGTCACCCAGCGTGCACGTGTTTGCCTACCCCGGCCTGCGCGTGATGCTGCTGCAGCCGAGCTTCCGCAAGGGACCGAACGAATACATCACCGGTAACGATGGCAAGCCGCTCGCCAACAATCCGCTGCTCGACGTGCGCGTGCGCCAGGCGCTGTCGCTGGCGATTGACCGCAAGGCCATCGTCGATCGCATCCTCCAAGGCGCCGCCACCGTCGCCAACCAGTGGATGCCTGCCGACACGTACGGCTACAACCCCGACGTGAAGAACATTGCCTACGACCCGGCACAGGCGAAGAAACTGCTGGCCGATGCAGGTTTTCCGCAGGGCTTCAACCTGGTGATGCACGTGCCGAACGACCGCTACCCGCAAGGCCCGGAAACGGCGCAGGCGGTGGCGCAGTTCTGGTCGCGCATCGGCGTGAAGACCAAGGTGGAGGTGGTGCCCTGGTCGGTCTACTCGGGCCGCGCCAACAAGAACGACTACGCGATGAGCATGCTGGCATGGGGCAACGGCACGGGTGAGGCAAGCTACGCGCTGGTCAACGTGCTGGCCACGGTGGATACCAAGAAGGGCCTGGGTGCATCGAACTGGGGCCACTACAGCAACCCGGCCGTGGACAATGCGCTGAACGCCTCCACCGAGGAGTTCAACGTCGAGAAGCGCGCGGCCATCCTGCGTCACTCGGTCAAGCTGGTGTCGGATGACGTGGGCGTGCTGCCGCTGTTCCACTACCAGAACGTGTGGGCCGCCAAGAAGGGCCTGAAGGTGGCCCCGATGACCAGCGACCGCACCGCCGCACAGATGGTCACCAAGGACGGCAAGTAAGGGCGCCATGGCTACGTTCGTGCTCAACGTCACGCCGGCGGATGACCTGATCGACGTATCGCGCCAGATTGTTGTGACGGGGCTACCGCCCGGCGCGCAGGTCGGCATCGTCGCGCAAACGCGTCGTGGCACTGGTGTGTTGTGGCACAGCCGCGCCGCCTTCATCGCGGATGCGCAAGGCACCGTCGACCTGACGCGCGATGCGCCCGTCTCCGGGGACTACACCGGCATCAGCGCCATGGGCCTGATCTGGAGCCAGCGCCCGGAAGACGGCAAGGCGCGCGAGGTCTTCCCGCAACCGGTGACCGCGCCGCTGACGACATCGCTCACAGCTACCGCCAACGGCGAGTCGATCCACGCGAGTTTCGTGCAGCGGCTGGCAGCACCCGGCGTGACCCGCCACGAGGTCCGCGATGAAGGCCTGGTCGGCACGCTCTACTTGCCGGACGCCTATGCACACCCCGGCCCGCGCCCGGCGGTGCTGATCCTCAATGGCTCGGGTGGCGGCATCAACGAGCCGCGCGCGGCGCTGTACGCCTCGCACGGTTATGCGGCGTTTGCGCTGGCCTACTTTAAGGCGCCGGGGCTGTCGGACTACATCTCCAACACGCCGTTGGAGTACTTCGAGCGTGCACTTGCGTGGCTGCGCAAGCGTGTTGAACCACTGCATGATTTCGTGGCGGTGAGCGGCCAGTCGCGCGGTGGCGAGCTGGCATTGCTGTTGGGTGCGACGTTTCCAGAAGCCGTGTCCGCCGTGATCGGCTATGTGCCTGGCGCGGTCGTGCACAGCGCGCAGAATGCCGCCGACCCCGCCATCGGCCGTGAAGGCGCGACGTGGCTGTACCGCGGCCAGCCGCTGCCGCATTTGTGGGAGGGCAACCGCACCGCCACGTGGGCACCGTTCGACGAAGGCCCAGCGCCGCATCGGCATGAGCGCGCCATCCGCACCGCGCTGCAGGATGCGGATGCCGTGGCGCGCGCCCGCATCCGCATCGAACGTGCGCGCGGGCCGGTGCTGCTGCTCTCTGCCACTGACGACGGCTCGTGGCCCTCGAGCGACTACTCACGCATGGTCACCGCCAAGCTGGCCGAGGTACGTCACCCCTACCCCGTGCAGCACTTCGACTACGAAGGCGCCGGCCACGCCATCGTCTTCCCCTACGTGCCGACCACGCAGCTCGTGTATGCGCACCCAGTGTCGGGCCGCATCAGCACCGGCGGCGGCGAACCGCGTGCCAACGCTCATGCCGACGCGCAGTCGTGGGCCGCTGTACGTCGCTTTCTCGCCAGCGCGGTGGCTGCGCGCGGCGCCTCCGTACCCGATTCTCGGAGCCTTTCAACCATGGATTTCACGCCCGCTCAAGATGTTGTCGATCAGGTTGCTGGCCTGGACGACGGCAGCGCCACGCACGCGCTGCGTCACGCCCGTGAAAAGGTGGCGACCGCCACCCAAGGCAGCTACGACGGCCTGTTCGACGCGGCCTTGCCCGGCCTCACGCTTGGCGAACGCCTGCTGGTGGCGCTCTACGCTTGCCGTCTGACGCCTGCGCCTGAACTGGCTGAGCACTACCGCGCGCGGCTGGCAGAAACGCCGGTCGATGCCGCCGCATTGCAGGCGGTCGACCACGGTGCAGTGGAAGCGCTGACTGACCCGCGTTTGCACGCCATCCTCACCTTCACGCGCACGCTCATTGAGCGCCCCATCGAAGGCGATCGCGCAGCATTGCAGAAGCTGCCCGCCGCCGGGCTTGCCACGGCGGATGTTGTCACCCTCGCACAACTGATCGCGTTCCTGTCGTACCAGACGCGGCTGGTGGCCGGCCTGCGTGCGCTGAACGCGGCCGCCGGCACCAACGCATCCGCACCCCCCACGGAGACCGCAGCATGACCGAGATCATCCGCGCCCACGGCTTCACCAACGAATCGCTGGAGTGGCAGGCGTGGCTCGATGTGGTCGACCTCGACCGCGCCACGCCCGAGCAGATCGCCGTGCTGGAAGAGAGCCACCCCAAGGCGAAGACGTCGGACTACTACCGCTTCCTCGTCCATCAGCCGGAGATCCTGCGCCAGCGCTCGGCTGCGTTCAACGCGATCATGTATGCGCCGGGCGGCCTGTCGCGCGCGGAGCGTGAACTCGCCAGCGCGGTGGTGTCGCGCGTGAACGGCTGCGTGTACTGCGCATCGGTGCACGCGCAACGCTTCGAGCAGCTTGCCAAGCGCAACGACGTGATCAAGCAGGTCTTCGAAGACCCGCACACCGCCGGCACGAACGCGCGCGAACGTGCCATCGCGTTGTTCTCCATCGACCTGACGTTGCGCCCCGGTGACGTGCGCGCCGAAGACCTGCAACCGCTCAAGGCCGCTGGTCTGACGGATGCGGAGATTCTCGACCTCATTCACGCCGTGGCGATCTTCGCGTGGGCGAATCGGCTGATGCTGAACCTGGGGGAACCGGTGTTTCCGGAAGCGGCCTGAACGCCGTGCACGATCACATACAGCGCCAACCCACGCACTCTGATGGTTTGGCCGTACCCTGCCCTATGCGGCGCCTTGAATTTATGTAAGCGGGCGGAAAAAAGACGGGGAACTGTCTGAGCGAAGCGAGTTTTCCCCGTCTCCGCCCGGTTACGGAAATTCAAGGAGTGTGTCGCCGCATCGGGCGCGCCTTTCTTTGCTTACTTTCTTTGGCAAGACAAAGAAAGTGAGTCGGCCCCGGCAGGGGACGAAACGGGGGATATGCCAATCGCGCCAATCCCCCGCCACCAGCATCAGACCATCGGCAGTTGCCGCACGGGCTTACCCGTCAACTGCGCCACGGCATGTGCGACGGCCGGCGCAATCGGTGGCACGCCAATCTCACCCACACCGGTCGGCTCCGCCGTGCTCGGCACGATGTGCGTTTCGATGACGGGCGCCTCCGCCATCTTGAGCGCTGGGTAGTCAGGGAAGTTCGACTGCACGACCTGCCCGTCCTTGATCTCGATCCGCCCGTACAGCGCCGCCGTCAAGCCGAAGATGATCGCGCTCTCGATCTGCTGCGCGACGATGCCCGGGTTGACCACCGTGCCGCAATCCACCGCGCATACCACGCGATGCACGCGCGGCTTGCCATCCTTCAACGACACCTCCACCACCTGCGCCACCACCGAGCCGAAGCTCGGGTGCAGCGCAATGCCGCGTGCACGTGGGGCACCATCGGCTGCCGGCGGCAGCGGTTGCCCCCAGCCTGCAGCCTGCGCAGCCGTGTCGAGCACCTTCAGTTCGCGCGGATGCGCCTTCAGCAAATCACGCCGCATCGCCAGTGGATCCAGCTTGGCTGCGGCCGCCACGTCGTTCAGGAAGCCCTCCATGAAGAACCCGTTGTACGAGTGCCCCACGCTGCGCCAGAACCCCACCGGGATCGGCAGATCCACCGCCAGATGCGCAATGTGCTCGTGCTCGATCTCGTACGGCAGGTCGAACAGCCCTTCGGCGGTGTAGCGGTCGATGCCTGCAGAGGGCGCACCGAACAGGCGATCCAATTCGCCCGCCAGGATCGACTGACCCGCACTGCGCGAGGCAATCGCCGTGATTTTGCCGTTCTCCACGCGCGCCTTCAGCCGTGCAATGGCGTGCGGGCGATAGAAGTCATGGCGAACATCTTCCTCGCGCGACCAGATGACCTGTACCGGCTTGCCTTCTGTCTTGGTGGCAATGGTGACGGCCTGGCTGATGAAATCGGACTCCAGCCGCCGCCCAAAGCCGCCGCCAATCAGCGGGATGTCGATGTGGACCTTGTCGCCGCTCACCCCGGCCGCGCGCGCCGCCACCAGTTGTGCCAGCGTGGCGACCTGCGTGGGCGCCCACAGATGCACTCCATCCGCTGTCACCTGTGCCGTGCAGTTGATCGGCTCCATGGCCGTGTGCGCGAGATACGGTGCGGTGTATTCGGCTTCCACAAGCGTCGCGCCGTCGGCCTTGTCGAAAGCCTTCAGGCCCTCGCCGAGCGAGCGGTAGGTGAACCCACCCTTGTCGCTATCCAGCGCGCTGACGAGCTGCTGGCGGATGCCCGCGGAATCGAGCGAGGCGTGCGGGCCGTTGTCCCATACAGGCTCGACGGTCGCCAGCGCCTGGCGTGCCTGCCAGTAGTGATCCGCCACAACGGCCACGCCAGGCGCACCACCTGCCGCACCTTCAAACGGCACCACATAGCGCACGCCCGGCATGCCGAGCGCCGCTTTCGACTGAAATGTCTTGAGCTTGCCGCCAAAGACCGGGCACATCACCACGGCGGCGTACAGCATCCCTGCCGGACGCGCATCGATCGAGAAGCGCGCGCTGCCATCCGTCTTGGCGGCCAGATCATTGCGTGGCGCAGGCTTGCCGATCAACTGGTATTGCGAAGCCGGCTTGAGCACGACATTGGACGGCGGCGCAATGCCGCGCGCGGCTTTCGCCATGCCACCGAAAGTCGCCTGCTTGCCCCCCGGGCCGATCAACTGCCCTTCCCGGATGCTCACCTGCGCTGCGGGCACGTTCCACTCGCGCGCCGCAGCCTCCACCAGCGCAGCACGCGCCGTGGCGGCCGCCTCGCGCACCGGCTCCCAGCCGTCAGCCGTACTGCTGCTGCCGCCGGTGATGATGAGCCCGATCTCACGCGCGCTCTTGGCCATGACCCAGTGCAGCGCGCGGGCCCAGGTCTTGTCTGCGCTGTCCGGATGCAACGGGAGCGAACTGTCCCCCATGGCGACCACGTTGCCGTAGATGCGCTCCACCGGCGAGGTCTCGATGCTCACGCGCGTCAGCGGAATATCCAGCTCTTCCGCCGCCAGCATCGACAGCGCGGTGTGGATGCCCTGCCCCATCTCCACGCGCGGCATCGCCAGGATGACGTTGCCCTCCGGGGTGATCTTGATCCACCCATTCAGGGCAACCTCGCCCCCGTGTTCGGGAAACAGCGCCGGATCGCCCACGCGGCTGCGCGGCGGCATCACGCCCCAGCCGACCACCAGCGCGCCCCCTGCAGCGAGTGCCCCCAGCAGGAAGCGCCGACGCCCGCTACGGGGCTTGGTTGCCTTGGCGTTCATGCCTGGCCCTCCCGCAGTACCTTCGCCGCGCGCTTGATGGCCGCGCGCACACGCGGATACGTGCCGCAGCGGCAAATGTTGGTGATGGCCGTATCGATATCGGCGTCGCTCGGGTCGGGTTGCCGCGCCAGCAGATCCGCTGCGGCCATCAGCATGCCGGACTGGCAGTAGCCGCACTGCGGCACCTGCTCATCCACCCAAGCCTGTTGCAGCGCGTGGCGCTTGCCTTCGCCACCCGCCAACCCTTCGATGGTGGTGATGCGCTTGCCCGCCACCGCCGCCACCGGCAACACACACGACCGCACAGCCGCCCCATCGAGGTGCACCGTGCATGCGCCACACGCTGCGACACCACAACCGAACTTGGTGCCGGTCATGTTCAAGTGGTCGCGCAGGACCCACAGCAGAGGCGTGGCCGGGTCGCAGTCGACGCTGACCGGCCGGTGGTTGACGTCCAGATCCATGAGGGTGGTCTCCTTGCTTTTGTGTTCTTTTTTGTGGCGAAAGCGTACGTTCAAACGCCTCCGCACCGCAATAGTGGGACACCTCGATTCCATAGGATTCCGCAAAAGAATCAAAGGTCTAGCAACACGCAGGAGCGCGCCGGCCTTCAGTACGTGCACACGGCAATATGTGAGCAGCCGTTGTGCTCCTTCGGGTGTCATGCGCCTGCAGGCTTCGGCACAACGCCCCGAATAAGCCCAGTCCTACACCACGACCCGCCGCTTTAGGACTGATCCGCTTTTCGCACTTCCCTGGACTCAATACAGTCTGCGCATCGTCCTTCGCGCGTGCTCGTGTCAGAGGTCATGCACAACGTCGGCAACTCCGTGGCGAAATCGTCACAGAAAAGCCGCAGCCGCCCTGCAACACGCGCCATCACCATGAACCCCGTCCAGATCCGCGTCGCCATCGCCGACGACCATCCGGCCATTCTGTTTGGCGTCAAACATGAACTGGCCAGCCGCCAATCGATCTCGATCGATGGCCTCGCACGCAACTCGACCGAACTGATCGAGTTACTCGACCGCACACGCATCGACGTGCTTGTGTGCGACTACGCCATGCCTGGCGGCAACTACGGCGACGGCATGGCATTGCTGTCGCTGGTGCAACAGCGCTACCCGCACGTGCGCATCGTGGTTCTGACGATGATGGAGAACGCGGCGATCCTGTCGGTGCTCATGACAGGCATTCAATGCATCGTCAGCAAATCCGATCTGACGAACCATCTGTCGCTTGCCGTGCATGCCGCGTTTGCGAATAGCCGCTACGTATCGCCAACGATCGAGAAGATTCTGCGCACGCTGGACCCGATCCACAGAGACGCGCCAGGCAATGCGCAACTGACCGGCCGCGAACTCGAGGTCATCCGCCTGTACGTATCGGGCATGACGATCAACGAGATCGCCGCGCGTCTGAACCGCAGCAAGAAGACCATCAGCACGCAGAAGAGCAGCGCAATGCGCAAGCTCAACATCGACCGCGAGGTCGACCTGTTCCACTACGGCGTCGAGACGGGCTTGATCCCCTCCGTCATGCGTCCGGCGCGGTAGCGCACAGGCTTTCCATTGCCCGCCCGGACCGGAATCCACTACCAGACAGGTCTGATGGACGGGCCTTCTCTCAACTCATAACGTAGATGGATTCGCGCCATGACATTGGTGCGACATGTGCAACGCACCCAGCATTGCCATTGGAGGCCAGATCTTGAAGCAGACGGAACGAGACAAACTACGGCACATTCTGCTCGGCTTCGCCGAGCTGACGGCGCCAGCGCGCCACGAGTTTCTGGGCGCCATGAATGAATACCTGTTCTCGTCGCCGCAACGCAGACGGCAGATTGTCGAGACCTGGAAGCAGTCAGGCTCGCCTGCGCCAGACCAGCCGCAACCGCACAGTGTGCCGCCCGCTGAGCAACCGGTCTGACACCGCTGTGCTCGGCACTCAGCCAGCATCACGTGGCGGCGTTTGCGACGACGTCAGCCAACCATGCGCTGCGGCGTACTTGAAGAGATCCGCATCGCGCGAGATGCCGAGCTTCTCCATGGCCCGGTTCTTCTGGGTGCTGATCGTCTTCTTGCTGCGGTTGAGCCGTTCGGCAATCTCGTCCACCCGCAGGCCCGACACATACAGCCGCGCCACCTCCGCCTCTCGCGGGCTCAGTTCAGTCGATGCCGGTGCGCCGGCTCGCTGCGCCTCACGTGTTTCCAGCACAGCAGCAACCGCTGGGGAGTGGTACTTGCCCCCGTGTGCGCTGCATGAATGGCAGGAACCAGATGCGACACCGCATCGGACTTGCTGACAATCGCACGGACGCCAATGTCATCGAGCGAACCGAGAATGGCCGGACTGTCGAGCATCGTCAGCACAACAATCCCCAACGGGCAACACAATCTCGCGATGAACGCTGTTCAACAGCGCTCATGAGAGCAACGCGCAACGCGTGCTCAGGCCGCACGGCGCCCCAGTGTTTCCTGTGTCATCTGCGCCAGCTGGTCGAGCCCGGGCCGCAGCCCCGATAGAGCATCGCCTCGCTTTGCCTTCAGCTCCATCTCCGCGCAGGCATCTGCAACGGCTTGCTCGTGCACCATCGCAAACGTACCGCGCATGGCGTGCAGGTGGCGCAACGTGGCTTCCCGATCGTCGGTCGACAGCGCAACGTGCAGGGATACCAGCAGGTCACGCGTTGAACCCTGGAGCGCGGCAAGTACCCGCTCGGGCAAGCGCCCTTCACCAATGTTCTCGCGGCTCCCTGCCGTTGGTGCCGTCTGCGCATCGCTACGCACCACACGACGCAGCGTCGTATCAAGCGCCTTGAGCAGGATCGGCTTGACCAGCACGGCGTCAATCCCCTCCTGCACACAACGCTGATGCTCTTCGATGGCCGCGTGCGCTGTCAGCGCAATGATCGGCTGCTTCGCGCCTTGTGCGCGCAAGCATCGTGCAAGCGCATAGCCGTCCATGCCCGGCATGCTGAGATCCGTCAGCAGAATGTCGTAGTGCCGTTCGTTGAAGCGACGTAACGCTTCGCCGCCGCTGTCGGCCAGGGTGACCTGATAGCCCAGCGACTCCAGTTGCATCCGGATCAGCTCCCGGTTCGACGCCTGATCGTCAACGGCCAACACGCTCACGCTGCCCGGTTGGATGCTTTGCGCACTCTCGGCAGGCTGGGCATCGTCCTTGACGTTGGCGGGCGACTCGGTGGGCGCAAACGGCAGTGTGACCGTGAACTGGCTGCCGTCTCCGGGTGCGCTGCGCAGACTGATCGTGCCGCCCATCAGGTCGACCAACCGACGGCACAACGCAAGCCCCAGTCCGCTGCCGCCAAACCGGCGCGAGATGGTCGAATCAGCCTGCACAAAGGGCTCGAACAAGCGCGCTTGCTGCTCCGTGCTCATGCCGATCCCGCTATCGCTGACGCCGATGACGATCCCTTGCCGGCCCGCGCTGTCTACCTTCGCATAGATCTCGATCAGCACGTCGCCCTTGTTCGTGAACTTGATCGCGTTACTGAGCAGGTTCGAGGCGATCTGCCGCAGCCGGGTCGGATCGCCCGCATACCAGGGGGCAACGCTGTCGTCGACGATGCAATCGAACTGCAGCCCCTTCTGCTGCGCAATCGGCTCGAAGATTGCCGCCACCTCGCGCACGACCGCCACAGCATCAAACGGGATGGACTCGATCGATACCTGACCCGCCTCGATCTTCGAGAAATCGAGCACGTCGTTGATGATGCCCAGCAGCGCGTTGGACGACGACGTGACCGATTGCAGCCGCTCCCCCACCACCGGTTCAAGCGGCATCCGCTGAATGAGTTCGAGGTTGCCGAGAATCGCGTTCAGCGGCGTGCGGATTTCGTGGCTCATCGTCGACAGGAATGTCGATTTCGCCCGGTTGGCTTCGTCAGCAGCCTGTTTGGCATCGCGCAGCGCTTGCTCGGTGCGCTTCTTGTCGGTGATGTCCGTAAACGCTGTCACCAGCACGTTCGCATTGTGATAGTGCGCAGGTGCAACATTGACGGCCAGATCGATCGCGTTTCCGTCCACCGTGTCGAGCGCGAGATCGTCGTGCACGACACCCGTGCCGCCGTGCGTTGCATAGCGCTGTGCAATCTCGGCAGACAGCGATGGTGCCTGGACAACCGCACGGCCAGCGACCTCATTCATGATCGGGCTGCTCAGCATGGGCTCGCCAGTGCGCGCGTCGATTACGCCCAGCCCGATCGGCGCGGTTTCGATCAGGATCCGGTTCAGGCGCTCGATCTCGACAAAGCGCTCGGACCGCTCCAGCGTCGGCGTGAACACACGCCGGTTGAACCACCACAGCAAGATCCACAATACGGCGATCAACCCGGCTGTAAGCAGCGTCGTCAGGCGAATCTCGGGCCAGACGCCAGCCAGCACATCACGCCATGTGAATGCGTAGACCACACGCCCGCCTACCAGACCAGGTGGGGTGCTCACCATGAAAACGCCGTTGCTCGCGCGCTGCAAGGACACGGCCGTCGAAGCGCCAGACAACTCGCGCAACGCGGCCAGCACGTCGGGGCGCTTGTCTGCGTCGGCATCGATCGCGATAGGCGCCCCGCCCGCGCCGAGGACGACGAATGTTCCGTCGAACCGGTCGATCGACAGCGGTGCCAGCACAGCCTTAATCGGAATCTCAACAACGAACACGGCAAACGGCTTGCCACCGGCATCCAACCCGTAGATCGACATCCGCAGCGCAGACTCGCCCGTCAGCGGATTGCGGTAGGGCTCAAGCCAGCGCACCGTGTGCAGTCCGTTGCGCGGGTCGTGGACGGTCTTTGGCGCAACCGACTCGCCAGCAGCATCCTGCGTAAGCGCTGCAAAGAAGGCCGGCCGGTTGGCAAGCGCGGCGTCAAGCTTTGCTTCGTCCGGCCAGGGAAACGGCGACATCGCAATGAAGTCTTGCGATGGCGTATAGACATACGTTGTGAACCGATAGCCCTGAATGCTCGCGGTGGCGGCCAGCGTGCGCGAGATGCTGTCCGTCAGCGCTATGAAGCGCGACAGTTTGGGCACCGGTGTATCAGGCGTTGCACTCGCAAACACAACAGAATGCAGCCCGCTGTCATGTTGGCGAACCAACCGCCCTCCGTCTGCCTGGAAGCGGGCGGCTTCCGCCGGGGCTGTGGTCTCGCGCTGGTTCCATACCAGTTCAGCCATGTAGATCGTGCTCCGAAGCACGATCTCCGCCTTCGTGACCTCGCTTGCCATCCGCTGGCCCTCGATCGCGAGTTCACGACGTTGCCGCTCGTTGTGCGAATGGACCATCGACGCCACGGCAATGCCGAATGTGAGCAACGCCATCACGGTCAGGACAATGCCACCACCAAACAGCGCCGAACGCCGGAAGCGGCGCATGGCCGTGAGCACGGTGGATGACTGGGCATTCGGCATGGTGTGACGAACCTTCAATGGCGCGGTATAGAGTGCGATGTTACGCCGGAATCTCTTGCGCCCAAGAGATCGGCGCGACGCGCATCAGAACAAACGGACGACAAACCATATTCGGTCTTGTCCTACGGCATCACGTAGCCAAATCGGACAAATCTCATTCAGAGTACGGCGCCCCTTCGAGAGAATGACTGTGTTGGGCGTGGTCCACTCCCGCGGTCCAGCAACTTGCTTTAGACACTTTCCATTTCGCCGCCTCTGGGCGGCAGTTTTTTTATGTTCGCCGCTGTGGAAGCCCAGTCATGAAAGAACGAGCAACCGTCCTCTGCAAACGCGGTGACCGGATCCTTCTGGTCGCCCGGCTCAATGCTCGCTGGGTGTTGCCTGGTGGCAAACCGCGCCGCGGTGAAACACTGGGCGACGCCGCCCGCCGCGAGTTGGCGGAGGAAACGGGCATCGTCTGCCGTACCGTACGCCCATTGTTCCAATTCGCTGGTGGCAACAAGCGGCACCACGTGTTTGTCGCCGACATCGAAGCCAGTGCCATCGCCCGCCCAGCTCAGGAGATTGCCCACTGCGCCTGGTTCGACCGACAGACGATTGCGTCGATCGACTGCAGCCGACCGACGCCATTCATCGTCAAGCGCGCGCTCAAAATCCTGGACGACGAGCGCTACGTCATGGCCTACATGGAGGCGATGCTGCTGCAGGCAGCCGCCTAAGCTGCCCGAGCCACCCGGGCCACCTCACCACGCCCAACGCACCCCCACGTTGCCCAGGACCGTGCGCTGGTGCTCGCCACCCAGATTCGTGAGATAGCTGAGCGTTGCATACGCACTGCTGCGTTTGCTGAGTTGCGCGACCAGCCCTGCACCGATCTGCCCGGCCGTCTGGCCAACCTGCGCGCCAATCGTGGTGCTTCCACCAAACGTGGTCTTGTCATCCGAACCGAACGAACGCAGCACGTTCAAGCGCAGATACGGCTTCCAGTTGATCCCGTTCGAATCAAACGACCATTGCAGCCGTGCACCCACGCGGCCCAGGAACGTGTTGCCGTTGTTCCACGACACGTTCGAGACTCCGTCGTTGAAATCCTTGAGCGACAACCGTTGCCAAACCAGTTGCGCCTGCGGTTCAAGCGTCAGCCCCTGGCTGAGCGGGATCGGCAGTCCGGCTTCGACAGAGCCTGTAATGGCGTTGCCGTTGGTGGAACCGTGCACGTTGTCGTTTGAGCTTGTGCGCACCGTTAGCGCGCTGCCCATCAAGACGGCATCCGTGTACCACCCCGTCGGCGCGACATGTGTCCAGTAACCGCCGAGGTTGTAACCGTTGACCTGCAAGGAGCCGACGCCCAGCCCCTGCTGCGCCAACGCGAAACCACTCACGTCACCCACCGCGCGCGAGAAGCCCAGCAACACGCCATAGTGATTGCGATGGCCGCTCTGTTGGGTGTCTGCGTATAGATCCTGACCAACCTGCATACCCCACACCGTTCCGTCAAACGACGGGTTCACATCGCCCTTCTGCTTGATGTTGGTGTTACCACCCCACACACGCGCCCACGAAGCCGGCACGGCGCCGTTTTCAGTCAGCAAACCCTGCTCGCCCTGGCGGTCATGGAACGTATCGATCTGCAGCAAGCCGAGCTGCCGTGCGACCGCCGGCGCTTCCGAGTACAGCGGCACTTCCGGGCGATAGATGGGCAACGGAGCAGCACCCGGTGCTGCATCTGCAATGGCCTCGACGATCGAGGTCGGCGTGCCTTCAGCCGACGTAATGGGCGGTACAGGCGCAGGCGTCGGGGTCGGGGCTGGCGCCGGTGTAGGAGTCGGCGTGGGTGTAGGAGTTGGTGTGGGAGCCGGTGTAGGCGCGGGGGGGAATCGTGTTACGCAGATACCAGTTGTTGCCTGTGCCACTCGATGCACCACCCCTGGCCAGGAAGTACGTGTAGGCCCCAGCGCTGACTGAGCCGCCCGACAGCGTAAAGGCACTCGCACCAGTCGTCGCCCCGTTGACTGCCTGCACGACCTGAATACCGTCGGCGATCGTTTGCGCGCCTGCCCCACCCACGTTCGTCACCTTGAGCGCGCTTGAGCCGCTTGCAGTGCCGCCGCTCACAACGAGTCTGTCCGATGCCGCACCATCACCCGCCAGTACTGTGTTCAGCGCGATCGTCGCGCTCTGGCCGGTGTAGTTGCCCGCTACGGTCAGGGTGTTGCCGACCCCGCTACCCCCAAGTTGCGCGAGTCCCGCATTGGTCAGATTGCCGTTGATCTGGAAGTTGCCGGTTGCACCGCTAGCCAGACTGGCCAACGCATTCGCAACGCCAATCGTGCCATTGTTCGTCACGTTGCCGGTCACGCTGCCATAGCCACCGAGCGTCGCACCGCCGGCCACCGACACCGCGCCGCCGCCAGAGAGCGCCGCCGATGCACTGGTGCCATCGCCGACAACCAGGGTGCCGACATTGACGTTGGTACCGCCGGCGTAGCTGTTCGCCCCGTTCAGCGTGAGGACACCGCTGCCGAGCTTGGTCAGCGAACCCGTTCCGGTGATGTTCTGCGCAACCGTGGAATTGAAGCCCTGCGTATCGATCGTGCCGTTGTTGGCCGTAATCGACACCGCGCGGCTTGATGCCAGGTTGAACGCGCTGCCGAGTTGCAGCGTACCGCCGTTGAGCGTGAGCGCACCCGCGGACGCGCCCAATGCATTGTCTGCGGCCACCGACAACGCGCCCTGCGTAATGGTCGTACCGCCGGCATACGTGTTGCTGCCAGACACGGTCAAGGTACCCGCGCCGGTCTTCTCAACCGCACCGGACCCGCTGATGGTACCCGTGTAGGTGCCGGCGCTGTCCTGCTGGAAGCGCACGAGCCCGTTGTCAGTCACGGACAGCGGCAAGTTCGACGCATTCGCCTGCAACGTCGCGCCAGCGTTGACGGTGGCAACGACGGAGGCTGTGGTCGTGCCAAGCGTGCCCGTCAGATTGAGCGTGCCGCTCTGTACCAGCGCGGTTGAGAACGTACCGGTGCCTGCCCAGGTCCAGGCGGTACCGGCCATGGTCAGGCTCTGGAAATTGGTGAACGCATTGGACGCCGTGCCCGTACCTTGCAGCGTCACCGTGTTAGTGCCGCCACCACCGTTGGCCGTACCGATGATCTGCGAGCCCGTCTGCAGAATCAGCGTCACGTTGCCGTTGCCGCCCTGGATAGCCGTCCCACCACCGCCCTGGATCAACCCTGCATTGGTGATCGTCGTGGCGCCGTTGGTCGAGCGGACACCGATACCGTTGTTGCTGATGATCCGGCCGCCAGCCTGGTTGTTGATGGTTGCGGTAAACGAGCTGCCGAGCGTGTTCGACACCACCGCATCCACGCTGCCGCTGCTCGATGCGGTGCCCGTCGTCTGAATCGTGCCGCTGTTGTTCAGGGTGTCGTTATTGCCCTGCATATAGACGGCCGGAGCATCCCTGCCGTTGGAAGTCAGCGTACCGCTGTTATTGACGGTGCCGTTGCCACCAAGCAACGACACCGCGCGAGCATTGCTTCCGGACGTCGTTACCGTACCGGTGTTGGTAATCGTATTGCCCGAGGCTCCCGGATTGCTTTGGCCCCACGCGGCAGTCATGCCATACGAATTGTTGCCGGTGGTTGTAATGGAGCCATTGTTGACAAGCGTATTGCCATTGCCGTTGGCGGCTATGCCATCGTTGTATGTGCCGGTGGTCGTGATCACACCGGTCACGCCATTGGTGATCGTGTTGTTGTTATTCACCCCAATCAGCATGGCACCGCGGTTTGCAACTCCGGTGCCATTGCCAGACAGCGAGAGATTGCCGTTATTGGTGATGGCGCTTTGCGTATCAACAGAAAATGGCGTCGGCGTCGTTGCCAACGTGTAGCTGCCGGTGGCCGTTGAATCGATATTGATGGTGACATTGGTGCTACCGGCAACCGCATTCACCGACGGAATGCCCGGATTCGAGCAATTGACCGTCGTACCACTGGTCGGCGCTGTCGACGAACAGGCGGCGTAGGCACCAACGGGCATCGTGCCAGTAATAATCGCCATCCCGCCAACACCCAGACTCCACGCATTCTTATTCATTTTTTTCTCTCGCAATATGATGGGGGCCATTGCTACAGATTGTTGCGCTCGTGTTTATAACATCGGCCAGGATTGCCTAGCAACAACTGGAAATGAAGCGAAGATTGATTTGCAGTACCAGCCAAACCGACCTAAATTCCTCTGCTGTGCCTGCACATGGCGCCCTGCCGGAGCCCTACACGAAGTCGGCAATCAAGCGCCGTTTCGCGTAAACGAAAATCGCTCGGAAACGCAGCCCGAGCGATTTTTTTCCATCAGATGCGAAAACGCCCGGCGCGCATCAACGCTCCGGGCGTAAAACCAACACGGTGGGTTCTCCAACGTGGTGATTAGGAAGGTATCGCAGACAGGTTTTTAGAACTTGTAACGTGCACCCAGATAGATTTCGTGCGAAACCAGTTTGGCGCGCAGCATTTCATCTTGCATGCCGACAGCGTTGGTGAATGCGTTCCAACCGCTTTCCGTCTTGCCCATATCGACATAGCGGTAGCCCAGGTCCAGGGTCAGCTTCTTGATCGGGGAGTACGAAACACCCGCACCCAGCGACCACGCCAAATTAGTCTGGCTTGCAGAGTTGAACGGACCGCCAAAACCATTGGCCGGATTGATCTGCGCGCCTTCCGATTTCAGCATGGACAGACCCAGACCGCCCATGGCGTACACCGACACGTTCTTGGCCACCGCGAAGTCGCGGTACACATTGGCCATCAGGCGTTGCGATTTGATGTCGTGATAGTTGTTGCTGGGCCAACGGGTCGAACCGCTCACAAAGGAATCAGTACGCGGCAGCGTGTATTCACCTTCGACGCGCCAGCCGTTGGCGAAGTCGTAACCCAGCGCGAACGAACCCGTGACGAGATTGGCACTGTCGTCAATCGAAACGAAGCTACCGATCCGCGGGCGCGCAGTGGAAGCCATGTCGTCGGCCTTGTGCTTAGCACCCACGATGCGAGCAGCGCCGTAGTAGCCCTCTTCCTTTGAAGCATCGGCGGTGGCTTGGGCGAATGCCGCGCCCGAGAACAGCAGCGCCAGCGCGCCGGGCAGTGCAAGAGTCTTGATCATGAAAACGGTCCTTGAAACGATGAGAGGAGAGAGACCTCCATCGTAAGAAGCGCACCGTTCTCGTTGAACCCGGTTGGCTACGGGTGGCGCCTCCGTAGCGCTACGGAGGCGGACCGCAGACTTGGCACACGCATCAACACACGTTGCTCTGGGCGGCAGAAGTCGCCACCACCGATGCCGGCCCAGCGCCGGCAAGACGCGTCATCGCCAAGGTGGCAACACGCTGGAATGCCGCGAGTTGATCGCCGCGTAGGGCTTGCGTACTTGCTTTGTGAATCAAGGCAAGCGGATCGATAGGACGATCGGCACGACGGACTTCGAAATGCAGGTGCGGTCCGGTTGCCGTGCCGGTACGACCAACCGCACCAACACGTTGAGCGCGATCGACGGACATTCCCACCCGGAGCTTGGGTTCGATCTTGGAGAGATGCGCGTAGTAGGACGTGTGGCCATCTGCATGCCGGATGACCACATATTTTCCGTAGCCGCGCCGCTCATTGCCGATATGCGCAACCACGCCTGCCTCGGAAGCTCGCACAGCCCTGCCGATCGGTGCCGCAAGGTCCACACCGGAGTGTCCGTGATGGACACCCGTGACAGGATGCGTGCGCTCGCCAAAATCCGAGCTGATGCGGGTTGCCTGAACCGGCAAGGTGAAACGCAGCCCCGCCATGAGCGTGCCGTCGAATCGGTAGTAGTCGCCCTGCGGACGCTCGTTCGTTGCAAACCAAACGCCTGCATAGCGCTTGCCCTGGAACTGCACTTCGATTGCGGTCAGACGGATGGCCTGCTCGCAGCAAGCCTCTGCAACGGGTTCGTAGGCGACACGGAAGTAGTCGCCCGCCACGCCTCGCGCCGACATGTCGACGTTTCCGCGAAGCAGTCGCGTGATCTGCTGCAGCAGGTCACCCGGCAGATCCGCACGCGCGAGCGCCTTGCGAAGCGTGCTCGCAATCTCGCCTGCTCGCATGCCGGATTGCGAATCTGCTGTCGGCGACGACATCGCAGAGGCACCCCACGGCGCACGGGAGGGATTGGAGAAACGCACATCGACAAGGTTGCCAGCCGTCGGCGTGAATGCCACGTTCGACACTGCTGGCGCATCCGCTACCGGCGTCACGCCCAATGCGGGTACGGGGATGACAGCCGTCATGGATCCGTACAGCAGGGCAAGACAAGCGCATAGCGACCGCCGGACTCGACGCGCCGGGATAATGTTGCCTGCAAGGCGACCTTGTTCGCGTGCGAGACGGGAGAAAGGCAGGTCGAACTGCATGGCGTCATCACTCGCTTGAGAAAGAAACTGAAAATCGGGTCATGCCGCACGACACAAAAATTTGCGTCACGCTAGGCACCGGGGTCGAATGTACCGATGCGTTCCGTGCGGGTGTATAAGACCTGTCCGATTTGGCGCAGCGAATTGCGCCCTGGCTGGCGGCAGCGTGTTGGCAGGTGGCGAATGGCTCGCTTCCCGTGAGATTCGTGTCGACGCATCACCGAACTTGGGCCGAGACCACGTGCGGGGCTTGGCGTCCTTGCGCGGTGTGCTACAATCGCGGGCTTCCGGAGAGATGGATGAGTGGTTGAAGTCGCACGCCTGGAAAGCGTGTATAGGTTAATAGCCTATCAGGGGTTCGAATCCCCTTCTCTCCGCCAAGTATTCATAAGGCTTTGCAGGCCGCCAAGCGCAATGCTTGGGTCATAGATCGCCTGCTGGGTCATTGCGATTCGCCAAAGCGCGGTTTTCGCAAAAACTTTCCCCTTCAGTCGACACCAGGTTCGCGCTCGTATGAGTCACACGGGTAGCTGCTGTTCCGCAACCCCCGATCACACCCCGCCACTACGTTCAAAAATAGCCCATCGCCTTGTCCTTCAAGCTCGCAGATGGCATGTGAGCACGTGCAGCACGTGCGCTCACGGTAGAACCAGACGATGTCGCTGGCCGCTAGATCTCCTCTGAGACCTGGGCATATTGGTTTGCTCATACTGTATAAATATGGCTCTGCGGAATAACGTGTGTAATTCATGATTCTCGAATATAATTAAAATTCGGAATAACGTGTGGAACGAGGGATTCATGAGCAGCGTAACCAAAGTGAAAATTGGCTCGGCAACTTTGTATTGCGGTGATTGCCTGGAAGTGATGTCGGAGATGAGCGATGAGTGCGTCGACGTCACGGTCACCAGTCCGCCCTACAACATGGGACTCATCCCGGGCGGCGGCGGGAAAGGCATGTACAAGCCTGGGGCGGCCAACAAAGGAGGACGGTTCCGGGATGGTTACGGCCTGCATTCGGACGCGCTTCCTCAGGGCGAATATGACGACTGGCAGCGGAAATGTCTTTCTGAAATGTGGCGGCTCTCCAAGCAAGCCGTCTTTTACAATCATCGGCCACGCGTCGAGCATGGAACGATACGAGTTCCCTTGTCCTTTAACTTCGGAGAGGCCCTTCTTCGACAAATCATCATTTGGGACCGCGGAACTGGAATTGATGTGAATCTTAGGCATTACTGCACGCGCCAAGAGTGGGTGATGCTTTTCGCAAAGCAGTCGTTTTCGCTGAAGAGCCATTCCGCTTCTGGAAGCGGAGATGTGTGGCGGCTTGGCATGGAGCGGCAGGAAACAGGGCATCCGGCTCCGTTCCCAGTCGCACTTCCCGAAACTGTAATCGAGACCACTGGTGCGGGCGTTCTGTTTGACCCATTCATGGGCAGCGGAACGACTGGGGTTGCGTGTGCGCGGCGCGGGAAACAATTCATTGGCATTGAACTTGAGCCGAAGTTTTTCGACATCGCCTGCGAGCGCATCTCAAATGCCGAACGGCAAGGCTGCGGGCTTTTTGCTCCTGCCGAAATTGCAGAGCAACACGGCCTGTTCGACGCGAGTGTTGCATGACTGACATTCTTGACCTTCCAGGCTGGGAGCCGACCGCCGTCCGTACCGAAGACGACCAGTACGTTATCTCGGCTGACTACACAGTTTTGCCCGAAGCATGTCAAAAATGCGGCGTAATTGGCCGAGTTTATAAGCACGGCCCCAAAATGATCATTTTCCGAGATAGCCCTATTCGGGGCCGTCCGGTGAGTATCGAAGCCAATGCCCAGCGCTTCAGGTGCCGCGAGTGCGGCGGCACGTTCATCCAGCCGCTGGGCGGCATCCACCCGGCGACGCGCATGACGGCTCGTTGCGTCCAGTACATCGAAGAGCAGTGCCTCCGGGACACCTTCACTCGTATCGCCGAGCACGTCGGCTGCGATGACAAGACCGTCCGCACGTTGGCCGGCGACTACATCGAACGCCTGAACGCTGAGTACAAGCCTTGGCTGCCAGAATGGCTGGGCATCGACGAGACGCAGATTGACGGCAAGCTCCGGTGCATCATCACCGACGTCGTCAACCGGGTTCCCATCGACATGCTGCCCGACCGCGACAAGCCGCTCGTGACTGCGTGGCTGCATCAGTTCAAGGAGCGCGGCGGCGTCAAGGGCCTCGCTATCGACATGTGGAAGCCGTACAAGGATGCCGCGCAATCCGTCTTCCCTGGCCTGCCGGTCGTTGTCGACAAGTTTCACCTGGTAAGAATGGCGAACCGCGCCATGGACGACATCCGAATCACGCTGGCCAGGGACCAGGAGAAGGCCGTGGGTCGGGACTGGATGCGGCGCAAGGCATTGCTCCGGATGCGCTACAAGAACCTCGACGAGCAGGGTCGCTTCAACCTCCAGATGTGGCTGGACAACGAGCCGCACGTGGCGACCGCCTACCGGCTGAAGGAAGCGTTCTACGACATCTACGACGCGCCGTCCAAGGCCGACGCCGCGGAGCGACTGGACGAATGGCGCAAGTCTGTGCCAGCCGCCATGAAGAAGGGCAAGAAGAGCTTTCAGCCGTTGCTCACGTCCACCCGTAACTGGCGCGAGGAGATGCTCGCCTACTTCGACCACCCGATTTCGAACGGCTACACGGAAGCCCTGAACGGCGTGGCGAAGGTCATTAACCGTGCCGGCCGGGGCTACAGCTTCGAGGTGCTGCGCGCCAGGCTGCTGTACGGAAAACTGCACAAGAAGGAACCAGTGGAGGGCCACATGAAGAAACGAACTGCCTACCAGGTGGAAAGGCAAGTCGCGCTCGTCGAAGCGCTCGGAAGCCGGTGTGGGTCGTGCAACGGCATCTTCGACCCCGACGAGTTGGAGGCACATACACTTCCACCCATCACAAAGGATGAGATTCGCCGCGAAGCGAACCGGCGCGCCTACCCGAAACGGGCGTACGTCTGCTCGACTTGCTATCAGCGATTCCACACGGAGAGGGCTAGTCATGGCTCACAGCCTTCCACATGATTTTCCGCAGAGCCATAAATATACAGCACTCTGGACATGCCAATCGGCTGCTTTAACATGGCCCCACCCCACGGGAGCAAACCATGTGCTACTCCGCCCAGATCAAGGCCGACTACAAGCGGTTCGTTCGCGAGTACGGCGCCGTCATGTCTCTTGACGCATTCTCGCGCCTGGTGACGGAGTACTTCCAGAATCCGGGGTCGGTGAAGTTCCCGAAGGCAATGGCCGCGCCGTTCTTGGAATCACCCGAGACCGAAGAGGAAAAGAAGATCGCCGACGTGCTGCGGGCCAGCATGGAAGCGGAGGAAATCCGGCTGCTGCAGGAACTCGCCAAGCAAACGGAGCGCCTGGAAAACGCGCAGGCGTCGCTGGCAGCAAAGCCAACAAAGAAAGCGGCCGACGAGGTGCGCATCGCCTCCAACAAGATCGCGTGGGCCAAGGGCAAGCTCGAAGACCTGAAGAGCACTGAGATCAAGCCGCGCGACTCGCGCATCTTCCCAGGCTGGTATGCGCCAGTGATGGTGTGGGAGAACGGCCGCCGCGTGGTCAAGCCCATGCGATACCAGTGTCGGCCGGCCGGCAAGCCGGCGTTCTACGACACCAAGTACCCGAGCACGTACAACGCCAGGATGGACAATTTGCGGGGATTTTGGAAGGGGCAATACGGCCACACGCACGGCGTGGTGCTGGTCGATGCGTTCTACGAGAACGTGGCCGGGCCGGAGGAAAGAACATCGTGCTGGAGTTCCGGCCGGATCCGCCGCAGACGATGCTGGTGGCTTGCGTGTGGTCGCACTGGCGCGCGACGAAGCCGGGTGAACAGGATCTACTGTCGTTCGCGATTATCACCACGGACCCGCCGCCGGCGATTTCAGAGGCTGGCCATGACCGCTGTCCGGTGCCAATCAAGCCAGAAGACCTCGATGCGTGGCTCAACCCAGACCCGAACGACCTCGACGCGATGGACGAGATCCTGCGCGACAACGGGATGCCGCGCTTCGTGCACAGCGTCGCTGGCTGACGGCTACTGGCAAGCGGCCAAAGCCGCGCGCAAACGCGCCTCGTACCCCTTTCGCAACTCGACCTCAGCCAGCGCGGCCTTGTAGAAATCGAAGTCACTGGCCGACGAAGGCACCGCGGCGAGCGGCCACGCCGGCACGGGGACGTCCGGCGCCTTGCATGGCACGGGAACCGGCACTTTCACCTCCACGGGCTTCTCAATGACCTGCGGCGCGTTGGCGCAGCCGGCCAACAGTAGGCACAGCAATGCGGCCCGGATCATGGTTGGCTCCCGCTGTAGCTCACGCGCAGGGCGTGCAGCGACGCGCAGGCATCGACGCCAGGCTGTTGTGCCAGGATGCGGCCGGCGGCAATGCTGTACTTGGCCTGATCGGCTTGGGCCGCCTTGTCGGCGGCCGCAGCTGCTGCCTCGCGCGCAATCGCCGCCTTCTGCATGTCGGTAACGGCCTGACTCTGCCGCGCCAGGGATGCGCCCAGTGCCTGGTTGTCGCCCTCGGCTTTCGCGAGAGCCGTTTGCACTTTCGCCAGTTCGGCGCGTGCCGCATCTCGCTCGTGCTTGTAGATCATACCGACGGCGGCGGCCATGCCGATCACCAGAAGGACCGCCACGATCAAGATGCGCTTCACGTCGCCAAAAAGCCAGTCGATGGCCTTCTCAATCAGCATCAGCATGGTGGATCACCTCGTTCGGTGTGAATTGGTAGCCCTCGATCGCGTACCGCTGTGCGATCCAGAGCGGGAACGGCATGTCGTGGATGCCGGCGTCCTTGCCCGTGTGGTGCTGCTTGCAGAGCAGTAGCCCATTCACGGTCATGTCGTCGACGAACAGGTATGGGTCAGCCGGCACCAAGTACTGCGCTGCCGCCCTCCCTTCAACGGCGGGTGCCGCCACGGCCTTGGCACCCTTGAAGAAGCCATCCCAGTCGAACGCCGCTGCGCGCGCGCAAACTCGCCGGCCTTCGCCTGTGCGGCGACGCGCTCCCAGTTGATGAGATTGGCCAGCGACCGCTCGATCGGATGGTGATGCGCCTCCAACGGGTGGCCGCTCTCTTCCGCCGTGGCGTTGCAAATGAAGCAGCGGCCGCCCTCGCGCTCGATCAGCTGCTTCTTCGTGTGCGTGAACAGCGCGGTCGTGACGCGGGCTTCGTGCCCGGGCAGCAGCACGTCGACGGCCAACGTCTCTTTCTCTTCGTGGGTATCAGTGACGGCCATATGGCCCTCCAGAAACGCAAAGCCCCGCGCGCGGCGGGGCTGTGTCGAGTGAGTGTGGATCAGCCTTTCAGCGCAGCCTTTGCGCGCTCCCAGAGCGCCCGGCGGTCGGCAATGCCGTTCGTGCCACCGTTGATAGCCCGCGTGAGCCCAACGAAGTCGCCGCGATCGGCAAACCGGTTCAGGTTGTGCTGCACCCAGAACCACGCGGCCGATGCGGCTGCGTTCTGCGGCTTCTCCAGCAGTTCGGGCTGTGTGATCAGGTCGAGGCCAAGGGCCGCGCCGCAATCGGCGTAGTTCTTGCGGCCAGTGATCTGAATGAGGCCTCGCCCCATGAACCGTTTGCCGTCGCCCGGCTGCGCGTTGCCGAGGTCCGCCCTGCCCTCGTATCGCACCTGGGCCGGCGTCGGCCCCCAGATCTCGCGCAGGTAGCGCAGCTGGCCGGATTCATGCCCGACCTGTGCCAGGAAGGCTGCAGCACGTGCCGGAGTGTTGATCTGCCGGAACAGCATCACGTCAGACAGGATGGGGGCGAACACATCCGCGCGCGCGCCGGCCAGCGGCATGATCGCGTGCAGCTGTGTGGCAGTGACAAGAGGGTCAGACATTCGTGCCACCTGCTGCGATCTTGCGCGCGTCGTCCACGACCTCGGCGGCAATCTCCGCCAGGTCCTTGTCCTTGCGCTTGTTCAGGAAGTTGAAGGCCCAGCGGACAATCGACCAGCCTGGCAGCCCGCAAACGAAGTAGATGCCACCCAGCGCCATGGCCCCGTTGGTCGTGGTCATCCAGGTGGCCAGTCCCCAGTACTGGATCACCGCCGCACCTCCGCATAGGCTGGCCACCACCGTCGAGATCAGGGCAACTGCCCATTCACCGCGCGTTCGCGGCAGCGTCATCACCATCACCACAATCGTCGCAAGCACGCTCGCACCTCCTGCCACGGCGGCCGGGCCGCCTAAGGCTTTGAAAGCGGCCGCACCTGCGGCCCCGCTGCCGCGCTGCCGCTGATTGGTTCAGACATTCAGACCCCCAGAAATGAGAAAAGCCCGCACGTAGCGGGCTATGTTGTTTGATCACAAATCAGTTTGCTGTTGCCAGCGGCTTTGTCCCTGGCGGCGGTCCGGCGATCTTTTTCTTGCCAAAAATGCTTTGGAGGTCAGAGAACCCTTCCCGCACCAAAAATTGACTACCAGCGCGGCTCATGTGGCCGCTGTCAGCCCACAGGATCTTGTCGCCGTCTGTGGTCTTACACTTTACGTCCCCGCACATAATCTTGAACGGATCGAACACTTCCACGTTGTGGGTCGTGAGGTAAGGAAGCAACCGCGACCGATACTCCCCATCGATTTCTTTCGCAACCCAGACATTCGAGTCACATAGATTCTTCTTCGTGAATTTGAATACTCGAAGCGTGCAGGATCGCGGATCTATCCCAGATGGCGGCGTCAAGAATACGACCACCTTTTTGCCCAACTTCTGGTAGTAATCGACCGTTCTTGCGAAGGATTGATAGAAGCTCTCAGGCGTTTCCTTGTACTCACCCTTCAAATTTGCCAGTCCCTTAGCCCAGTCCAATCCCTTGGCGTACAGAGGCCAATTCGAAGGGAGCACTACGGTGTCCACAGACGGTGTTTCGGCAATGTACCGCTTCGCGAAGTCCGTTATTTCTCTGCAGTACGAGGGGCCGTAGTCCAGCAGCATCGGGCACAGACCACGCCCGAACTGGTAATAGGAAACGTCGCCTGTCCGGCGCACGTATTCGTTCATCACCTCTGAATACGCGTTCGAAACGCTGTCGCCGATCAGGACGACATTCGGCGGTGTCGTCGGCAGACGATCAGCACCGCAACCGTCGCGATTGGGCGCCAGCCCAGTGGAATACTGACACGTGTGAATGAACGGGTAATCGAACTTGTTGGCGCTATTGATGATTGCGGCCTGGCGGAACTCAAGCCCGTTTTTCGCGAAAGTCACATACCCGACGATGCCGACCACGGCCAAGCTAAACACGAGCCCGAGTTGCGCGAGAGAAGATTTCGATGAGCCAAAGCGAATTGGGCGCTCGATCAATCGATACGTCAACCAGGCGAGGAAAAAGCTCAAGGCAACGGCGCCGACTCGAACTTCGATCGCAGGCTCGCCGGCATCGATAATGTGCGGGAACGACAGAAGGGGCCAATGCCAGAGATACAGGGGATAGCTGATCAAGCCGACAAACACCATCGCCCTGTTGCCGATGACATACCGGTTGATCAACGTATTGGGGCCCGCCGCGATCATCAACGCTGCACCTACGACTGGCAACAGTGCGAGCCATCCTGGGAAATGTTCGCTCTTGACGAGCGAAAACGCGACCGACCCGATAAGCGCGAGGCCGAAGGCCGACATTACATTCGCACAAACCACCTTCGTGCGCTGGGGCCAAACAGACAGCAACGCGTTGACGGTATTGCGCTTGAATGTCGTCAGGTAAGCCAGAATCGCGCCGACCATCAATTCCCAGCCACGTGATTGCGGGAAAAAGAAAGTCTCAGTCGGCGCAGCAGCCACGTCACGCACATTCAACGAGAACGAAATGACGGTCAGCACCAGAATGACGGCCAACGCATTGAAACGAAGGCGCCATACAACCACCATCAAGAGCGGGTAGAAAATGTAAAACTGCTCTTCTATGGACAACGACCAGAGGTGAAGAAGTGGCTTCAGCGCAGACTGATTATCAAAATAACCCGCCTCACTCCAGAGCACGAAGTTCTGCGCGAAGCCGGCGCCAGCAGCTATGTGCTTGCCAAGCTGCTTGAGCTCGTCCGGCAATAGCAGGAACCATCCAAGCGCAAAGCATGCTACCAGCGTCAGAATCAATGCTGGGAAAATCCGCTTGATGCGGTGCGAGTAGAACCGCACGAAGCTAAATTCGCCTCGCTCAAGACCATCAAAGATGATCCCGGAGATCAAGAAGCCGGAGATCACGAAGAACACGTCTACCCCAACAAATCCACCAGGGAAATAGTCAGGAAAAGCGTGGAAAGCCACTACGGTGAGGATCGCAATGGCTCTGATCCCGTCAATATCTGGGCGGTATGAAGCGGGCACTATATTGCCCACAGCGGCATCTGGTTTCATGGCGCGCATAATATCGCGTTTCCCCGTACCAGCCCTAATATACGAGCTGCATCAGCCCCAAGTGATGGTCAGCACATCGGATACGCTCGTCGCGGCATTGATTTGCGAGACAAGGTCCGCGTACTTCTGTTGTGCGGCCACGCGGAACGCCAGCCAATCGGTGTTGACCTGTTGGACTTGTGCAGCAGAGTGCGGAGCCAGCGACCAGACATCGGAGTTGGCGCACCAAATCGGCGTCGCCCACGTCGTGGCTGCGCCGACGGCAGCGGACACGGCGCTTTGAAGATTTCGCTGGTCGGTGTCCTGCGATGGATAGTTGCGTACTGTGCCTAGTGCCGAGGACGGAAAGCCTGACACCAATGCTGCTGCGCAGGCAGCGTTGATCTTGTTGATCTGAGCAGCCCGCGCGGCTGCGAGTGGTTGGACCGAGGCTGGCGCAGAAGATGAGTGCGGCTGCAACGTCACTGGCACATTCAGCGTAGTGCCATCCTGTGCCTTGAATGAATAGACGCCACCCATTGAGGTGACCACCACATCGTTCTCGAATGCATAGATCTGCTGCGTTGCGGTGTCAATGAATGTTTTCATGAATTACCTTTAACGAAGTTCGGACCAAGACAAGGTGTTAGCGGAGCCGACACTTACGACATAAGTCCCACCACTGGGTACGAGCGCGGTAGCCGCTACAACAGACCCAGAAATGGGCTGCACGCTAAACCCACATGTAACCCCATTCACTGCGATTGAAAGCGCGCCGTTAGAAGCTGTTGTCGTTGCGTTCACATAGACAATGATTGGTTTACCCGTGGAATTCGTGTAGGTCGTCCCGGATGCGCGCGACGCGGTGACATTCGTGAATGTCTGCCCAACACCAACAACCTGGCTCTGATTCACCGCATGGCCGCTTTGCGTGGAGGCTCCGACTGCCAATGGCGAGTACTGCAGGGATGCGGAGCCCTTCTGTGCCCATCGCGTACCACTCCCATCCGGCGTCAACGTAACTTCGCAGAATTGCGGCACATTGATCGATGAAAGTGCAGATGGTCCTGCATCAATTGTGTCAGTGCCGTTTGCTGCAACAGTTAGGCTGCCGCTACCAATGTTGATGATGTTGAACTGGGAGCCTTGCGGTATCAAAACTGAGGGCAGCGTGATTGTTTGGCCGGGACCACCATAGAAAATGATGAGTTGTCCAATCTGCGAATTTGTGAGGGTCGCAGATGTTGAATAGGACGACGAGCCGTTGTAGCTGCCACGCATCGCCTGCGCTTGTCCCAACTGCAAGGCGTGTTGGCTCTGCGTGGCGGGGGCGACTTGAACGGCCGCGCCCGTGCACTCGATCAGCACAAAAGAGCTGATGTCAGCCTTGTAGACGACTTGGCATTTGCCGTTCGCAACGACCTCATTACCCTGAAGTGCAGCGTGCGCGCCGCCCACGAGAGGAACAGCGCCGAGGCCGTTCACGTTGAGCGTGGACGCTCCGGTGTTGGCAGTCTTGGCCTTGAACCACAGCACCATGCCATCGGTCAGTGCCGTGACCGGCGGGCTGTAGCTGACAACGTAGGTGTTGGCGCTGCCGGTGTCCGACGCTACCGTCAGCAACGACTGCTGGATCGCGTGGAGCAAATCGGCCGGCAGGATTGGCGCATTCGTCGCCTGCGTGATGTTTGCGGACGTGATCGTCGACTGACCATTGGCTACGGTGACAACCCATAGACCGGTGTAACCAGAGTCTGGCGCTGGTGTTGTCTGAGTGCCGGTAGTCGCGGCGGTACCCGCTTTGGCGCTGATCACGACTGCGCCCTTGCGGGTCGTGGACTGCGGTGTGCCGCTGTTATTCGGGCCCGACCAAGCTTGCGACGGATTGCTCGCGTTGTAGTACGGCAGCGTGGTGTTGTCGGTGTCCGAATCCTGGTACGTGGCCTGGATCAAGTAGTTGATGCTCTGGCCACCGGTGGCCGGCGCCGGGCAACTCAGCGTGACGGCATCGAGCGAGATGCCTTGCTTCAGGATGCTGTGCGTCGTGTCCGCAGCGAGCGACGAGTAGGCTGTCGCGTCCACATTGACCAAGCTGTACATCTCGCCGGGATTGACGTTCACCTGCAGCGACGCTGGCGACGTAGGTACGCATGCAAGACCGTTCACAATGGTCGACGTGCCGAGCATCGCGGCTGCGAGCTTGGCGACAGCCAGCATGCCGAACTTGTTGGTCCGGAGAACATCGGTTTCCAGAGGGATCTGGCCCGGATAAACGATGACGCGATCCATCGCGACTCCATAAAAAAGGCGCCCGAAGGCGCCTTGCGTGGTTATGTGAGGTAGGTCAGTTCGAAATGCGGGTCCAGACGACTGTTGCCACGGGCTTTACGCTATCGATGGCCGCGTAGATGTCTGCGTCGCTTACGGCGCCCTGAATCATCGAGAGCGACGCGTACTCTTCCTGCGACGGCGTGTTGTACGCGCCGGTTGAGTAGCCGTAGCCTGCGACGTTCGGAATGCCAGCGCCGGCCGGTCTGTAGGCAATCACAAAGGCCTGATACGGCATGAGCATCGAACCATAGGCTCCTGCCATTCCGTAGCCGATGTACGGACCGCCATACACGCCGGTGTCTAGCGGTCGTAGTGGCTCGATGATCGTCGGCGTGCGGCCCGTCAGATCCTGCAGCACCTTGATGAGCCCTGCGCGCGTTGCGCGCTCGCGGAACAGGTTGATCAGGATGCGATTGCGGAACGACGTGTCGGACTGATTGGCCGCCCGCAGCAGCGCGGCGCCGAAAAATCCGCGGCAATCATGTCCAGCCACCCATCGGTGGCCGTCTTGATCCGCGTCTGCAGACGGCCGTAGGCCAACAGGCTGTAGAAGTATGCGAGCGCGTATGCCAGCCCCTGCAGCAGTCCATTCAGAACGGGCGAGGACGCTTCATCGCCAAACCACTGCGGCAACTGTGAGCGAATCCGGTGGTAGATGTCTTGTTGGTCACCAGTTGCCATCACGCCACCGTCACAGAAGTTGCCTTGATGACTTGCTGGCTTGTGGCCGTCAGGTCAGCGGTGCCGCTGTTCAATGTCACGCCTGTAACGTTCGTCACGCTGGGGGAAGCGTCGTATGCCACCTGCGCGAGCCGGGAGAACGGAAGTGTCGTGCCCAGCGGCAGTGCGTTGATGTACGACGTGAGCGCGTTCTTGACCACCAGAGCCGTCGCCGCATGGTCGGCGCCGGCGGCTGTTGAGATCGTCATTGCAACACTCGCGTTCACAACCACCGGCGCGAACACGCCGAACGTGCTGGTCAGCGGGCGCACTGCATCAATGGCATTAGCCACGGTTGCGAGCAACGTACTCGACGGCGAGCCGGTTCCATCATCCACCACAACGTAGAAATAGCCGTACTGCGTCGCGCCGGCGTAGGTCTGATTCTCGACAAGCGAGTACACCAGACCCTGCTTCAGCGACGTGATGGCATATCCGACTGCGTTCTTTGTCGCCTTTGACAAGCTCGCCACGTACGCAATGAAGCGCGTGCGCAACGCCGTGTCAGACTCGGCATCGGTGCCGTTCGTGAATGCGGCCGTATTGGTCACCGTATCGACGCCTGAAATCGCGCCGGCGATGACGGAAACTGACCCTGCGACGGCGTTACCAGCAGCGCCAGCGGTGAGCGCCTGAACCGGCACCGTCACGTTTCCGACGCCGGCCGCGATGACATATCCGCCCAGGCCTGCGTTGTATGCTGGGTTCGTCGTGTCGATCGTGACGGTGAATTGCTGTGTGCCGTCGGCCGTCTGCACGGTCGCCCCCACGGGCACCAGGACCTGCTGGGTCGTAGTGAACCGGGAGAAGGTGACGATCCCGGTGGCGGCCACCGCAGGCAAGCGCGTCACACCGAAGTCAGCAACCCAGGAATCGAGGTCAGCGCCACTCGATGTCGCCGCGCGAGTGATAGCCAGCACCTGCAACAACAAGCCCTCCAGCCACACCACAACGGCCGCATTCGCCTCGACGATCGCGCGCAACACCGATCCGACCGTCAGGTCGACTAGCACCTTCGCATAGCCCTGGATCGCGGAGACCTGATTCCGGACGAGCGTCACCCAATCCTGCGTCTGCAAGCTGGCCATGTCAGTTGTTCACGTTGAATTTGAGGGTTACGGGACGGCGCGTGACCGAGCTGGTGTAGCGGATGTGCACGCTCACGCCGTTCGTGATCGCCGCGACATCGACCTCCGGCTCAGGCGTCTGTGCAACACCCTTCTCCTGCTTCACCTGGGCGCGAATCAGCCCGCGCAGCGCGCCGACATCGAGCGTCTGGCCGATCTTCTGCGGCAAGCCGGCGCCATAGTCCTGGTGGAAGATGTAGTCGCCCGGATTGGTCACCAGCCGGCGCACGATCCGCTGCTGGGTGCGTGTATCCGCGTTCACCAAGCCGATGTCGCCTGTCGGAGACGTGCCGATGTCGCCCCCCACCCAGTGGTTGACGTCATTCAGGAGCTGCTGAGTCATACGACTGTCCCGGTGTTGCTGCTGCCTGTCTGCACGCCGGTGTGCTTGTGCGTGTCGTCGATCCGGTGGCCATTGGCGGACACTTGACCCGTGAACTGGGTGTTGCCGTTGATGCTCATGGAATTGCCGGAGCCGTTGTTTCCGGAGACAGCCATGCCGGCCTGGCCGGTGATGGTCTGTGTCACAAGTAGAGTGCCGTTGATCTGCATCGGCCCAGTGTGGTTCCACTGCGGCGCCTGGCTGGTGAGCGTTCCCGCGCTGATGAGCGTGACCGTGCCGTCGTTGTGGAACTGCAGCTTGGAGCCTGAAGCGTGCGTCAGGAAGAATTCGCCTGCTTGCGCGCCAGTGGGACGCTGCTGATCGCTGAAAATCCGGCCGCTGATGACGCCGTTCTCGATCTCGCCGTCGATGAATTGAACGATCACCTGATCGCCGATGCTCACTGGCGCATCAAGACCCCAACCATTGCCAACCCACGGTGTGCCCACTGGTAACCAGCCCGTCAGGGTGTTATCCGGCAAGTCTGGATCGATCGGCATGAGGTGAACACGCGCCGACGCTGTACCCGGATCGTAGCTGGTGACAATACCGACCTTGCTGTGCGACTTGCCGTCTTGCGCCAGCTGTGCCGCCAGCGCCATCTGATTGCGCAGTTGACTGATCATATGGACGGCACCGTCTCAGGATTGATGTTCTTGGCAGAGATGTCCATGACATACCCCTCGTCGAGGCTCATAGACCGCGTGATGCCGTCAACGTAGTAGTCCTGGTCGAACTTCGTGCCAGTGCCAGTCAGCCGAAGCATGGAAGTTTGGGTCAGGATGTTGTCGGCCGGCAGGCGTGCGCGCAGCTTCATCTCGTGCTGCGTGATCTCGTGGTGGATCTGTGCTGCCAGTTTGTCCGCGCCGGCCTGGTCAAGACCGCCACGGGTAATGCTATAGACCTGGGTATTTCCGAACGGTGAAGCTTTCCCTGCCTGGGTAGTCTTCGGCTTGCTCGGGTAGTAGCCAGTCACGGACTTGCTCGTCTTGAGGCTCGGCGACTTCACCACCACAGTGATGCCCTTTGCTACTGTCAGGCTGCGCGATGTTCGCAGGGTCTGGAAATTCGCGGTTGGAACGCCTTGTTCATTGACTTCCCAGCGCAATTCGTAGGGTTCCGGGGGCGCGGGCGGCCGTGGGCCAAAGTTCAACGTGCGGCCCGTGACATAGCAAGCGAAACCCTCTTGCTGGGCCAGCCAGGTCAACAAGTCCCATTCGCTGCGACGGTCAGTCATGCTGACGTGGTCGCGGGCGTAGAGGCTGCCTGCGAGCGTCGTCGTAGCTGGCCCTGCCACGCTCAGCCCGTGTGAAGCGGCCAGCTTGGCCGCGACCTGAGACGACGTCAGGTTCTGATACTGGATCGTCGTCTTGGCGTCGATGAACACCGCCGTCAGGTCGCGACCAGTGAGTGACAGCATCGTCGACACAGGGTCGAACTCGATGTCATCGATCCGGCCGTAGATCAAGCTATCCAGATCGGCCTCAGTGAAGCTGAGTGGATCGTCGGGAAAACCGGCAAGGATCTCAATGAACGCCTCGCTCTGGCTTGAGAACCAGTTCGCGTCCACCTCCGGCGGCAACGCGCTCGACGGAATCGACACCCGAAACGTATCCGCTTGGTAAAACGTGTTGTTGTCGACCGACCATGACTCCCACGGGACGATCACGGCCGGCGGATACACGCCATTCGTCGCTGCGCCAGTCACTTTGACCATGGCGCGCGGGCGCCGCGCAATTGGCTGCGCCGGGAGGTCGTTCAGGCTCATGGAAATGAAAAGCCCCGCACAAAGCGGGGCTGATGTGTTGAGGCTAGTTGGTCGGCTATGCGTTCACTACGCCGCCGACATCGTCTTTGGTCGGAGGAATCGTCACGGTTGCAATGCCATTGATCTGAGGGTCGCCGCCGAGCTGCGGGTTGGCCTTAGCTAGGCCGGTCCACGCCATCGCGTCACCGTACTCCTTCGCGGCGATCTTCATCAGGTTGCCGGCCGCCACGGTTTGCTGCTTGGCGCTGCTGTAGATCGAGCCGATGTTGCCCTGGATTCGCCCGACGACGCGGTCCAACTGCACCAGCGTCGGCAGGTTCTGCGCCGCGACGATCTGCTGTGTGATCTTGCTGACCTGCGTGCTGATGGGGTTGTTCGGCAGGATGCCGCCCAGTGTCGTCACGTTCATCAGCGTGTTGTTGGTCTGCGCAATCAACGTCTGCGCCTGCGTGCGGAACGCCGCGATCGGCTGCAGCACGCCGTTCAGCGTCGATTGGGCGGCGTTGGCGAAGCTGGATACGCCTTGGATCGCTGACTGCACACTGCTGAATAGGCTACCCAGCGTCGAATCGCTGATCGATGACATCAGGCCTGACGCTGTGCCCAAGTCGCCCGAGATCAGGTCGTCGATGCCAGGCTCTCCGAGGCCGGCGGTTGACAGCGTCAGATCCTGCACCACCTCGCATGTGATGGTGTACGGGATCTGGTAGAAGCGCTGGAAGTCCGCGCGGAAATCGCGGATGACTACCACGAAGTCCAGTTCCGACCACGTGAGTTGTTGTGGCTCTCCCGCCTCACGCATCATGTCCAACTGCCGCGCGCGGACCAGCGCGCTCTCACCGAGCAACCAGCCAGACCACGAGATTGGGCGCGTGAAGCCGCCCATGGCGTCGACGACTTTGACGCCGCCGACGAGGCGGTGCACAGCAAGCGCCTGCTCGCCACCGAACGGGATCGACTCGGGGATTTCCTGCTGCTGGAACTGGAAATCGCCGAGTTGGAGGATGAGGTCTGGCATGGATCAGGTCACAGTGCTGAGGGGCGCAGGGATGCGGCGGGGTCGAAAGTGCCGGGGCCGGTCTGTGGGCGTCCCAGCTCGGTTCCAAGCTGATTCCACATAACGGTGCCCACCTTGCGGCCATCCATGTTCACATCGCCTTTGAGCACGATCGGCTTCTGGTCGGCTGGCTTCACGTACTGGCTTGGCGCGCCTAACTCACCGGCATCCACACGAGATTGTGCAGTGGGCGTTAGACGGGCTCCGCCTTCATGCTTTGCCGCTTCAATCTCTGTGGGGGAGATCGGCCGGAACGCATATGCAGCCGCCGCCAGCGTTCCAAGGACCGCCACAACAAGTCCAATAGGGCTCACAAGAGCGCCAAGAGCACCCACTAGCGTCGCCGAGCCGGCGCCAGCGATCGAAGACGCAATGCCGGAGATGCCAATCAGACTGAGTGCCGACAAAGCGCTCTTCAGAAGCAGCACGCCGCCGCCCAGTAGCATCAGGCCCGATAGCGCCAAGCCAGTCGCCACGGCCAGTTTGGTGATCGTCGGGTGGTCATTGGCGAACTTCGTCAGCCGCTCCACACCGTTGGCGAGCATCGTCAAGCCCTTCGTGGCCAAATCGAGCAAGCCGCCATTACGAGCCAGCGCCAACTGGAAATCCTCGATTTTCTTGGCCAAGTTCTGCTGTGCCATCAGTCGCTGGTTGGCGGGGTCGTTGGCAACGTCAGATGCGCCCTTGGACTTGTCGTATGCCTCAAGCGATTCATGCAGCACAGCCATCTGGCTCATGATCTTGTTGAAGACCTTGGCGCCATTGGTGCCGAAGATGATCGCGTTTTCGCGCTCGCGGTCTGTCTGTGAAGTGATCCCCGCCGACTGATACCGGCGCATGATTTCTTCGGTGTAGCCGATGATGTTGGTCGCCTGCAGCCGAGCCAGATCGGTTGTCTGCTGCTTTCCCGTCTCATCGGTCATGCCGAGGCGCTGCATTTCCTCTTTCAGGCGCCGCGGCATCAGCGCCATCATGCCGTTGGTGCGCGTGTACGCCGTACGCAGGCCCACGGCGGTGGTGCTGCCGCCCAACTCGCCAATGATCGGCTCCAGACCGCCGAATACCGTCCGCAGATCCTGCTGGTTTGTGGCCGAGCTGCCGTAGGCGAAAAACTGCTTGAGTTGGCGCTCATCAACCATCTTGCCGCTCGATTGAACGGTCTTGAAGACACCGTCAGCGATTTCCTGAGCGCGCTTCGTGTCGCCCAAGCCGCCCATCATTTCGACGGTCTTGTTCAAGTTGCGCATCGCGTGCTCGGCTGCCGCGTGTGTCGGTCCGCTGAGCGTCTGCATAGCCACCTCGTAGGTGGCGAGCACAGGCGTCATGGTCTTGGCGGCTTCGAGCGCCTTGTCCCCGGACATGCCAGACTGCCGGAATGCGCCCTGCGCCTCCGAGAAGATACGCATCCGGTCCAAAACGGACGTGTTGATGATCTTGGTCGCCTCAACGAACTTCTCAGCGTCCTTGATCTGACTATCGCCCAAGCCCATTTGGCGCATCCGAGCGAGGAATCGCTCGTACTCCATGGCCTTGTCTAGCGGCGCCTCGAACATCTTCAGGCCGGCCGCACCAGCACCGGCTAGAATACTGCCAGCGGCCGCCATCTTGCCGATTTTGGCGATGCGCGCTTCAAGGGCCTTGGCATCGGTGTCAGCGGCCTTGAAATACCGCGACAGCGTGGCCAATCCGCGAGTGACGTTCTCGACCAGCGAGATCTGTACCGCGATTTTGTAGGCGTCGATGCTCATGGGTGTTTTCTTTCGCGTTCACGAATGGCTGGCTGACCGGGTGAGCTTCATCCAGTACCCCAGGATTCGCCGCATCCGCCCAGCGAAGATGCGGAGCGCCTATGTGCCTCAAAAGCCCAGCACGCCGACAGCTGTCATTCTTGGAGTCGCCAGCATCGCCGGACTGCTTGTCGGCGCGGCGCTTATCGCCGCTGGCGCGTTCGTGATTTACCTAGCGGTCTCGAATCTTTTCTAGACCTTGTAGTCGAGCGAATTGCCGCCGACGATCCAGGTTATCACGGCCCCGCCGACCAGCTTTTTCACCTCGTCGATACTCTCGTAGGCCGCAGCCCCAAGAAACGGCCGGGGCGGAATCTTGTCTGTGCCCAGCTCTTGGTAGACGGCAATGTCCGACGTGGACCCGATCGCCGCTTCCAGGCCGTGCGTCTCATGACTGATGGAATCGCGCAGCGCGCCCGTGCGCAGCAGAGGATCGTTCTCGGTGAAACCTTTGCGAACGCGGTCTTCCTTCGTACTGTCCGCCAGTTCCGGCCAAGCGTCGTGCATACCGTTGGCGCCCTGGTATTCGCCAATCTTGCCCTTGGCCGCGCGCTCGATATGATCTGCAGCCTTATCGAGGCCCTTCTCAAGAGCCTTGTGCGCTGCAACCTCAGCCAGCGCCAAGTGCGCGGCAAAAGAAGCGAGATCTCCAAATTCCTTCATCGCTCCCGCTCCTTGAATGACATGGTGTTGAGATCGAACTCCGCACCATGGAACTCGCTGCACTTGATGGCCATGGCGTGGCGCATCGTTTCGTCCACAGAAAATGCGACGTCGAACGGAACACCGTTATGCACGAGCCACATTGCCTCGTGAAACGGGCCGTCCGTCAGGAGTTTTTAGCTCGGCCTCCGGCGCGGCTTGGCGCACGAAGTTGTCGGCTACGCCGCGCTGGGCGGCCTCGTTGCCCTCGTCACCCAGGCGCTGATACAGCGCGCGCAACTGGGCTTCGGTGGCAGGTGTCGGCACCGGATCGCCGTCGATCGCGCTCACGTACTTCAGATGCGCAACCTCGGCCAGATAGAGCATGTTCAGCTCGCTTCCACCGGCCGCCTTCGCGAAGTCCAGGTTCGCCAGAGGATTCGGCTTGCGCAGTGTGATCTTTCGTCCCAGCGCGTCGTCCACCACGACTTCGCGCGCGGCGCTCTTGATCAGTTGTTCAGACGGGGTCGGGTTAATGGTCACACTGGTCATCAGGCCACCTTGATGCGGCGCGAGGCCACGAAGTTGATCGACTGCTTGATGGTGGCGTCGCCCGCGCGGTTGCCGGCATCGGCCAGCGTCATGAGAACGCCGTCATAGCGGAATTGGGACACCGCGCCGTTGGCTTCCTGAATCGTCTCGTAGATCTGGGCGGGCGATTCGTTGATGCCGGCGTAGTAGTTCGCCTCAAGCTGGGCGAAGTAGTTGTCGAGCGTCGCGTCCTGACGCTCAATGTCGAATGAACCCGACCAGCCGTCGAAGAAGCGCACGTGATCGGTGATGCCGTCCAGGCGCTTGACGCGCACGTCGGTCACATCCTGCTTGCTCTTGAAGGCGGTGATCTTGTTCGGCTGCAGTGCGCCCGTGGAGGTCTGAATGACCAGCGTATAGTCGCGCCCGACCGAGTAACCTTGAATCGGCATTGCGTTCTCCGGAAAGAGAGCGCCCCGCGCGCGGCGGGGCAATCAGATTGGGTGGGTGCGTTACTGGTTGCTGGTCGAGGTCCGAATCACCGTGGCCTGCGAGCCTTCCACGTTGACCAGGAACTTCTCGATGACCGACAGGTAGATCACCTTCACGTCGGCTTGCATATAGCCAAGCGCCACGCGGTTCGTCGGGTTGTTGTTGGCGTCGATCTGCACCGAAAACGCCGGGCCGCCATTGACCGCGCCGATCATGCCCTGCTGCTCCATCGAGCTCAGGAAGTTCGACAGCGTGGCCGCCGCCTGCGCGCGCACCGTAGCCGACTGCAGCTGACCCACGTACTTGCCCATGCCTGCATTGATGGTGCTGGCGATGTAGTTGGTCATGCGCGTGTAGTTGTCACCCTGCGTGAGCGCGTTCGAGCTGCTGTTGTGGCCGCAGCGGCAGCCGAAGTAGGAGCCGCCCGGCACCGGGTTGGTAATGAGGTCGATTCCTGCTTGGATCAGCGTCTGCAGCTCAGCCGAGCTGTACGTCTGGTTGGCGAACGACTTCTGCGTGCCGACAACACCGTAGATCGGCTTGTTCAGGCTGCTGTTCTGCGGCGACAGGTTGGCCAGCAGGCCGGCGACAAACGCCTGCGGCGAGACCAGCCGCGTCACGCCGTTGACCGTGTCCAGCCAGTACACCCAGTCACCAAACAGCAGCTTGAAGGCGTAGCTGTCGATGCCGGCCGTGCTCTTGGTGCTGACCGCGTTGGTGATCGTGTCGCCGGCCGGCCCCACCCCGATCATGTAGATGCCCTCGGACAGCCCGAAGGACACCTGCGTCGCCCAGGTGGTCGAGTCCGAGCAGTCAGCCAGCATGGCCACCGACACGCCCTGGTTGCGCAGCGCGTACATGCCCTTGCGCGGGATCGTGTCCTGGCCGATCAGCACCGAGCCGGAGATCGTCGTTGCACCGTCCGTTCCGCCGGACAGCGTGAAGCTGGCCGCCGTCGGCGCCGTGGTGCCAGCACCGGCCGCCGCAGTGATGATCTGCGAAGGGCCGCGCTGCACGCTGGTGCCGTTGTTGATGGCGGCGGCGATGGCAGCCCACAGCGGATTGCCCGACAGGCCGGCGCCGATGTTGTCGAACACTTCCGGGTTGAGCGTCGGTGCGGCAACCGTCACCTTCCAGGTGCCAGCGGCGCTGCCATTGGCCAAGGCCACAGTGACGGTGTTGCCCAGCGTGCCGGTGTACTTGGCCGTCAGCGTCAGGCAGTTGGTCTGCACCGCAGCCGTTGCGGCCGTGTCCGTGCCGTCCGTCACGCGCACGCAGCGGAAGTTGTTGGCGCCCTGTTGGACCGCCACAGCCACCGCCGTGCCCATGTCGTACGTGCGATTCTGGATCGCACCAAAGGCCTGGGCGTACATGGCCATGTTGCCGATGATGGTCGGCGAGTTGGTCGGGCCCCAGGTTGCCGTGCCGACGACGCCCAGCACATTGGTGGGCACGCCGTTTAGCAACGCCACCTGCGGCGGAACAATCTGGACGTACAAGTCCGGGACGATGAGGGCAGTCGTATTGATGCTGCCCTGCTGGACGATCGGCATTCGCGCCTCCGAGAAACGAAAAAGCCGCCCGGAGGCGGCACAAAGATGGGGATGCCGCGCGCTGGCGGCGAGGGTTGGCTACTTCTTCGCCTTCGGAGGCGCGTCGTCAGCGACCTGCACGACGTATGCGGACTGCTCACTGGCCAGCACGGCCTGGATGGCGTCCTGCTCAGTGATCTCGTCGCCCTGCTTGTAGGTGCCGAACGGCACGTTCACAACCAGTTTCATGTGTCACTCCACGATGGTCTTGATGGGGAATTGCGCGTCGAGCGACGGGCCGGCGCTGACGTTCTCGACTGTCGCGGTGATCTGCGTGAGCGTCTGGCTCTGGAACGTCGAAAACTCCACCGCATACATCAAGTCGCGGCGGTAGATGCCCTCTTTCTGCTGGCTGTCGTCCTGGCGGCTGCTCTTGTAGCGCAGCGTGGCGCTGCTTTGGTCGGCCAGCGTCAGGTGGATTTGGCCAGAAAGCGCCGAATCGATCGCAGAAGCAATCGGGTCGCGCTGATCAAAGCAGTTGGCCCAGACAGTGACCATAAAGCCCTGCTCCTGCCGGCGCGTCTCGCGCACCGCGACGCCCTGGCCGCCGACGCGCGGCGAGATGTACTTTGCGCCCGGGATCATCACCACCGCGCCGGCCGCCGTCGCCGTCTGGTCAACGTTTACCAGTGCCGCAAGCGCGGTTGCGATGCTGGCCAGCGTGTCGCCAGCCTGCACCGCATAAACGTATGCCTTGTTGTCGACCACCAGCGCTGCGTTCTGCGGCGTGCTGACCGATCCGCCGACCGTCACGGCCTGGCCGGATAGTGTCAGGGTGACGGTATTGACCGGCGCCGTCGGCGTCGACCAGTCCGACATGCTCGAATCGACCACGCGCAGCATGTTCGGCTGCGGGAAGACCGACACGTGAACGTTGCCGGCGGAGAGATACGTGCGCAGCTGACCCGAATCCGGCCATCCGCTATACACCAACACTGGCGCGCCGGTAATCGACGGCTGGCTCGTCCCGTTCGGGTACACGATGCCGGCAATCGTCGTCACCAGCGCCGCGGAGACGTCAGAAATGTCGGCCATTTACGGGTGAACCTCGTTGACGTTGAGTTTCCAGCTCTGGTCGGTTCGCTGAGCGCCCGCCACCTGAAAACGTCGCGCCATGTCGTCGATGAGGATGTCGCCCGAGCCAAACTGGATAGGGACGCTCGCAGGCATCATGACCACAAAGCCGTGCTCATCGGCCGATGTCGGCAGCACATCATGCTTGCGCGTGCGGCCGCCGAACAGGATCGATGCCGGCCAGCCTGCGCCGCCCTTAGTGCCCAGCACATAAGTGTCTTCGGTCGCGCACTTGCCGGAGTAGCCTACGGCCCCAACGCCGCTCGGCGTCGTCGTGCGCGTGACCCACACCTTTGCGTTGCACTCCACCGTGAGGATGGGCAACTCGTCCTGCATCCCAGCGATGAAATGCAGGTTCGTGCCGCGCTGCAGGTAGTCACCGACCTGCGTGAGACGGCCGTCGATCAGGCAGTACCAATACGGCTTATCCGGCAGATTCGGCTTCGTGTACGTCCAGTCCTGGGCGTTGAATGAGGCATTCAGGCTGGCGACCTTGTTGGTCAGCGGGTTGGCGGTGCTGGCCGGGCGGTAGACGTCATAGACGTAGCCGATCCGCTTGGCCGACTTCGCGTAGCCTGCGTAGATCTTCGCTTGCAGCTTGGCTGCGTCCATCGGTTTTCCTCAATCCAGCGTCAGAGCGTCGACGCCGTTGCCGCAGTCGGTCTGAAAGTGGCATGCCACTGATACTGCCTCTATCGCGGAGCAGCCGAGATGCATGGCCGCCTCTGCAAAGTCGCGCCCAGAGCCGAACGCGACCTTTTCGGATTCGATCGGCATGGGGAAAGGACCAGTGCTGTACACCGCTAGGCTGCCGCGACAGACCACGATCAACGAGGCCAGATCCTCGCGGGCCTTAGCCGGAAAATCTCGCGGCACTGCGCCAGCTTTGAACCACTCGCGTATCTCGGCTGCAACATCCCAATCGCCGGTCATTGCGAGCAACTGCTCGCCGTGGCGTTGAATCTTGGTGACGGTACGTGCCAAGCCCACGGAAGTGGCGCGCTTGTCTGCGGCCAGTGTCTTGCCATCCCACACGATCACGGTCATGTCAGGCCCTGCCGATGCTGATACCGCCATCGCCCAACGCTGGGCCAGGCGCAATGCCGATGAAGCCGCACATGCGGCGACGCCACGAGTCGAAAAGCGCGTCCCGATCGCGTTGCTCGCGCGGGTTGTGCTTCCATACAGCCGCAGCATCGGTGTCGAGGTTGTCGCCAGTCGCCGGGATCGCGCTTTCCAGCGCCGCAAGGTTGGTCAGGTAGACGTTGATCAGCGTCGTCTCTTCCTCCGGCCGGAGGTTGGTCAGGCGATGGTTCAGTGTCTGCCACGTGCCAGGCGAGACCCACCCGTAGGCGAAGTCCCGGTTGTCATCGACAACCGAGTCCGCGAGCAGCGGGTAGCCGGCGTAGCGACGCACGTCCGAAAGCTGCTGCGCGGTCAGCATTTATTCGATCTCCCAGCCGCCCGGACGGTAGTTGTCCACCTCGTCGGGGTGCACTTGAGCGCTATGCGGCTCTGGATACTGCTCGGGGTCGCGCACCATCGTGACGAACTCGATTTCGTCCTGACCCTTCGGCGCATCAGCGAGGATCTTGGCCTGCTCTTCTGCCGACAGGGCGTTGAATTGCTCTTCGGTCAAGCCAGCGGCTGCCAGCGCCGCGGCGCGTGCGTCGGCCACCTTGGCCACAGTCTTCTTTGTGGTTCCTGCCATGGGAATCTCCTGTGACGCGGCGCCCGGAGCATCCGCCCTGGGCGCCGCGGCGCGTGCGTCGGCCGATTAGCCGAGCAGCAGCGCGGTGTGTTCCGGCTTGATGTTGGCCCAGCCGTATGCCACCGCCACTTCGTAGCGGACGCGACGGTATTGCTTGTACATCGACACCTCGAACGCGAGGCCGCTTCGTGCGTCCTGAATCATCATGCGGTCATCGGCCATGTCGCCCTCTTCCGGCAGAGCCGGGGCGCGGGTAGCCAGCACGATTGCGGTGCGCGCAAACGCCATGTTGGTAGTGAACGCTGCAGAGACAGTCACGGCGGCTCCGGTATTGAGCGCTTGCATCAGCCCAGGGGCGGCGATGGTGAATGCGCCGCCGCTCAGCGCGCCAGTCACAACGTACTTACGCGGATCGCCATTGAACGACACAACATCGCCGGCAAGCACGGTGCCGGTACCGGTCTGCACCGGGATCGACGTTGCGCCCTTGGCCAGCGCGCCATTGGTGACGTAGCTGGCGCCCGTGCCAGGCGTGTGGATGCCGACGCCCGCCGATTCACGCACCTTGAAGCCTTGCAGCTCAAGCAGCGTGCCTTGGGCGCGCAGCTCGGTCGTGCCGGCTTCGTTTGCCTTCGTCAGCTGGGCCAGCGTGCGCAGGTTCGCGCCAGCAGTCGTGTCGATCACGCATTGCAGGTCCGAGAGCGGCGCACCGTTGTCCGACAGGATCTTGCGAGCCTGAGCGGTGTCACCGAGCGCAGTGGCGAAGGGCGTGGTGCCTGCAGTGCCCGTGGCGCGCGAAGCCGTAGCCGCGAGCGTGGCGACGTTGGCTTCGATTTCGTTCGTCAGGGTACGCATAGCCTGAGCGACCTGATTCACACGGATGTTGGTGTAGCCAGGGCCGCTGTTGACGCCCTTTTGCTCTTCACCGGTCCAGCGGAACGGCACCATGCGCGACTTGGTGATGATGATCGGGGTGTTACCCACGGACTGATCACCGTCATCCGGCGGCAGCTGGCCGGGCGTCACGTCTTCTGCAGCCGAGGCCGGTGCGATCGGCACGCGAACCGCTTGATTGAGCGCGGCACGCTCTGCGGACGCATCGAGCGTCACCGATGGGATGAAACCAACCAGTTCGCGCGAGACGATGTCGAGCGCCTCATACAAATCCGGCACCAGTTGCGTCAGCGTGTTGGAGCCGGCGACGAAGCCGTCACGCATCGGTCGCGCCACCTGGTCGACCAGCGCGTCATAGAGCCATGCGCCGACCTTGGCCATGGTAGCCATCGGGTAGACGGCCGCAACGGCCGCAAATGCCGCGAGCACAAGCACGCGGACCTTGGAAAAGATGCTTTTCATGTGGGCGGGCCCTCAAATGAAAAAGCCACCCGAAGGTGGCTTGAATCTTGATGGAAGGACAGTCAGTCCGTGATGGTTACGTTCGGGTCACGCGCCGTTTTGGATTGCTCCGCAGGCGAGAGACTTGCGAGCTGTGCGCGGGTAATCGTGCGCACACCACTACCGCCACCATTGCCGCCAGAGGCGCCGCCCCCGCTTGCACCTGTGCCCTTCAGGATGGTGTCCCGGTGGGGGTAGTGCTCGATGAGGACTTCCAGCGCTTCGTCGAAGGCTGCCAGTTCGCCAGGATTGGTGCGGCTGAAGATCTTGTTACCGGACTTGTCGTACGCGACGACATTGCCGTTTTCGACCTTGAACGCGTCACCAAAACGGGCCTGCACGAGGTCGGCCGGGATGGTCAACTTTTCCGCGATCATCTTCGAACGCGCGAAACTGCCGCCGACCTTTTCCTGCACCAAAGCCGACTGAAGATCGTCACGCTCCTTCATAACCGGCGCGTACTTCTCTTCCACAGCTTTGATTGCTTCGGCCTTCACCCGCTCGACTTCGCCGGCATCCACCAGCTTCTTGTCGTCCAGGTTCTTGACGATCGTCAGAGCCTTCGCCGCAGCGGCCGCATCGGTCAAACCGGCGTCCTTGAACGGCTTCAGCGCAGCTTCTGCTGCTTCCTTCGCTTCACGGTGCGTCTTGGCCTCGCCGTTCAGCCGGCCGATCGTGGCGACCGTGCCGTCACCGTCGAACGGCGCTTCTTTGCCGTCGGGATGAACGAACACGGGCAGCTTCTGACCGTTGACTTCCTGCAGAACGATGTGACCTTCGGCGTCGTACTTGAATGGCATGGTGGCTTACTCCGGGCATCCGCCCAATGTTCCTGTGCGGCATCCGCCGCGTTTCGTCCTCAGGCATCCGCCGTCTGGACACGAAAAAGGCCGCAGGGGTTAGCTGCGGCCTCGGTTAATCGGTGCGGCACTTGGCCGCTCAGTCGTTGATCTGTGCCGTCCCAGGCTTGGGTCGGTTCTTCTTGATGCGCTCCTGCTCGCCGACCCAGTTCAATTCGGGGCTTACAACGCCACGGCGCTGGGTTTCGCGGAACAGCGTCTCATCCGACAGCGTGCCGTCGACGTTCATGTCCCGCAGCAGTTCTAGCGATGCCTCGGCCAGCGATGCGACGCCGAAGTCCTGGAAGATCTGGATGTGACCACCTTCCTGCTCGCCAACCCACTCGGCGGCAAGCTGCAAAGCGCCATCCAGGCTGTCTTCTAGCCCCTGAACGATCCGCTGCAGCGCGCATGTGCCAGGCTCGTTATCCGCCCGTGTCTGCGTAACGCTGGTGTTGCCGGGCTTGATGACCAGCAGCTCGGCGCCGATCTGGCGCATGCGGTCTTCGAGATCGAGCAACGAGAGTCGCCCTGCTTCGATGGCTGCGCCACCGTGCTCGACGTACTTCAGGTCGCCGTTTTCATCTTCGCACTTGACCGCCGCAGCACCGCCGACGGTGATCTTGTTGTCGCCGAGCATCTTGGCGAACAGGATCGGCACGCGCGCGACATGCAGAATCGTCTGCTGGTCGCTCTTCGACTGCCAGTGCTCGACGTTCATGTAGGCCAGCTCGGCCAGCGGCGGCACGCCAGTCATGAAGCCGGTGCGCTTGCCGTAGAACGGAACGAACGGGATACGCTTCAGGCTGACGGCGCCCTTGTCGTACAGAATCCAGTCCGGCTTGAGCGCATCGACCGACTTCTCCGACTTTCGCCAAACCTCCCACCGGCCCGGATACAGCACGCGGACCTGCTCGATCTCGACCTCGCCGAATTCGCCGTCTTCCTCCACGACGGTTTCCAGCAACCGAAGCTGCGTCAGCGTCTCGACGCCATTGATGCGCTGCGATCGCCAGCCCAAGATGTTGCCGGCAAGAATCTGCACGAAGTAAGGCCGCACGCCCGCCTGTTTCTCATCGGCGAGCGTCTTGTAGAGCCGGCGGCCGCGCTTGTCCGTCGTTCTGGGGAAGTCGACCAGGATGCCGCCAATCCCGCGCGCCAGCGCCTCCATGCACAGGCTGTCGGCGAAGCTGTGCAGGTTGCGGCCCTGGAGATCGATGTCCTCCGACCATTCCTTGATGCGCGCAGGCACGTCATCACCGTAGGTGATCGGCTTGGCGAACGGCTTGCCCGTCAGAACCTCGACCGTACGCGAGAACGCCGGGAACAGGGTCGCCGTGGCTACGCGGTTCTTGTAGGCATCGTCCAGCTCGTTCGGCCACTGCGGCAGATACAGCTTGCCAGCCTTGCGCATGGCCGATGTGCCGCCCATGAGGGCATCGATCAGCGGCCAGTCTTCGGCCATTGCTGACACGGCCTTAGATGGTGTGCGGACGTCGCTCATGCGTGGGTTTTCAGTTATGCGGCCAGCGGCTCGACAGTTGTTTCGGTTTTCTTGGCGCTGCAGCGGTACCGGACTACATCAGATGCGTGGTCTTCGGCCGCAGTGTCAACGTCGTCTTGGTCGCGCTGGTCGCGCGGAAGCACAGGCAGCGTCCGGATGATGTGTGTGCAGGTGTTGAACACGTAGAAGCCAGGCAATTCGTTCCCGCTCGCCTGCTTGAGCAGCTTGCGGATCATTTCCCAGCCGTTCTTCCGGCTGCCTGGCGACTTATCAGCCTTGTTCCACCGGACACGCTCCTTTGCCATGTCATCGGCGATGCAATTGCCGTTCTGCGTGTCGAAGATCGACGTATCGGCCGGGCCGGGCCGCACTTGGTACGGCATCGCCTTCTCGCGCTTGACGATCTCGCGCGCAATGTCGACGGCCAGCATCTTGCAGCCCTCATTTGGCTTGCCGTTCCAGCCGTACCACTCGGCAATCGCGAAGATCGACCCGCGCGGGAAATGCCGCTTGGAGCCATCCGCCAGCGTTGCCGCAGTGCCATCGCTCTCAGCGAACCAAATGACCGAGAAAGGCTTGCTGCTGCCCCAGTCGAATCCGCGGTCAACGCGCCACGACGACGGGATAGCGAATGGCGCCAAAACGTGTACCGGGCGGCTCCACAGGTCGTCGAACATGCCGCCTGCAACGATGTCCCAGTCACCATCCCTCATCGCGCGGACAAGCTCTGGACTGCCCAAGCCCTCCAGAGTGCTGGAATAGTCCGGGTCAGACTCGGCCATCGACGGGTTGTCGGCCAGCTTGGCCGGGATGTACTGCCGGCGCTTGCCGCCCTCTTTCGGCGGCATTTGGGTTATCGCCTTCGGCGGCGCAATGTCGATGAACGCCGCTTTTACCCAGTTGTGCCCGACGCCCCCAGGGTTAGAGCCGCAAATGATGCGCGGGAACAGGCCGCGATAGCGCTCTGGCACCTTCAAGCCACCCAGGCGGCAGCGGCCGCGCAGGTAGCGGTAAATCTTCTCGGTGAAGTGCGTCAGCTCATCGATCAGAAGCACATGGATCTGCGCGCCCTGATACTTGATGACGTCCTTCTCGTACTGGCAGTGGCAAAGGTGGATCTTCGAGCCGTTCCAGAACTCGATGAAGTTCTTCGACCAGTTGATCTTGGCGTGGCCGCCTTCGATCCACTCTGAAAGCAGCGCCGGAAAGCCAGAATGGCCCTCCATGTGGTTCTTATGCAGGTCGTCCGACAGGCGCCGGAAGATGTAGACCTGCAGGCCGGGTATGTCGACGCACCAGGCGATCGATGCGACCCGCATCAGGTGCGACTTACCGCCGCCGGCAGCACCGCCATACAGCAGCTCGGTCGCTTCAGTTAGAAACGCCTCCGTCTGGCGCTCGTGTAGGCAAAGTTCCATTGAGCACCAACCTCAGTTCCGGCGTCTTCACCTCGCCCGAATGCTCCAATCGATGCTTGTTCGTGAAAGTGCCGCCAGCCTCTTTCGCCGCCTGCTCAAGCAGTTGGCTGACCATCGCGACGTTGCCCTGCTTCTCAGCCTTCACCAGAAGGCGGTTCAGCACCCGCAGGCGGTAGGCCTGATTTGCGATCGGGATCGACCCGGTTTCGGCAAGGAACTGCTTTCGGGTCTCTTCGAAGAGTTCGCGCCATTTCTTGCTTAGGGCGGCGCCGATCTTCTTGCTGGGGTCGTACGCCTCGCATTGCTGGCGACTGACCGTCAATCCGAATTGCTCTTTGACGGCGTCGGATACCTGATGGGGTGTGTCAAAGCAGGCCAACGCCTGCACGATGAACGCTTTCACGTCATCAGTGAGCGTTGCCATAATGTGAAATCTCGTCTAAGTCGCGTCTAAGCTATGCGGCTCTAGCCAATCATGTCCCACACGCACGTGCGACATCGATGCGCGCCACCTCCGGAGTGCAGTTCGCCGCAGACACCAGCTTGGCCAGCATCCCGTTGGAATCGCCTATGCCGTACCTACGCACCACGCCAACGAACTCCTCGACGTCATGTCCGCGCAGGAACAGCTTCGGTAATCCATCCTTGGTGAAGGCCGGGGCGCCGAAGGCATCCGTCTCTTGGCCGATGTGGTAAAGCTCGTGCTCCACCAGCGCGCAGAACTCAGCGTCTGAGCAATTAGCGCAGTACTCGGCATCCAGCGTGATGAGCCAGGCTGGCACGCGGCCGAACCACTCTGCGAGCTGCTGCTCCTGCCGCCCGCGTTGCCAGCGCCCTACCCGGAACACAACCTCCTCGGTCTGCCCAAGCACGTGGCGGCCCTGCTTTACGTACCGCTCGGCCGCCCAGAGAAATGCGATGTCAGCATCCAACAGATGGGCGTGCTCATCGTTATGGAGCGGCCCTTCCTCGATGATCTGCGACCTCACCCAGTCGGCCATGTCCTTGGCCGGCTCGTAGTGGTGGGTCCAGTTCTCGGGATCAAGCAGGAACTCAGGCGGCCGCGGGCGAGCTAGCACGTCAACTGCGCTGGTCAGGCGTTTGGCCACCGCTCCGCCTTGGGGTGCCGTTCGGACTGGTGTGTGTGCATGTTGGTCTCGACAAAAACAACGCGCCGGCCGAAGCCAAGCGGGCGCTAAGGTCGCCTTTCGAGCGACGGAGGAGACAGCGATGAAGTCGTGAAACTGGTTGCGGAGGGTGGATTTGAACCACCGACCTTCGGGTTATGAGCCCGCCGCTCGTTCCGCTGAGCTACCCCGCATTGATCTGTGCGCGGGCTCTGCACCCACCTGCCGGCTTGCGTACCGGGGCTTTCCTCTGGCGGGCAGCGTAGGAATCGAACCCAACTCGGCGCGGATTTGGAGACCGGCCTGCTCCCTGAGCTACCACCCTCACGGCTACGCTCGCATCCTCATTCGGCCTTCCGGAGATAGCCCGGGGCTTACTGCGAGAGCGCCACACGCGGCCTTCGGGGCATCGTCCCATCGGCGAGCGTATGCGTGAAGGTGCCGGTTGCGCCCGGCGTTCCCTGCTACAGGAACCGCTTCGCCACCCTTTCGAGCGCGTGCAAGTTGAGGGGCCGGTGCTGAATTCCTCCGGCATATCCGTCTGGGCCACGGACGCCTCCTGATTAACGGCTTCCAGCGCGCATCAGCCTGCGCATTCCCTCACCCAAACCGCCAGCCCGTTCGCCTGTCGGGGCAAATCCCTGTTGGCGCGCTTAGCCCGTGTGGGCAGCCTGCGGTTTGGGTGAAGCGGCTGGATTCAGCCGTACAGGGCGCAAAGCCACACGCCCCACCAGATGTACATCGAGATCGGGGCGAACATCAGTCTGCGTCCTTGGTGAACAGCGATTCGGCCCGGATGCGCGCCAGCGACATACGTGCGAGCTTGCGGGCCTGCTCGCGCTTCTCGGCCGCCGCTTCCTCTTCCTGCTTCCGCTCCAATACCAGCATGGGGTCGCGGTAGCAGTGCGACGGGAGAGCGGTGGAGGTTTCCATGGGCCGGAAAGCAAAAAGCCCGCTCATTGGCGGGCTTGGGTGCTGCGCTTCGTCTGAGGACAAGCATCCCTCCGAATGGATGCTGTCGCGGTCAGAGCCGGAAACGCCGCAAGGGCTTCAGTAATCTACGCGCAGGATAGTACAGGCGAGATCAGTTTACAAGGGGTTTTGATCTTGGCCTAGTAGCTTAGCGATGCGCCTCCCCTAGTACGCCACCTATGGCGCGTCTTTCCAGAAAAATCCCTCGGAGCCGTCATGGCACCGCGCCCAATACCGTAGTTGCAACCGCATGGGCTGCCATTCCGACGGCTGATGCCATCGCCATTCACCTGTCGGACTCATCTCTGCGATCTCGCTCATTCCTCCTCCTAGCCAGCCGATCCCGGCAGCGAGTCCTCCCCATCTGCCCTTGCGATCAATCTGCGCAATCGTCGCCCCAACTTGTTCGCTTGCCAGCAGCAGCAATGTTCCTGTTGGCCCTCAACTACACACGCATGACATGGTTTGATGCCCTTCAACTGCGCGACAATATCTTCGATGTCAGCGCCAACCTCGGCGTTGATGCGCTCAATGACATGGGCAATGCGCTCATCGAAACCTGCCGACGCATTCAGTGCAAGCTGCTTCGCATCGCCCAACTCCATGATGATATAGCGCTTTTCGCTCATCACTCCTCCTATCCTGCCGATTGCTGCTACGCGTTAATGTCCGGCACGTCGTCGCCGAACTTACTGGCAACGTGGGCGCGCATGGCGGCAACCAATGGTGAGGCACTCTCAAAAGATGGGCCTTCCGAATTGGTGAATGCCTCCCACCTGTCCTGAGTCCTATCCGGTGAATCCGCTGGAAGAAACAGCAGGCTAATAAGACCCCGCTCAATGAGCGGGCCGCCGTCGCCCCAGTTGCTACTTGGCGCGAAGTCCGCCAGATCGCCATCGACGAACACATACAGATGGGGATGCAGACCCTTCTCGAACGCGCTATCGATTTCTAGGCCCTCAGCTTTCGCCACCCAGTAGTCAAGAAGCGCGCCCTCCAGTTCCGCCACCTTCATACCGTTTCCCCTTGCGTCATCCGGCGCACCGTTTCCGCCATTGTCACACGCGCCACCTCCCCGTCAATCACGTGCGCCGCGATCGAATGCGCCTTCGCCAGCCGCACCTTCCAGTGCTTTAGGGTGTGGTGCGACGCGCCGTACTTGCGCACGAGGATGCGGCAGACGATCTCTGGCGGGAACTGGTGGACGTAGTAGTACTGGAGCAGGCGCTTCGAGATGGGATCGGCGATGCGCTGCCAGGCGCGCTCAACCAGCCAGCCGTCTTGCACGTCGCGCGGGATGGGTGGCTCGGCCACGGTGCCCTTCTCGGCGTCGCGCAGGGCCGTGGCCAGCTTTGCCCACGAGGCGCAGCACTGCGGTTGCGAGCGCGGGTCACGGACCACTGCTGCCCAATTTTCGAGGCGCTTCTCAATTCCCATTCCCCGCTTCCTCAGCTGTTCAGTTCTTCAATCGTCCAGGCCAGCAGATCGACCTCGTCTGCCTTCACCTGCTTGAGCGCCATGCGGTTGCCATGGATTCCGGTCTTGCCGCGGTGATGCTCCGGGCAGAGAGGTACAGCCAGCCAGTTCTCCGCGCGCTGCGCCATCCCCTGCCCTTCACGCACATGGTGGATTTCGGCCGGCGTCTCGCCGTACCCCAGTCGCCGGCACAAGATGCATCCCAGCGCGGCTACGCGGCCTAGGTAGTCCTTTTCGGCCCGGGTCAATTTCGCCCCCTATCCCGCAGAGCGATCTCCAAAGGATGCTTCGCAAGCGCCTCCAGCAACGTTGAATTGTTGATGCCCAAGTGCTTGGCCCATTGCGCAACGTTCATGCGCTTGCCGTCAAACTCAATCCAGCGGACGCTTTTGCGGTTTTCGTTCTGTTGTTGGCGTGTCGCCCAGCGGCAGTTTCCGGGCTCATAGCCGCGTGACCCGTCAAGCCGATCAATCGACATGCCTGCAGGCGGCTCTCCCATATCTGCAAGGAAGTTCTCGAAACTCTTCCATCGATCACAAACCTTCACTCCTCTCCCGCCGTATTGCTCGTAGCCCGAGGCCGATTTGATTTCGCAGCGAGCGATCATTCCAGACCAAATCTTGTACGCGCGGGTAGGCTTTCGGCTCGCGCACGCTCCGTGCCTGGTCATCTTCTTCGCAACAAGTTCGCGACGCAGGCAACCGCAACTCTTGGTCTTTCCGCTTTTCAGTGAAGGATGGCCAACCAGTTTCTCTGTGCCGCACGTGCATACACAAAGCCAAGAGCGGTGCGCTTTGTCGGACGACATCTCGCGAAGAACAGTCAGGCGTCCGAACGTCTGTCCCGAAAGGTTTTCACGCCATGCCCTGGTCATAGGAACCCCATCACCTTGTTCACAACCTCATCTAGCTGCGCACGGTTCGCGTAGTTGCTCAGCACGTGCTCAAGGAGAACATCAGCTACAGCCGAATACAGTTCCTCGAACTCAGGCTGTTCCATGTTCGCGAAGCTGATCGATCGGGCTTTCAGTTTCATGGCACCGTCGATGCGGAAGGTCTGTTCGTAGTAACCGGCCAGAATCGTCACATCCTCGCGAAACTGCTCAAAGTTCTTAGCGACGGGCAGACCTTTGTGCGTCTTGTGCTTTCGACCGGGATCCCAAGCCTCATAGCCCACATTGAGCAGCGCGAAGAACTTGCGATGGAATTTGGAGTTCCGCTTTTGTACGGTCTTGATCTCCACCATCTCGCCGGGCTCCAGGTTGAACAGGCCGTTCACGAACCGGCGCCATTGCTTCTTGCCCTTTTCGCCCAGGCCGTCGATGGCGCCGAACAGCACGCGGCGGGCGGCGGCGCGATCCACCTCGGGGATTGCTACGGGCGCCTGCTTCACGAGGGTGATTTCGCTCATCGTCCAGCCTCCTGAAAAACGGTCTTGATCGCGGCTGCCACTGTGCGGCGGTTGGCCGAATCGGCCAGTTCCGCGCCCAGCGCGAGTGCCGCACCGATGGCGCGGTACTCATCGCCCGAACAGCCCCACTTGCCGGCGGCGTTGCCGCGCTTGAACACGCCGCGAATGGCCTCTAGGCCCTCGGCAGCGATGCGCTTTTCGTGATCGGTCAATTCGCGCGACAGGACGGCGGCGAGGTTCACGGCAGCGGCCAGCGTGTGGGCGCCACGCTCAGTTCCGGTGCCTTCCTTGAAGCCCTCCAGCGTGCCCAGCGGCGTGAGCTGCAGGTCGGTCTTCATTTCCTGCGACAGGCCGAACACCAGCGGCAAGCCGCAGGCGCGCGGGCGGTAGCTTGAACGCTTGCGCATCACGCCCTCGCCAGCCGAACGCGATTCCACCGACAGTTAGGCGCCCGGTGCCCGAAGCCTCCGCAGTAGCAACAGAAGCCGTTCCAGTCGTCTGCTCGCGTACCCTTTTCTGCGTCCATCACACGATCCCCTGTTTCCGAAGCCACTCGACCCGCGCATCGGCCACCTGCTCAATCGCCGCCACGAACTTCTTGCACGGCTTCTTGCGCAGCGCGTCGTAGCGCACCGACTTGATTTCCTCTTCCGCGCACTTGCCGCGCCCCATCAGCGCAGCGCCGCGGTCCTCCTGCAGCGAGAACTTTGTGCAGTCCACGCAGCGAACGTCGCTCATGCAGCCCTCCCGATTGCCTGTTGCAGCATGCGCAGCGCCATGCCGCTCTTAACCTGATCCGTGGTGAAGCGCAGGACGCGCCAGCCGAGCACGGCGGCAGTGGAGTACTTGATGCAGTCGGCCTCAAAACCGGAGCCGCGCGAATGCCTGCCATTGACCCAGTGACCGCCCTCCACCTCGACTGCCAACATCTCGTCGACAAAGGCCACGTCAAAACGCCATTTGCGCTCAGGGGCGAACTTGTATTCGCGGCACCAGCCGGATATAGCCTTCTCGGAAAGTTGCTGGCAGAGCATTTCTTCTCCCGGCGAGCGGGGCTTACCCTCAGACCAACTTTTCCCGATCGCGATGTATCGAACCAAGGTGTCTGAAATGCCGTACGTTCTCGCAATCGCCTTTTTTGCGATGCCCTGCTTTACCAACGAGCGGATCTCCGCAACCTGGCTTTCTGTCAGCTTGGCTCTGCCGTTGCTCTCACCATTGGCGGCACGACCCTTGCGCTTCTTGTCGACCATGTTGTCCGCGAGGCTGCCGGCCTGAAGATGGTCGGGCCTTACGCATAGCGGGTTGTCACAGACATGCATCACACACATCCCCGCAGCCAAAGGACCATGGGCTGCGACGTACGAAGCGACGTGCGCGCCAACGTTCTTGCCGTCGACTCGGCATGCGCCGTAACCATTTCCGGTGCGACCGCCAGTCCATTCCCAGCAGTACAAGCTGCGCTTAATCCGCGCACCGAATTTGCGCAGAAACTCGTTATCGGTCACATCATCCTCAATGCCAGCAGCCCGAAGGTGCAGCGCGAAGGTTTCTTCGCCCAGGCTCACATGTCACCCCGCAAGCTGTGCCGGGATGCGTGCCGCGGTTCCGGCGGCGTGTATCCGCGCTGCAAGTCGTGAAACAGCGTGAACTCGCCCTGATAAGCCAGCGGCACCATGCCGGTTTCGCCCTGGCGCTGCTTACCGATGAGCACCTCGCAAATGCCTTTGGCCTGGCTGTCCGGGTGATACACCTCGTCCCGGTACAGGAACATGATCGTGTCCGCGTCCTGCTCGATTTCGCCAGAGTCGCGCAGGTCGGCCATGCTCGGGCGCTTGTCGGCGCGGTTCTCCAGCCCGCGATTGAGCTGCGCGAGTGCAATGATCGGAATGTCAAGTTCCTTGGCTAGCGCCTTCAGGCCGCGCGAGTAACTGCCAACCTCTTGGTTGCGGTTTTCGCTCGGGCCGCCGGTCATCAGGCCCAGGTAATCGATCACGAGTAGATTCAGACCATGCTTGCGCTTGATGATGCGTGCCTTGCTGCGGACTTCAAGCAGCGTGAGAGCGGGCTGATCGTCCAGGTACAGGTTGAGATCGGAGATCTTTGCCGTGGCCGCGGTAAGCGAATTCCAGTCCTCGTTAGTCATCAGCTCCGGCACCCGCAGGCGGCGAAGCTGAACCTTGCCAAGCATGGCGATGTTCCGCTGGTGAAGCTGCGCCTTCGGCATTTCCATCGACAGCACCAGCGCGGAATAATCGCGTGCCACGTTGTTGCAGATGTTCAGCGCGAAGGCGGTCTTGCCCATCGCAGGGCGGCCGGCAACGATCACCAGTTCGCCGCCGCGCATGCCGCCGCCCAGTTTGTCGTCCAGATCCCGGAAGCCGGTTGGGATTGCCTTAACCTTTCCCTCTGCCTCGGCCTGCAACTGGTCAAAGTAGTTACCAAGGTCATCACTCGCCTTGACGGGCTCGCTCTTGACACGTTCTCGCGCCAATGCCTCCAGCTTCGATTGAACGCGATCAACCACAATCCGTGCCTCGTCCGCGCCAACAATCATTTCTGGCACATCCGCTGCCAGCAGCAAAAGCTGTCGTTTGACGGCCTTGTCACGAACCACGGCGGCATAGCGGCGGATGTTGGCCGCGCTGGGCGTGTTCTGCACCAACGCGTTCAGGTACGACAAGCCGCCAACTTGCTCGGCTGCGCCCTTCGCTGCAAAGCGTTCGTAGACCGTCACCACGTCCGCAGGTTGCCCTGCGGTGATGAGTTCACAGATCGCGCCAAAAATCTCGGCATGGTCTGCACGGTAAAAGTGCTCGCGGGCCAGTCCATCAATGCGGTCAACGGCATCGTTGTCGAGCATCAAGCCGCCGAGCACCGACTGTTCAGCCTCAATGCTTTGGGGCGTTACAAAATCATCGCGCGCGGTCATGCAGCCTTCCGGTTGTGAAATTGCTTTGCTTGCTGCCCGACGCTTGTCAGCTCGAACACCCCATCGGGCTTGCAGACCCACAGCCGGTAGTAGCCCTTGGTCACGTAGTTCGTGAAATGTCGTTGCCAGTCGGCCTGCAAGCGCGCTGCATTTGCGCCGCCGTCCAGGTGCTCATGGCAGAACACATCCCATGCCAGTTCGAGAAAATCGGCCGGCAGGCCAACACCTTCCACGTACTCCATGAGCGGCGCATACGTCGTCACTGGCTTCACCCCGTTTGCCCTGCAGGCAGCGAGGAAGGTCTTCAGTGCGGTGCGCGGCTTACGTTCCCGCTTGGGTTTTTTCTCGGCTTTTGTCTCAGCCCCCTCGTCGCCGGTAGGCATGGGGGGTTGGGGGGATTGTTTACTTCTTCTTTATTCTTCTCTTCTTTAGGTAACGGCGAAGTAACGCTGCCAGCGTTACCGGCATCGTTACCTTTTGAGTTAGCCTTGTGCTTTGCGACGCGCTTTGCCGTCAAAGCACGGCTCTTTGCGGTCTCGCCGTTGTGCCGATCGAAGTTCGGAAGCGAAATTCCCTCGTCGGAAATGATCAGCCAGCCCACTTTGGCCATCGCATTTGCGAATCCGGTAACACCTGCGATGCGATCCAGTAACGCTGCACTAACGCCAGGAGCGTTACCTTCAAGAGTGTGCTGATCGAACCAACGCCAGACACGCAGCAACTTGCCGACGGTCAAATCCGGATCGTCCCAACCCATCGCAACGGTCAAAGCCAGCACCTCCGGCTTTTCCGGCGTATCGACCTCGAACTTGATCCAGTTGCCAGCCATTACTGCGAGCCTCCTGGAGCAGGAATGATCTTGTCGAGTTCACGCTTGGCTTCAGCGCAAAGCTGCACGCGCACCTCGATCGATTGGGCAACCGTCATGCGATGCAGTAGCTCATCCAGCAGTTGCCGGCGCCTGTCGACTACGGGCTGAGATTGGGCGCTCATTGGAACAGGCTCCCCTGCTTTGCCGGCACCTTGACGGCTTGCACAGTGCGGCCAGTCACTGCGCACTTACGCTCACCAGCCAGCACCAGGCGCCCCGCGGCGATGAGTTCGTTGCGCCGGCCCGAGACGCTGGATTTCTCCATATTCAAGAGAAACGCGATCTCGGCGATGGTGGCCGTTTCGACGGCTTCGACACATTCGACAATGCGGTCGCACTGCAGCTTTGCAGTGGTGCGCGTAGGCGCGCTGTAATACGCGTCGATCGACGACGCGGCAACGTTGGTGCGCATGTCCCGCCCTCTCTCAATGGCGATCTGCTTGCTCGGACTGGATCAGCAGATGCCCTACCCTCGAAAACGCCTCTAGCAGCTTTGGATCGGCGTTCGCCTGTTCCTCCACGTCGGCCAGGATTGCAGCCCGGTCTTCGCCGTGTCTCTCTGTGGCGCGCTTCATCGCCTCGCGGGCGACGCGCAACGCCTCTTGTTCGTTCATGCGTTCCTCGATGCGATGACTTCTTCCATGAGCGTCAATTGAGCGAGCCGGGACAGGTACTGGCTGATTGCCCGGTTGCCGAGCACCCGCTCCACAGCGTGGATGTGCTCAGCGGGCAGCGACCGACGGCCGTTGCCCTTCGTATCACTGGCGGATGCATGGAAGTAGTCGCTGACGTGCGGCGCGTACAGGCCGCAAAGCTCGGCCAGCGTGCGCTTCTGCAGATGCGGGTTGGCCCGGTTTTCCCAGGCAACCACGCACGCCGCGCGGAAGCTGTCGCAAGCCGCGATGATGTGCGGCGGGAGAAAACGTGCCGCCGCTGGGTTCGAATGGATCGCCGCGCTCGGAACCCCAAGCTGGGCGCGGGTTTCAAGGCTCTCGGTCGTTTGCATTTTTTTTGTTGTGATAGTGAAAAATCATCGAATTACCGGTTGGATTACCGGTTGGCCTTGAGGCCGAATAAAGGGCATCGAAACCCGATGCCCTTTCGCTTCTTCAGATGCCGCTACTTCGATCGCTTCCTTCCTTCCAGTCCGGCCAAATCTGTTGCCAGTCGTCGGGGCGCAAATCCTTGCGCGTAACAACGCAGTTGGTCGCGCGCTCGATTCCGATGCAGTTCTTCGGATCTGGACGCCGACCGCCGTATCCGTGTCGCCACTGGCGGATCTGGGCGTTGCTCTTGACCTCATAGCCAAGGCTTTGCATCCGCTCGCGAAGCTGTGCGACAGAGAGGGCGCCATCCGATGAAAGGTATTGATCGAGGTTCATGCAGCAATACTAGTAGCATTTGCTACCTTCCGCAAGTAGCCAATGCTTCTAGTAGCGCATGCTACGTTGCGGCCATGAACGAAAAAGAGATTCAGGAATGGCGCGTTCAGCGTCTTAAGGCTGCCGTGGACAAAGTTGCCGACGGCAACGTGACGGCGTTCGGCAAACGGCTCGGCTACAAGGACGGCGCCTTTGTCCGGCAAATGCTGTCCGGCAATCGGCCAGTCAGCGAAAAGACGATCCGTACAATCGAAGAGCTGCCTGGCATGTCACAGTGGTTCTTTCGCCCTCTAAAACTTCCCTCGTTAAGCTCGGAAGTAGCGTGGGCGCTGGAGGAAGCCGACCGACTTGATCGTGAACGAGAACTATCCGAGGCCGAAGAGGCTGCGTTGAAGAAGATTGCGGAAAGCACGGGCTTCCCTGCTCGGCCTATTTCTGTCTACAGCTCGCTCGAAGAACTGCCGCCGGAGACCACCGTTCTGATCACTCACGTCGACGTCGCGTTGTCCGCCGGCAATGGGCGCGAGACTTGGCACATCGAAGAAAAAGAGCCGCTGCCCTTTCAAGCAGACTACATCCGGCGTCTGGACGCGAGCCCGAAGAACTTGGTGGCAGTGAAAGTGCGGGGCGACAGCATGGAGACACGCCTCTTTAACGATGACACTGTCGTGGTGGACAGAGCCGATAAGCGCATCCCTGCAAGCGGCGGGGTCTTCGCTGTGGTCTATGCAGGGGAGATGTTGGTGAAACGCCTGTTTAAGCTGCCCAACGGTTCCATTGACATTGTTAGCGACAATCCTAAGTACAAGTCGCTGGTTGTCCCACCTGATCAGCTTGAACACGTCGACATCGTCGGCCGGGTGAAATACCGATCTGGCATGGGGGATTTCTGATGCGAGCTGTTGAACCTGCTCTGATCGCCCTTCTTGCAAGCTTGCTGGCCACGCCTGCGGCCCTCGCAAAAGACATGTCCGATGCGGAGCTCAAAGCCGTTGGGTCATCGTGGAAACGCCGCTGCGCTGACCTCGCGGCAGCTGAAGCCCAGCCAACGCTTGAGAAGCGGTGCTATGACGGGTTTTTGCGTGGCCTCAAGGAAGTGGACGACCTGCGGACCGACAACACGATCTCGGAGCAGATGTGGGACACCTGTAAAGCCGAGAGCGGGTTCAACTACACGGGGGATTTCCACGCTTGGGCAGCCTGCATGCGCGTAGCCCGCACACGGCCAGGCCTACGCGACTATTGAAAGCGGCATCGATTTATACCGGGCGAACGCCCATCGCCATAAAAGCCCGCCAAGTGCGGGCTTTTTTGTTGCCCGCCCCCACCTGTTACAAATTTCCACTCCATCAGTAGCATTTGCTACTTGCTATCGCTAGTAGCATTCGCTACTATTCCTCCATCGACGCACCACACGGTGCCAACAGATGGAGAGCAGCGATGGTCAACGCAGTCACCCAGACGGAACGCCTTGTGTGCGAAGCCCTTGTGGCCAACGGCATGTACTGCGCGGACCAGGGCCTCGACGACACGCACGTCTACATGGCGCCCATTGCGAACGCGCTCCTGCGCAATGACCTTGGCGATGCCGCGATGGCTTCGCTCGGCCGCGAGCTGGTGCAGCAGTTCCTGCGCGACATCCGCAATGCCGTGGCCGAGGAAGAGAAAGCCGCCGACGCCCTGCTCGCCGAAGAGGAATCGCGCGGCCGGCTGGAGCGCTCGCTCGGCATGTCCCTGCCCCACGCAGCGTGAGGCCTCGATGACCTACGAAGAGACCCGCGTTCTGGTTGTGCTGTTTGGCTTCGTTGCAGTTTTGGCGATCTTTGCCGGTGCGTGCCTGTGGGCCACACGTGGAAGCCGACAGATCGAAACGTTTCTAGATGAGCTGGACGACGAGCGCGCGCAGAAGCGGCGCTACTGATGAGGGGATGACGAAATGGCAACGTTCCAGAAAGCACAGATTGTGAATCCGCGAGATTTTCTGCCGGCCTACCAAGTCACCACGGAAGAAGGCCCGATGACTTGCCTGCCGGATGAGGCATACGCGGTGGGCGTGACGATGGGCGACGGCACGGCCTACCTGCATGAAGTCCGATTCGACTACACACCGGCTGGCCGTGATGCTGCTGGTCGTTTGTGGGCGCGTGTGCATGCGGCGCGTCAGATCAATTTGGCGCACTGGGAACAGATCGCCTAACCGCCGCCACTGAACAACCAGCAGGGGATGAGACATGAAAACGATTGAGATCAAGGGCTGGATCTTCGCTGAGCCCAAAGAGCCTTGGGAAGGTGATGGTCTGAAGTATCACTTCAGTTCCATCGACTACGAGCGATGGGCGAAAGAAGGGATGCGCGGCTATGGCAAGTACACCAAGGTCGCGGAGCACACCATCGTTGCTGAGGTACGCGATGACGTTGATCCGGCCGCCGCGATGATCCGCGCGCTGAACGCTGAGAAGGATCACCTGCGCAAGGAATGCAACGCGAAGGTGGCAGACATCAACGAGCGCATCGGCAAGCTGCAGGCGCTGACGTTCGATCCGGCCTAAATGGAGCCTGGCATGCGCGACCCAATGGCCGGCAAATACAAGCGGGACTACAAGCTCGAATTTGAGATCGCGCGTGGTTCTGGATGGCGAGCCAGGTGAACTGGCGTGGGGTGTTCACGACTACGAAGCGATGACGTTCGCATCGGCAGACGTGCGCTTGATCTTCTATCCGCACAAGACGTCGGCCGGTAACTATCACCTGCGTATCCGGGATCAGGCCAGCAAGGATAAGGAGCGTGCCCAGTCACTGATGGATCGCCTGCAGATCGGCTCTGGACACTCATGCACCTTCCAAACGAATCGCCAGCATGGGGGCGATTTTATGCGGCAAAGCAAGCTGGCCGATCAACTTGGCGTCGAATTTGGATGGGCACGCAAAGTTGCTTTTGAGCATGTCTACGGCAATAGCCGTAAGAAAAAAACGGGAGCCTGAAATGCACCTGACAGATGACCAAGCCGCGCAGCGCGTGGCAGACCGCGAGAATCGCCAGGCAGAACTCGCACGGCGCAAGCGCAACAACATGCTGATGAACATCGCTGCGCTCGGAGTGATGGTCTACGTGGCAGTCGTCGAACTCATCCGCCACGGGGTGCTGTGATGCGCGTACCCACACCCGAGATCGTCGACTACCACGAGTACCGCACGCTGGCCGAGGCATTTGGCCCGGGCTCGCAGCTCGCCACACAGCCCACCTGGAAAGACTGGGCAACGGCCATCGCCACCGGCATCGGTTGCGGCGCAGTGATGGCGTTTGTCGTCGGCTGCGCGGCCGGCGCGCTGATTCGATAACAACGAGGAGAAAACCAAGATGACCGAAGCTGAGAAAACCACTGCGCTCACATTGCCCGAGCGCGCCGCAATTGCGCTTGGCACCAAAGAGCATGAAGCCAATCTGCTGGCGCTGGCAAAAAAGCACGCAGACATCGTCGAGATCAAGAACCCCGCAGGCCGTGAGCAATGCCATGGCGCCATGATGACGTTGGCCAACGCGCGTATCGCCATCAGCAAGGCGGGCAAGGAAGCGCGCGACGACGCTACCAAGTTCTCGAAGGCCGTGATCGAAGAAGAGAAGCGACTGATCGCGATCATCGAACCGGAAGAAGATCGCCTGCGCGGCCTGCGTGATGCATGGGATGCGGAGCGCGAGCGCGAAAAGCTGGCCAATGCCGAAGCTGAAAAGCGCCGGATTGCCACGCTGCAAGAGCGTATCGCCGAAATCCGTGGCGCGGTCGCTGCAGCGGCCACATGCAAGCCGGCCTTGGTCTTGGAACACATCGGCGACATCGAGCGCATGGTGATCGACGCCTCGTTTGAGGAATTCCAAGGACAAGCCCAGCTTGCCAAGGACGAAACGCTCGACAAGCTGCGCGAGCTCCACGCCCAAGCGGTTGCCCGCGAAGAAGAAGCGGCGCGCCTGGCTGCGGAGCGCGAAGAACTCGATCGCCTGCGTCGTGAAGAAGCAGAGCGCCAAGCGCAAGCCGCTGCCGCACGCGCAGAAGAAGAGCGTCGCCTAGCGGCTGAACGCGAAACCCAAGAAGCGCAATTGCGCGCCGAACGTGAAGCGCACGAGCGCCAGCTCGCCGCCGAGCGCGCCGAGGCCGACCGCGTTGCCCGCGAGAAGTTGGCAGCCGAAGAAGCTGAACTGAGTGCACAACGCGCAGCACAGGAAGCGGAAGCGCGTCGTCTTGCCGAAGAGCGCGCCCAGTTGGAACGCCAACAGCGCGAGGTCGAAGAGCAACGTAAGCGCGAAGAAGCGCAACGCGCGGCAGCGGCACAGGCAGCCGACGAACAGTTGCGCGGCGCTGCTCATCTGCTTCTGGCGGCCTGCAAGGCAGCGCTGGTCGAAGGCCCGGACATGTTCTGCGCTGCACAGCTGCGCTCGGCAATCGACGCCGCCGAAGTGGTCGAAGCCGAAATGCCTAAAGCAGCTTAACCATCACCCATTACACCCGGCCGAGTCTAGGGTTAGGAGTCCATCGTGAGCGAAGTAGCAGCAATCCAGCCGCAGCAGTTTGACCTTTCCCCACGCAATCTGCAGGAGGCCATGGAGTTTGCCGGACATCTGGCGGATTCCTCGATCGTGCCCAAGGACTTTCAGGGCAAGCCCGGCAACGTGCTTGTTGCGATCCAGTGGGGCATGGAGCTTGGACTCAAGCCCATGCAGGCCATGCAGAACATCGCCGTGATCAACGGTCGCCCCTCGCTCTGGGGTGATGCGGTGCTCGCGTTGGTTCTGGCATCCCCGGCCTGCGAGTACGTCAACGAGTACGACGAAAACGGCACGGCAGTCTGCGTGGTGAAGCGCCGTGGGCACGACGAGCACGTCGAGCGTTTCGGGGACGCCGAAGCCAAAACGGCCGGCTTGCTGAACAAGTCTGGGCCGTGGACACAGTATCCGAAGCGAATGAAGAAGATGCGCGCACGCGCGTTCGCGCTGCGCGACAAATTCAGCGACGTGCTGAAGGGCATCCCGATTGCGGAAGAAGTCATGGACATCCCCACGGAACGAGACATCACGCCGCGCAACGCTTCACCCTCGCAAATCGCCCAAGCGGCGCTTCCGAAGCCCGCTGAGCGAGACGACCGCCTCAACAACATCATCACCGACCTGGAGATCGTAGCCAAGGAAGGCGGCGCCGATCCGCTTGCCGATGCATGGGGAAAGTTGACCAAGGATGACCGCAAGGCCATCGGCCCTGACGAACTGTCGCGCCTCAAAGCGCTGACCGGTGAGGCTGCGCCGACCGATGTTCAAGCTCAGGAGCAAAGCAATGGCTGATCAGCGCACAGAAGAGTGGCACCAAGCCCGTGCCGGCAAGCTGACCGCCTCGTGCTTTGTCGACATCATCAGTACCACCAAGGGCGGCAAGCCCACCGCAGCACGAGGCACGCTCATGCGCAAGCTGGCATTTGAACGCATGGCAGGCACCCCCGCGCACGAAATTGGCGGGCGGGCTCTGACGTGGGGTACTGAGGTCGAGGAGGCAGCCGTCCAGACGTACGAACTCGTCAGCGGCAACATCGTCGAGCGTAGCCCTTTTGTCGTGCACCCTCGATATGACTTCATTGGCGCTTCCCCCGATGGCTTGGTAAGCGCCGTCGGCGGCATTGAAATCAAGTCTCCGCACGATGAAGCCGTCCACATCAACACGTGGCTCTGCGGCATGCCTGAGGAACACATGCCGCAGGTGCAGGGAAACATGATGGTCACCGGCCGCGCCTGGTGGGACTTCATCAGCTACGACCCGCGCCAGTGTGAGCGCCTTCGACTGTACGTGCAGCGCATTCTTCGCGACGACCATTTCATCAGCGAAATGCTGGGCGCCCTTCTGCAGTTCGAAGCCGAACTGCAGCAGATGGTCGCGGAACTGGAGCGCAAGAGCGCCTGATAACGCTCTGACCACCACCCCAACCTCCACATATCGCCCGAGACTGATATGCAACGAACCACAAGCAAGCAGCCTGCACACCTAGTAAAGCGCGTCAGCAAGATCCGCGAAGAGACGACGGCAAAGGTACTCGCGGCGCTGCTCTCGGCGGGCACAGGTGGGCTCACGATCATGGAGATGGTGACGCTCACCGGCCTCTCGGAGAGTTGCTGTCGGGCGCGTGTGCAGGTGTTGCACGGCGAGGGAAAAGCGCGTGTGTGCGACTCCGCGATGTTCGCAACCATGCGCCTATCGAAGCATGGGGGCTGGGCAGCGAACCGAGCTTGACGGTCGAAGAATGGCGAAAGCGCAGCGACGAGCATGCAGAGGAAGAGATGCGTGCTGATGTGAAGCGTCGGCATGCGTGTTGGACAGCGAAGTGGAAGCCGCACAGGCCAACTGAGGCGGCTTGGTTCTGACGATTTTTCAACCAGTAGGAGAGCACATGCAACAAATCCAAATCCCGCCGCTCAGCGAAGGTGAGATCTACCTCTGCGGCCTGATCAACGCAACCGGCGATGTAACCCACACGATCCTGCTTCCCGCTGAGGCGGAAACGCGCATGACTTGGCCTGACGCCATGGAATGGGCCAAGAGCCTGAATGCTGATCTTCCGACACGTGCTGAATTGGTGATCGCGTATGAGCAGCACCGCAGCCAATTCAAGCAAGCCGCGTACTGGTCGAACACGCCGGACGACGATCCCGAATATGCCGGCTGGGCTTGGTTTCAGCTCTTCTGCCTCGGCAGCCAGTGCATCATCCAGCAGAGCCCCGTGTTGCGCGCCCGTGCCGTCCGCAGATTGACGATTTAACCCTTCATCCATTTTCAGGAGAAGTCAGCAATGACGCCAACGCTTGAAGCAGTCGAAGCAAAGCAAGCCGAGATCACCGCCATGATCGAGGCAATCCGCAAGGCAGCTGCGCGCGAATACAAGGTCGCCGGCGGCACGATCCAACTGAACCCCGGCGAGCAGTATGCCGGCTTCATTCTCGGCAAAGACGGCGAGCCCGATCATCACCTGATCCTCCTCCCCGGCGATGAAGCTGAACTGAACTGGGACGACGCCAAGCAGTGGGCCAAGGAACAGGGCGGCGAGTTGCCGACGCGCCGCGAGCAATCGCTTCTGTACGCCAATCTCAAAGATGAGTTCCAGGGCACCTGGTACTGGTCCGGAGAGGCTCGCGAGCGCGAGTCCGGCTGGGCTTGGTGTCAGGGTTTCGGCTACGGCGGCCAGAGCGGCATCAGCCGCGACGACGAGTTGCGCGCCCGTGCCGTCCGCAGATTGATCCTTTTGTAATTTAACAATTACATCCACCGTGGCACTGCACACAAACCTTCCGATCTACAAAGCGGCCTATGGGTTGCTGGACGTGGTGACGGACCTGGTCAAGAACATGGCCCGCGACTTCAAGCGCAGCATCGGCGAGAAGATCAGCGCAGAGTGCATCGAGATCATGGTTCTGGTCTTCCGCGCAAATGTCGCAGATGGCATTAAAGCTCAGACATGAACAAGAACGGCAACATCAAGCACGGTTATCACGGTTCGCTGACGTATCGGCGCTGGAAGGCCATGCGTCAACGCACATCGATCAGCAGCCGCGATGCGCATCACGCCAAGCACTACGACGGCGTGACCTGCTGCGAGCGTTGGGCCAGCTTTGAGGTATTCCTCTCGGATATGGGCGAATGCCCAGAAAAGCACACGCTTGATCGTTTTCCGAATGCAAACGGCAACTACGAGCCTGGGAATTGCCGTTGGGCAACGATGGCTGAGCAAAACGCCAACCGTTCGAGCTGCATCCTCATCACGCGCGATGGCGTAACCAAGACGGCCACCGAATGGGCGCGAACATTAGGACTGAATCCATCGACAGTTATCGAACGTCTACGCCGCGGTTGGAGCCATGAGCAGTCGTTGGCCGATCCTTGCAGAACATCGCGCGGCAAGTCCTATCCAACTGAAACCCTCTCGTTTCAGGGAACAACCAAACTGCTTATCAATTGGGCCAAAGAAATCGGGATGACGCCCAATGCGCTCAGGATGAGGCTGCGTCTCGGTTGGTCAGTTGAACGCGCATTGACGCAGCCGAAGAAGACATCCACACGATGACAGAAAACAGCTACCTCGGGCTGCTGAGGCAAGCGACGGCAAGCCACCACGACCGCGCGCAGGTTGCCAACGTAGTGCGCTCGCGCGGCCATGCCGTGAACAGACAACTTACAAAGGCGTTCCGCGCCGCCCGCGAACAGGAGAAGAAGACATGCTGAGTAAGGAACGAATCATCGAAATCGGCAAGCGTTATTTCAAGGAAGGGCACAACCCAGATTCGGTGCCGTTCTTCGTTGCCGCTGCTGAAGACTGCATCAAAGAAGCCCTGCGCGCACAGGCTGATGCGGGGTCGAAGATGCACGACGCAGCAACGCTCGATGCGGCAATCACCATCGTTTGCAATGCGCGCGACGCCCTTGGCGCGGGTACTGAATTCCCTTACGACGCGCAAGAGCGCTCGACTGTTGGGCCATACCTTGACGGCATCGAGGACAAATTGCGGGCGCTGTATGACACCCACTCCTCCGCCCCAGCAGCGCAGGCGTTGAGCGATGGGGAAATCCAAGCGTTGTGGAATGAGGCATGCCACGACACGCCGCAGAAGCCGGGATGGTGCCGACACATCCGCTTTGCGCGCAGCATTGAAAGCGCCATTCTCACTCGCAGCGCCGCGACTGTGGCCGAGCCGAGCGAGGCGCCCGGTTTTGTCCTTGTCCCGCTTGAGCCCACAGCGCAGATGCGGAAGGCCGCTGCCGATGCTTGGTTGGACTGTGATAGCAGGATGGTTCTCAACAAAGCTGCAGCTGCTCTGAAGGCAGGCATCGCCGCAGCTGCTAAACACGCGGGGGTCAAATGATAGATTTCGATACGTGGTGGAACTCTGCTGCGGCAGATGAGTTTCGCGCCCAGCATGAAGACATGGACGGCAATGCCTTCCGGCCTGTGTGGGATGCAGCTATACAAGCCGCCCAACAGCAGGCCGAGCCGGTGGGGGATGAGCGCAAGGCGTTTGAGACGTGGGCGCAGAGCAAGAATATGCACTTAGCCAAGGGGAATTGTGGTTGGTATATTAGTGCCCCAACGCACGAAGCGTGGCAAGGTTGGCAAGCTTGCGCCGCCCAGTCCGCCCAGTCCTGCCAGCGGGCGGGCGTGGCGGAGGGTGGTGCTTCTATTCCGCAGACTTCAGCATGAATGCCTCCAATCCGGCGAACTGGGGCACTGTCATGCTCACTCGGGATGACGCTGGCCGCAAATGGTGGCACGCCTTGTCGGACGAAGAGCGCGAAAAGATTGACCTTTTTGTGTCTGGTCGCGGGACTACGTTTGATGCCGCAATGAAATCCGCGAACGAGAAAGCCGTCATCGCCGCCGCGCCCACACCGGCAGCGCAGGGAGGGGATGGCCATGAGTGATTTGGCAAAGCACTCGCTGCAACGTGGCGCCCAATACCCGTTCGACGCTACAGATGAATGGTGGGTTGGAGACGGCACGAACCCGCCACCAGCCGTAGATTGGGCGCACGCTGCTGCGCGCGGAATTCTCCATGACTTGACCGACCGTCGCGGCATTAAGCAGGGCTTTGCCGGGATCGATCACGAGGTACGCGTCGAAATTGTTGAGTCAATCGCAAACATCGTCCGCGCAGCGGCAGCACTGGCAGATGCGGGATGGCGGGATGAGTGAGAAGAGCATACCTCTGCCGCCAACGCTGCCGCAGCACCTGCTTGCAACGATTGGGGAATACGGCATGGCTCGCACTGACGGAGTCAGCCAAGCAGAAATAGAGGCGCGCTGGCTTGCTCTGATCGGCGGCATCAAACGATATGCCGTTGACTATGCAATCAGCGTTGTTGCACAACCGCCCGCAACGAGCGCGCCAACAACCAAGGACACTGGTGGGGAGAGGTGATGGCTCTCAGACCTGAATCCATGACGTTTGAGATGCCTCAGCGCCCCAAGCCAATCGAGTTCGCAATTCAGGAACCACTGGATCCAATGGACTTGATGGTGGCGCGCGAGAACCCCGCCGCTTTCGTCTCTCGTATGAAGAACGTCATGGCGGCCAAGCTCGCGCGGATGATCGTGGAGAAATGCCAGCTTTTCGAGGTGCCCGACTTTGCCAGGCTGAGTAGAGACCCATGCTTGCGCTTGCAATTCACCATCAACGACCGAGGCATGTACACAAACTGGCTCCCTCAAGAGCGCCAAGAAGGCAAGGAAGAGGGATTCAAGATCGGATACAAACGGGCCATCGACACTGTGCCTTATGGCCTTGAACCTGGGCAGTACTACGAATGACCCAACAATCAGCCCTGAGCAGGATATTGGAGACGAGCGCGCCCCGCTTCTGCCGCCGCTCGCTCTGCATCTTCTTGCGTGTCGTAAGCGCCGCCGCTCACCTCCTCGCATCGGGTCGAGCTGCCGTCGACTGCATGCCAAGCAAGTGGTTGCCAAGACCCGTTTCTGCACGGGTAAGCATGCCCTGTAACCGGCGGCGCAGCGTTGTGGAGTTCTTCCATGGTGGCCTCTCTTTGATAGGGATGGCCCTCACGCTAGAGCAAAGACACAGAAGCTGCAATCGACTACGAAAAGTCGTTACTCATTCCGTAACACCAGCATGACCGAAACAGCAGCACGAATCATCGAAACAACCTGCAGGAACTGGAAAATGTTTCTCACCGCCAACGAACTCGAACGCCTGACCGGGCGCAAACGGTCGGACGCCCAGGACCGCGCGCTGAACTCGATGGGCATTGAGCACATCAAGCGTGCAGACGGGCGTATTCTGGTTGCGCGTGAGCACGTCGAGCACTTGCTTGGAGTGAAGCAGGAGACGCGACGCGTCCGCGAGCGCGAACTTGATCGGAGCCTGATGTAATGCCACCCAAGCGCAAAGCCGAGAATCGCGGCTTGCCGGCGCGCTGGCAACTACACCACGGCGCGTACTACTACCGTGTGCCGCCTGGCCTTGAAGAGCATTGGGATGGCAAGAAGCGTTTCCGCTTGGGCTCATCACTGCCAGAGGCCTATCGTGCCTGGCGGCAACGCATGGACGTGCAAGACAATTGCCGGACGATCGGCGATCTGCTCGACCGGTACGCCTTAGAGGTGATCCCCGAAAAGGAACCCAGCACTCAGGCTCACCACGAACTATGCGTCAAGCGACTGCGCATCCAGTTTAACAAGTGGGCACTGAGCGAACTCAAACCGCGCCATGTCTACGAGTACGTCGATACGCGCACGAAGGAAGTTAGAAAGCCCGACGGCACTCGCGCCAAGGTGAAAGCGCCCACCGCTGGCAAGAAGGAAATCGAGGTCTTGTCGCACGCGTTCACGATGGCCGTTTCCTGGGGCTACATCGACCGCCATCCGTTCAAGAACGAGGTGCGATTCAAGGGCGAGCAACCGCGCGACCGCTATGTAGAGGATTGGGAACTGGACGAGTGCATGGCCCTCACCTCCAAGCGGAAGAAAGGCAGCGTGCGCGCCGCGCAGGCGTACATCGCACTTAAACGCATCACCGGCATGGCCCGCGGCGACCTCCTACGCATCAACGTCACGACCGACCTGAAAGACGACGGCATCCACATCCAGCGCCACAAGACGCGCAAGAAGACCGGTAAGCGGACTATCTACACCTGGACGCCAGAGCTGCGTGAAGCAGTGAACGCCGCATTGGCCGCGCGGCCGGTGCATATCTCGCCCTGGCTATTCTGCAACCGTGACGGCGAGTGCTACATCAATGAGGAAACTGGCCGGGCTGGGGGATGGGAATCACTGTGGCGCGGCTTCATGGAGCGTGTGCTCACCGAGACCAAAGTGAAGGAGCCGTTCAACGAGCACGACATCCGCGCGAAGGCCGCGAGCGATGCGGAAACACTTGAGCATGCGCAGGCCCTGCTCTCTCATGCGGACAGCCGGACGACGAAGCGGATCTACCGGCGCAAGGCTGAGGTCGTTGCGCCCTTGAAGACCCGGAAGTGATGGGTCATTGGAAAGTGTCACTATCAATGAAATCAGAGGTTTACGAGCGTCGCGCAAGCAAAACAATGACCCATTACAACTGACGTAACAGATTGATTTGACTTAGAAAATTGAAAGTGGGGAGCATAGGTTAATAGCCTATCAGGGGTTCGAATCCCCTTCTCTCCGCCAAGTATTCATAAGGCTTTGCAGGCCGCCAAGCGCAATGCTTGGGTCATAGATCGCCTGCTGGGTCATTGCGATTCGCCAAAGCGCGGTTTTCGCAAAAACTTTCCCCTTCAGTCGACACCAGGTTCGCGCTCGTATGAGTCACACGGGTAGCTGCTGTTCCGCAACCCCCGATCACACCCCGCCACTACGTTCAAAAATAGCCCATCGCCTTGTCCTTCAAGCTCGCAGATGGCATGTGAGCACGTGCAGCACGTGCGCTCACGGTAGAACCAGACGATGTCGCTGGCCGCTAGATCTCCTCTGAGACCTGGGCATATTGGTTTGCTCATACTGTATAAATATGGCTCTGCGGAATAACGTGTGTAATTCATGATTCTCGAATATAATTAAAATTCGGAATAACGTGTGGAACGAGGGATTCATGAGCAGCGTAACCAAAGTGAAAATTGGCTCGGCAACTTTGTATTGCGGTGATTGCCTGGAAGTGATGTCGGAGATGAGCGATGAGTGCGTCGACGTCACGGTCACCAGTCCGCCCTACAACATGGGACTCATCCCGGGCGGCGGCGGGAAAGGCATGTACAAGCCTGGGGCGGCCAACAAAGGAGGACGGTTCCGGGATGGTTACGGCCTGCATTCGGACGCGCTTCCTCAGGGCGAATATGACGACTGGCAGCGGAAATGTCTTTCTGAAATGTGGCGGCTCTCCAAGCAAGCCGTCTTTTACAATCATCGGCCACGCGTCGAGCATGGAACGATACGAGTTCCCTTGTCCTTTAACTTCGGAGAGGCCCTTCTTCGACAAATCATCATTTGGGACCGCGGAACTGGAATTGATGTGAATCTTAGGCATTACTGCACGCGCCAAGAGTGGGTGATGCTTTTCGCAAAGCAGTCGTTTTCGCTGAAGAGCCATTCCGCTTCTGGAAGCGGAGATGTGTGGCGGCTTGGCATGGAGCGGCAGGAAACAGGGCATCCGGCTCCGTTCCCAGTCGCACTTCCCGAAACTGTAATCGAGACCACTGGTGCGGGCGTTCTGTTTGACCCATTCATGGGCAGCGGAACGACTGGGGTTGCGTGTGCGCGGCGCGGGAAACAATTCATTGGCATTGAACTTGAGCCGAAGTTTTTCGACATCGCCTGCGAGCGCATCTCAAATGCCGAACGGCAAGGCTGCGGGCTTTTTGCTCCTGCCGAAATTGCAGAGCAACACGGCCTGTTCGACGCGAGTGTTGCATGACTGACATTCTTGACCTTCCAGGCTGGGAGCCGACCGCCGTCCGTACCGAAGACGACCAGTACGTTATCTCGGCTGACTACACAGTTTTGCCCGAAGCATGTCAAAAATGCGGCGTAATTGGCCGAGTTTATAAGCACGGCCCCAAAATGATCATTTTCCGAGATAGCCCTATTCGGGGCCGTCCGGTGAGTATCGAAGCCAATGCCCAGCGCTTCAGGTGCCGCGAGTGCGGCGGCACGTTCATCCAGCCGCTGGGCGGCATCCACCCGGCGACGCGCATGACGGCTCGTTGCGTCCAGTACATCGAAGAGCAGTGCCTCCGGGACACCTTCACTCGTATCGCCGAGCACGTCGGCTGCGATGACAAGACCGTCCGCACGTTGGCCGGCGACTACATCGAACGCCTGAACGCTGAGTACAAGCCTTGGCTGCCAGAATGGCTGGGCATCGACGAGACGCAGATTGACGGCAAGCTCCGGTGCATCATCACCGACGTCGTCAACCGGGTTCCCATCGACATGCTGCCCGACCGCGACAAGCCGCTCGTGACTGCGTGGCTGCATCAGTTCAAGGAGCGCGGCGGCGTCAAGGGCCTCGCTATCGACATGTGGAAGCCGTACAAGGATGCCGCGCAATCCGTCTTCCTGGCCTGCCGGTCGTTGTCGACAAGTTTCACCTGGTAAGAATGGCGAACCGCGCCATGGACGACATCCGAATCACGCTGGCCAGGGACCAGGAGAAGGCCGTGGGTCGGGACTGGATGCGGCGCAAGGCATTGCTCCGGATGCGCTACAAGAACCTCGACGAGCAGGGTCGCTTCAACCTCCAGATGTGGCTGGACAACGAGCCGCACGTGGCGACCGCCTACCGGCTGAAGGAAGCGTTCTACGACATCTACGACGCGCCGTCCAAGGCCGACGCCGCGGAGCGACTGGACGAATGGCGCAAGTCTGTGCCAGCCGCCATGAAGAAGGGCAAGAAGAGCTTTCAGCCGTTGCTCACGTCCACCCGTAACTGGCGCGAGGAGATGCTCGCCTACTTCGACCACCCGATTTCGAACGGCTACACGGAAGCCCTGAACGGCGTGGCGAAGGTCATTAACCGTGCCGGCCGGGGCTACAGCTTCGAGGTGCTGCGCGCCAGGCTGCTGTACGGAAAACTGCACAAGAAGGAACCAGTGGAGGGCCACATGAAGAAACGAACTGCCTACCAGGTGGAAAGGCAAGTCGCGCTCGTCGAAGCGCTCGGAAGCCGGTGTGGGTCGTGCAACGGCATCTTCGACCCCGACGAGTTGGAGGCACATACACTTCCACCCATCACAAAGGATGAGATTCGCCGCGAAGCGAACCGGCGCGCCTACCCGAAACGGGCGTACGTCTGCTCGACTTGCTATCAGCGATTCCACACGGAGAGGGCTAGTCATGGCTCACAGCCTTCCACATGATTTTCCGCAGAGCCATAAATATACAGCACTCTGGACATGCCAATCGGCTGCTTTAACATGGCCCCACCCCACGGGAGCAAACCATGTGCTACTCCGCCCAGATCAAGGCCGACTACAAGCGGTTCGTTCGCGAGTACGGCGCCGTCATGTCTCTTGACGCATTCTCGCGCCTGGTGACGGAGTACTTCCAGAATCCGGGGTCGGTGAAGTTCCCGAAGGCAATGGCCGCGCCGTTCTTGGAATCACCCGAGACCGAAGAGGAAAAGAAGATCGCCGACGTGCTGCGGGCCAGCATGGAAGCGGAGGAAATCCGGCTGCTGCAGGAACTCGCCAAGCAAACGGAGCGCCTGGAAAACGCGCAGGCGTCGCTGGCAGCAAAGCCAACAAAGAAAGCGGCCGACGAGGTGCGCATCGCCTCCAACAAGATCGCGTGGGCCAAGGGCAAGCTCGAAGACCTGAAGAGCACTGAGATCAAGCCGCGCGACTCGCGCATCTTCCCAGGCTGGTATGCGCCAGTGATGGTGTGGGAGAACGGCCGCCGCGTGGTCAAGCCCATGCGATACCAGTGTCGGCCGGCCGGCAAGCCGGCGTTCTACGACACCAAGTACCCGAGCACGTACAACGCCAGGATGGACAATTTGCGGGGATTTTGGAAGGGGCAATACGGCCACACGCACGGCGTGGTGCTGGTCGATGCGTTCTACGAGAACGTGGCCGGGCCGGAGGAAAGAACATCGTGCTGGAGTTCCGGCCGGATCCGCCGCAGACGATGCTGGTGGCTTGCGTGTGGTCGCACTGGCGCGCGACGAAGCCGGGTGAACAGGATCTACTGTCGTTCGCGATTATCACCACGGACCCGCCGCCGGCGATTTCAGAGGCTGGCCATGACCGCTGTCCGGTGCCAATCAAGCCAGAAGACCTCGATGCGTGGCTCAACCCAGACCCGAACGACCTCGACGCGATGGACGAGATCCTGCGCGACAACGGGATGCCGCGCTTCGTGCACAGCGTCGCTGGCTGACGGCTACTGGCAAGCGGCCAAAGCCGCGCGCAAACGCGCCTCGTACCCCTTTCGCAACTCGACCTCAGCCAGCGCGGCCTTGTAGAAATCGAAGTCACTGGCCGACGAAGGCACCGCGGCGAGCGGCCACGCCGGCACGGGGACGTCCGGCGCCTTGCATGGCACGGGAACCGGCACTTTCACCTCCACGGGCTTCTCAATGACCTGCGGCGCGTTGGCGCAGCCGGCCAACAGTAGGCACAGCAATGCGGCCCGGATCATGGTTGGCTCCCGCTGTAGCTCACGCGCAGGGCGTGCAGCGACGCGCAGGCATCGACGCCAGGCTGTTGTGCCAGGATGCGGCCGGCGGCAATGCTGTACTTGGCCTGATCGGCTTGGGCCGCCTTGTCGGCGGCCGCAGCTGCTGCCTCGCGCGCAATCGCCGCCTTCTGCATGTCGGTAACGGCCTGACTCTGCCGCGCCAGGGATGCGCCCAGTGCCTGGTTGTCGCCCTCGGCTTTCGCGAGAGCCGTTTGCACTTTCGCCAGTTCGGCGCGTGCCGCATCTCGCTCGTGCTTGTAGATCATACCGACGGCGGCGGCCATGCCGATCACCAGAAGGACCGCCACGATCAAGATGCGCTTCACGTCGCCAAAAAGCCAGTCGATGGCCTTCTCAATCAGCATCAGCATGGTGGATCACCTCGTTCGGTGTGAATTGGTAGCCCTCGATCGCGTACCGCTGTGCGATCCAGAGCGGGAACGGCATGTCGTGGATGCCGGCGTCCTTGCCCGTGTGGTGCTGCTTGCAGAGCAGTAGCCCATTCACGGTCATGTCGTCGACGAACAGGTATGGGTCAGCCGGCACCAAGTACTGCGCTGCCGCCCTCCCTTCAACGGCGGGTGCCGCCACGGCCTTGGCACCCTTGAAGAAGCCATCCCAGTCGAACGCCGCTGCGCGCGCGCCAAACTCGCCGGCCTTCGCCTGTGCGGCGACGCGCTCCCAGTTGATGAGATTGGCCAGCGACCGCTCGATCGGATGGTGATGCGCCTCCAACGGGTGGCCGCTCTCTTCCGCCGTGGCGTTGCAAATGAAGCAGCGGCCGCCCTCGCGCTCGATCAGCTGCTTCTTCGTGTGCGTGAACAGCGCGGTCGTGACGCGGGCTTCGTGCCCGGGCAGCAGCACGTCGACGGCCAACGTCTCTTTCTCTTCGTGGGTATCAGTGACGGCCATATGGCCCTCCAGAAACGCAAAAGCCCCGCGCGCGGCGGGGCTGTGTCGAGTGAGTGTGGATCAGCCTTTCAGCGCAGCCTTTGCGCGCTCCCAGAGCGCCCGGCGGTCGGCAATGCCGTTCGTGCCACCGTTGATAGCCCGCGTGAGCCCAACGAAGTCGCCGCGATCGGCAAACCGGTTCAGGTTGTGCTGCACCCAGAACCACGCGGCCGATGCGGCTGCGTTCTGCGGCTTCTCCAGCAGTTCGGGCTGTGTGATCAGGTCGAGGCCAAGGCCGCGCCGCAATCGGCGTAGTTCTTGCGGCCAGTGATCTGAATGAGGCCTCGCCCCATGAACCGTTTGCCGTCGCCCGGCTGCGCGTTGCCGAGGTCCGCCCTGCCCTCGTATCGCACCTGGGCCGGCGTCGGCCCCCAGATCTCGCGCAGGTAGCGCAGCTGGCCGGATTCATGCCCGACCTGTGCCAGGAAGGCTGCAGCACGTGCCGGAGTGTTGATCTGCCGGAACAGCATCACGTCAGACAGGATGGGGGCGAACACATCCGCGCGCGCGCGGCCAGCGGCATGATCGCGTGCAGCTGTGTGGCAGTGACAAGAGGGTCAGACATTCGTGCCACCTGCTGCGATCTTGCGCGCGTCGTCCACGACCTCGGCGGCAATCTCCGCCAGGTCCTTGTCCTTGCGCTTGTTCAGGAAGTTGAAGGCCCAGCGGACAATCGACCAGCCTGGCAGCCCGCAAACGAAGTAGATGCCACCCAGCGCCATGGCCCCGTTGGTCGTGGTCATCCAGGTGGCCAGTCCCCAGTACTGGATCACCGCCGCACCTCCGCATAGGCTGGCCACCACCGTCGAGATCAGGGCAACTGCCCATTCACCGCGCGTTCGCGGCAGCGTCATCACCATCACCACAATCGTCGCAAGCACGCTCGCACCTCCTGCCACGGCGGCCGGGCCGCCTAAGGCTTTGAAAGCGGCCGCACCTGCGGCCCCGCTGCCGCGCTGCCGCTGATTGGTTCAGACATTCAGACCCCCAGAAATGAGAAAAGCCCGCACGTAGCGGGCTATGTTGTTTGATCACAAATCAGTTTGCTGTTGCCAGCGGCTTTGTCCCTGGCGGCGGTCCGGCGATCTTTTTCTTGCCAAAAATGCTTTGGAGGTCAGAGAACCCTTCCCGCACCAAAAATTGACTACCAGCGCGGCTCATGTGGCCGCTGTCAGCCCACAGGATCTTGTCGCCGTCTGTGGTCTTACACTTTACGTCCCCGCACATAATCTTGAACGGATCGAACACTTCCACGTTGTGGGTCGTGAGGTAAGGAAGCAACCGCGACCGATACTCCCCATCGATTTCTTTCGCAACCCAGACATTCGAGTCACATAGATTCTTCTTCGTGAATTTGAATACTCGAAGCGTGCAGGATCGCGGATCTATCCCAGATGGCGGCGTCAAGAATACGACCACCTTTTTGCCCAACTTCTGGTAGTAATCGACCGTTCTTGCGAAGGATTGATAGAAGCTCTCAGGCGTTTCCTTGTACTCACCCTTCAAATTTGCCAGTCCCTTAGCCCAGTCCAATCCCTTGGCGTACAGAGGCCAATTCGAAGGGAGCACTACGGTGTCCACAGACGGTGTTTCGGCAATGTACCGCTTCGCGAAGTCCGTTATTTCTCTGCAGTACGAGGGGCCGTAGTCCAGCAGCATCGGGCACAGACCACGCCCGAACTGGTAATAGGAAACGTCGCCTGTCCGGCGCACGTATTCGTTCATCACCTCTGAATACGCGTTCGAAACGCTGTCGCCGATCAGGACGACATTCGGCGGTGTCGTCGGCAGACGATCAGCACCGCAACCGTCGCGATTGGGCGCCAGCCCAGTGGAATACTGACACGTGTGAATGAACGGGTAATCGAACTTGTTGGCGCTATTGATGATTGCGGCCTGGCGGAACTCAAGCCCGTTTTTCGCGAAAGTCACATACCCGACGATGCCGACCACGGCCAAGCTAAACACGAGCCCGAGTTGCGCGAGAGAAGATTTCGATGAGCCAAAGCGAATTGGGCGCTCGATCAATCGATACGTCAACCAGGCGAGGAAAAAGCTCAAGGCAACGGCGCCGACTCGAACTTCGATCGCAGGCTCGCCGGCATCGATAATGTGCGGGAACGACAGAAGGGGCCAATGCCAGAGATACAGGGGATAGCTGATCAAGCCGACAAACACCATCGCCCTGTTGCCGATGACATACCGGTTGATCAACGTATTGGGGCCCGCCGCGATCATCAACGCTGCACCTACGACTGGCAACAGTGCGAGCCATCCTGGGAAATGTTCGCTCTTGACGAGCGAAAACGCGACCGACCCGATAAGCGCGAGGCCGAAGGCCGACATTACATTCGCACAAACCACCTTCGTGCGCTGGGGCCAAACAGACAGCAACGCGTTGACGGTATTGCGCTTGAATGTCGTCAGGTAAGCCAGAATCGCGCCGACCATCAATTCCCAGCCACGTGATTGCGGGAAAAAGAAAGTCTCAGTCGGCGCAGCAGCCACGTCACGCACATTCAACGAGAACGAAATGACGGTCAGCACCAGAATGACGGCCAACGCATTGAAACGAAGGCGCCATACAACCACCATCAAGAGCGGGTAGAAAATGTAAAACTGCTCTTCTATGGACAACGACCAGAGGTGAAGAAGTGGCTTCAGCGCAGACTGATTATCAAAATAACCCGCCTCACTCCAGAGCACGAAGTTCTGCGCGAAGCCGGCGCCAGCAGCTATGTGCTTGCCAAGCTGCTTGAGCTCGTCCGGCAATAGCAGGAACCATCCAAGCGCAAAGCATGCTACCAGCGTCAGAATCAATGCTGGGAAAATCCGCTTGATGCGGTGCGAGTAGAACCGCACGAAGCTAAATTCGCCTCGCTCAAGACCATCAAAGATGATCCCGGAGATCAAGAAGCCGGAGATCACGAAGAACACGTCTACCCCAACAAATCCACCAGGGAAATAGTCAGGAAAAGCGTGGAAAGCCACTACGGTGAGGATCGCAATGGCTCTGATCCCGTCAATATCTGGGCGGTATGAAGCGGGCACTATATTGCCCACAGCGGCATCTGGTTTCATGGCGCGCATAATATCGCGTTTCCCCGTACCAGCCCTAATATACGAGCTGCATCAGCCCCAAGTGATGGTCAGCACATCGGATACGCTCGTCGCGGCATTGATTTGCGAGACAAGGTCCGCGTACTTCTGTTGTGCGGCCACGCGGAACGCCAGCCAATCGGTGTTGACCTGTTGGACTTGTGCAGCAGAGTGCGGAGCCAGCGACCAGACATCGGAGTTGGCGCACCAAATCGGCGTCGCCCACGTCGTGGCTGCGCCGACGGCAGCGGACACGGCGCTTTGAAGATTTCGCTGGTCGGTGTCCTGCGATGGATAGTTGCGTACTGTGCCTAGTGCCGAGGACGGAAAGCCTGACACCAATGCTGCTGCGCAGGCAGCGTTGATCTTGTTGATCTGAGCAGCCCGCGCGGCTGCGAGTGGTTGGACCGAGGCTGGCGCAGAAGATGAGTGCGGCTGCAACGTCACTGGCACATTCAGCGTAGTGCCATCCTGTGCCTTGAATGAATAGACGCCACCCATTGAGGTGACCACCACATCGTTCTCGAATGCATAGATCTGCTGCGTTGCGGTGTCAATGAATGTTTTCATGAATTACCTTTAACGAAGTTCGGACCAAGACAAGGTGTTAGCGGAGCCGACACTTACGACATAAGTCCCACCACTGGGTACGAGCGCGGTAGCCGCTACAACAGACCCAGAAATGGGCTGCACGCTAAACCCACATGTAACCCCATTCACTGCGATTGAAAGCGCGCCGTTAGAAGCTGTTGTCGTTGCGTTCACATAGACAATGATTGGTTTACCCGTGGAATTCGTGTAGGTCGTCCCGGATGCGCGCGACGCGGTGACATTCGTGAATGTCTGCCCAACACCAACAACCTGGCTCTGATTCACCGCATGGCCGCTTTGCGTGGAGGCTCCGACTGCCAATGGCGAGTACTGCAGGGATGCGGAGCCCTTCTGTGCCCATCGCGTACCACTCCCATCCGGCGTCAACGTAACTTCGCAGAATTGCGGCACATTGATCGATGAAAGTGCAGATGGTCCTGCATCAATTGTGTCAGTGCCGTTTGCTGCAACAGTTAGGCTGCCGCTACCAATGTTGATGATGTTGAACTGGGAGCCTTGCGGTATCAAAACTGAGGGCAGCGTGATTGTTTGGCCGGGACCACCATAGAAAATGATGAGTTGTCCAATCTGCGAATTTGTGAGGGTCGCAGATGTTGAATAGGACGACGAGCCGTTGTAGCTGCCACGCATCGCCTGCGCTTGTCCCAACTGCAAGGCGTGTTGGCTCTGCGTGGCGGGGGCGACTTGAACGGCCGCGCCCGTGCACTCGATCAGCACAAAAGAGCTGATGTCAGCCTTGTAGACGACTTGGCATTTGCCGTTCGCAACGACCTCATTACCCTGAAGTGCAGCGTGCGCGCCGCCCACGAGAGGAACAGCGCCGAGGCCGTTCACGTTGAGCGTGGACGCTCCGGTGTTGGCAGTCTTGGCCTTGAACCACAGCACCATGCCATCGGTCAGTGCCGTGACCGGCGGGCTGTAGCTGACAACGTAGGTGTTGGCGCTGCCGGTGTCCGACGCTACCGTCAGCAACGACTGCTGGATCGCGTGGAGCAAATCGGCCGGCAGGATTGGCGCATTCGTCGCCTGCGTGATGTTTGCGGACGTGATCGTCGACTGACCATTGGCTACGGTGACAACCCATAGACCGGTGTAACCAGAGTCTGGCGCTGGTGTTGTCTGAGTGCCGGTAGTCGCGGCGGTACCCGCTTTGGCGCTGATCACGACTGCGCCCTTGCGGGTCGTGGACTGCGGTGTGCCGCTGTTATTCGGGCCCGACCAAGCTTGCGACGGATTGCTCGCGTTGTAGTACGGCAGCGTGGTGTTGTCGGTGTCCGAATCCTGGTACGTGGCCTGGATCAAGTAGTTGATGCTCTGGCCACCGGTGGCCGGCGCCGGGCAACTCAGCGTGACGGCATCGAGCGAGATGCCTTGCTTCAGGATGCTGTGCGTCGTGTCCGCAGCGAGCGACGAGTAGGCTGTCGCGTCCACATTGACCAAGCTGTACATCTCGCCGGGATTGACGTTCACCTGCAGCGACGCTGGCGACGTAGGTACGCATGCAAGACCGTTCACAATGGTCGACGTGCCGAGCATCGCGGCTGCGAGCTTGGCGACAGCCAGCATGCCGAACTTGTTGGTCCGGAGAACATCGGTTTCCAGAGGGATCTGGCCCGGATAAACGATGACGCGATCCATCGCGACTCCATAAAAAAGGCGCCCGAAGGCGCCTTGCGTGGTTATGTGAGGTAGGTCAGTTCGAAATGCGGGTCCAGACGACTGTTGCCACGGGCTTTACGCTATCGATGGCCGCGTAGATGTCTGCGTCGCTTACGGCGCCCTGAATCATCGAGAGCGACGCGTACTCTTCCTGCGACGGCGTGTTGTACGCGCCGGTTGAGTAGCCGTAGCCTGCGACGTTCGGAATGCCAGCGCCGGCCGGTCTGTAGGCAATCACAAAGGCCTGATACGGCATGAGCATCGAACCATAGGCTCCTGCCATTCCGTAGCCGATGTACGGACCGCCATACACGCCGGTGTCTAGCGGTCGTAGTGGCTCGATGATCGTCGGCGTGCGGCCCGTCAGATCCTGCAGCACCTTGATGAGCCCTGCGCGCGTTGCGCGCTCGCGGAACAGGTTGATCAGGATGCGATTGCGGAACGACGTGTCGGACTGATTGGCCGCCCGCAGCAGCGCGGCGCCGAAAAATCCGCGGCAATCATGTCCAGCCACCCATCGGTGGCCGTCTTGATCCGCGTCTGCAGACGGCCGTAGGCCAACAGGCTGTAGAAGTATGCGAGCGCGTATGCCAGCCCCTGCAGCAGTCCATTCAGAACGGGCGAGGACGCTTCATCGCCAAACCACTGCGGCAACTGTGAGCGAATCCGGTGGTAGATGTCTTGTTGGTCACCAGTTGCCATCACGCCACCGTCACAGAAGTTGCCTTGATGACTTGCTGGCTTGTGGCCGTCAGGTCAGCGGTGCCGCTGTTCAATGTCACGCCTGTAACGTTCGTCACGCTGGGGGAAGCGTCGTATGCCACCTGCGCGAGCCGGGAGAACGGAAGTGTCGTGCCCAGCGGCAGTGCGTTGATGTACGACGTGAGCGCGTTCTTGACCACCAGAGCCGTCGCCGCATGGTCGGCGCCGGCGGCTGTTGAGATCGTCATTGCAACACTCGCGTTCACAACCACCGGCGCGAACACGCCGAACGTGCTGGTCAGCGGGCGCACTGCATCAATGGCATTAGCCACGGTTGCGAGCAACGTACTCGACGGCGAGCCGGTTCCATCATCCACCACAACGTAGAAATAGCCGTACTGCGTCGCGCCGGCGTAGGTCTGATTCTCGACAAGCGAGTACACCAGACCCTGCTTCAGCGACGTGATGGCATATCCGACTGCGTTCTTTGTCGCCTTTGACAAGCTCGCCACGTACGCAATGAAGCGCGTGCGCAACGCCGTGTCAGACTCGGCATCGGTGCCGTTCGTGAATGCGGCCGTATTGGTCACCGTATCGACGCCTGAAATCGCGCCGGCGATGACGGAAACTGACCCTGCGACGGCGTTACCAGCAGCGCCAGCGGTGAGCGCCTGAACCGGCACCGTCACGTTTCCGACGCCGGCCGCGATGACATATCCGCCCAGGCCTGCGTTGTATGCTGGGTTCGTCGTGTCGATCGTGACGGTGAATTGCTGTGTGCCGTCGGCCGTCTGCACGGTCGCCCCCACGGGCACCAGGACCTGCTGGGTCGTAGTGAACCGGGAGAAGGTGACGATCCCGGTGGCGGCCACCGCAGGCAAGCGCGTCACACCGAAGTCAGCAACCCAGGAATCGAGGTCAGCGCCACTCGATGTCGCCGCGCGAGTGATAGCCAGCACCTGCAACAACAAGCCCTCCAGCCACACCACAACGGCCGCATTCGCCTCGACGATCGCGCGCAACACCGATCCGACCGTCAGGTCGACTAGCACCTTCGCATAGCCCTGGATCGCGGAGACCTGATTCCGGACGAGCGTCACCCAATCCTGCGTCTGCAAGCTGGCCATGTCAGTTGTTCACGTTGAATTTGAGGGTTACGGGACGGCGCGTGACCGAGCTGGTGTAGCGGATGTGCACGCTCACGCCGTTCGTGATCGCCGCGACATCGACCTCCGGCTCAGGCGTCTGTGCAACACCCTTCTCCTGCTTCACCTGGGCGCGAATCAGCCCGCGCAGCGCGCCGACATCGAGCGTCTGGCCGATCTTCTGCGGCAAGCCGGCGCCATAGTCCTGGTGGAAGATGTAGTCGCCCGGATTGGTCACCAGCCGGCGCACGATCCGCTGCTGGGTGCGTGTATCCGCGTTCACCAAGCCGATGTCGCCTGTCGGAGACGTGCCGATGTCGCCCCCACCCAGTGGTTGACGTCATTCAGGAGCTGCTGAGTCATACGACTGTCCCGGTGTTGCTGCTGCCTGTCTGCACGCCGGTGTGCTTGTGCGTGTCGTCGATCCGGTGGCCATTGGCGGACACTTGACCCGTGAACTGGGTGTTGCCGTTGATGCTCATGGAATTGCCGGAGCCGTTGTTTCCGGAGACAGCCATGCCGGCCTGGCCGGTGATGGTCTGTGTCACAAGTAGAGTGCCGTTGATCTGCATCGGCCCAGTGTGGTTCCACTGCGGCGCCTGGCTGGTGAGCGTTCCCGCGCTGATGAGCGTGACCGTGCCGTCGTTGTGGAACTGCAGCTTGGAGCCTGAAGCGTGCGTCAGGAAGAATTCGCCTGCTTGCGCGCCAGTGGGACGCTGCTGATCGCTGAAAATCCGGCCGCTGATGACGCCGTTCTCGATCTCGCCGTCGATGAATTGAACGATCACCTGATCGCCGATGCTCACTGGCGCATCAAGACCCCAACCATTGCCAACCCACGGTGTGCCCACTGGTAACCAGCCCGTCAGGGTGTTATCCGGCAAGTCTGGATCGATCGGCATGAGGTGAACACGCGCCGACGCTGTACCCGGATCGTAGCTGGTGACAATACCGACCTTGCTGTGCGACTTGCCGTCTTGCGCCAGCTGTGCCGCCAGCGCCATCTGATTGCGCAGTTGACTGATCATATGGACGGCACCGTCTCAGGATTGATGTTCTTGGCAGAGATGTCCATGACATACCCCTCGTCGAGGCTCATAGACCGCGTGATGCCGTCAACGTAGTAGTCCTGGTCGAACTTCGTGCCAGTGCCAGTCAGCCGAAGCATGGAAGTTTGGGTCAGGATGTTGTCGGCCGGCAGGCGTGCGCGCAGCTTCATCTCGTGCTGCGTGATCTCGTGGTGGATCTGTGCTGCCAGTTTGTCCGCGCCGGCCTGGTCAAGACCGCCACGGGTAATGCTATAGACCTGGGTATTTCCGAACGGTGAAGCTTTCCCTGCCTGGGTAGTCTTCGGCTTGCTCGGGTAGTAGCCAGTCACGGACTTGCTCGTCTTGAGGCTCGGCGACTTCACCACCACAGTGATGCCCTTTGCTACTGTCAGGCTGCGCGATGTTCGCAGGGTCTGGAAATTCGCGGTTGGAACGCCTTGTTCATTGACTTCCCAGCGCAATTCGTAGGGTTCCGGGGGCGCGGGCGGCCGTGGGCCAAAGTTCAACGTGCGGCCCGTGACATAGCAAGCGAAACCCTCTTGCTGGGCCAGCCAGGTCAACAAGTCCCATTCGCTGCGACGGTCAGTCATGCTGACGTGGTCGCGGGCGTAGAGGCTGCCTGCGAGCGTCGTCGTAGCTGGCCCTGCCACGCTCAGCCCGTGTGAAGCGGCCAGCTTGGCCGCGACCTGAGACGACGTCAGGTTCTGATACTGGATCGTCGTCTTGGCGTCGATGAACACCGCCGTCAGGTCGCGACCAGTGAGTGACAGCATCGTCGACACAGGGTCGAACTCGATGTCATCGATCCGGCCGTAGATCAAGCTATCCAGATCGGCCTCAGTGAAGCTGAGTGGATCGTCGGGAAAACCGGCAAGGATCTCAATGAACGCCTCGCTCTGGCTTGAGAACCAGTTCGCGTCCACCTCCGGCGGCAACGCGCTCGACGGAATCGACACCCGAAACGTATCCGCTTGGTAAAACGTGTTGTTGTCGACCGACCATGACTCCCACGGGACGATCACGGCCGGCGGATACACGCCATTCGTCGCTGCGCCAGTCACTTTGACCATGGCGCGCGGGCGCCGCGCAATTGGCTGCGCCGGGAGGTCGTTCAGGCTCATGGAAATGAAAAGCCCCGCACAAAGCGGGGCTGATGTGTTGAGGCTAGTTGGTCGGCTATGCGTTCACTACGCCGCCGACATCGTCTTTGGTCGGAGGAATCGTCACGGTTGCAATGCCATTGATCTGAGGGTCGCCGCCGAGCTGCGGGTTGGCCTTAGCTAGGCCGGTCCACGCCATCGCGTCACCGTACTCCTTCGCGGCGATCTTCATCAGGTTGCCGGCCGCCACGGTTTGCTGCTTGGCGCTGCTGTAGATCGAGCCGATGTTGCCCTGGATTCGCCCGACGACGCGGTCCAACTGCACCAGCGTCGGCAGGTTCTGCGCCGCGACGATCTGCTGTGTGATCTTGCTGACCTGCGTGCTGATGGGGTTGTTCGGCAGGATGCCGCCCAGTGTCGTCACGTTCATCAGCGTGTTGTTGGTCTGCGCAATCAACGTCTGCGCCTGCGTGCGGAACGCCGCGATCGGCTGCAGCACGCCGTTCAGCGTCGATTGGGCGGCGTTGGCGAAGCTGGATACGCCTTGGATCGCTGACTGCACACTGCTGAATAGGCTACCCAGCGTCGAATCGCTGATCGATGACATCAGGCCTGACGCTGTGCCCAAGTCGCCCGAGATCAGGTCGTCGATGCCAGGCTCTCCGAGGCCGGCGGTTGACAGCGTCAGATCCTGCACCACCTCGCATGTGATGGTGTACGGGATCTGGTAGAAGCGCTGGAAGTCCGCGCGGAAATCGCGGATGACTACCACGAAGTCCAGTTCCGACCACGTGAGTTGTTGTGGCTCTCCCGCCTCACGCATCATGTCCAACTGCCGCGCGCGGACCAGCGCGCTCTCACCGAGCAACCAGCCAGACCACGAGATTGGGCGCGTGAAGCCGCCCATGGCGTCGACGACTTTGACGCCGCCGACGAGGCGGTGCACAGCAAGCGCCTGCTCGCCACCGAACGGGATCGACTCGGGGATTTCCTGCTGCTGGAACTGGAAATCGCCGAGTTGGAGGATGAGGTCTGGCATGGATCAGGTCACAGTGCTGAGGGGCGCAGGGATGCGGCGGGGTCGAAAGTGCCGGGGCCGGTCTGTGGGCGTCCCAGCTCGGTTCCAAGCTGATTCCACATAACGGTGCCCACCTTGCGGCCATCCATGTTCACATCGCCTTTGAGCACGATCGGCTTCTGGTCGGCTGGCTTCACGTACTGGCTTGGCGCGCCTAACTCACCGGCATCCACACGAGATTGTGCAGTGGGCGTTAGACGGGCTCCGCCTTCATGCTTTGCCGCTTCAATCTCTGTGGGGAGATCGGCCGGAACGCATATGCAGCCGCCGCCAGCGTTCCAAGGACCGCCACAACAAGTCCAATAGGGCTCACAAGAGCGCCAAGAGCACCCACTAGCGTCGCCGAGCCGGCGCCAGCGATCGAAGACGCAATGCCGGAGATGCCAATCAGACTGAGTGCCGACAAAGCGCTCTTCAGAAGCAGCACGCCGCCGCCCAGTAGCATCAGGCCCGATAGCGCCAAGCCAGTCGCCACGGCCAGTTTGGTGATCGTCGGGTGGTCATTGGCGAACTTCGTCAGCCGCTCCACACCGTTGGCGAGCATCGTCAAGCCCTTCGTGGCCAAATCGAGCAAGCCGCCATTACGAGCCAGCGCCAACTGGAAATCCTCGATTTTCTTGGCCAAGTTCTGCTGTGCCATCAGTCGCTGGTTGGCGGGGTCGTTGGCAACGTCAGATGCGCCCTTGGACTTGTCGTATGCCTCAAGCGATTCATGCAGCACAGCCATCTGGCTCATGATCTTGTTGAAGACCTTGGCGCCATTGGTGCCGAAGATGATCGCGTTTTCGCGCTCGCGGTCTGTCTGTGAAGTGATCCCCGCCGACTGATACCGGCGCATGATTTCTTCGGTGTAGCCGATGATGTTGGTCGCCTGCAGCCGAGCCAGATCGGTTGTCTGCTGCTTTCCCGTCTCATCGGTCATGCCGAGGCGCTGCATTTCCTCTTTCAGGCGCCGCGGCATCAGCGCCATCATGCCGTTGGTGCGCGTGTACGCCGTACGCAGGCCCACGGCGGTGGTGCTGCCGCCCAACTCGCCAATGATCGGCTCCAGACCGCCGAATACCGTCCGCAGATCCTGCTGGTTTGTGGCCGAGCTGCCGTAGGCGAAAAACTGCTTGAGTTGGCGCTCATCAACCATCTTGCCGCTCGATTGAACGGTCTTGAAGACACCGTCAGCGATTTCCTGAGCGCGCTTCGTGTCGCCCAAGCCGCCCATCATTTCGACGGTCTTGTTCAAGTTGCGCATCGCGTGCTCGGCTGCCGCGTGTGTCGGTCCGCTGAGCGTCTGCATAGCCACCTCGTAGGTGGCGAGCACAGGCGTCATGGTCTTGGCGGCTTCGAGCGCCTTGTCCCCGGACATGCCAGACTGCCGGAATGCGCCCTGCGCCTCCGAGAAGATACGCATCCGGTCCAAAACGGACGTGTTGATGATCTTGGTCGCCTCAACGAACTTCTCAGCGTCCTTGATCTGACTATCGCCCAAGCCCATTTGGCGCATCCGAGCGAGGAATCGCTCGTACTCCATGGCCTTGTCTAGCGGCGCCTCGAACATCTTCAGGCCGGCCGCACCAGCACCGGCTAGAATACTGCCAGCGGCCGCCATCTTGCCGATTTTGGCGATGCGCGCTTCAAGGGCCTTGGCATCGGTGTCAGCGGCCTTGAAATACCGCGACAGCGTGGCCAATCCGCGAGTGACGTTCTCGACCAGCGAGATCTGTACCGCGATTTTGTAGGCGTCGATGCTCATGGGTGTTTTCTTTCGCGTTCACGAATGGCTGGCTGACCGGGTGAGCTTCATCCAGTACCCCAGGATTCGCCGCATCCGCCCAGCGAAGATGCGGAGCGCCTATGTGCCTCAAAAGCCCAGCACGCCGACAGCTGTCATTCTTGGAGTCGCCAGCATCGCCGGACTGCTTGTCGGCGCGGCGCTTATCGCCGCTGGCGCGTTCGTGATTTACCTAGCGGTCTCGAATCTTTTCTAGACCTTGTAGTCGAGCGAATTGCCGCCGACGATCCAGGTTATCACGGCCCCGCCGACCAGCTTTTTCACCTCGTCGATACTCTCGTAGGCCGCAGCCCCAAGAAACGGCCGGGGCGGAATCTTGTCTGTGCCCAGCTCTTGGTAGACGGCAATGTCCGACGTGGACCCGATCGCCGCTTCCAGGCCGTGCGTCTCATGACTGATGGAATCGCGCAGCGCGCCCGTGCGCAGCAGAGGATCGTTCTCGGTGAAACCTTTGCGAACGCGGTCTTCCTTCGTACTGTCCGCCAGTTCCGGCCAAGCGTCGTGCATACCGTTGGCGCCCTGGTATTCGCCAATCTTGCCCTTGGCCGCGCGCTCGATATGATCTGCAGCCTTATCGAGGCCCTTCTCAAGAGCCTTGTGCGCTGCAACCTCAGCCAGCGCCAAGTGCGCGGCAAAAGAAGCGAGATCTCCAAATTCCTTCATCGCTCCCGCTCCTTGAATGACATGGTGTTGAGATCGAACTCCGCACCATGGAACTCGCTGCACTTGATGGCCATGGCGTGGCGCATCGTTTCGTCCACAGAAAATGCGACGTCGAACGGAACACCGTTATGCACGAGCCACATTGCCTCGTGAAACGGGCCGTCCGTCAGGAGTTTTTTAGCTCGGCCTCCGGCGCGGCTTGGCGCACGAAGTTGTCGGCTACGCCGCGCTGGGCGGCCTCGTTGCCCTCGTCACCCAGGCGCTGATACAGCGCGCGCAACTGGGCTTCGGTGGCAGGTGTCGGCACCGGATCGCCGTCGATCGCGCTCACGTACTTCAGATGCGCAACCTCGGCCAGATAGAGCATGTTCAGCTCGCTTCCACCGGCCGCCTTCGCGAAGTCCAGGTTCGCCAGAGGATTCGGCTTGCGCAGTGTGATCTTTCGTCCCAGCGCGTCGTCCACCACGACTTCGCGCGCGGCGCTCTTGATCAGTTGTTCAGACGGGGTCGGGTTAATGGTCACACTGGTCATCAGGCCACCTTGATGCGGCGCGAGGCCACGAAGTTGATCGACTGCTTGATGGTGGCGTCGCCCGCGCGGTTGCCGGCATCGGCCAGCGTCATGAGAACGCCGTCATAGCGGAATTGGGACACCGCGCCGTTGGCTTCCTGAATCGTCTCGTAGATCTGGGCGGGCGATTCGTTGATGCCGGCGTAGTAGTTCGCCTCAAGCTGGGCGAAGTAGTTGTCGAGCGTCGCGTCCTGACGCTCAATGTCGAATGAACCCGACCAGCCGTCGAAGAAGCGCACGTGATCGGTGATGCCGTCCAGGCGCTTGACGCGCACGTCGGTCACATCCTGCTTGCTCTTGAAGGCGGTGATCTTGTTCGGCTGCAGTGCGCCCGTGGAGGTCTGAATGACCAGCGTATAGTCGCGCCCGACCGAGTAACCTTGAATCGGCATTGCGTTCTCCGGAAAGAGAGCGCCCCGCGCGCGGCGGGGCAATCAGATTGGGTGGGTGCGTTACTGGTTGCTGGTCGAGGTCCGAATCACCGTGGCCTGCGAGCCTTCCACGTTGACCAGGAACTTCTCGATGACCGACAGGTAGATCACCTTCACGTCGGCTTGCATATAGCCAAGCGCCACGCGGTTCGTCGGGTTGTTGTTGGCGTCGATCTGCACCGAAAACGCCGGGCCGCCATTGACCGCGCCGATCATGCCCTGCTGCTCCATCGAGCTCAGGAAGTTCGACAGCGTGGCCGCCGCCTGCGCGCGCACCGTAGCCGACTGCAGCTGACCCACGTACTTGCCCATGCCTGCATTGATGGTGCTGGCGATGTAGTTGGTCATGCGCGTGTAGTTGTCACCCTGCGTGAGCGCGTTCGAGCTGCTGTTGTGGCCGCAGCGGCAGCCGAAGTAGGAGCCGCCCGGCACCGGGTTGGTAATGAGGTCGATTCCTGCTTGGATCAGCGTCTGCAGCTCAGCCGAGCTGTACGTCTGGTTGGCGAACGACTTCTGCGTGCCGACAACACCGTAGATCGGCTTGTTCAGGCTGCTGTTCTGCGGCGACAGGTTGGCCAGCAGGCCGGCGACAAACGCCTGCGGCGAGACCAGCCGCGTCACGCCGTTGACCGTGTCCAGCCAGTACACCCAGTCACCAAACAGCAGCTTGAAGGCGTAGCTGTCGATGCCGGCCGTGCTCTTGGTGCTGACCGCGTTGGTGATCGTGTCGCCGGCCGGCCCCACCCCGATCATGTAGATGCCCTCGGACAGCCCGAAGGACACCTGCGTCGCCCAGGTGGTCGAGTCCGAGCAGTCAGCCAGCATGGCCACCGACACGCCCTGGTTGCGCAGCGCGTACATGCCCTTGCGCGGGATCGTGTCCTGGCCGATCAGCACCGAGCCGGAGATCGTCGTTGCACCGTCCGTTCCGCCGGACAGCGTGAAGCTGGCCGCCGTCGGCGCCGTGGTGCCAGCACCGGCCGCCGCAGTGATGATCTGCGAAGGGCCGCGCTGCACGCTGGTGCCGTTGTTGATGGCGGCGGCGATGGCAGCCCACAGCGGATTGCCCGACAGGCCGGCGCCGATGTTGTCGAACACTTCCGGGTTGAGCGTCGGTGCGGCAACCGTCACCTTCCAGGTGCCAGCGGCGCTGCCATTGGCCAAGGCCACAGTGACGGTGTTGCCCAGCGTGCCGGTGTACTTGGCCGTCAGCGTCAGGCAGTTGGTCTGCACCGCAGCCGTTGCGGCCGTGTCCGTGCCGTCCGTCACGCGCACGCAGCGGAAGTTGTTGGCGCCCTGTTGGACCGCCACAGCCACCGCCGTGCCCATGTCGTACGTGCGATTCTGGATCGCACCAAAGGCCTGGGCGTACATGGCCATGTTGCCGATGATGGTCGGCGAGTTGGTCGGGCCCCAGGTTGCCGTGCCGACGACGCCCAGCACATTGGTGGGCACGCCGTTTAGCAACGCCACCTGCGGCGGAACAATCTGGACGTACAAGTCCGGGACGATGAGGGCAGTCGTATTGATGCTGCCCTGCTGGACGATCGGCATTCGCGCCTCCGAGAAACGAAAAAGCCGCCCGGAGGCGGCACAAAGATGGGGATGCCGCGCGCTGGCGGCGAGGGTTGGCTACTTCTTCGCCTTCGGAGGCGCGTCGTCAGCGACCTGCACGACGTATGCGGACTGCTCACTGGCCAGCACGGCCTGGATGGCGTCCTGCTCAGTGATCTCGTCGCCCTGCTTGTAGGTGCCGAACGGCACGTTCACAACCAGTTTCATGTGTCACTCCACGATGGTCTTGATGGGGAATTGCGCGTCGAGCGACGGGCCGGCGCTGACGTTCTCGACTGTCGCGGTGATCTGCGTGAGCGTCTGGCTCTGGAACGTCGAAAACTCCACCGCATACATCAAGTCGCGGCGGTAGATGCCCTCTTTCTGCTGGCTGTCGTCCTGGCGGCTGCTCTTGTAGCGCAGCGTGGCGCTGCTTTGGTCGGCCAGCGTCAGGTGGATTTGGCCAGAAAGCGCCGAATCGATCGCAGAAGCAATCGGGTCGCGCTGATCAAAGCAGTTGGCCCAGACAGTGACCATAAAGCCCTGCTCCTGCCGGCGCGTCTCGCGCACCGCGACGCCCTGGCCGCCGACGCGCGGCGAGATGTACTTTGCGCCCGGGATCATCACCACCGCGCCGGCCGCCGTCGCCGTCTGGTCAACGTTTACCAGTGCCGCAAGCGCGGTTGCGATGCTGGCCAGCGTGTCGCCAGCCTGCACCGCATAAACGTATGCCTTGTTGTCGACCACCAGCGCTGCGTTCTGCGGCGTGCTGACCGATCCGCCGACCGTCACGGCCTGGCCGGATAGTGTCAGGGTGACGGTATTGACCGGCGCCGTCGGCGTCGACCAGTCCGACATGCTCGAATCGACCACGCGCAGCATGTTCGGCTGCGGGAAGACCGACACGTGAACGTTGCCGGCGGAGAGATACGTGCGCAGCTGACCCGAATCCGGCCATCCGCTATACACCAACACTGGCGCGCCGGTAATCGACGGCTGGCTCGTCCCGTTCGGGTACACGATGCCGGCAATCGTCGTCACCAGCGCCGCGGAGACGTCAGAAATGTCGGCCATTTACGGGTGAACCTCGTTGACGTTGAGTTTCCAGCTCTGGTCGGTTCGCTGAGCGCCCGCCACCTGAAAACGTCGCGCCATGTCGTCGATGAGGATGTCGCCCGAGCCAAACTGGATAGGGACGCTCGCAGGCATCATGACCACAAAGCCGTGCTCATCGGCCGATGTCGGCAGCACATCATGCTTGCGCGTGCGGCCGCCGAACAGGATCGATGCCGGCCAGCCTGCGCCGCCCTTAGTGCCCAGCACATAAGTGTCTTCGGTCGCGCACTTGCCGGAGTAGCCTACGGCCCCAACGCCGCTCGGCGTCGTCGTGCGCGTGACCCACACCTTTGCGTTGCACTCCACCGTGAGGATGGGCAACTCGTCCTGCATCCCAGCGATGAAATGCAGGTTCGTGCCGCGCTGCAGGTAGTCACCGACCTGCGTGAGACGGCCGTCGATCAGGCAGTACCAATACGGCTTATCCGGCAGATTCGGCTTCGTGTACGTCCAGTCCTGGGCGTTGAATGAGGCATTCAGGCTGGCGACCTTGTTGGTCAGCGGGTTGGCGGTGCTGGCCGGGCGGTAGACGTCATAGACGTAGCCGATCCGCTTGGCCGACTTCGCGTAGCCTGCGTAGATCTTCGCTTGCAGCTTGGCTGCGTCCATCGGTTTTCCTCAATCCAGCGTCAGAGCGTCGACGCCGTTGCCGCAGTCGGTCTGAAAGTGGCATGCCACTGATACTGCCTCTATCGCGGAGCAGCCGAGATGCATGGCCGCCTCTGCAAAGTCGCGCCCAGAGCCGAACGCGACCTTTTCGGATTCGATCGGCATGGGGAAAGGACCAGTGCTGTACACCGCTAGGCTGCCGCGACAGACCACGATCAACGAGGCCAGATCCTCGCGGGCCTTAGCCGGAAAATCTCGCGGCACTGCGCCAGCTTTGAACCACTCGCGTATCTCGGCTGCAACATCCCAATCGCCGGTCATTGCGAGCAACTGCTCGCCGTGGCGTTGAATCTTGGTGACGGTACGTGCCAAGCCCACGGAAGTGGCGCGCTTGTCTGCGGCCAGTGTCTTGCCATCCCACACGATCACGGTCATGTCAGGCCCTGCCGATGCTGATACCGCCATCGCCCAACGCTGGGCCAGGCGCAATGCCGATGAAGCCGCACATGCGGCGACGCCACGAGTCGAAAAGCGCGTCCCGATCGCGTTGCTCGCGCGGGTTGTGCTTCCATACAGCCGCAGCATCGGTGTCGAGGTTGTCGCCAGTCGCCGGGATCGCGCTTTCCAGCGCCGCAAGGTTGGTCAGGTAGACGTTGATCAGCGTCGTCTCTTCCTCCGGCCGGAGGTTGGTCAGGCGATGGTTCAGTGTCTGCCACGTGCCAGGCGAGACCCACCCGTAGGCGAAGTCCCGGTTGTCATCGACAACCGAGTCCGCGAGCAGCGGGTAGCCGGCGTAGCGACGCACGTCCGAAAGCTGCTGCGCGGTCAGCATTTATTCGATCTCCCAGCCGCCCGGACGGTAGTTGTCCACCTCGTCGGGGTGCACTTGAGCGCTATGCGGCTCTGGATACTGCTCGGGGTCGCGCACCATCGTGACGAACTCGATTTCGTCCTGACCCTTCGGCGCATCAGCGAGGATCTTGGCCTGCTCTTCTGCCGACAGGGCGTTGAATTGCTCTTCGGTCAAGCCAGCGGCTGCCAGCGCCGCGGCGCGTGCGTCGGCCACCTTGGCCACAGTCTTCTTTGTGGTTCCTGCCATGGGAATCTCCTGTGACGCGGCGCCCGGAGCATCCGCCCTGGGCGCCGCGGCGCGTGCGTCGGCCGATTAGCCGAGCAGCAGCGCGGTGTGTTCCGGCTTGATGTTGGCCCAGCCGTATGCCACCGCCACTTCGTAGCGGACGCGACGGTATTGCTTGTACATCGACACCTCGAACGCGAGGCCGCTTCGTGCGTCCTGAATCATCATGCGGTCATCGGCCATGTCGCCCTCTTCCGGCAGAGCCGGGGCGCGGGTAGCCAGCACGATTGCGGTGCGCGCAAACGCCATGTTGGTAGTGAACGCTGCAGAGACAGTCACGGCGGCTCCGGTATTGAGCGCTTGCATCAGCCCAGGGGCGGCGATGGTGAATGCGCCGCCGCTCAGCGCGCCAGTCACAACGTACTTACGCGGATCGCCATTGAACGACACAACATCGCCGGCAAGCACGGTGCCGGTACCGGTCTGCACCGGGATCGACGTTGCGCCCTTGGCCAGCGCGCCATTGGTGACGTAGCTGGCGCCCGTGCCAGGCGTGTGGATGCCGACGCCCGCCGATTCACGCACCTTGAAGCCTTGCAGCTCAAGCAGCGTGCCTTGGGCGCGCAGCTCGGTCGTGCCGGCTTCGTTTGCCTTCGTCAGCTGGGCCAGCGTGCGCAGGTTCGCGCCAGCAGTCGTGTCGATCACGCATTGCAGGTCCGAGAGCGGCGCACCGTTGTCCGACAGGATCTTGCGAGCCTGAGCGGTGTCACCGAGCGCAGTGGCGAAGGGCGTGGTGCCTGCAGTGCCCGTGGCGCGCGAAGCCGTAGCCGCGAGCGTGGCGACGTTGGCTTCGATTTCGTTCGTCAGGGTACGCATAGCCTGAGCGACCTGATTCACACGGATGTTGGTGTAGCCAGGGCCGCTGTTGACGCCCTTTTGCTCTTCACCGGTCCAGCGGAACGGCACCATGCGCGACTTGGTGATGATGATCGGGGTGTTACCCACGGACTGATCACCGTCATCCGGCGGCAGCTGGCCGGGCGTCACGTCTTCTGCAGCCGAGGCCGGTGCGATCGGCACGCGAACCGCTTGATTGAGCGCGGCACGCTCTGCGGACGCATCGAGCGTCACCGATGGGATGAAACCAACCAGTTCGCGCGAGACGATGTCGAGCGCCTCATACAAATCCGGCACCAGTTGCGTCAGCGTGTTGGAGCCGGCGACGAAGCCGTCACGCATCGGTCGCGCCACCTGGTCGACCAGCGCGTCATAGAGCCATGCGCCGACCTTGGCCATGGTAGCCATCGGGTAGACGGCCGCAACGGCCGCAAATGCCGCGAGCACAAGCACGCGGACCTTGGAAAAGATGCTTTTCATGTGGGCGGGCCCTCAAATGAAAAAGCCACCCGAAGGTGGCTTGAATCTTGATGGAAGGACAGTCAGTCCGTGATGGTTACGTTCGGGTCACGCGCCGTTTTGGATTGCTCCGCAGGCGAGAGACTTGCGAGCTGTGCGCGGGTAATCGTGCGCACACCACTACCGCCACCATTGCCGCCAGAGGCGCCGCCCCCGCTTGCACCTGTGCCCTTCAGGATGGTGTCCCGGTGGGGGTAGTGCTCGATGAGGACTTCCAGCGCTTCGTCGAAGGCTGCCAGTTCGCCAGGATTGGTGCGGCTGAAGATCTTGTTACCGGACTTGTCGTACGCGACGACATTGCCGTTTTCGACCTTGAACGCGTCACCAAAACGGGCCTGCACGAGGTCGGCCGGGATGGTCAACTTTTCCGCGATCATCTTCGAACGCGCGAAACTGCCGCCGACCTTTTCCTGCACCAAAGCCGACTGAAGATCGTCACGCTCCTTCATAACCGGCGCGTACTTCTCTTCCACAGCTTTGATTGCTTCGGCCTTCACCCGCTCGACTTCGCCGGCATCCACCAGCTTCTTGTCGTCCAGGTTCTTGACGATCGTCAGAGCCTTCGCCGCAGCGGCCGCATCGGTCAAACCGGCGTCCTTGAACGGCTTCAGCGCAGCTTCTGCTGCTTCCTTCGCTTCACGGTGCGTCTTGGCCTCGCCGTTCAGCCGGCCGATCGTGGCGACCGTGCCGTCACCGTCGAACGGCGCTTCTTTGCCGTCGGGATGAACGAACACGGGCAGCTTCTGACCGTTGACTTCCTGCAGAACGATGTGACCTTCGGCGTCGTACTTGAATGGCATGGTGGCTTACTCCGGGCATCCGCCCAATGTTCCTGTGCGGCATCCGCCGCGTTTCGTCCTCAGGCATCCGCCGTCTGGACACGAAAAAGGCCGCAGGGGTTAGCTGCGGCCTCGGTTAATCGGTGCGGCACTTGGCCGCTCAGTCGTTGATCTGTGCCGTCCCAGGCTTGGGTCGGTTCTTCTTGATGCGCTCCTGCTCGCCGACCCAGTTCAATTCGGGGCTTACAACGCCACGGCGCTGGGTTTCGCGGAACAGCGTCTCATCCGACAGCGTGCCGTCGACGTTCATGTCCCGCAGCAGTTCTAGCGATGCCTCGGCCAGCGATGCGACGCCGAAGTCCTGGAAGATCTGGATGTGACCACCTTCCTGCTCGCCAACCCACTCGGCGGCAAGCTGCAAAGCGCCATCCAGGCTGTCTTCTAGCCCCTGAACGATCCGCTGCAGCGCGCATGTGCCAGGCTCGTTATCCGCCCGTGTCTGCGTAACGCTGGTGTTGCCGGGCTTGATGACCAGCAGCTCGGCGCCGATCTGGCGCATGCGGTCTTCGAGATCGAGCAACGAGAGTCGCCCTGCTTCGATGGCTGCGCCACCGTGCTCGACGTACTTCAGGTCGCCGTTTTCATCTTCGCACTTGACCGCCGCAGCACCGCCGACGGTGATCTTGTTGTCGCCGAGCATCTTGGCGAACAGGATCGGCACGCGCGCGACATGCAGAATCGTCTGCTGGTCGCTCTTCGACTGCCAGTGCTCGACGTTCATGTAGGCCAGCTCGGCCAGCGGCGGCACGCCAGTCATGAAGCCGGTGCGCTTGCCGTAGAACGGAACGAACGGGATACGCTTCAGGCTGACGGCGCCCTTGTCGTACAGAATCCAGTCCGGCTTGAGCGCATCGACCGACTTCTCCGACTTTCGCCAAACCTCCCACCGGCCCGGATACAGCACGCGGACCTGCTCGATCTCGACCTCGCCGAATTCGCCGTCTTCCTCCACGACGGTTTCCAGCAACCGAAGCTGCGTCAGCGTCTCGACGCCATTGATGCGCTGCGATCGCCAGCCCAAGATGTTGCCGGCAAGAATCTGCACGAAGTAAGGCCGCACGCCCGCCTGTTTCTCATCGGCGAGCGTCTTGTAGAGCCGGCGGCCGCGCTTGTCCGTCGTTCTGGGGAAGTCGACCAGGATGCCGCCAATCCCGCGCGCCAGCGCCTCCATGCACAGGCTGTCGGCGAAGCTGTGCAGGTTGCGGCCCTGGAGATCGATGTCCTCCGACCATTCCTTGATGCGCGCAGGCACGTCATCACCGTAGGTGATCGGCTTGGCGAACGGCTTGCCCGTCAGAACCTCGACCGTACGCGAGAACGCCGGGAACAGGGTCGCCGTGGCTACGCGGTTCTTGTAGGCATCGTCCAGCTCGTTCGGCCACTGCGGCAGATACAGCTTGCCAGCCTTGCGCATGGCCGATGTGCCGCCCATGAGGGCATCGATCAGCGGCCAGTCTTCGGCCATTGCTGACACGGCCTTAGATGGTGTGCGGACGTCGCTCATGCGTGGGTTTTCAGTTATGCGGCCAGCGGCTCGACAGTTGTTTCGGTTTTCTTGGCGCTGCAGCGGTACCGGACTACATCAGATGCGTGGTCTTCGGCCGCAGTGTCAACGTCGTCTTGGTCGCGCTGGTCGCGCGGAAGCACAGGCAGCGTCCGGATGATGTGTGTGCAGGTGTTGAACACGTAGAAGCCAGGCAATTCGTTCCCGCTCGCCTGCTTGAGCAGCTTGCGGATCATTTCCCAGCCGTTCTTCCGGCTGCCTGGCGACTTATCAGCCTTGTTCCACCGGACACGCTCCTTTGCCATGTCATCGGCGATGCAATTGCCGTTCTGCGTGTCGAAGATCGACGTATCGGCCGGGCCGGGCCGCACTTGGTACGGCATCGCCTTCTCGCGCTTGACGATCTCGCGCGCAATGTCGACGGCCAGCATCTTGCAGCCCTCATTTGGCTTGCCGTTCCAGCCGTACCACTCGGCAATCGCGAAGATCGACCCGCGCGGGAAATGCCGCTTGGAGCCATCCGCCAGCGTTGCCGCAGTGCCATCGCTCTCAGCGAACCAAATGACCGAGAAAGGCTTGCTGCTGCCCCAGTCGAATCCGCGGTCAACGCGCCACGACGACGGGATAGCGAATGGCGCCAAAACGTGTACCGGGCGGCTCCACAGGTCGTCGAACATGCCGCCTGCAACGATGTCCCAGTCACCATCCCTCATCGCGCGGACAAGCTCTGGACTGCCCAAGCCCTCCAGAGTGCTGGAATAGTCCGGGTCAGACTCGGCCATCGACGGGTTGTCGGCCAGCTTGGCCGGGATGTACTGCCGGCGCTTGCCGCCCTCTTTCGGCGGCATTTGGGTTATCGCCTTCGGCGGCGCAATGTCGATGAACGCCGCTTTTACCCAGTTGTGCCCGACGCCCCCAGGGTTAGAGCCGCAAATGATGCGCGGGAACAGGCCGCGATAGCGCTCTGGCACCTTCAAGCCACCCAGGCGGCAGCGGCCGCGCAGGTAGCGGTAAATCTTCTCGGTGAAGTGCGTCAGCTCATCGATCAGAAGCACATGGATCTGCGCGCCCTGATACTTGATGACGTCCTTCTCGTACTGGCAGTGGCAAAGGTGGATCTTCGAGCCGTTCCAGAACTCGATGAAGTTCTTCGACCAGTTGATCTTGGCGTGGCCGCCTTCGATCCACTCTGAAAGCAGCGCCGGAAAGCCAGAATGGCCCTCCATGTGGTTCTTATGCAGGTCGTCCGACAGGCGCCGGAAGATGTAGACCTGCAGGCCGGGTATGTCGACGCACCAGGCGATCGATGCGACCCGCATCAGGTGCGACTTACCGCCGCCGGCAGCACCGCCATACAGCAGCTCGGTCGCTTCAGTTAGAAACGCCTCCGTCTGGCGCTCGTGTAGGCAAAGTTCCATTGAGCACCAACCTCAGTTCCGGCGTCTTCACCTCGCCCGAATGCTCCAATCGATGCTTGTTCGTGAAAGTGCCGCCAGCCTCTTTCGCCGCCTGCTCAAGCAGTTGGCTGACCATCGCGACGTTGCCCTGCTTCTCAGCCTTCACCAGAAGGCGGTTCAGCACCCGCAGGCGGTAGGCCTGATTTGCGATCGGGATCGACCCGGTTTCGGCAAGGAACTGCTTTCGGGTCTCTTCGAAGAGTTCGCGCCATTTCTTGCTTAGGGCGGCGCCGATCTTCTTGCTGGGGTCGTACGCCTCGCATTGCTGGCGACTGACCGTCAATCCGAATTGCTCTTTGACGGCGTCGGATACCTGATGGGGTGTGTCAAAGCAGGCCAACGCCTGCACGATGAACGCTTTCACGTCATCAGTGAGCGTTGCCATAATGTGAAATCTCGTCTAAGTCGCGTCTAAGCTATGCGGCTCTAGCCAATCATGTCCCACACGCACGTGCGACATCGATGCGCGCCACCTCCGGAGTGCAGTTCGCCGCAGACACCAGCTTGGCCAGCATCCCGTTGGAATCGCCTATGCCGTACCTACGCACCACGCCAACGAACTCCTCGACGTCATGTCCGCGCAGGAACAGCTTCGGTAATCCATCCTTGGTGAAGGCCGGGGCGCCGAAGGCATCCGTCTCTTGGCCGATGTGGTAAAGCTCGTGCTCCACCAGCGCGCAGAACTCAGCGTCTGAGCAATTAGCGCAGTACTCGGCATCCAGCGTGATGAGCCAGGCTGGCACGCGGCCGAACCACTCTGCGAGCTGCTGCTCCTGCCGCCCGCGTTGCCAGCGCCCTACCCGGAACACAACCTCCTCGGTCTGCCCAAGCACGTGGCGGCCCTGCTTTACGTACCGCTCGGCCGCCCAGAGAAATGCGATGTCAGCATCCAACAGATGGGCGTGCTCATCGTTATGGAGCGGCCCTTCCTCGATGATCTGCGACCTCACCCAGTCGGCCATGTCCTTGGCCGGCTCGTAGTGGTGGGTCCAGTTCTCGGGATCAAGCAGGAACTCAGGCGGCCGCGGGCGAGCTAGCACGTCAACTGCGCTGGTCAGGCGTTTGGCCACCGCTCCGCCTTGGGGTGCCGTTCGGACTGGTGTGTGTGCATGTTGGTCTCGACAAAAACAACGCGCCCGCCGGCCGAAGCCAAGCGGGCGCTAAGGTCGCCTTTCGAGCGACGGAGGAGACAGCGATGAAGTCGTGAAACTGGTTGCGGAGGGTGGATTTGAACCACCGACCTTCGGGTTATGAGCCCGCCGCTCGTTCCGCTGAGCTACCCCGCATTGATCTGTGCGCGGGCTCTGCACCCACCTGCCGGCTTGCGTACCGGGGCTTTCCTCTGGCGGGCAGCGTAGGAATCGAACCCAACTCGGCGCGGATTTGGAGACCGGCCTGCTCCCTGAGCTACCACCCTCACGGCTACGCTCGCATCCTCATTCGGCCTTCCGGAGATAGCCCGGGGCTTACTGCGAGAGCGCCACACGCGGCCTTCGGGGCATCGTCCCATCGGCGAGCGTATGCGTGAAGGTGCCGGTTGCGCCCGGCGTTCCCTGCTACAGGAACCGCTTCGCCACCCTTTCGAGCGCGTGCAAGTTGAGGGGCCGGTGCTGAATTCCTCCGGCATATCCGTCTGGGCCACGGACGCCTCCTGATTAACGGCTTCCAGCGCGCATCAGCCTGCGCATTCCCTCACCCAAACCGCCAGCCCGTTCGCCTGTCGGGGCAAATCCCTGTTGGCGCGCTTAGCCCGTGTGGGCAGCCTGCGGTTTGGGTGAAGCGGCTGGATTCAGCCGTACAGGGCGCAAAGCCACACGCCCCACCAGATGTACATCGAGATCGGGGCGAACATCAGTCTGCGTCCTTGGTGAACAGCGATTCGGCCCGGATGCGCGCCAGCGACATACGTGCGAGCTTGCGGGCCTGCTCGCGCTTCTCGGCCGCCGCTTCCTCTTCCTGCTTCCGCTCCAATACCAGCATGGGGTCGCGGTAGCAGTGCGACGGGAGAGCGGTGGAGGTTTCCATGGGCCGGAAAGCAAAAAGCCCGCTCATTGGCGGGCTTGGGTGCTGCGCTTCGTCTGAGGACAAGCATCCCTCCGAATGGATGCTGTCGCGGTCAGAGCCGGAAACGCCGCAAGGGCTTCAGTAATCTACGCGCAGGATAGTACAGGCGAGATCAGTTTACAAGGGGTTTTGATCTTGGCCTAGTAGCTTAGCGATGCGCCTCCCCTAGTACGCCACCTATGGCGCGTCTTTCCAGAAAAATCCCTCGGAGCCGTCATGGCACCGCGCCCAATACCGTAGTTGCAACCGCATGGGCTGCCATTCCGACGGCTGATGCCATCGCCATTCACCTGTCGGACTCATCTCTGCGATCTCGCTCATTCCTCCTCCTAGCCAGCCGATCCCGGCAGCGAGTCCTCCCCATCTGCCCTTGCGATCAATCTGCGCAATCGTCGCCCCAACTTGTTCGCTTGCCAGCAGCAGCAATGTTCCTGTTGGCCCTCAACTACACACGCATGACATGGTTTGATGCCCTTCAACTGCGCGACAATATCTTCGATGTCAGCGCCAACCTCGGCGTTGATGCGCTCAATGACATGGGCAATGCGCTCATCGAAACCTGCCGACGCATTCAGTGCAAGCTGCTTCGCATCGCCCAACTCCATGATGATATAGCGCTTTTCGCTCATCACTCCTCCTATCCTGCCGATTGCTGCTACGCGTTAATGTCCGGCACGTCGTCGCCGAACTTACTGGCAACGTGGGCGCGCATGGCGGCAACCAATGGTGAGGCACTCTCAAAAGATGGGCCTTCCGAATTGGTGAATGCCTCCCACCTGTCCTGAGTCCTATCCGGTGAATCCGCTGGAAGAAACAGCAGGCTAATAAGACCCCGCTCAATGAGCGGGCCGCCGTCGCCCCAGTTGCTACTTGGCGCGAAGTCCGCCAGATCGCCATCGACGAACACATACAGATGGGGATGCAGACCCTTCTCGAACGCGCTATCGATTTCTAGGCCCTCAGCTTTCGCCACCCAGTAGTCAAGAAGCGCGCCCTCCAGTTCCGCCACCTTCATACCGTTTCCCCTTGCGTCATCCGGCGCACCGTTTCCGCCATTGTCACACGCGCCACCTCCCCGTCAATCACGTGCGCCGCGATCGAATGCGCCTTCGCCAGCCGCACCTTCCAGTGCTTTAGGGTGTGGTGCGACGCGCCGTACTTGCGCACGAGGATGCGGCAGACGATCTCTGGCGGGAACTGGTGGACGTAGTAGTACTGGAGCAGGCGCTTCGAGATGGGATCGGCGATGCGCTGCCAGGCGCGCTCAACCAGCCAGCCGTCTTGCACGTCGCGCGGGATGGGTGGCTCGGCCACGGTGCCCTTCTCGGCGTCGCGCAGGGCCGTGGCCAGCTTTGCCCACGAGGCGCAGCACTGCGGTTGCGAGCGCGGGTCACGGACCACTGCTGCCCAATTTTCGAGGCGCTTCTCAATTCCCATTCCCCGCTTCCTCAGCTGTTCAGTTCTTCAATCGTCCAGGCCAGCAGATCGACCTCGTCTGCCTTCACCTGCTTGAGCGCCATGCGGTTGCCATGGATTCCGGTCTTGCCGCGGTGATGCTCCGGGCAGAGAGGTACAGCCAGCCAGTTCTCCGCGCGCTGCGCCATCCCCTGCCCTTCACGCACATGGTGGATTTCGGCCGGCGTCTCGCCGTACCCCAGTCGCCGGCACAAGATGCATCCCAGCGCGGCTACGCGGCCTAGGTAGTCCTTTTCGGCCCGGGTCAATTTCGCCCCCTATCCCGCAGAGCGATCTCCAAAGGATGCTTCGCAAGCGCCTCCAGCAACGTTGAATTGTTGATGCCCAAGTGCTTGGCCCATTGCGCAACGTTCATGCGCTTGCCGTCAAACTCAATCCAGCGGACGCTTTTGCGGTTTTCGTTCTGTTGTTGGCGTGTCGCCCAGCGGCAGTTTCCGGGCTCATAGCCGCGTGACCCGTCAAGCCGATCAATCGACATGCCTGCAGGCGGCTCTCCCATATCTGCAAGGAAGTTCTCGAAACTCTTCCATCGATCACAAACCTTCACTCCTCTCCCGCCGTATTGCTCGTAGCCCGAGGCCGATTTGATTTCGCAGCGAGCGATCATTCCAGACCAAATCTTGTACGCGCGGGTAGGCTTTCGGCTCGCGCACGCTCCGTGCCTGGTCATCTTCTTCGCAACAAGTTCGCGACGCAGGCAACCGCAACTCTTGGTCTTTCCGCTTTTCAGTGAAGGATGGCCAACCAGTTTCTCTGTGCCGCACGTGCATACACAAAGCCAAGAGCGGTGCGCTTTGTCGGACGACATCTCGCGAAGAACAGTCAGGCGTCCGAACGTCTGTCCCGAAAGGTTTTCACGCCATGCCCTGGTCATAGGAACCCCATCACCTTGTTCACAACCTCATCTAGCTGCGCACGGTTCGCGTAGTTGCTCAGCACGTGCTCAAGGAGAACATCAGCTACAGCCGAATACAGTTCCTCGAACTCAGGCTGTTCCATGTTCGCGAAGCTGATCGATCGGGCTTTCAGTTTCATGGCACCGTCGATGCGGAAGGTCTGTTCGTAGTAACCGGCCAGAATCGTCACATCCTCGCGAAACTGCTCAAAGTTCTTAGCGACGGGCAGACCTTTGTGCGTCTTGTGCTTTCGACCGGGATCCCAAGCCTCATAGCCCACATTGAGCAGCGCGAAGAACTTGCGATGGAATTTGGAGTTCCGCTTTTGTACGGTCTTGATCTCCACCATCTCGCCGGGCTCCAGGTTGAACAGGCCGTTCACGAACCGGCGCCATTGCTTCTTGCCCTTTTCGCCCAGGCCGTCGATGGCGCCGAACAGCACGCGGCGGGCGGCGGCGCGATCCACCTCGGGGATTGCTACGGGCGCCTGCTTCACGAGGGTGATTTCGCTCATCGTCCAGCCTCCTGAAAAACGGTCTTGATCGCGGCTGCCACTGTGCGGCGGTTGGCCGAATCGGCCAGTTCCGCGCCCAGCGCGAGTGCCGCACCGATGGCGCGGTACTCATCGCCCGAACAGCCCCACTTGCCGGCGGCGTTGCCGCGCTTGAACACGCCGCGAATGGCCTCTAGGCCCTCGGCAGCGATGCGCTTTTCGTGATCGGTCAATTCGCGCGACAGGACGGCGGCGAGGTTCACGGCAGCGGCCAGCGTGTGGGCGCCACGCTCAGTTCCGGTGCCTTCCTTGAAGCCCTCCAGCGTGCCCAGCGGCGTGAGCTGCAGGTCGGTCTTCATTTCCTGCGACAGGCCGAACACCAGCGGCAAGCCGCAGGCGCGCGGGCGGTAGCTTGAACGCTTGCGCATCACGCCCTCGCCAGCCGAACGCGATTCCACCGACAGTTAGGCGCCCGGTGCCCGAAGCCTCCGCAGTAGCAACAGAAGCCGTTCCAGTCGTCTGCTCGCGTACCCTTTTCTGCGTCCATCACACGATCCCCTGTTTCCGAAGCCACTCGACCCGCGCATCGGCCACCTGCTCAATCGCCGCCACGAACTTCTTGCACGGCTTCTTGCGCAGCGCGTCGTAGCGCACCGACTTGATTTCCTCTTCCGCGCACTTGCCGCGCCCCATCAGCGCAGCGCCGCGGTCCTCCTGCAGCGAGAACTTTGTGCAGTCCACGCAGCGAACGTCGCTCATGCAGCCCTCCCGATTGCCTGTTGCAGCATGCGCAGCGCCATGCCGCTCTTAACCTGATCCGTGGTGAAGCGCAGGACGCGCCAGCCGAGCACGGCGGCAGTGGAGTACTTGATGCAGTCGGCCTCAAAACCGGAGCCGCGCGAATGCCTGCCATTGACCCAGTGACCGCCCTCCACCTCGACTGCCAACATCTCGTCGACAAAGGCCACGTCAAAACGCCATTTGCGCTCAGGGGCGAACTTGTATTCGCGGCACCAGCCGGATATAGCCTTCTCGGAAAGTTGCTGGCAGAGCATTTCTTCTCCCGGCGAGCGGGGCTTACCCTCAGACCAACTTTTCCCGATCGCGATGTATCGAACCAAGGTGTCTGAAATGCCGTACGTTCTCGCAATCGCCTTTTTTGCGATGCCCTGCTTTACCAACGAGCGGATCTCCGCAACCTGGCTTTCTGTCAGCTTGGCTCTGCCGTTGCTCTCACCATTGGCGGCACGACCCTTGCGCTTCTTGTCGACCATGTTGTCCGCGAGGCTGCCGGCCTGAAGATGGTCGGGCCTTACGCATAGCGGGTTGTCACAGACATGCATCACACACATCCCCGCAGCCAAAGGACCATGGGCTGCGACGTACGAAGCGACGTGCGCGCCAACGTTCTTGCCGTCGACTCGGCATGCGCCGTAACCATTTCCGGTGCGACCGCCAGTCCATTCCCAGCAGTACAAGCTGCGCTTAATCCGCGCACCGAATTTGCGCAGAAACTCGTTATCGGTCACATCATCCTCAATGCCAGCAGCCCGAAGGTGCAGCGCGAAGGTTTCTTCGCCCAGGCTCACATGTCACCCCGCAAGCTGTGCCGGGATGCGTGCCGCGGTTCCGGCGGCGTGTATCCGCGCTGCAAGTCGTGAAACAGCGTGAACTCGCCCTGATAAGCCAGCGGCACCATGCCGGTTTCGCCCTGGCGCTGCTTACCGATGAGCACCTCGCAAATGCCTTTGGCCTGGCTGTCCGGGTGATACACCTCGTCCCGGTACAGGAACATGATCGTGTCCGCGTCCTGCTCGATTTCGCCAGAGTCGCGCAGGTCGGCCATGCTCGGGCGCTTGTCGGCGCGGTTCTCCAGCCCGCGATTGAGCTGCGCGAGTGCAATGATCGGAATGTCAAGTTCCTTGGCTAGCGCCTTCAGGCCGCGCGAGTAACTGCCAACCTCTTGGTTGCGGTTTTCGCTCGGGCCGCCGGTCATCAGGCCCAGGTAATCGATCACGAGTAGATTCAGACCATGCTTGCGCTTGATGATGCGTGCCTTGCTGCGGACTTCAAGCAGCGTGAGAGCGGGCTGATCGTCCAGGTACAGGTTGAGATCGGAGATCTTTGCCGTGGCCGCGGTAAGCGAATTCCAGTCCTCGTTAGTCATCAGCTCCGGCACCCGCAGGCGGCGAAGCTGAACCTTGCCAAGCATGGCGATGTTCCGCTGGTGAAGCTGCGCCTTCGGCATTTCCATCGACAGCACCAGCGCGGAATAATCGCGTGCCACGTTGTTGCAGATGTTCAGCGCGAAGGCGGTCTTGCCCATCGCAGGGCGGCCGGCAACGATCACCAGTTCGCCGCCGCGCATGCCGCCGCCCAGTTTGTCGTCCAGATCCCGGAAGCCGGTTGGGATTGCCTTAACCTTTCCCTCTGCCTCGGCCTGCAACTGGTCAAAGTAGTTACCAAGGTCATCACTCGCCTTGACGGGCTCGCTCTTGACACGTTCTCGCGCCAATGCCTCCAGCTTCGATTGAACGCGATCAACCACAATCCGTGCCTCGTCCGCGCCAACAATCATTTCTGGCACATCCGCTGCCAGCAACAAAAGCTGTCGTTTGACGGCCTTGTCACGAACCACGGCGGCATAGCGGCGGATGTTGGCCGCGCTGGGCGTGTTCTGCACCAACGCGTTCAGGTACGACAAGCCGCCAACTTGCTCGGCTGCGCCCTTCGCTGCAAAGCGTTCGTAGACCGTCACCACGTCCGCAGGTTGCCCTGCGGTGATGAGTTCACAGATCGCGCCAAAAATCTCGGCATGGTCTGCACGGTAAAAGTGCTCGCGGGCCAGTCCATCAATGCGGTCAACGGCATCGTTGTCGAGCATCAAGCCGCCGAGCACCGACTGTTCAGCCTCAATGCTTTGGGGCGTTACAAAATCATCGCGCGCGGTCATGCAGCCTTCCGGTTGTGAAATTGCTTTGCTTGCTGCCCGACGCTTGTCAGCTCGAACACCCCATCGGGCTTGCAGACCCACAGCCGGTAGTAGCCCTTGGTCACGTAGTTCGTGAAATGTCGTTGCCAGTCGGCCTGCAAGCGCGCTGCATTTGCGCCGCCGTCCAGGTGCTCATGGCAGAACACATCCCATGCCAGTTCGAGAAAATCGGCCGGCAGGCCAACACCTTCCACGTACTCCATGAGCGGCGCATACGTCGTCACTGGCTTCACCCCGTTTGCCCTGCAGGCAGCGAGGAAGGTCTTCAGTGCGGTGCGCGGCTTACGTTCCCGCTTGGGTTTTTTCTCGGCTTTTGTCTCAGCCCCCTCGTCGCCGGTAGGCGATGGGGGTTGGGGATTGTTTACTTCTTCTTTATTCTTCTCTTCTTTAGGTAACGGCGAAGTAACGCTGCCAGCGTTACCGGCATCGTTACCTTTTGAGTTAGCCTTGTGCTTTGCGACGCGCTTTGCCGTCAAAGCACGGCTCTTTGCGGTCTCGCCGTTGTGCCGATCGAAGTTCGGAAGCGAAATTCCCTCGTCGGAAATGATCAGCCAGCCCACTTTGGCCATCGCATTTGCGAATCCGGTAACACCTGCGATGCGATCCAGTAACGCTGCACTAACGCCAGGAGCGTTACCTTCAAGAGTGTGCTGATCGAACCAACGCCAGACACGCAGCAACTTGCCGACGGTCAAATCCGGATCGTCCCAACCCATCGCAACGGTCAAAGCCAGCACCTCCGGCTTTTCCGGCGTATCGACCTCGAACTTGATCCAGTTGCCAGCCATTACTGCGAGCCTCCTGGAGCAGGAATGATCTTGTCGAGTTCACGCTTGGCTTCAGCGCAAAGCTGCACGCGCACCTCGATCGATTGGGCAACCGTCATGCGATGCAGTAGCTCATCCAGCAGTTGCCGGCGCCTGTCGACTACGGGCTGAGATTGGGCGCTCATTGGAACAGGCTCCCCTGCTTTGCCGGCACCTTGACGGCTTGCACAGTGCGGCCAGTCACTGCGCACTTACGCTCACCAGCCAGCACCAGGCGCCCCGCGGCGATGAGTTCGTTGCGCCGGCCCGAGACGCTGGATTTCTCCATATTCAAGAGAAACGCGATCTCGGCGATGGTGGCCGTTTCGACGGCTTCGACACATTCGACAATGCGGTCGCACTGCAGCTTTGCAGTGGTGCGCGTAGGCGCGCTGTAATACGCGTCGATCGACGACGCGGCAACGTTGGTGCGCATGTCCCGCCCTCTCTCAATGGCGATCTGCTTGCTCGGACTGGATCAGCAGATGCCCTACCCTCGAAAACGCCTCTAGCAGCTTTGGATCGGCGTTCGCCTGTTCCTCCACGTCGGCCAGGATTGCAGCCCGGTCTTCGCCGTGTCTCTCTGTGGCGCGCTTCATCGCCTCGCGGGCGACGCGCAACGCCTCTTGTTCGTTCATGCGTTCCTCGATGCGATGACTTCTTCCATGAGCGTCAATTGAGCGAGCCGGGACAGGTACTGGCTGATTGCCCGGTTGCCGAGCACCCGCTCCACAGCGTGGATGTGCTCAGCGGGCAGCGACCGACGGCCGTTGCCCTTCGTATCACTGGCGGATGCATGGAAGTAGTCGCTGACGTGCGGCGCGTACAGGCCGCAAAGCTCGGCCAGCGTGCGCTTCTGCAGATGCGGGTTGGCCCGGTTTTCCCAGGCAACCACGCACGCCGCGCGGAAGCTGTCGCAAGCCGCGATGATGTGCGGCGGGAGAAAACGTGCCGCCGCTGGGTTCGAATGGATCGCCGCGCTCGGAACCCCAAGCTGGGCGCGGGTTTCAAGGCTCTCGGTCGTTTGCATTTTTTTGTTGTGATAGTGAAAAATCATCGAATTACCGGTTGGATTACCGGTTGGCCTTGAGGCCGAATAAAGGGCATCGAAACCCGATGCCCTTTCGCTTCTTCAGATGCCGCTACTTCGATCGCTTCCCTTCCTTCCAGTCCGGCCAAATCTGTTGCCAGTCGTCGGGGCGCAAATCCTTGCGCGTAACAACGCAGTTGGTCGCGCGCTCGATTCCGATGCAGTTCTTCGGATCTGGACGCCGACCGCCGTATCCGTGTCGCCACTGGCGGATCTGGGCGTTGCTCTTGACCTCATAGCCAAGGCTTTGCATCCGCTCGCGAAGCTGTGCGACAGAGAGGGCGCCATCCGATGAAAGGTATTGATCGAGGTTCATGCAGCAATACTAGTAGCATTTGCTACCTTCCGCAAGTAGCCAATGCTTCTAGTAGCGCATGCTACGTTGCGGCCATGAACGAAAAAGAGATTCAGGAATGGCGCGTTCAGCGTCTTAAGGCTGCCGTGGACAAAGTTGCCGACGGCAACGTGACGGCGTTCGGCAAACGGCTCGGCTACAAGGACGGCGCCTTTGTCCGGCAAATGCTGTCCGGCAATCGGCCAGTCAGCGAAAAGACGATCCGTACAATCGAAGAGCTGCCTGGCATGTCACAGTGGTTCTTTCGCCCTCTAAAACTTCCCTCGTTAAGCTCGGAAGTAGCGTGGGCGCTGGAGGAAGCCGACCGACTTGATCGTGAACGAGAACTATCCGAGGCCGAAGAGGCTGCGTTGAAGAAGATTGCGGAAAGCACGGGCTTCCCTGCTCGGCCTATTTCTGTCTACAGCTCGCTCGAAGAACTGCCGCCGGAGACCACCGTTCTGATCACTCACGTCGACGTCGCGTTGTCCGCCGGCAATGGGCGCGAGACTTGGCACATCGAAGAAAAAGAGCCGCTGCCCTTTCAAGCAGACTACATCCGGCGTCTGGACGCGAGCCCGAAGAACTTGGTGGCAGTGAAAGTGCGGGGCGACAGCATGGAGACACGCCTCTTTAACGATGACACTGTCGTGGTGGACAGAGCCGATAAGCGCATCCCTGCAAGCGGCGGGGTCTTCGCTGTGGTCTATGCAGGGGAGATGTTGGTGAAACGCCTGTTTAAGCTGCCCAACGGTTCCATTGACATTGTTAGCGACAATCCTAAGTACAAGTCGCTGGTTGTCCCACCTGATCAGCTTGAACACGTCGACATCGTCGGCCGGGTGAAATACCGATCTGGCATGGGGGATTTCTGATGCGAGCTGTTGAACCTGCTCTGATCGCCCTTCTTGCAAGCTTGCTGGCCACGCCTGCGGCCCTCGCAAAAGACATGTCCGATGCGGAGCTCAAAGCCGTTGGGTCATCGTGGAAACGCCGCTGCGCTGACCTCGCGGCAGCTGAAGCCCAGCCAACGCTTGAGAAGCGGTGCTATGACGGGTTTTTGCGTGGCCTCAAGGAAGTGGACGACCTGCGGACCGACAACACGATCTCGGAGCAGATGTGGGACACCTGTAAAGCCGAGAGCGGGTTCAACTACACGGGGGATTTCCACGCTTGGGCAGCCTGCATGCGCGTAGCCCGCACACGGCCAGGCCTACGCGACTATTGAAAGCGGCATCGATTTATACCGGGCGAACGCCCATCGCCATAAAAGCCCGCCAAGTGCGGGCTTTTTTGTTGCCCGCCCCCACCTGTTACAAATTTCCACTCCATCAGTAGCATTTGCTACTTGCTATCGCTAGTAGCATTCGCTACTATTCCTCCATCGACGCACCACACGGTGCCAACAGATGGAGAGCAGCGATGGTCAACGCAGTCACCCAGACGGAACGCCTTGTGTGCGAAGCCCTTGTGGCCAACGGCATGTACTGCGCGGACCAGGGCCTCGACGACACGCACGTCTACATGGCGCCCATTGCGAACGCGCTCCTGCGCAATGACCTTGGCGATGCCGCGATGGCTTCGCTCGGCCGCGAGCTGGTGCAGCAGTTCCTGCGCGACATCCGCAATGCCGTGGCCGAGGAAGAGAAAGCCGCCGACGCCCTGCTCGCCGAAGAGGAATCGCGCGGCCGGCTGGAGCGCTCGCTCGGCATGTCCCTGCCCCACGCAGCGTGAGGCCTCGATGACCTACGAAGAGACCCGCGTTCTGGTTGTGCTGTTTGGCTTCGTTGCAGTTTTGGCGATCTTTGCCGGTGCGTGCCTGTGGGCCACACGTGGAAGCCGACAGATCGAAACGTTTCTAGATGAGCTGGACGACGAGCGCGCGCAGAAGCGGCGCTACTGATGAGGGGATGACGAAATGGCAACGTTCCAGAAAGCACAGATTGTGAATCCGCGAGATTTTCTGCCGGCCTACCAAGTCACCACGGAAGAAGGCCCGATGACTTGCCTGCCGGATGAGGCATACGCGGTGGGCGTGACGATGGGCGACGGCACGGCCTACCTGCATGAAGTCCGATTCGACTACACACCGGCTGGCCGTGATGCTGCTGGTCGTTTGTGGGCGCGTGTGCATGCGGCGCGTCAGATCAATTTGGCGCACTGGGAACAGATCGCCTAACCGCCGCCACTGAACAACCAGCAGGGGATGAGACATGAAAACGATTGAGATCAAGGGCTGGATCTTCGCTGAGCCCAAAGAGCCTTGGGAAGGTGATGGTCTGAAGTATCACTTCAGTTCCATCGACTACGAGCGATGGGCGAAAGAAGGGATGCGCGGCTATGGCAAGTACACCAAGGTCGCGGAGCACACCATCGTTGCTGAGGTACGCGATGACGTTGATCCGGCCGCCGCGATGATCCGCGCGCTGAACGCTGAGAAGGATCACCTGCGCAAGGAATGCAACGCGAAGGTGGCAGACATCAACGAGCGCATCGGCAAGCTGCAGGCGCTGACGTTCGATCCGGCCTAAATGGAGCCTGGCATGCGCGACCCAATGGCCGGCAAATACAAGCGGGACTACAAGCTCGAATTTGAGATCGCGCGCGTGGTTCTGGATGGCGAGCCAGGTGAACTGGCGTGGGGTGTTCACGACTACGAAGCGATGACGTTCGCATCGGCAGACGTGCGCTTGATCTTCTATCCGCACAAGACGTCGGCCGGTAACTATCACCTGCGTATCCGGGATCAGGCCAGCAAGGATAAGGAGCGTGCCCAGTCACTGATGGATCGCCTGCAGATCGGCTCTGGACACTCATGCACCTTCCAAACGAATCGCCAGCATGGGGGCGATTTTATGCGGCAAAGCAAGCTGGCCGATCAACTTGGCGTCGAATTTGGATGGGCACGCAAAGTTGCTTTTGAGCATGTCTACGGCAATAGCCGTAAGAAAAAAACGGGAGCCTGAAATGCACCTGACAGATGACCAAGCCGCGCAGCGCGTGGCAGACCGCGAGAATCGCCAGGCAGAACTCGCACGGCGCAAGCGCAACAACATGCTGATGAACATCGCTGCGCTCGGAGTGATGGTCTACGTGGCAGTCGTCGAACTCATCCGCCACGGGGTGCTGTGATGCGCGTACCCACACCCGAGATCGTCGACTACCACGAGTACCGCACGCTGGCCGAGGCATTTGGCCCGGGCTCGCAGCTCGCCACACAGCCCACCTGGAAAGACTGGGCAACGGCCATCGCCACCGGCATCGGTTGCGGCGCAGTGATGGCGTTTGTCGTCGGCTGCGCGGCCGGCGCGCTGATTCGATAACAACGAGGAGAAAACCAAGATGACCGAAGCTGAGAAAACCACTGCGCTCACATTGCCCGAGCGCGCCGCAATTGCGCTTGGCACCAAAGAGCATGAAGCCAATCTGCTGGCGCTGGCAAAAAAGCACGCAGACATCGTCGAGATCAAGAACCCCGCAGGCCGTGAGCAATGCCATGGCGCCATGATGACGTTGGCCAACGCGCGTATCGCCATCAGCAAGGCGGGCAAGGAAGCGCGCGACGACGCTACCAAGTTCTCGAAGGCCGTGATCGAAGAAGAGAAGCGACTGATCGCGATCATCGAACCGGAAGAAGATCGCCTGCGCGGCCTGCGTGATGCATGGGATGCGGAGCGCGAGCGCGAAAAGCTGGCCAATGCCGAAGCTGAAAAGCGCCGGATTGCCACGCTGCAAGAGCGTATCGCCGAAATCCGTGGCGCGGTCGCTGCAGCGGCCACATGCAAGCCGGCCTTGGTCTTGGAACACATCGGCGACATCGAGCGCATGGTGATCGACGCCTCGTTTGAGGAATTCCAAGGACAAGCCCAGCTTGCCAAGGACGAAACGCTCGACAAGCTGCGCGAGCTCCACGCCCAAGCGGTTGCCCGCGAAGAAGAAGCGGCGCGCCTGGCTGCGGAGCGCGAAGAACTCGATCGCCTGCGTCGTGAAGAAGCAGAGCGCCAAGCGCAAGCCGCTGCCGCACGCGCAGAAGAAGAGCGTCGCCTAGCGGCTGAACGCGAAACCCAAGAAGCGCAATTGCGCGCCGAACGTGAAGCGCACGAGCGCCAGCTCGCCGCCGAGCGCGCCGAGGCCGACCGCGTTGCCCGCGAGAAGTTGGCAGCCGAAGAAGCTGAACTGAGTGCACAACGCGCAGCACAGGAAGCGGAAGCGCGTCGTCTTGCCGAAGAGCGCGCCCAGTTGGAACGCCAACAGCGCGAGGTCGAAGAGCAACGTAAGCGCGAAGAAGCGCAACGCGCGGCAGCGGCACAGGCAGCCGACGAACAGTTGCGCGGCGCTGCTCATCTGCTTCTGGCGGCCTGCAAGGCAGCGCTGGTCGAAGGCCCGGACATGTTCTGCGCTGCACAGCTGCGCTCGGCAATCGACGCCGCCGAAGTGGTCGAAGCCGAAATGCCTAAAGCAGCTTAACCATCACCCATTACACCCGGCCGAGTCTAGGGTTAGGAGTCCATCGTGAGCGAAGTAGCAGCAATCCAGCCGCAGCAGTTTGACCTTTCCCCACGCAATCTGCAGGAGGCCATGGAGTTTGCCGGACATCTGGCGGATTCCTCGATCGTGCCCAAGGACTTTCAGGGCAAGCCCGGCAACGTGCTTGTTGCGATCCAGTGGGGCATGGAGCTTGGACTCAAGCCCATGCAGGCCATGCAGAACATCGCCGTGATCAACGGTCGCCCCTCGCTCTGGGGTGATGCGGTGCTCGCGTTGGTTCTGGCATCCCCGGCCTGCGAGTACGTCAACGAGTACGACGAAAACGGCACGGCAGTCTGCGTGGTGAAGCGCCGTGGGCACGACGAGCACGTCGAGCGTTTCGGGGACGCCGAAGCCAAAACGGCCGGCTTGCTGAACAAGTCTGGGCCGTGGACACAGTATCCGAAGCGAATGAAGAAGATGCGCGCACGCGCGTTCGCGCTGCGCGACAAATTCAGCGACGTGCTGAAGGGCATCCCGATTGCGGAAGAAGTCATGGACATCCCCACGGAACGAGACATCACGCCGCGCAACGCTTCACCCTCGCAAATCGCCCAAGCGGCGCTTCCGAAGCCCGCTGAGCGAGACGACCGCCTCAACAACATCATCACCGACCTGGAGATCGTAGCCAAGGAAGGCGGCGCCGATCCGCTTGCCGATGCATGGGGAAAGTTGACCAAGGATGACCGCAAGGCCATCGGCCCTGACGAACTGTCGCGCCTCAAAGCGCTGACCGGTGAGGCTGCGCCGACCGATGTTCAAGCTCAGGAGCAAAGCAATGGCTGATCAGCGCACAGAAGAGTGGCACCAAGCCCGTGCCGGCAAGCTGACCGCCTCGTGCTTTGTCGACATCATCAGTACCACCAAGGGCGGCAAGCCCACCGCAGCACGAGGCACGCTCATGCGCAAGCTGGCATTTGAACGCATGGCAGGCACCCCCGCGCACGAAATTGGCGGGCGGGCTCTGACGTGGGGTACTGAGGTCGAGGAGGCAGCCGTCCAGACGTACGAACTCGTCAGCGGCAACATCGTCGAGCGTAGCCCTTTTGTCGTGCACCCTCGATATGACTTCATTGGCGCTTCCCCCGATGGCTTGGTAAGCGCCGTCGGCGGCATTGAAATCAAGTCTCCGCACGATGAAGCCGTCCACATCAACACGTGGCTCTGCGGCATGCCTGAGGAACACATGCCGCAGGTGCAGGGAAACATGATGGTCACCGGCCGCGCCTGGTGGGACTTCATCAGCTACGACCCGCGCCAGTGTGAGCGCCTTCGACTGTACGTGCAGCGCATTCTTCGCGACGACCATTTCATCAGCGAAATGCTGGGCGCCCTTCTGCAGTTCGAAGCCGAACTGCAGCAGATGGTCGCGGAACTGGAGCGCAAGAGCGCCTGATAACGCTCTGACCACCACCCCAACCTCCACATATCGCCCGAGACTGATATGCAACGAACCACAAGCAAGCAGCCTGCACACCTAGTAAAGCGCGTCAGCAAGATCCGCGAAGAGACGACGGCAAAGGTACTCGCGGCGCTGCTCTCGGCGGGCACAGGTGGGCTCACGATCATGGAGATGGTGACGCTCACCGGCCTCTCGGAGAGTTGCTGTCGGGCGCGTGTGCAGGTGTTGCACGGCGAGGGAAAAGCGCGTGTGTGCGACTCCGCGATGTTCGCAACCATGCGCCTATCGAAGCATGGGGGCTGGGCAGCGAACCGAGCTTGACGGTCGAAGAATGGCGAAAGCGCAGCGACGAGCATGCAGAGGAAGAGATGCGTGCTGATGTGAAGCGTCGGCATGCGTGTTGGACAGCGAAGTGGAAGCCGCACAGGCCAACTGAGGCGGCTTGGTTCTGACGATTTTTCAACCAGTAGGAGAGCACATGCAACAAATCCAAATCCCGCCGCTCAGCGAAGGTGAGATCTACCTCTGCGGCCTGATCAACGCAACCGGCGATGTAACCCACACGATCCTGCTTCCCGCTGAGGCGGAAACGCGCATGACTTGGCCTGACGCCATGGAATGGGCCAAGAGCCTGAATGCTGATCTTCCGACACGTGCTGAATTGGTGATCGCGTATGAGCAGCACCGCAGCCAATTCAAGCAAGCCGCGTACTGGTCGAACACGCCGGACGACGATCCCGAATATGCCGGCTGGGCTTGGTTTCAGCTCTTCTGCCTCGGCAGCCAGTGCATCATCCAGCAGAGCCCCGTGTTGCGCGCCCGTGCCGTCCGCAGATTGACGATTTAACCCTTCATCCATTTTCAGGAGAAGTCAGCAATGACGCCAACGCTTGAAGCAGTCGAAGCAAAGCAAGCCGAGATCACCGCCATGATCGAGGCAATCCGCAAGGCAGCTGCGCGCGAATACAAGGTCGCCGGCGGCACGATCCAACTGAACCCCGGCGAGCAGTATGCCGGCTTCATTCTCGGCAAAGACGGCGAGCCCGATCATCACCTGATCCTCCTCCCCGGCGATGAAGCTGAACTGAACTGGGACGACGCCAAGCAGTGGGCCAAGGAACAGGGCGGCGAGTTGCCGACGCGCCGCGAGCAATCGCTTCTGTACGCCAATCTCAAAGATGAGTTCCAGGGCACCTGGTACTGGTCCGGAGAGGCTCGCGAGCGCGAGTCCGGCTGGGCTTGGTGTCAGGGTTTCGGCTACGGCGGCCAGAGCGGCATCAGCCGCGACGACGAGTTGCGCGCCCGTGCCGTCCGCAGATTGATCCTTTTGTAATTTAACAATTACATCCACCGTGGCACTGCACACAAACCTTCCGATCTACAAAGCGGCCTATGGGTTGCTGGACGTGGTGACGGACCTGGTCAAGAACATGGCCCGCGACTTCAAGCGCAGCATCGGCGAGAAGATCAGCGCAGAGTGCATCGAGATCATGGTTCTGGTCTTCCGCGCAAATGTCGCAGATGGCATTAAAGCTCAGACATGAACAAGAACGGCAACATCAAGCACGGTTATCACGGTTCGCTGACGTATCGGCGCTGGAAGGCCATGCGTCAACGCACATCGATCAGCAGCCGCGATGCGCATCACGCCAAGCACTACGACGGCGTGACCTGCTGCGAGCGTTGGGCCAGCTTTGAGGTATTCCTCTCGGATATGGGCGAATGCCCAGAAAAGCACACGCTTGATCGTTTTCCGAATGCAAACGGCAACTACGAGCCTGGGAATTGCCGTTGGGCAACGATGGCTGAGCAAAACGCCAACCGTTCGAGCTGCATCCTCATCACGCGCGATGGCGTAACCAAGACGGCCACCGAATGGGCGCGAACATTAGGACTGAATCCATCGACAGTTATCGAACGTCTACGCCGCGGTTGGAGCCATGAGCAGTCGTTGGCCGATCCTTGCAGAACATCGCGCGGCAAGTCCTATCCAACTGAAACCCTCTCGTTTCAGGGAACAACCAAACTGCTTATCAATTGGGCCAAAGAAATCGGGATGACGCCCAATGCGCTCAGGATGAGGCTGCGTCTCGGTTGGTCAGTTGAACGCGCATTGACGCAGCCGAAGAAGACATCCACACGATGACAGAAAACAGCTACCTCGGGCTGCTGAGGCAAGCGACGGCAAGCCACCACGACCGCGCGCAGGTTGCCAACGTAGTGCGCTCGCGCGGCCATGCCGTGAACAGACAACTTACAAAGGCGTTCCGCGCCGCCCGCGAACAGGAGAAGAAGACATGCTGAGTAAGGAACGAATCATCGAAATCGGCAAGCGTTATTTCAAGGAAGGGCACAACCCAGATTCGGTGCCGTTCTTCGTTGCCGCTGCTGAAGACTGCATCAAAGAAGCCCTGCGCGCACAGGCTGATGCGGGGTCGAAGATGCACGACGCAGCAACGCTCGATGCGGCAATCACCATCGTTTGCAATGCGCGCGACGCCCTTGGCGCGGGTACTGAATTCCCTTACGACGCGCAAGAGCGCTCGACTGTTGGGCCATACCTTGACGGCATCGAGGACAAATTGCGGGCGCTGTATGACACCCACTCCTCCGCCCCAGCAGCGCAGGCGTTGAGCGATGGGGAAATCCAAGCGTTGTGGAATGAGGCATGCCACGACACGCCGCAGAAGCCGGGATGGTGCCGACACATCCGCTTTGCGCGCAGCATTGAAAGCGCCATTCTCACTCGCAGCGCCGCGACTGTGGCCGAGCCGAGCGAGGCGCCCGGTTTTGTCCTTGTCCCGCTTGAGCCCACAGCGCAGATGCGGAAGGCCGCTGCCGATGCTTGGTTGGACTGTGATAGCAGGATGGTTCTCAACAAAGCTGCAGCTGCTCTGAAGGCAGGCATCGCCGCAGCTGCTAAACACGCGGGGGTCAAATGATAGATTTCGATACGTGGTGGAACTCTGCTGCGGCAGATGAGTTTCGCGCCCAGCATGAAGACATGGACGGCAATGCCTTCCGGCCTGTGTGGGATGCAGCTATACAAGCCGCCCAACAGCAGGCCGAGCCGGTGGGGGATGAGCGCAAGGCGTTTGAGACGTGGGCGCAGAGCAAGAATATGCACTTAGCCAAGGGGAATTGTGGTTGGTATATTAGTGCCCCAACGCACGAAGCGTGGCAAGGTTGGCAAGCTTGCGCCGCCCAGTCCGCCCAGTCCTGCCAGCGGGCGGGCGTGGCGGAGGGGTGGTGCTTCTATTCCGCAGACTTCAGCATGAATGCCTCCAATCCGGCGAACTGGGGCACTGTCATGCTCACTCGGGATGACGCTGGCCGCAAATGGTGGCACGCCTTGTCGGACGAAGAGCGCGAAAAGATTGACCTTTTTGTGTCTGGTCGCGGGACTACGTTTGATGCCGCAATGAAATCCGCGAACGAGAAAGCCGTCATCGCCGCCGCGCCCACACCGGCAGCGCAGGGAGGGGATGGCCATGAGTGATTTGGCAAAGCACTCGCTGCAACGTGGCGCCCAATACCCGTTCGACGCTACAGATGAATGGTGGGTTGGAGACGGCACGAACCCGCCACCAGCCGTAGATTGGGCGCACGCTGCTGCGCGCGGAATTCTCCATGACTTGACCGACCGTCGCGGCATTAAGCAGGGCTTTGCCGGGATCGATCACGAGGTACGCGTCGAAATTGTTGAGTCAATCGCAAACATCGTCCGCGCAGCGGCAGCACTGGCAGATGCGGGATGGCGGGATGAGTGAGAAGAGCATACCTCTGCCGCCAACGCTGCCGCAGCACCTGCTTGCAACGATTGGGGAATACGGCATGGCTCGCACTGACGGAGTCAGCCAAGCAGAAATAGAGGCGCGCTGGCTTGCTCTGATCGGCGGCATCAAACGATATGCCGTTGACTATGCAATCAGCGTTGTTGCACAACCGCCCGCAACGAGCGCGCCAACAACCAAGGACACTGGTGGGGAGAGGTGATGGCTCTCAGACCTGAATCCATGACGTTTGAGATGCCTCAGCGCCCCAAGCCAATCGAGTTCGCAATTCAGGAACCACTGGATCCAATGGACTTGATGGTGGCGCGCGAGAACCCCGCCGCTTTCGTCTCTCGTATGAAGAACGTCATGGCGGCCAAGCTCGCGCGGATGATCGTGGAGAAATGCCAGCTTTTCGAGGTGCCCGACTTTGCCAGGCTGAGTAGAGACCCATGCTTGCGCTTGCAATTCACCATCAACGACCGAGGCATGTACACAAACTGGCTCCCTCAAGAGCGCCAAGAAGGCAAGGAAGAGGGATTCAAGATCGGATACAAACGGGCCATCGACACTGTGCCTTATGGCCTTGAACCTGGGCAGTACTACGAATGACCCAACAATCAGCCCTGAGCAGGATATTGGAGACGAGCGCGCCCCGCTTCTGCCGCCGCTCGCTCTGCATCTTCTTGCGTGTCGTAAGCGCCGCCGCTCACCTCCTCGCATCGGGTCGAGCTGCCGTCGACTGCATGCCAAGCAAGTGGTTGCCAAGACCCGTTTCTGCACGGGTAAGCATGCCCTGTAACCGGCGGCGCAGCGTTGTGGAGTTCTTCCATGGTGGCCTCTCTTTGATAGGGATGGCCCTCACGCTAGAGCAAAGACACAGAAGCTGCAATCGACTACGAAAAGTCGTTACTCATTCCGTAACACCAGCATGACCGAAACAGCAGCACGAATCATCGAAACAACCTGCAGGAACTGGAAAATGTTTCTCACCGCCAACGAACTCGAACGCCTGACCGGGCGCAAACGGTCGGACGCCCAGGACCGCGCGCTGAACTCGATGGGCATTGAGCACATCAAGCGTGCAGACGGGCGTATTCTGGTTGCGCGTGAGCACGTCGAGCACTTGCTTGGAGTGAAGCAGGAGACGCGACGCGTCCGCGAGCGCGAACTTGATCGGAGCCTGATGTAATGCCACCCAAGCGCAAAGCCGAGAATCGCGGCTTGCCGGCGCGCTGGCAACTACACCACGGCGCGTACTACTACCGTGTGCCGCCTGGCCTTGAAGAGCATTGGGATGGCAAGAAGCGTTTCCGCTTGGGCTCATCACTGCCAGAGGCCTATCGTGCCTGGCGGCAACGCATGGACGTGCAAGACAATTGCCGGACGATCGGCGATCTGCTCGACCGGTACGCCTTAGAGGTGATCCCCGAAAAGGAACCCAGCACTCAGGCTCACCACGAACTATGCGTCAAGCGACTGCGCATCCAGTTTAACAAGTGGGCACTGAGCGAACTCAAACCGCGCCATGTCTACGAGTACGTCGATACGCGCACGAAGGAAGTTAGAAAGCCCGACGGCACTCGCGCCAAGGTGAAAGCGCCCACCGCTGGCAAGAAGGAAATCGAGGTCTTGTCGCACGCGTTCACGATGGCCGTTTCCTGGGGCTACATCGACCGCCATCCGTTCAAGAACGAGGTGCGATTCAAGGGCGAGCAACCGCGCGACCGCTATGTAGAGGATTGGGAACTGGACGAGTGCATGGCCCTCACCTCCAAGCGGAAGAAAGGCAG